>CAVYAC010000061.1:0-146969 GCA_963766065.1 uncultured Verrucomicrobiae bacterium
GCTTATCTGCGCTGGGCCGCCGCCGTTGCCGCGGCTGCGGTTGTTTTCTACTTGCCTGTGCCTGGGGTCAGGTTTCGTTTTCGACGACTGGATTCTCATCGTGCAGCATCCGATCATTCATGCCGCCGACGGCCTGCGCCGCATTTGGTTCTACCCGAAGCGCCCGATTACTATCCGGTGGCGTGGACGGCTCTGTGGCTGCAATGCGCGACTCTGGGGAACTTCCGCGGTAGGCTATCACGTCGTCAACCTGGCGCTTCACGTCGTGAACTCTGTCCTGCTGGGCATCGTCCTGACTCGGTTGAATGTGCGCGCCGCCTGGCCGGCGGCCCTCCTGTTCGCCGTGCATCCCGTCAACGTCCCTTCCGTCGCCTGGATCATCGAGCAAAAGAACACGCTCGCCATGTTGTGCTTTCTCGGGACCGTTTTGGCCTACCTGCGCTTTGAAGCCAGCAACCAATGGCTGTGGTATGTCGCTTCGCTGGCGTGCTATTCGGTTTCGCTCTTGGCCAAGCCCGCCGCCGTCATGGGGCCATTCATCCTCCTCGGCCTCGCGTGGTGGCGCCGGTCACGGGTGAGTTGGCAGGATCTATGCCGCTCCCTGCCATTTCTGCTGCTGTCGATGGCCGCCGGGGTCTTGGCCGTGTGGTTTCAAGCGGTCCGGGTCATGGGCGGCCTGCCCGTGCGCTCCGATGGTTTTCTCTTGCGCCTGGCCATCCACGGCCGCGCCCTCTGGTTTTACCTGGCCAAGGTGCTCGTGCCCTTGGGCTTCGCCATGATCTACCCGCGATGGCAGATCGATGCCACCAGCCCCCTCGCGTTCCTGCCGGGTACGGCATTCGTCTTGTTACTCATGATCTGTTGGTGGAAACGAAACGGTTGGGGACGGGGTACTCTGGCGGGGCTCGGCTATTTCTCGGTCATGCTCTTTCCTGTGCTGGGCTTCTTCGACCAGGGCTTCTACCGCTATTCCTATGTCGCCCTCCACTGGCTGTATCTGCCAGTCGTGGGCGTGATCGCTCTGGCCTGCGCCGCCGTTGATACCGCCCGAACCAAATACTCCGCTTTCGCCAAGCTCCCATTGCGCTTCTTGGGCATTATGCTCATTGCCGCCTTCGGCGCGCAGACGTGGCAGGTGTCACGTCTCTTCCATGACGACGAAACCCTCTGGCGCGAGACCGTGGCACAAAACCCGGCCGCTTGGTTGGCCTGGTTCAATCTGGCAGGGCTCGCCGTGCAACGGGGCGACCTTGACCAGGCCATCTCCTGCTATCAGACCGCCCTGCGCCTGAATCCGGACTACCCCGATACCCCAAATAACCTGGCTACCACGTTGGCGCAGCAGGGGCGGCTCTCAGAAGCCATGGCGCTTTGGCAGGACACCGTCCGACGCCATCCGGACAATATGGACGCGCACAACAACTTGGGCGTGGCATACGCCCAACAAGCGAACTTTAAGAAGGCTAGGCTGCATTTCTCGTTGGTCTTGATGGTGCACCCGGAGGACGCCGAAGCTCACGCAAATCTCGGCTCGGTATACGCCAGCGAAGGAATGCTCGCAAAAGCCGTCGAGCAGTTTCAGGCCGCGCTGCGCGTCAATCCACAGATGATCCCAGCAAGAGTAAGTCTGGCTCTGGCTTGGGCACGCTTGGGCGAGGTTGCAGACGCCACGCGCACGCTGCAGGAGGTCCTCAAGGCAGACCCTGCGAATCAGGCGGCACAATCGCTCTTGGCACAGCTCAGATCGCAGCCAGTCCCGGCGTCAGGAGCGGAACCTGCAAAGTAAATGACGCGGGGCGTGGCGCTGGCGGCTGGTTTGTGTGAGTTCGATTTCTCCACGGCAACGCATGCGGCGGCACCTCGTCATCCCTTGGCCTTGGCTACTTCGCGAATTCGTTGGTTTTTGCGCCTCGGCCAGCGCCTGCTTCGCCGGCTCAAAATCCGGTTGCTGCTTCAGCACTTGCTGGTACTGCGCAATCGCTTCCGCAATGTTCCCGGTCTGCAACAGCGTCCGCCCGACATTGTACTGCACCTCAGCCGACTCCGGCCTTAGAGCGCCTAACAAAACCTGCCTTTGATCGTAGCCGCACCCTTTAGGGTGCGTGAAAACCAGATTATCAGCGCAGGCTAAGCCGAGCCGAAGGCGAGACGCAGCCATGGCATTCCGGCAGCAACCCTGCGGCTACCGGTTTTGTTAGGGGTTCTCAATTGAAGAGCCTTGCGAAACTGAGCCAGAGCCGCTTCGCGGTCGCCCAATGGAGATAGTACAATCCCGAGATTGACGCCCGTTTCCACTGAATCAGGAACGAGCTGTAACCCGCGTTGGTAATGCTCAGCCGCTTCCTGCGGGTGCCCCGATTGCCCCCAATGCCACCCCGAGATTGTAGTGCGCCGCCAGCGTTTATCACGTAGAGTGGTGAATCGACGGTTGGACCCCAATTTGCTCTCGCCAAATCAAACCCGTCGGACTACTACTCATGAGCATGGAGAAACGACCATGCGCTTGCCAATCTGCGTCCTAGCCCTCTTTCTCACGCCGCTTGTCACGACGCGCGCCGACGTTGTTTCCGCTCCCCAGGGATTGCCCAACCCGGATTCCACCTTCGTCGGCACCGAGCAGGCCGCCTCCAATCTGGTCAGGTCCGTCTTTGTCGTTCAAGTCCCGGGCGACAACTCCAACGACTGGCAGACAGTTGGGAGCGGCTTTTTCGTCGGCGGGACAGCGACCGGCAGGACGGCGGTCGTGGGCGTGACCTGTCATCACGTCGTGGAAACCGCCGCCAAGCTTAACAAGGGTATCTATACCGGAATCAACACCGCGAAGGGATTTCACAGGTCTCAATGCCGCGTTCTGTATGTTGACCCTCAAAATGATATCGCTGTGATAAACCCGATCCGTGGGCCCGGCGAGAACGGTGAGATCGAAAACCTGCCCATTCCGCTCGAGATCTTTGATAATGGCTCATCGTTGGTCGAGGGAAAGGGCGTGCTGATCGCCGGTTATCCGCTGGCGCTGGGAACCGAGGAAGACCGCAACCATCCCATCATCCGGTTCGGCATGATCGCCCAGAATGCCCGGCGGAACCGTGTTCCTGATCGATGGCACCGCCAGCCATGGCAACAGTGGTTCGCCAGTCATTACTCTCGGCTCCGATTACCCCCGAATTGGCCGGCATGATCACCTCGATCGTCACCGACCGAATTACCCTCTATGACGAAAAGGGCGCGCTGACAGCCGATCTCCCCTACAACGCCGGCCTCGCCCGCGCCGTCCGCGCCTCCCTCATCCTCAACGCCGTCAAAAAAGCCGAGAAGAAACTTTCCGAGTGAGGCTTGCCGGTAGGGCGCGGTGACCCGCCGCGCCGTCCGCGTAGCCGCAGGCTTCAGCCTGCGTGTCCGGTCCGTTATCGCGTTGTTGTAGGCAGGCTGCTCCGTATTGTAGGGCTGGATGCCGAGAGCCTGCCCTGAGCGAAGTCGAAGGGTCCAGGTATCCAGCCGCGCCGTTGTAGCGGCGCTTCGGAGCCTGCGTTGAGCCCAGTCGAAACGAAGCGCCGTCTTGTCTCCCAGTTTCGCTTCTCGCTCTCCCCTCCTTGGAGGGGCGGGGGGTGGGTTCCGCCGTTCCCGGGCCGTTGCAACCTCTCTCTCACGCTTTCCCCTGAATTCGAGATCGAGACTCCGAGATCGGTGGTCCACCGCGTCGTCAGCCCTGGCTCTTCTGACGTTGCGGGTTACTCGATGATGCGTAAATCATTGGGCATTGGTCTCTGCGGCGTCAACCCTGAACCCGTGAACTTGCCCAGCATCCAGGTGCCCTCTTCGATCGTGCCATCCGGATAGCTCATCTTTCCTGCCCCGTCAATCTCTCCATCCAGAAAATGCCCCGTGTAGGTGCGGCCATTCGGCCAGGTCATCGTCCCCGTGCCGTCCGGCCTCTCGTTCTCTCCTCCCTCCATCACCCTCCACTCGCCGTCGTAAACGCGCCCGTCCTTCCAAATAATGGTTCCGCTGCAGGGGTTCCCGTCGTAGTTCCAGGTTCCAATCTCTTTCGTGCCGTCGTGTGCGACCCATGTACCGAATACCCGGTACGCACTGCCGCGACGCCATTCACCCTCCAGGCTTGTCCCATTCACCTTGGTGAGCACGCCATGCCCATCCGGAACGCCGGCTGTGACCTCGCCCACAAATACCGTGCCGTCGTGCAACTGGAGCGTTTGCAGGTCCCTGCCCTCGGCCTTCATAAACAGGCCCACCTGCCCCGACCAATCTCGCAGGGCGAGGTTGAATGGGGCGCTGGCAAAGCCATTGGTAGATCCGCGGGCAGGCTCGGCGCCTATGGATAATGAGCCGGTAGACCCGCCAGCAATCGTGCCAACCGACTTCGTTTCGTTGGACTGTGTTTCCAGCGCTTGGCCGTCGGACCCGGTCCGTCCGCATGCGAATCCGATCAATCCCAAGGCTGTTATCATCGCGAATAAATAGCCGCGCCGTTTCATCATAACATTCTATTCTCTATTTTTCCTTACACGCCGGTCAAGTGTGCGACCCCCATTAAACCTCTGATGAAACCGTGTGGAAAGCATAAAAGGGAGTTTCCGATCCGTCTTGTAGCGCTGGATGCCCCCCTCCCCTCCTTGGAGGGGCCGGGGGTGAGACGGGAGTGCCCTGAAATCCCTCATTGGCGGTCTCCTCGCCCCTTGGGGGAGAGGATTAAGGTGAGGGGTGTGGCGGCGCTGGTCTCCTCTCCCCTCCTTGGAGGGGCTGGGGGTGAGACGGGAGTGCCCTGAAATCCCTCATTGGCGGTCTCCTCGCCCCTTGGGGGAGAGGATTAAGGTGAGGGGTGTGGCAGCGCTGGTCTCCTCTCCCCTCCTTGGAGGGGCCGGGGGTGAGACGGGAGTGCCCTGAAATCCCTCATTGGCGGGCTCCTCGCCCCTTGGGGGAGAGGATTAAGGTGAGGGGTGTGGCAGCGCTGGTCTCCTCTCCCCTCCTTCGAGGGGCCGGGGGTCGGTAGTCGGCGCGTCACGGTGTCTGTAGGCCAACTCAGCGAGTCGGCGATGGTCGCGACCGCCCCGGCCGGGCGCGCCGCGCCGTAGCAATTCCCCCCGCGTCCATTTTGAATTCTCCCTCCGCCTCTCCATCCCTCATCCCTTCACTCCCTCCGGCCAAAGAAAAAGTTGGGCTGGAGGCAAGAAATGTGTTGACAATTCGCGCACAGAGTCTGATTCTACCCCAGTTTCTTGGGCTGTAACTGCCGCAAGATATGGGGGGCTCGTATAGCAGGAATGTTTGTTGGGATAACATAGTACAAGGAGATAGAGGTTTCATACCCTCGGCGGCCATTTCGCCGCTGCTGTTTTGTTGCTACCGCCGTTGTTCTCTTCACCCCGGACGAGCGGTCGCGATGCAGTCGCATGGTAGAGTCTCGTTCGGGGTGAATTCTCTAGGGTGTTTTCCCCGTCGAAAATAGGGAACCCAGTCATTTCAGGTTCTCCATGAATGCCGCTAGGTCGGGTGTGATGAAAAACACCCAGAGAACGCCAGCCATGAAGCTGGAAGGAACAACGACACAATGAAGTATCGCCAAGGTTCTTCGGTACGAAGAGCAGAAACCGCTAACGCATCCCAAACTTATTGTAGGGCGCGATGCCTGCCTGCCCTGACCGGTCGTCTAGGTATCGCGCCGAGATTCTGTCCCGCTGCGTCCGTGGAGTTGCTCTTCTCCTCCTTGCCTTCTCAACGGCGATTGTCGTATGCCGGGCCGACAATTTCACAACGTCCATTCAGGAGGTTACGGGACAAACCTGGAATGATGCCATTTGGGAACCGGACCCTGTATCTCTTACACCCGGCAACACCGAACCGGTCCCTGTATCTCCCACAACCGGCAACACCTATGAAGTTCTCAGTGGAGGTTTTGTTCGTGCCCCATCCACGGGCCGACTTCTGGTTTTTCCGGGGGTTTCACTCACGCTGGATCAAGGCGCCAGACTTTTTGTCACCGGTTCGAATGAAGAGTTTTTGGTTTTTCTCGGGGTTGACGGGAATCCGGGATTGGTTCTCAACGGCGGAACCCTGCTAGTGATGGCGAATGCGAATGGCTCAACGTTCACGGTTTCGGGGCGGATAGCTGTGGCGGAACCTTCCCTCATTTACCAGATCTGGCATGGTGGCGGTTTCGTGATCAAGGCCAGTATCACCGGCACCGGCGATTTGACGGTGGTTAACGACGACCTCTCGGATCCCTTGGATGTCCAGAGCATAAACAATCCGTATAGTGGCTCCTGGTACGTTCAAGGGGGCTATCTGACCGGATCAGGCGAGGGATCGTTGGGAACGGGTAATATCATGGTCTCTCCTGGAGCCGCTCTCGAAGTCGGCTACGACATCCAGACGCCGGGCGCGCTCACACTGATGGGAAGCGACAGCGTCATGGTTCTGCATCAGAATTGCCAGTTCAGCGCGGTGTCGATCAATGGCGTGCCCTTGGCCCCGGGCACATATACCTTCAACAATCTGCTGGCCCAGTTCCCCGGCAACTTCGCGCCGGGCGGGTCGGGCAGCATCACGGTGACGCCGGCTCCGGTGGATGACAGCGGGGGCAGCGGCACGAACTGGTACGTGGACGGCGCAGCGACCGGTCTCGGAAATGGGACCTCGTGGGTGAATGCGTGGACAGACCTGAACTCGGCTTCTGGTGTGAACCCCGGGGACACGGTGTATATCAGTGGCGGCAACGTCTCGCAAACATATTGGCTCAGCAACACCACCTGGCAGCTCGCCAACGGCACAAACAACAACCCGGTGACGTACACGGTCGGGCAGGATGCCGGTCATAACGGGACGGTCATCCTCAACGGCGGCGGCACGCAAGCGAACGCTGTCAATGCCACGCTGGCCTGGGTCACGATTGACGGTTCCTACGACGGTCAGAACAATCTGATAATCTCCAATTTCACCGACGGCTCGTTTTTGTTCAACGGCTGCAACAATGTCATCCTGCGGCACGTGACGGTTTACGGGACAATGCAACTGCTGAGTCCCATCGCTGTCGAGCTGGATCACATCACCCACTACCCGCCGCCCGGGGCAACTGAGGAGAGCGTTTTGATACAGTCGGCCATCACGCCCGACTACTATCCCGGGTATTTCGCGACAGTCGCGGGCAGCACGTCGTACACGGCCAGCCTGTTTCTGCATGACTCAATGATCTATGTCCTGCGCGATGGGGTCGTGGGCGGTAACGGCGATGTGGGAATCAGCTCGCTGGATCATTCGACGGTTTCCAACTGCACGTTCGCATCCATCGTTAACCCGGCGTACAACGGCGGCAAGCATCAGGAAGCAATTCAGACAGATGTGGGCCACTCGTTTGTGCGAATCATGGACAGTACGTTTGTCAATATGGAATATGCTGGGATCTTCGGAGGCATGGACCACGACTATCAAATACTGAACAACCTGTTCTACTATACCGATCCGCTGTTCACCAACGGCAGTGCCTCGGTCTGCGTGATCCTTGGCGAAGGCGGCTTGACCAACCTGCTGTACAATTTTCTGATTGCGAACAACACCTTCGCCGATGCCAACTACGGTCTTCAGATCGGGCCCTACGATACAGTGGCCTCGTACTCGAATGTCGTCGTCGTCAACAACCTCTGCACCAACAACAGCCAGGCCGGAATCAGTTGCGTCGGTACCAATGGCGCGAGCACGAACAATGTTGTCTGCTTCGACAACAAAGCTGGTGGGAACAC
This sequence comes from uncultured Verrucomicrobiae bacterium, assembly GCA_963766065.1. Taxonomy (GTDB): domain Bacteria; phylum Verrucomicrobiota; class Verrucomicrobiia; order Palsa-1439; family Palsa-1439; genus Palsa-1439. The sequence goes on from CAVYAC010000061.1 coordinate 7,752, forward strand.
GGTCACACCCGCGAATCTGGCCGGGCCATTCACGTCGGGACAGGCCACGTTCATCTCCTATACGCCGTATGCCGCAAACAATGATTTCCACCTCGCTCCGAATGATACCGGAGCAGTCGGTAACGGGACAAACTGGCCGGCGCCCTGTTTCACGGCGGACAAGGATGGCAACCCACGCCCAGTATCGGGTCCGTGGGCCATCGGCGCTTACCAATAGTCCGCGTGCCGCGCCGTTTCCAGTCCGCATTGTAGCAACTGTCTTTTCATGTGGGTTGGAATTGTGGATTTTTGAGCAGTTGGTTGAGCAGGATGATCAGCTTGCGCATCACGGCGACGAGGGCCACTTTGGGTGCTTTGCCGGCCGCGATCAGGCGCTGGTAGAACACCTTGAACTGCGGGTTGGCAAACGCCGCTACCAGCGCCGCCATGTACAAGGCGGCTCGCGCTGCCGCTCGAGCGCCGGCGATGAGGCGGTGGCCACGCCGCAAGCCACTGTCCCGATTCAGCGGCGCCACCCCGACCAAGGCGGCTACCTGGCGGCGATTGAGCGTGCCGAGTTCGGGCACGGTGGCCAGCAGCGTGATGGCGGTGATCGGCCCGACGCCCCGGACGGCGCGGAGGCACTGAACTTTCTCGTGCAATTCGCTCGTGGTGTGGGTCAACTCGTCGAGCCATTGGTCAACCTGGGCGATCTGGCGCTCCAAACTGCGCAGGTGTGCCCGCAGTTGGCGACGCACGGCGGGATGTTGGAGATGCTCCAGGCGGTTGTGCTCCGCCCGGTGGAGTCCCCGCAACTGCGTGCGCCGAGCCACCAACTCCGCCAACTGCTGCTGAACCGCCGAGCGCGGCGGTGTGGGCGGCGGTTGCAGGCGTTGACCGAACTGGACCAGCATGTAGGCGTCGAGTCGATCGGTTTTGGCCAGTCGGCCCTGGGCGCGAGCGAAGTCCCGGGCGTGGCGGGGGTTGACCACGCTGACCGGGATCTGGGCCTGCTGCAACGCGGCCACGACACGGCGTTCATAACCACCGGTCGCTTCGCAAACGACGTGGCGGGCGGGCCACTGCTGCAACCAACTCACCAACGCCGCATGAGCCAGCGGTCGGTTAGCGAAACGGCGAGAGACCGGGTGTGGTTGATCCAACGCACACACATCGAGATGGGCTTTGGCAATATCCAGACCGACATGGACAACAGGCTGTGACATGGTTAGACTCCTCCTTGGCATACGAGCTGGTCGGAAGGCAACTCCGCACCGCTCTGGCAACTGTTCGAGTACAGGACCAAAGTCTGCCGACGGACCCTGCTACAAACGAACGCGCCCATGGCGGTTCGAGGGCGGGAACGATCGCGTCGGCGTTGCGCTCGTGGGGGGCATGCCCCCCACGAGCGGCCCTGTGGCTGAAGTTCATTCCTCAGCCACACGGAAACATTACCAGAAAACGCAGATACAAGGGCGCGATGCCGAGAGCCTGCCCTGAGCGAAGTCGAAGGGTCCAGGTATCCCGCCGCGCCGTTGTAGCGGCGCTTCTATGAAGCGCCGAATCTATTCGTTGTAGCCCCCCATTGTACCAGCCTGCGCGTCCGCCCCGGTCCGTTCCCGGGTTGTCGTAGGCAGGCTGCTCTGTATTGTAGGTATCGGGGTGCCCGCGTGTATCCCGTCGTTGCCATCAGCTTGTCTTTTGGCCCGCAGCCCAATAGAGTCGCCGCATGCCCTCAGGAATAGGCAAACTCTTCATCGTCGGCACCCCCATCGGGAATATGGAGGACATTACCCTCCGCGCCCTGCGCGTCCTGCGGGAGGCCGATCTCATCGCCGCCGAGGACACCCGTCACACGGGACTCCTGCTCGCCCGCCACGGGCTCAAGAAGCCGTTTGTCAGCTACCACGAGTTCAATGAGGCCAAACGGACTCCCGAATTGCTGGTACAGCTTCAGCAAGGCCGCCAGATCGCTCTTGTCTCCGATGCGGGTATGCCGACCGTGTCCGACCCCGGACAGCGCTTGATTCGGGCCGCTATCGACGCCGGAGTCGCCGTGGAAGTCGTTCCGGGAGTCTCCGCCATCACGGCGGCCCTTGCCGGAAGCGGGCTTGTCCGCCGAAGCGGCTGGAGCCGCGAAGGAGGATTTCTCTTTTTCGGTTTTCTTCCTCACAAATCCGGGCAACGCCGCACCGCCCTCACCCGCCTCGCTCCCCTGCCCTGCACCCTCGTCTTCTTCGAATCTCCGTATCGCCTGTTGAAAAGCCTCGGGGACATGCGCGACGTGCTGGGAAACCGCGGCGTGGTCGTCGCCCGCGAGTTGACCAAGAAATTCGAGGAGTTCCTCCGCGGCGATCTCGAGTCCGTCCTGAAAAAGCTTGAGAACCGCTCGATCAAGGGCGAAATTACCGTGATCGTCGAGGGTCGACAGGAATGAATGTGCCGCTAAATCCAGCACTCCGTGAGGAGGTTCGTTTGGAGGGTCGTGCTCCGGCATGGTCGCGTAGCCCCCTTTGTTTGGCCTTGTTCGGGCTAATTTGGGGTTGTTCGGCCTATACCGGACCGCGCGTGCTGGAGGTCACCAACCGTACCCGCCTCCAGGATGTGGAACTCGCCGACCGTCAGTATTTCATCGAGGACCGCGCGTCGCTCATTCGCTATGAACCGCAGGATCTGAGCATTGACGACCAGCGCGAGGAATTCTACGTCCGCTGGACGCCCAGGACCATCAGCCTGGTAAAGTTCGAATATCGCCAGGTGGGAAAGCCCGGCGAGATGTTCGAGGAGACCTGCGTTCCACATGGGGACGAGCGGAACCTTTTTGAAGTGCGCGGGGAACAGTTCCGCTCGGGCGGCGTGATTACCGCTTGGCGCGTAACCTTGTGGGACGGCGACAAGGTTGTGGCGGAAGAAAAGTCAGTCTTGTGGTAGAAGCCATCCACGCGTTGACATGACAGAGTCAACCGTCATTGCCCAGTTTGATGCGGTCGTGGCGAGGCAGCCGCGCAAGGTCTGCATCTACTGGGGCGGCGACCGGTTTACAAACGCGGACCTGGCCGGCCACATCCACCGCTACGGGGCGCGGTTGCAGGCCGGTTACGGAGTCGGCCGGGGCGACCGCGTGGGCATCTTGTTGAAAAACTGCCCCGAGTTCATCTTCGCCTTGTATGCCGTGCTGAAATCGGGCGCGACCGTCGTGCCGATCAACAATTTTCTCAAAGCCCCCGAAATCCAGCACATTGTGGACGACTGTCGGATCAAATGCCTGATTACATCGGCGGATTTCGACGAAACGATCGCGAAGCTCGCGGACATTACCGCGATTCCTCTCCCCGAACTCGAGCGCGGCGCGGCCACGGCGGCGCCGACGTGGCCGGCGGTGTCGCCCGACGATCTGGCGGTGATTATTTACACGTCCGGCACCACCGGTAAATCCAAGGGCGCGATGCTCACGCACGGGAACATCGCGTCCAACGTCGGCAGTTGCATCAAGGCCCTGGAGGAAACCTCAGACGATCGCCTCACGCTGCTGCTGCCCATGTTCCACAGTTTCATGTTGACCGTGTGCATTTTTACGCCGCTGTCGATGGGCGCGGGCATCGTGCTCATTAGGTCCGTACAGCCGTTCAAGGCGGCCATGCGCGAGATCATTCGCAATCGTGCCACGATCCTGGTTGGCATCCCGCAACTGTTCCAGGCGCTGGCGGATGCCAAAATCCCGTTCTGGCTGCACTGGGTACTGAAGCTGCGGCTCGCGGTCTCGGGTGCCGCTCCCCTGCCGGGCGAAACGCTCGGAAAATTCGACCGGAAGTTTCACTTCCCGCTGCTGGAAGGATACGGCCTGAGTGAAGCCTCCCCCGTGGTGTCCTTCAATCCAATCCGCGGCGTCCAAAAGCCGGGCTCGGTCGGGCTGCCGTTGCCCGACATCGAGGTGAAGATTGTTGACGACCGGGGACGCGAGCGTCCGCCCGGCCAGGTTGGCGAAATCGTCGTACGCGGCCCGAACGTGATGCGCGGATACTACAATCACCCCGCGGAAACCGCCGCGGCGTTGCGGAACAACTGGCTGCACACCGGCGACATGGGCCGCAAGGACGACGACGGTTACATCTACATTGTGGATCGCGCCAAAGAGATGCTGCTGGTGCGCGGGATGAATGTGTACCCCCGGGAAATCGAAGAAGTCCTCCATCAGTTTCCTAACGTGCGGGAGGCCGCCGTGTTGGCAAAGCCCGACGAGAAACGCGGTGAGGTGCCGATCGCGTTCGTCAGCGCGGTCAATGGCGCGAAGCTCGATCCGACTGAGATTCTGCAGTTCTGTCGCGACCGGCTCGCCGACTACAAAATTCCGCGCGAAGTCCGCGTGATGGAAACGCTTCCCCGTACGGCGACCGGCAAGGTGGCAAAACTGGAACTGAAGAAGAACCTGTAACCCAGCGGGGCACTACCACCGCTTGCAGGCTTCGCGGTAGCTGTCCACGTTGCGCTTAAGTTCGCGGACGCTGTCGCCGCCGAACTTGTCGAGGAGCGCGTTGGCCAGTTCGAACGCCACCACCGCTTCACCAATGACCGCTGCGGCAGGCGTGGCGCACACATCGGAGCGTTCCACGGTCGCCTTCACTTCCTGCCCTGTCTGGATATCCACAGACCGCATCGGTTTCATCAATGTGGATAAGGGCTTCATCGCCACACGGACGACGACGGGCTGACCGTTCGTCATGCCACCCTCAAAGCCGCCCGCGTTATTGCCCGCGCGGGTCAGGATGCCGTCCTGCGCCGGTAGGATTTCGTCATGCACCTGCGAGCCGAATCGCCGCGCGGCTTCAAACCCCAGCCCGACCTCCACGCCTTTCATGGCCTGGATGCTCATCAAGCCCCGCGCCAGGTTGGCATCCAGTTTCCGGTCCCATTGGACGTGGCTTCCCAGCCCGATCGGGACACCCACGGCGATCACTTCAAACACGCCGCCAATCGTATCGCCCTGGGCTTTGGCGGCGTCAATCGCCTCAATCATTTGCTTCTCGGCCACCGGATCGGCGCAGCGCACCTTGCTGGCTTCGCTACGCTCGCGGATTTGCGCAAACGTCAGGCCATCTGTCTTCGCCTGGACAACGCCGAGGCTGACGATGTGCCCCACGATGTCGATGCCGACCTCCCCCAGGAGAAGTTTGCACGCCCCGCCAATGGCCACGCGCATGGTCGTTTCCCGCGCGCTGGATCGCTCCAGGATATCCCGAGCGTCCTGGCGGTCGTACTTGATCACGCCCGCCAGGTCCGCGTGGCCGGGGCGCGGCTTCGTCACCGCCGGCAATTCGTCGATTTTGAAGTCACGGTTCTTGACCGTGAACGTGACGGGTGAACCAATGGTCTCTCCGCGCCGCACGCCGGACAATATTTCGGCCGTATCCGCCTCTATCCGCATTCTTCCGCCTCGGCCGTAGCCCTGTTGACGGCGCGCGAGATCGCGATTGATGGCCGCGAGGTCGATCTTGAGACCGGCCGGCAAGCCTTCGACCACGCCAATCAGACACGGGCCGTGGGATTCGCCCGCTGTGAAGTAACGTAATTGTGGCATCCTATCCTCGAATGAAACTCAGGTACCAATTGACAATTTCATGCCCGCAAAACATCCACAGCATCGCCCCGAATGCGATGTACGGGCCGTATGGGATGCGGCTTTCCCAACCCTTCTTGCTTCCCAGGACGAGGACCAGCCCGACCGCGCCTCCCAGAAACGACGAAACCAGAATCGTGAATAACGTCGATTGCCAGCCAAAAAACGCGCCGATGGCCGCCAGAAGCTTCACATCACCCATGCCCATCGCCTCTTTCCGAAAGATCAATTTACCGACCACCGCCACGGTCAACAGAGACATGCCCCCCACGACCGCACCCAGCAACGACCGCAACAATGACAACTTGATTGTATCCGCATCGTGCAGCGGCGGGTAAACCGCGCTCAACAGCAGCCCAACAATCAGCCCACCGAGCGTGATTTCGTTCGGAATGATATAGTGCTCAAAGTCGATGAAGGTTGCAACGATTAATCCGGCAATGACCATCCAGTAGATCGGGCCTTTCAGAAAGTAAATGCCCTGGACCGGCGGGTGATCCCACTCCGTCAGCTTCAGCCACATCAGGAGAAACAGCACAGCCGTCAGCAGTTCGACAAGGAAGTACCGGGGGCTGATCCTCGCGCCGCAGGTGCGGCACTTGCCCCGGAGCGCGAGGTAGCTGACCAGGGGAATGTTGTCCACCCAGCGGATGCGCTCGTTGCAGTGTGGGCAATGCGACGGGGGGGTGACAATCGATTGTTCAAGTGGCATGCGGTGCACACACACATTCAGGAAGCTGCCAATCACGGCCCCGAACGCGAAGACAACGAAATCGAGATAGAGCCGCAACCAGCTCACGATTTGTCCCCGTAGATCGCGGCGCGCAAGGCCCGCCGCATGACGGCCAGCGGCGCCTTCCGTTTCGTCCAGATCTCGAACGCCTTCGCACCCTGATGCAGTAACATGCTCAGCCCGTTTGCCACCTTGGCACCTGCGCTCCCCGCAACCTGCAATAGTTCGGTTTCCGCAGGACGATAGATCGTGTCGTACACGTGCTGGCGCGGCGAGAACAGTTCGGCGCCCAGTCCCAGTGAGTCGCCTTCCTTCAGCCCGATCGACGTGGCATTCACCACGAGGTCAACTTCGTGGATCACCTTCTGGATCGCGTCCGCCGTGAGTGGTAGCGACTGAAATTCGCTCTTGGTGCCGGCAACCTCGCGGGCGATGGGCTCGATCTTGGCCAGCGTGCGATTGGCCACGATGACTTTCGCGGCCCCATCCAGGGCACATTTCACGGCGATCCCCCGCCCCGCTCCGCCCGCGCCGAGCACCAGCACGCGTTTGCCCTTGATCGAAAGGTTGAAATCTTCTTTGACGGCCTTGAGAAAACCGGAGCCATCGGTATTAAACCCGCGCGTCTTGTCTTTCTCGATCACGATGGTGTTGACCGCGCCGACCTTGCGGGCTTCGGGGTCGATTTCATCGACGCAGTCCAGGGCCAGAATCTTGTGCGGCACGGTCAGATTGAGGCCGACCAGTCCCATCTCTCTCGCGCCCTGGAGCGCCGTGCGCAAGTTGCGCGGGTCGACGTGGAATGCCAGATAGACCCAATTCATCCCCAGCGCTTCAAATGCGGCGTTGTGCATCGCGGGTGACGCCGTGTGGGTGATCGGCGCGCCGAAGACTCCAACAATTGCCGTTGAGCCGTCAATATGCATTGTGACTGTGATCCGGACTTGCGTGCGCCGGTGGCGCGTTAGCGCACCAACCCGGCTACGACAGAGTAGCTGAAGGTGTTCAGAAGCTCAAGAATCGGCTTCGGATAGACGCCGAGCGCGACCACGGCCAATGCCACAATCCCCAAGGCGACGTTGAGATACGTCGGGGTGATAATCGGACTCGGGTCGGAGGCGTCGATCACGTAAAAATGTTTCAGTAGGATGAGATAGTAGTACAGCGACACCGCGCTCATGACGATTCCCAGGACCACGAGCCACAGTAAACCAAAGTGCTGCGCATCCTTCTGAACGGCGGATGCAAACAGGTAAAACTTGCCGAAAAATCCGCCCAACGGGGGAATCCCCGCCAACGACAGCACAAAGATCAACATCAACAGTGAGAGAAACGGCGCCCGCGTCGCCATGCCGTCAAAGTTCTGCATTTCATCTCCTCCGGCCCGTCTGGACAACGCGGCGACAACCCCGAACGCGCCGAGATTCGTCAGGGCATACACGATGATGTAAAACAACACCGAAGTCGCGCCCATTCTCGTGGCGGCGATCAGACCGATGAAGATGTAGCCCGCGTGCGCGATGCTGGAATACGCCAGCAGGCGCTTCACATTGTGCTGCACGATCGCGGCGCAGTTGCCCAGGATCATGCTGAACGCCGCCGTGACCGCGAGAAGCATCGTCCACCCCGACGTGAACGATGGGAATAAATGACCCCAGAACCAGAACGCCACGCCCTCAAGTCCCGCGAACCCCACGAACAGCACCTTCAGCAACACGAAGAAGCTGGCGACCTTCGAGCCCGTCGCAATATAGGCGGTGACCGGCGTTGGCGCGCCTTCATATGCATCCGGAGCCCACAGGTGAAACGGGACAATCGCCACTTTGAATCCAAAGCCGATGATCGTAAACAGCAAGCCCGTCGCCAGCAGCGGGCTCATCCCCAAGGTGCCCGTTTTCTTCACGGCGTCCTGGATCGCTTGTAGACCGGTCGTGCCGGTCACCCCGAACACATAGCTCAACCCGAACAACAGAAATGCCGACGAAATCGCCCCGAACATGAAGTACTTGACCGCTGCCTCCTGCGACCGCAGCTCGCCCTTGTGGAAAGCGGTGAGGATGTACAAGGAAACGCTCGTCAGTTCGAGCGCCACAAAAACCGTTATCAGTTCCTCCGCGCTGATCAGCAGCATCATTCCGACTGCGCCGAACAGCAACACGGCGTAATACTCGCCGACATGCCGCCCAACGTCGTAGTCCATGGAAACTAACACGGTAATCACCGCCAGCGCCACGATCACCAGTTTGAAGAATAGTATCAGGTCATCCACGGCCAGTGTCCCGCCCAGGAGCACGGTGCGCGGGCCACCCAGTTGTTGCCACAGGGGTAGGATCGACGCCAGCAGGCCAACGACGGCAGCCGTGCCAATGGTCCGAGACCGCACGGTCATCTCCGCACGGCGCACCGACGCGAGATCGAGTGTCAACGCGATAAATGCGGTCAGCGTCAGGATCACTTCCGCGCCCAGTCCCTTCAGGACTTCGAAATACGGTACCGGTACGGGCATCATGGCGCACCCCGCAGGAACAATTGCACGTTCGCCTTGATCATGTTTAGCATGATGGATGGGTACACGCCCACAATCACCAGTAACGCCATCAAGATGATCGCCGCCACCCGTTCGGGCAGGGTGATCGGAGGCAGGGCCGGATGTGACTCGCCACTGCCCGCTTGGTGACCGTGGCCATGCCCGCCGCCATCCGCGGGTTGATCCTGTTCCATAAACACCTTGTCATTGGCATTCAGGATGTAGGCTACGGTAAGCGGGATGCTCAACCCGGCCGCGAGCGCCAGTATCGGGTGCATATGGAACGCCCCGATGAGAATCTGGTATTCGGCCACAAATCCGCTGAACCCGGGCATGCCCATGGAAGCTGCGCCCCCGATGACGAACGTCACGCAGGCAAACGGGATGACCTTGGCCAGTCCACCCAATTCATCCAACTGGCGTGTATGGGTTCGGTCGTAGACCATGCGACCGACAACGGCAAACAGCAGGCTGGCGACGATGCCGTGGGAGAACATCTGGAGAATCGCTCCGGACATGCCGATCAGATTGAGCGTTGCCAGGCCCAGTAACACAAAGCCCATGTGACTGACGCTCGAGTAACCGATGATGAACTTGAAATCTCTTTGGACCAACGCGACCCCCGCGCCGTACACGATGCCAATCACCGCGATCCACGCGATCCACCATCTCCAGTGATCGAGACCCTGGGGGAACAGCAGCATCGCGGCGCGGAAGCATCCGTACGAACCGAGTTTCATCACGACGCCTGCCAGCAGCATGGACGCGGCGGTCGGCGCGGCAACATGGCCCGTCGGCGCCCACGTGTGGAACGGCCACATGCCGGCCAGCACGCCAAAACCTACAAAAATCAGCGGAAACACCCACACCTGCACGTCACGCGCAATCGGGTGCTTCGCCAGTTCGAGAATGTCGAAGGTTTGTCCGCCGGCACTGAAATAGACGGCCAAGATGCCGATGAACACCAGCGCGCTGCCGACGAACGAGTACAACACGAGTTTCATCGCGCCGTATTCTTTGCGCGTCGAGCCCCAAATCGCGATGACGAAGTACTTCGGGATGATCGCCAGTTCGTAAAACACGAATAGCAGGAACAAATCCATCGACATGAATACGCCGTACACGCCGGCGATCAGGGTCAGGAAAAACGCAAAGAACTCTTTTACGCGAGATTCGATGTTCCAGCTGAATAGGATGCCCGTCACACACACGAACCCGTTCAGCACGATGAGCGGGTAGCTGATGCCGTCCACCGCAAGATGGTAGTTCGCGTTGATCGCGGGAATCCAGGGCACGTTCACAATCTGGATGAAGCCGTCCTGCAGCGCCCCATGGGCGCTGATCTGGGCGTTGACCCAGTCGTTGTAGTTGAAGTAATCCTTGAGGGCGACCAACAGCGCCGCCACACCCGTCAATAACGCGACCCACCGAATCAGGTTCTTCGAATCGCGGGGTAGCAGCAGGATCAGCCCCACACCGAGGAACGTCAGGTAAATTGTCCAGTCAACTTGCATGGTTCTGTCAGAATTTCGCGACCGTCATCGCTTGGAAAATGTTGACCAACTGTTTCACTGCCGTGTTGGAAGCGTTAAGCATCGGCCCCGGGTAAATCCCGATCCAAAACATGAAAAACATCAGCACCGCTCCGATGAAAATTTCCCGTCCTGTCATGTCAGGCAGACCGGCCCATTTCGTATTGAGCGGGCCGAAACAGACTTTTTGCATCATGCCGAGCAGGAACACGGCGGTGATGACCAATCCGATGGTCGCCAGGGACGTGACCAGCGTGACGATGGGGAATGCGCCTTTGAACACGAGGAATTCACCCACGAATCCGTTGAGTCCGGGCAATCCCAGCGATGAAAACATCGAGATGCCCAGAATTCCGGCATAAATCGGCATAATTCGGCGTAATCCGCCATATTCTTCAAGCTTGCGCGTGTGCGTCCGCTCATAAATCACGCCCACCAGAAAGAACAGCGCGGCGGAACTGATGCCATGGTTGAACATCTGTAGCATCGCGCCGTTGAGGGCCGCGGATTTTTCGTTCGCGATATCGGCCACGTTCGGCGCGGAGGCGACCGTGGCGAAAATGCCCAGCATCGCGTAGCCCATGTGATTGACGGACGAGTACGCGACGAGCCTCTTGAAATCCGTTTGTGCCAGCGCCGCGTAAGCGCCGAATACAATACTGGCCAGGGCCAAAAACAGCAACACGTGCACATGCGCGTGGACCTGATCGGGGAAAATCGGGAGGATAATTCGCAGGAAACCGTACACACCCATCTTCAACAAAACGGCCGCCAGCAACATCGAGCCGCCGGTTGGCGCCTGCGTATGCGCGTCGGGCAACCAGGTGTGAAACGGCCAGATGGGCACCTTGATCGCAAACCCGAGAAATGTTCCCCAAAACAGCAATGATCCGAAGCACGATGCGCTGATATGGAAACCCGTCCGCTCGTGGATGCTGGCCACGAGCCTGGAGATGGCCGCGCCCAGTTCCCCGGAAGCCGCCTTCTGGCGCAAATCCAGGAAGTCGAGGGAATTTGTCGCCAGATAGATAAACGCAAACGCCAAGAGTATCCCGACGCTGCCCGCTAGGGTGTAGACGAAGAACTTGAACGAAGCGTACGTCCGGTCCTCGGCTCCCCAGATTTTGATGAGGAAATACATCGGGATCAGCCCGAGTTCCCAGAAGATGAACCAATGGAAGAAATTCAGGGCGGTAAAGACACCGAACATGCCGGTCTGCAGGAGCAGGAACAGGATGAAAAAGAGTTTCACATTCCGCTCCTGTTTCCAATGCGCCAGCAACGCCAGCGGGGTGACGATGGCCGTCAGCAGGACCATCGTCATGCTGAGGCCATCGACACCCAAGCGATAATCGACGTTGAGCGCGGGGATCCACGACCAGCGCTCTTCGAATGCCAACCCCGCGCTCGGATCGAACCGGCTCCAGACGCAAAGAGTTGTCAGGAGCGAGATGATGCTGGCGCCCAGCGCGATCAGTTTGATTTCGCGCCCGCCGCTCTTCGGCACCAACAAGATCAGGGCCGCGCCGACCAGCGGCATGAACGTGATCAGCGACAACAAGGGGATCGAGGACTGGGTCATGTGAAGAAGTAAATCAGCAAGAGAACTGCTGCCCCCAGGCTCAACACGCGGAAATAGTTTTGGATGCGACCGTTCTCCAACTTCGAAAACTCCTTGCCCTCCCACCGTACGCTCTCGCAGCCGGCGTCAAAGCCGCCGTTGATGAAGAACTCGTCACCGATCCAACGAAAGAATTGTGAGATGCCCCAGGCCGTCCAGGCGATGGCGTGCAGGGCGCCATCGATAACCAATTTGTCCACCAGTCGGAAAAACACGCCGCACGTGGCCGTGAATCGGATGATCGTCACGTCGTACAGTTCATCGATGTACCACTTGTGGTTCAGGAACGTGAACAGACCTCCGAGTGCCACCGAAAGCGGGTCTTCATCGGTCGCATGTTCCATGGTCTTGCGGCCGTAAACCGCCCAACCCAGCAACAGACCCAGCGCCACCACCACCAGGGAAGCACCCATGACAACGGCCCTTCCTTCCTCCGATTCCGCCCCCGCGACGCCGAGATATTCCCCGTATTTTTGGCCAAAGAAACCGAGTGCAATGGCGAACAGACTCAGCACCGCGATCGGCAACCACATATTCCAGGTCACTTCGTGCGGTTCGCCGCCGTGATGACCGTGCCCGTGATCATCGTGCTTGTCGTGTTTGTCGTGGCCGTGATCATTTTCCCCGCCGCGCCATTTACCGGCAAAAACCATGTACATCTGGCGTGTCATGTAAAACGCCGTGAGGAACGCGGCAAACGTTGCGAGGCCCCACGCATACTTATTGCGATGGAATGTTGACAGCAGGATTTCATCTTTGGAAAAGAATCCCGCAAAGGGCGGTACCCCGCACAGCGCCAACATGCCAAAGAGATAGCACCAAAACGTGATGGGCATGTACTTGCGCAGGCCGCCCATCTTGCGCATGTCCTGCTCGTGGTGCGTGCCGATGATGACGCAGCCAGAACCGAGGAAGAGAAGCGCTTTGAAAAACGCGTGTGTCAACAGGTGAAACTGTCCTGCTACCAGGCTGCCTGCGCCAAGGCCCATGACCATGAAGCCAAGCTGCGAGCACGTTGAATACGCCAGGACACGTTTGATGTCGAACTGCGCGACCGCAATCGTCGCGGGAAACACCGCCGTGATACAGCCGATCCACATGACGAAATCCAGTACCCATGAACCCGGTTCCGCAGTGAAGAGCGGATACATTCGTCCCACCATGAACACGCCTGCCGCGACCATTGTGGCCGCGTGGATGAGCGCGCTCACGGGTGTGGGGCCCTCCATCGCGTCCGGCAACCACACGTGCAGCGGGAATTGCGCACTCTTCCCCATGGCGCCGATAAAGAGGAGAAACGCAATCGTGCTCGCCGCCGACAGGCCCCACCAGCCATTTCGCAGAGCCAGCGCACTCACCTGCTCCAGCGCCCCGGGATGAAGGGTGTCGTGCGTGTACAAGTTCAACGTGCCCGTCTTCGAGTACAACAGCACGATGCCGAGCAGGAAACCGACGTTGCCAATGCGGGTCGTGATGAACGCCTTCTTCATGGCCGCGGCTGCCGACGGCTTGAAATACCAGAAGCCGATGAGCAAATAGCTGCACAAGCCGACGAGTTCCCAGCACATGAACAGCAACAGCAAATTGTTCGAGATGACCAGGCCCAGCATTGAAGCGGCAAACAACGACAGGAAGCAGAAGAACCGCGTGAAATTCTCGTCGTCCGCCATGTAGCCCGTGGCGTTGACGAAAATCCAGAACCCGACGAATGCGACCATCGCGGCCATGCCCGCCGTCAGTGGGTCGAGGATGAACCCGAGATCAAGGCTCGTGGTCCCAAATTTGAACCAGGTAAAGTTGAAGATCGTCCGCTCGACCTCGTGGTGCTCGCCGCCGCTGCCAACGGTCGCAAAGAATGCCCGGAGCGCGAAAATACACGAGAGACCCATCGCGATGATGGTCAGCGCTCCCGATGCTTTGCGCATAGGGCGTTTCATCAACGACTGAATCGCCGCAGCCACCAGCGGGAACAACGGAATCAGCCACTGCTGCTGCGCGAGATGCTGAAGGTATTCGGTGTGATCCATCCTACCCCTTCAAGCTCGTGAACTCGTCAACATCGACGGATTTGTACTGCCGGTAGATGGCGATGACCAACGCCAGACCAACGGCCGATTCCGCGGCGGCAATCGAGATGGCGAAAATGGCAAAGATGTAGGCGGTCGGCGTGGCGAAATACTTGTAGTGCCAAAATACGATCAGGTTCAGGATGGCGGCGTTGAACATGATCTCAATGCCCATCAAGACAATGATGGCGTTCTTGCGCGACAACGCTCCGCACAAGCCGATGGCGAACAGAAACGCCGACAGCATGAGATAATCGCCAAGGGGGATGTTCATCGCCTGCGGATGACCTCCTCCAGCGCGATGACGACCGCACCGATGAGCGCCGCGGTCAGCAGCACGGCCATCGCCTCGAATGGGACGACCCAATCCGCGACCAGCGCCTTGCCGATTTCCACCACGGAGGTTTGCGCTCCGCCAGCCGGTAGAATCTGGGCAAGCTGGTCTTTGCGAATAATCGCCCACAGCAACCCCGCAATGATGACGGCCGTGCCCATGCCCGCCCACCATTTGCCACCCAGAACCTCGCGCGGTCCTTCGTCGCCGGTCACGTGTCGTGTCAGCATGATCGCAAACAGCATCAGCACGGCAACCGCGCCAATATAAATGAGGATCTGCACAGCTCCGAGAAAGTCCGCGCGCAGTAGGAAGTAATGTCCCGCAATGCCGAGGAAAAACAGGATCAATGACAGAACGCAATGGATGAGGTTGCGGAGCGTGATGGCGAACAGAGCGCCGAGCACCGTGATGGCAGAAAGAATCCAGAAGATGGCTTCCATGGCGATCAGGAGGCGTAGCGATACGTTCGGGGGGCGACACCATCCGTGGCGGCCAGTTTGGAAAGTGTGATGAACCAGAGAACGAGCCACAAGGTCGTCGCCACCCACGCCAAGGGCCGGAACGTCAGATAATGCCACATGCCCACCGCAACGATGTTGACGATCGACATCGGCAGGAGGACTTTCCAGGCAAATCCCAGCAACTGGTCGACGCGCACCCGCGGCCACGTGCCACGGATCCAGATGTTGAGCACGATCATGAACGCCAGCTTGATAAAAAACCAGAACATGGAAATCAAGCCGCCCAGCCAGCCAGGGCCGCTGCCGGGGCCGTTGTAGCCACCGAGGAACATTGTCACCGTGATCCCCGCCATGGCGATGGACGCGAGATATTCGCCCATCTGGAACAGCGCGAATTTGAAGCCGCTGTATTCGGTGTGATAGCCGGCGATGATTTCGGATTCGGCCTCGGGAATGTCGAACGGCGTGCGGGCCGATTCCGCCATCGCGCCGATCGTGAACAGGACGAACCCAACAAATCCCCATGGTCGGAAGACGAACCAGTTGGTGATGTTGAGTATTCCCCCACTCTGCGCCCGGGCGATGCGCAGGGTTGAGAGCGAGCCGACGGCCATCACCACCGCCACCGCCGCCAGCACCATCGGGACTTCATAGGAAACGACCTGCGCCACGGCGCGCATGGCGCCGAGGAGCGAGAACTTGTTGCGCGACGCCCACCCGCCCATGAACAAGGCCAACACACTCGCGGTGCTGACGGCGAACGCGAACAGTATCCCGATATTCAGGTCGACGGGGACCAGCCTGGTGCCGACCGGCACTACCGAGAAAAGCAGGATCGATGGGATCACCGCGATGACCGGCGCAAGGAAATGGACGATTTGATCGGCGCGCCGCGGCACGATGTCCTCTTTTGTGAGCAATTTCAGCCCATCGGCAATCGGTTGGAGAATGCCCCAGCGTCCGACGCGGTTCGGGCCGATGCGATTCTGGATTCGGCCCAGCGCCTTGCGTTCGACGAGTGTCGTGTAGGCGAAAATGCCCGGGAAGACGGAGAGGACGAAAAGAATGGGAATCGCGATAGACACCCACAGCAAGACGCTGTCCGGCGCGTTCACGAACCAAGTATGCAGTTGTTGATATGTCGTTTCCAAACCAAGTGAATCCCCTACCCCAAGCTCGCTGGTTATAAGTAAACAGCGAACGCGTGTCAAACCTCACACGACTCTTACGCTTTGCCTGCCTCCTCCATCAGCTTTTTCAGCATGTTGGCGGTCTCCGCTTCTCCGGGCAGGCAAAGTGATAAATCGCTCTCTGCGCCGCCGGCAATTGCATCGGCATAGCCGCGGCAATCGTAGCCGCAGGCATGGCAATCGGTCTGCGCCATCGCGGCCATTAGTTTATCCGCCAACGGCGCGCCTTTTGCCAGATCGAGGCGTTGCTGCATGCCCATACCCGGGTCGTGCCACGGCCAGTTGCCCGCAGGTGCTTCTGCGGCTGGCGCGGCTGAGGCTGCTGCGGGAGCGGCCGCAGCCGGTGCCTCGGCTGGGGCTGACGCTGACGGCGCTGCAGCACCGGCGGCAGGCGCGGCGCCAACACTAACGGCGCTGAGAAATCCACTGAGCCATTGACGTTGCTCAGGCGTGAACGGAGCGTCTTCGGGAATCGTGAGTTTTGCAGCCGGAGCGGCGGCAACGGCAGGTGCCGGCTTCGGTGCGGCCGGCTTCGGCACTGTCGCTGCCGGTTTGGCGGCGGCAGCGGGAGCAGCCTTCTTTGCCTTCTTTTCCTTCTCCGCCTTGAGCTTCGCATCGACGCCGGTTGCTTCGGTCGGCTTGATCCGATTGTAATACTCGTTCGATTTGAGCAGGTCGGGGAGGTGTTCGACGAGGTCGTCAAAGCGGTCGTACTGCGACTTCTCGTAGTCGTTGTCCATCTTGATCGCGTCGAACGGGCAGACTTCCACACAAATCTGGCATTGCATGCAGACGCTGATGTCGATGTCGAACACCTTCGGGCGTTGCCGCGGTTTGCCTTTCTCATCGCGGTCCATGACGATGTAAATGCACTGCGGCGGGCACTCGACCTCGCAAATCTTGCACGCCACACAACGCATCGTGTCGACCGGGCTTTTGTCATCGTCATACACGAGGAACGGGAACGTGCGCGAATTTTCAGGCGTCTGGACACGCTCTTCGGGATACTGGACGGTGACCATGCGCTCTTTGTCGAAGTAACTGCCGACGAAGTTCCGGGCGGTGACGACCATGCCCTCGAACAAGCCTTTGCCGATGAAGCCCATTAGCGATCCACCTCCCCCAACACGATATCGATGCTGCCAAGGATGATGACGACGTCCGCGACCTTGTGGCCGAGGCACATGTCCTCGAGCGTGGTCAGGTTGATGAAGCTCGGCGGACGCACATGGTAGCGGTACGGCTGTTTGCCACCTTCGTCGGAGACGAGGTAGAAACCGAGTTCGCCTTTGGGCGCCTCAATGCGGCCATAGCCATCGCCGGGCGGAATTTTGAAATTGCGGAGTTTCACCTCGGGCGCGACGTGCGGTCCGGCGGGAATATCGCGGAGCGCCTGCTGCAGAATCTTGATGCTCTCGCGCATTTCCAGGACGCGGATGTAATAACGGTCGTAAACATCGCCGACGTCGCCGAAGGGCACACGGAAATCGAAGCGACCGTAGGCGCCGTACTTGTCAACTTTGCGGACATCGTATTCCACACCGCTGGCGCGGGCCATGGGGCCGCTGATGCTGGCGTTGATGGCGAGTTCCTTGGGCAGAATGCCGACGCGCTGGGTGCGGGCGAGCAGGACTTCGTTGCCCGTGAGCAATTTTTCAAATTCGTCGAGGAAACGCGGGAAGCGGGTGACGATATCTTTCGCGACGGCCAAATCTTTCTCCGTCATGTCAACGCGGACGCCGCCGAAGCGCATATAATTGCACATCATGCGCGAACCGCTGACGGCTTCAAAGAGGTCGAGAATCTGTTCGCGTTCGCGAAAGGCGTAGAGCAACGGCGTGCCCCATGCGCCGAGATCCTGCAACATGAACCCGATGACGCAGGAGTGGTTCAGGATACGCGTCAACTCGGACATGATCACGCGAACATACTCGGCGTGCTCCGGGGACCTTGATGTCCGGCAAGCTTTTCGACGGCCAACGGCATACGCCCAGTTGTTACTCATCGAATTCAAATAGTCGAGACGGTCCGTGTAGGGCATCGAGCCGAGCCAGGCCATGCGCTCGGCCAGTTGCTCGTGATTGCGGTGCAGATAGCCCATGACGGGCTTGAGCGCGACGACCGTTTCGCCGTCCAGCACGCAATCCATGCGAAAGACACCGTGGGTGCTAGGGTGTTGCGGCCCGATGGAAACCTCGAGCGTTTGGGTTTCGATCAAGCCTTCCGACCCGGGCGTCAGCGTGAACCGCTTCTCGTCTGTCAGCGGCTGGATCATTTCTTCTTCGCCTCTTCCAACTCTTCGCGGGCCGTCGGCGGCGTGATGCCCCCCGTCTGGACGGTTCGCTGGAGCGTGTCGTCGTGAGGGGTCGGCTCCCACTCGTAATCCGACGGCGGAACGTAGTCCTTGCGCATGGGATGATCCGTAAATTCGTCCCACATCAGGATGCGGCGCAAATTGGGATGACCGTCGAACTTCACGCCGTAGAGATCGTACGCTTCGCGCTCCTGAAACTCGGCGCCGCGCCAGAGAGGGGTCAGCGACGGCACGCGGCACTGGTCGAGTTCGCGCGGTGCACGCACCTTGAGAACGATGGGCCCGTGCTTTTGCGCAACGGAATACAGGTGGTAGACGACCTCGATAAAACCGGGTTTGTCAGCTTTTTGCAGATAATCGACGCCGGTCACACAGGAGCAAAAGTCCATCTGGAAACGCGGGTCTTCCTTGAAGAATTTCGCGATGGCATAGATATGCTCGCGATCAACGAGCAGCGCCGGTTGCTGGGCCGCGGGTGTCGAGTTGACAATCTCGACCAGCGCACCGGGAACGGCCTGCCCGGCGACCTCTTTGATTTTCTCGATGGCTTCCATCAGGCTTTCTTGACCTCATCGAGGGTCACGTCGCGATAGCCGCGCGGCAGCTGCCAGACTTCGCGATTCGCGGGCGGCTGCAAATCGTGGTCGCCGTAGGACGGGATCGGAAACTCGGTCTCGGCGCTCTTATCGTACCAGCGCAGACGGTTTTCCTTCTCCAGGTGCTGATTCGCGATCTTACGTTGGAGGGTCATGATCGCGTGAATCAACGCCTCGGGACGCGGCGGGCAACCGGGGATATGCACATCCACGGGAATATAGCGGTCGATGCCCTTCAGCACATTGTAACCGTCCTTGAACGGTCCGCCCGAAATGGCGCAGGCGCCCATGGCGATGCAGTATTTTGGTTCGGGCATTTGGTTGTAGAGGCGAACGACCAAGGGGGCCATTTTCTTGGTGACGGTGCCCGCGACGATCATCAAATCGGCCTGACGAGGGGTGGCGCGAAAGACCTCGGCGCCGAACCGCGCCAAATCGTAGCGGGCCGCGGCGCTGGCGATCATTTCAATGGCGCAACAGGCCAATCCGAACTGCAATGGCCAAATCGAGCTTTTGCGGCCCCAGTTGTAAAGCTGTTCGAAGGTGAGAACGAAAATCCCCTGTTTCTGAAGCTCGCTTTTTAGACCTTCGTCGACAGCCATGTTATTTCCAATCCAACGCGCCCTTGGCCCACGCGTAAACCAGCCCTTCCACCAGGAGGAGCACGAACACCATCATCGCGAGGAAGCCACCGAAGCCCAGCCCTCGGAACGCCACCGCCCACGGGTATAGAAAGACCGTCTCGACGGCAAAAATCACGTACACGAGGGCGTAAATGTAGTAGCCGACGCGGAATTGGACCCACGCGTCGCCCTTGGAAGTCAGCCCGCACTCGTAGGTGTCGTTCTTGGTAGGGGCGGGACGGTGCGGCGCGAGGAGCCACGCGATGGCCAGCGGCAGCAACGGGAACGCCACCGCGACCAGCAGGAACACGATGACGAAAAGGTACTGATTTATGTATAAATCTTTCACGCGACCGATACCAAAATACAGCCCAACTGCAACCCCTTGTTCCAATTTTCACAATCTACGTAACAGGATTGCCGAACCTTGTCAAGGCGGTGTCCGGCATGTATTTGCGGTGGTAACGGCAAGGCCATCCGGGGCTTGATTGCGCCCGAAATACCTCCATTTACCGTGCGATACAGTCCACGCGATTTCGTTTCAAGGAATCAACGATTGACTCTCGACAGTTCACACAGTTCCTACAACCGCTTCTGCACGACGATCAACATGTGGCCGCTGGCGTCAACAACGAACGGGTCGGAACACAATTTGCGATGTAGGGCCATCCAGTTGCGCCACGCGCCGGGGAATTTCTTGGCAAACCGGTTGGTTACATCCTTGTCGATATTCAAGCCCTCGAGGCCGACCAGTTCCAACAGCTTCACTTTTTTGGTCAGCACCAAGGCCTTCAATTCGGTTGACGTGAAGAAATTGGCCATAGGCGTTGCCGCAGAACTTATAATCGTCACCGTTGAACGCGAGGTTGTCGTAGTGCCGTTTGTAGAGCAGTTCGCGGGGCCAGCCGCCGGGGGTGGCGAGCATGACGCCGTATCGGCTCATGACGGAGATGAACACCGGCGCATTTCGTTTGGCGACCCGGACCAATTCGGCAACGGCGTGTTGCCGCGCGGATTTCGGTTGGACGTGGGAGAGCGGACCGCCCAGACACAACACGGCATCGAAACTGTTATCGGCGAACCTTGACAAATCGGTCACTGACCCTTCGACAATCGCTTTGACTTTTCGGCCCAGCCCGCGGCGGTTGATTTGGCGTTTCGCGATCTTGAGGTTTTCGCTTACCAGATCGAGCAAGACAACGTCGTATCGCCTTTTCGCCAATTCGATCGTGTACCGGCCCGGTCCGCCGCCCGCGTCCAACACCTGGCCTTTGGCGGGCAGGTGCTTCCTCAAGAACCTCAGGGTCATATCGAACTCAAGGCGGTGAAAGGGATCCTGTACGAGCCTTCCCCACTCGGACCTCGCACAGGTCGAATACAATCGTCGGGTAAGATTTGTCTCACGATTCATCGGAACACAGCGGTTAGTATATCGGAGTTGAGCGGCTAATAGAAGCGCCGCTACAGCCGAGCGCGGTCGCCGGTGAGGTTATCGAGATGTGAAGGGGCTTGCGTGGTTCTGTTTGCGCATCAGTCCTGCCGGCGGTGTGGCCAAATGCCTCACGGCGCGCAGCGTGCCCGGTAGTATCTGGCGAGCGTATTCGTGGCTGCACCCTTGTCGAGGTAATTCGTGACCGTGCCGAGAGTCGGATTATTGGTGACGACGAAGATGTCGGTGAAGCCGTTCGTGTTGTAATTGCCGCTGGCATTCCCGGTCGTGGACTGCAACGTGTTGGTGGCGCCGGGCCCCATCAACCAAGTGACGACGATATCGTTGGTCTGCCGCGCGACCGAGGTGATGCGGAACAAGTTCGGGTCGACGACCATGTTGCTGACGACGAGTGTGCCGCCGGTGTGGATGAGCGAGGCGCAGGGGTTAGTGATGACCAAAGTGTCCGTTCTCGAGCAAACCGCCGCCCACGACGAGCTCGCCGTCGCGGACCTCCAGCACGCCGGTCCCGCCATTGGTCACGACCACGGCGCCGCTGTCCAGTGCGAGAAGGTTGTCGCATCCCGGCGACGACGCGCCGATCAGGAGGTTTGTCGATTGGATGGAGCCGCCGTTGATCACGACGGAATTGCTGGAGCCAAAACTGCCGATGGTGAGCGAATCACATCGCCAGGTTCCGCCGTCGGCGATTTGGACCGTGTTGCTGCTGCTTTCGATGGTCCCGGTTCTGCTGATTACAGTACCGCCAGCCGCGTCAAGGCTGGGGCCGATCAGGAGGCTGTTCCAAGCGCCATTCTCGCCGACGTACAGGGTCACATTG
Source organism: uncultured Verrucomicrobiae bacterium (assembly GCA_963766065.1). Lineage (GTDB taxonomy): Bacteria > Verrucomicrobiota > Verrucomicrobiia > Palsa-1439 > Palsa-1439 > Palsa-1439. The sequence continues at coordinate 29,615 of CAVYAC010000061.1, forward strand.
CTCCATAGTGAGCCGCCGGCAACGAACACGCTGTTGCTCGTGGCGCCATTACGTCCGATGCAACTACCTCCCCAAATCCCGTTGGCGCTGAAGACTGTCCCGCCATTGCTGATCACCAGGCTGCTTCCCGAACCCGTGAGGCCCACGATCAGGTCGGCGGCGTTACTCCAGGTCGAGCCGATGCCGCTGACCACGACGGAGCAGTAGCCCGTGTCAATGCAACCGCTTTGGCCGCAGCCGGCGGAGAGGAGGCCATGGTAGCTGTAGACCTGCCCGCCATTGGCGATCGTCATGGAGTTGCTCACGCCGTAGAGGCCGATGGTGATGTCACCCGCGTTACTCCACACGGAGCCGGAGCCGGTGACAAGAACGCTGTTGTTGCTGCTGCTGGAGCTATCGCCCACGACGAATGCTTCCGATGAGCTAAAGCCAACTACCTGTCCCCCGTTACTGATCACCAAACTGTTTCCCGGACCCGCCGCGCCGAAGAATAGCGACGCGTGATTGCTCCAGACGGAGCCGGGATCGGTGATGAGCACGCTGTTGTTGCTGCTGGCGGAGGTGTTGCCCACGAACGCGGCAATGTCGCCGAGCAGGCCGGCTCTTTGGACGATCAACACGTCGGCGAAATTGGTGTTCCCAACGTAGCAATCGCCCGACCAGTTGCTGGTGACGCCGCTGATGATGTTGGTTTGGAAATTGGCCGTGTACTGGGCGCGAGCAAATGGTGTTGTGAGCGCACTCAGGAGCAACGCTCGCCAAGCAAACCACAATCCATATCGGGTCCGCAACATCCAGCCTCACCTTCTTGCGACCCGATGGCCACGTCTCCACGAAACAAGTGGCTGCCGAACGGCTGAATTGTTCGCATATGGTGTGACGCCTGTCAAGCTTGCGAAAGCGAGCTTTGGCGTAGGAGGGATACTGCCGGTTGAAGGTGTGACCAGTGAGCCGGCCGCGGCCAGCGTGTCGGGAAGCATTCCGAAGGTCGGACGCGCCCCGTTAGCAGCATACCTACTATCGACTGTCTTAGCCGGAACGATTCAGTTTGAAAGAGTGAGCACCGTTTGGTGGGCTGGGATGTATGCCTACAAACCACGCACGCTCGCCTCAACCAGAGGCGCACCAAACGGTGCGCTTGCAGATTGACACCCACCATGGGTCACCGTCCATCCGAATCGGGTTCACCGATCAGCGGCTCACCGCTCATGGCGGGATGATTGTCTGGAGTCACTTTCTGCGGCAGCAACAGTTCCGCCAACAACTCGACCAACTGCTGCCGCACGCGCCCACCAGTCCCAATGCCTTCACGCCCGCCGACATCGCGTTGGGCTATCTCGGCGGGATTCTGGTCGGGGCCGATAAGCTCTCCCGGGTCGCGTGGCTGCAAAGCGACCCCGCCGTGGCCGAGGTGCTGGGCATCGAAGCGGTACCGAGTCAGTCCACCTTGAGCCGCTTCTTTGGGGTGTTCACGCAGCGTTCCTGTCAGGCCCTGAGTGGGTTGCACACCCGGGCGGTGTTTGCCCTGCCGTCACGGCGCGACGGGTACACGCTGGACTTGGATTCGTGGGCGTTGTTGCATGAGGACGGCCATCAGCAGGGCGTGGCCGTGGGCTACACGCGCCACGGCTTGAAGCCGTGCCACCGACCGCTGATCGCGGCGTTGGCCGAAAGCCAACTGGTCGCCAATTACTGGCTGCGGCCCGGCAACACGGCCTGCGTGACCGGGGCGGCGGAGTTTCTGCGCCAGACCGTGGCGTCGTTGCCGACGCATATTCGCGTCGGGCTGGTGCGGGGCGACGCGGGCTTCGGCGATGCCGGGGTGCAGGACGCGACCGAGGCGTTGGGATTGAGCTTCATCTTCGTGGCGCGGCTGACGCAGACGGTGCAGACGCTGTGTCGCCATGACGACGCGCAGTGGCACCCCACCGAAGTGGCCGGGCTGGCGGTGCAAGAAGTGGCCTTGGAGCGACCGGGGCGACGGTTGATTGTGCTGCGGCAACGAGTGGCCGAGCGGGCGCAGGCCGGGGGCAAGACGTTGTGGGAACTGCCCGGGTATCGGTTTCAGACATTGGTGACCAACCTGCCGCCGAGCGTGGACGCGTTGGGCGTGTGGCGGCGCTACAACGGGCGCGCGGAGATTGAGAATCGAATTCGGGAATTGGGCGAGCAATTCGGGATCAAGCGACTGTGCTGCCAGAGTTTCTGGGCAACCGAGGCGCTGCATCACCTGGCCATTGCGGCGTACAACCTGTGCGTGCTGCTGCAACGACGGTTGGGGCAATTGGCCAAGTGCGAACTGAACACGCTGCGCTGGCGGCTGTTTGGGCGGGCGGCCGTCTGGAGTCGGGCGCGGGGCAAACCGACGCTACGACTGGCCGTGCGCGGCGCGCCAGCGCGGCATTGGTGGCGCGAGATCCTGACGAAACTGACCGCCCCACCCAACTGCCATGCAGTTGGAACCCTGCAAGCTTAACCCAATGAAATTACCCCAAAACACGTGATCAACTGAATCGTTCCGGCTTAGGGCAGCGTTTTCAGGCTCGTTTGGGTGAAACGGCGGCAGGCGTGACGCCCACCTGCCATTCAGGGCACGGTCTGGAAACCAATCTGCTTGAAATGGCGGTTGACGGTCAACACCTGTTTCAATTTAAGTTGCTGCATGACCACGAAGCTGGTGCAATCGGTGAACGAGAAATCCTTGTCGGCGTACCGAAAGAACAAGGCGCGCGCCTTCTCAGCGCGTTCGGGCGTGATCAGCTCCCATTGCAGGCGGGCACTGCCCTCGATCTGTTTCCACCACGCTTCCGCGGCCGGGCAATCCGAGGCGAAACCGAATCAGGGTCAGCGTTTCGTCGATGACGTAGTCGGTGGTCACCAACACGCCTTTCCGCTCGAGCCAACGGTCACGCGCGGTCGTCGCCCGGCCATGCGCCGGGTCCGCCGCATCAGCACAGGCCATCCAGCCCGCCGTATCGACGAACAGGGCTTTCATTTGCCGTAGAGCACGGCGTCGTGGTCGCGGGCGGTCAATCCATCCCGCGATTTGCCCAAGGCCGGGGCGCGGTAGAGGGAATCGTTCTCCAGCTTGTCCCGTGGGACGGACACGGCATCTACGGGCACGATCTCGAATGCCGGCCGGCTCCGATACAAGACGGTGAACCGCGCGCCTTTTTTCACGCGGCCCACCACGTCCGGCAACCGCCGCCGCAACTCCTTCGCATTGATGAATGTGCTCATGGTCGATTTCTCAGGTTTATCTTAAGATGAACCTGAACACGTGAGTTGTCAAGCGGTGTCACGTTGGGGTTTTGGTAATAAATGTTTCCGGTTAGCCGCAGCCAGAATGTTAGGTCCCTGGGCATCAGGAATCTTCGTCACCGAGGAACGCGTATCCGACGTGCGAGAGCGCGGCATAAACGGAGAGCGCATACAAAGGAACGTTCAACTTCCACTGGTAAACATCGGCCATTAGCAGTGGAACGATTCCCACGGAAATCACCAACCAAAAGCCCCACACGCCTGCCATAAGGCGCGCTCCACGGTTCTCGCGGCGGAATAACAAGATCCACAGAATAACTTCAATGCCCAGTGCTGAGAACGGTGCGAAATATGGTTTCGTCGGCATGAACCGAAATTCATCGGGCGGCATGTGGGACAGCCTGACAATCTTCGAGAAGCAGAGCGCCATGAACACCCATGCACCCGCACAAAGGTCCATCCACGCGAGGCGTGACAGGTAGTATCTCATTTGACGTTGTCAAGGCGAACGATCTGGAGATGCAGAGCCAACATGATATGAACCGCCTCAGATTTCACCATCAAACCACGGTCACCCCTTCATGCCGGTGAGGGTGACGCCTTGGATGAAGTAGTTCTGGGCGAAGAAAAAGATGATGATGACGGGGGTGGTCATGAGGAGCGAACCGGCCATCATCATGCCCATCGACCGCCGGCGGAGACCTTGAACGCGTAGAGGCCGAGCGCAGCGGATAGAGGCGCTGGTCTTGCAGGTAAATCAGCGGACCCATGAACTCATTCCAGGTGCCCATGAACGTAAAGATGGCAATCGCAGCCAGCGTCGGCTTGATCAGCGGCAGCATGATGTGCCAGTATATGCGCCAGAAACCGCAGCCATCGATTTTCGCGGCGTCTTCGAGATCGCGCGGGAATGCCTTTCAAGAACTGGCGCAGCAGAAACACGTTGAACGCGCCGGCAAAAAAACTGCCGACCCACAGCGGGTAACAGCGTGTTGTACCAGCCGAGCGAACGCACAATGAGGAAATACGGGATCATCGTCACCTGCCCCGGCACCATCATCGTCGCCAACATCAGCGCAAAACAGAAATTGCGGCCCGGCCATTGCAGGCGCGCGAAACTGTAGGCGACCAGCGAGCAACTTAGCAGCGTGCCAACCAGATTGAGCGTGACGAGGAACAGGCTGGTGGCGACGTACCGCCAGAACGGGATGTTCTGAAGGGCAAACCGGTAATTGCGCCGCGCCTTGACCCACCAGGCGGTGAGAGCCGAGTTACGCTGCAATTCCAGCGTCACCTTGATCTTGTGCGGATCGCTCTCGTATAGCGGCCCGCGCCCGACTTCTTCCAGTATGGTCCATGTGCGGACTTTGTTCGTCTTGTCATCGGGTCCCCGCTCCTGCCACGTGCCGATGCCCCACGTGAAATCGCCGAGGTCATAGGTTTCGATGGCCTTGTAGAGTACGCCGAGTTTCTCGATGTACATCGTCAGGCCGTGCCAGGAATCATCATTGCGCAAATACAATTGCAGTTGATACAGGTCCGCAATCGGAAAACTCGTCGTGAACGTCTGACTCAACGTCAGCGTATCGCCCGTCGAGAAATCGTAGTCCACGTCGGCGTACGGCTCGCCTTCATCGCTGTTCGTGACCTCCACGAGTTTTGTCGTCGCGGTGCCGCCCGACCTGCCACGCGACTGCGGCGTTCGTGCCCGACACGAGCTGGTCCTCGGCAATCGGTCCGAGCCGGCCATAGGAACGGGCGCGGAGCTGGCCCAGCGAGAAATGCCGTCGAATCTGCCCAAGGATCTCACGGACCATGCTGGTGTCCACGCGTTTCGTCGCCTCGGCTTTCAGGGCTTCGGTGGGACCATCCCAAAACGACGACGGCATCGTGTCGAGGAGCTTGTGGTAACAACCGCGGGCCACTTGTTTGATGGCGATATTGCGGTTCACGTCGGTGGGCCAGATGCTCGGGTCCATGTTCTGGAGATGCGCTTCCAGCGTCGCCAACAGCTCGTCCATATCTTTGCCCGTGACATCGCCGTAAAACCGCTGATCGATGTACGGCGATTTGACCTGCGGGATCGGGCGGTGCGGCCAGAGATGGATTTTCTCGCCGAACATCTCGCGGTCGATCTTGATCGACGTGGTGGCCATCCACAGGAACGGCCACGAAAAAATGATCGCGCCCCCCATCAGCAGAGCGCGTAAATCCACGAATACCCGGCAGAACTGCCGAACGATAAGCGTTAAAACGGTTGGAACCGTTAAAAGGCGCGTCACTACGTTGCGCGGTGAGATCGGTTTAACGCTCATCCTTCCTCGTAAAACACCCAGCGTTTCTGCAAGTTCAACTGCACCACGGTCAGGCCGAACACGATGACGAACAGCACCCACGCCATCGCGGCGGCGTACCCCATCTGCAGGTAGCGAAAGGCGCTGTTGAACAGGTGATACGCGTAAAACAGGGTCGAGTTCGACCGGTCCGCCCTGGGTCATGATATACGCCTGCGTGAAAATCTGGAACGTGCCGATGAGGCCCATGATCAGGTTGAAAAAGATGTACGGCGACAACAACGGGATCGTGATGTGGCAGAACTGTTGCCAGGTGTCCGCGCCGTCCAGGGAGGCAGCTTCGTAGTACGACTCGCTGATGCCCTTCAATCCCGCGAGCCAGATGATCATGCCGCCGCCCGCACTCCACAAGCCCATCAGAATCAGCGAGAGTTTGCTCGTGTGCTCATCCTGCAACCAGTTCGGGCCGTGGATGCCGATGGACGCGAGCGCGTTGTTGAGCAGGCCGCTGCTCGGGTTGAAAATCCAGATCCACAGGATGCTCGAGGCCACGGCGGGCACGATCGACGGCAGGTAGAAGAACGTCCGCCACACGGCGATGCCGCGGACTTTGAGGTTGAGCAGGAGCGCGATCCCGAGGCTCAGACCCATGCCCAACGGAACTCCGATGACCATGTAGATCGTGTTCCACATCGATTTCCAGAAGAGTTGGTCCTTGGTGAAGGCCCAGAAATAATTCTCCCCGCCCGCGAATCGAGCGGGGTTCAGGATGTCGTAGTGGCAAAAACTGACGATGATGGAAAACAGGATCGGGCCGCCGGTGAACACAACGAACCCGATGATCCACGGCAGGGCGCAGAGCCAGCCGCCTTTCCATTGCGAGCGGAAATAGCTGCTCTGCAGGCCTTCGAGGTCACCCCCGCGATTGGCCAGCGCTTTGCCGCCGACGGCGCCGAGGGCGTTGCCCAGGCGCTGGCGGAGGTTGGCGTTTGTGTCCCAGTGATAAATCCCCACCGCGGCCCCGACAAGCAGAACGGCGTACAGGAGGAAGAACCAGTTCCAATTCACCAACGTGCCGCGAGGCGGGCTGAGGATGCGATCCAGATCGCGTTGCACGATCATGGTGGCCTCATCGAGCGCCTGTTGCGGCGATTTCTTGTGGAAAATGGCGTTATCGGTAGCGGTGAGTTGCTGGTTCCACATCAACTGCCCGACGGGCGTTACGGGCCGATACGGCTGACCTTCAAGCATGTCATTGAACACCTTCACGGCCTGGCCGATTCGCGGGTCCATCTGCGGATTCTCGTTCACATACTTCTGGAAAAGGAATTGATTGATCTTTTTATTGGCGTTTTGTGTTGGGACGAAGATGCGTCCCTGCGAGGCGAGGTTGAGGCGGGTGGTGTCGGAGATGATTTCGTTGGCACGCTGGCTGGACAGGTAGCGCAACAACTCCCACGCGGCCTCCTTGTGCTTGGCCGTCGACGGGATTGCGTAACACCAGCCGCTGACCCACGTGCACGTGTGGCTGCCGCTGTTGATTTGCCACTGCGGGATCGGCGGTCGCGCGACGCCCCAGTTCACATTACGACCAAACTGCGCGATGGTGTCGGTGATCTGCCAGAAGCCGTCGATCTTCATTACCAGTTTCCCGGTAATGAATGGATCGAGGTCGCCGGATTGGACCGTGGACTCGAACGCTTTGACGGCGGTCGCGCCGCCCATCGAATCGTACACCTTCGTCAGCCAACTCAGGGCATCGACGATGCGGGGATCGTTGAGCGTGCAGCGTTTGCCGTCGGCGCTCATGAAATGGCCGCCGTTCATCCAACCGTAGAGGTACAGCCAGGCGTTGCCCATGTTGCCCGATGCACCGGGGGCGAACCCGAGGCGTTTGATGTTGCCAGAGGAATCGTGTTCGGTGAGCTTGATGGCCATGTCCGCCAATTCGTCCCACGTCTTCGGCGGACGGGCTTCACCCTTCTCGTCGACGTATCCGGCGCGTTTGAGGAGGTCTTTGTTGTAGAACAGGACGCGGTTATCCACTTTCTCAGGAACGCCGTACACGCCCTTCTTGCCGGTGACGGGATCGCGAAAGACAACCTCGTCCCAGCATGAATCGAAATAATTCTCCGGGACGATCGCGTCGGGTTCGACCGCTGGCGCGGTCCTTGTCAATGAGCGGCGTGACGTCCGCAAACGCGCCACGCGCGGCCCATTCCGTCACGGCGTAACGGTCAAACCGAATCACGTCGGGCGGCATCCCGCCGGCCACACCCACGAGGAACCGCGTCGGGTCGGAAATCTGGTCGTGCGACGCTTCCTGGCCGCTGATGACATGGTAGATCGGCTTGGAGGGGTCTTGGTCGTGTGCGTGACGGCTTTGCTCTTCGAAGTCGCGGATGGCGTCGCCCTGGGGTCCGGGCACCGGGCCAAGCCCCATGATGCTGATTTCTTGAACGCCCGCTTGGGGCGCCTGCCCCGAACGCGATGGCGAGAGAAACCAAAGCGCGGTCAGTATCAGCGCGGATAAGAGAGCCACTTTCCAGGTGCTCATAGTCGGAATCGCGAGCGGATTCTCATCGAAACGTTTTCACAAGTCAAGCGGCGGTGTCAATCCCTGACGAAAACTGGACACGTTCGGTGTTCTCCAGTACCTTCACCCCAGACAAATGACGGCAGCACGACAGTCCGTCGGAATTTTTGCCTCGGTGATGATTCTAGCTTCCGCGGTTGTCTGGGGGCAAGTCGGAACCGCGACGAATCCGCCTTCTGTGCCGGTGGCGATCCCGGGGGTTTCGGTAGGCACGAATGTGCCCGTTGCCATCCCGGTGGCCGTTCCCCAGCCGTGCCGTGTCGGCGAGCCGGTGCAGCCCCCGATCGCCGTGCCCCGTCCTGCGGAAGTAGTGATTCCGTCGGCAACGGCACCACCGCCTGCTTCGTCGGAGACGGTTCCGCCGGCGCGCGCGATGCCGCTGAGAATACCGACGACCCAGGAACTGCTCACGAAATCAATCACGTCGGTCCCGGGAGGATCGCAACAGAAGCTCAATGCCATTGCCGCTTCCCCGCTCACCCTGTCCCCCACCAACGAGGTGACGCCTGCCGGTGGCGCGGTAACACTTTCCTCTTCCTCGACAAACTCGCCGTCCGGTCAACCCAACATCTGGCAGAAGAACAATCCCCTGCTGAATGGGGTCGATTACCACTGGTAAACCAGTCCACTCCAGCCACGAGAAGACAGTTTGCTCTGTTGAACAGGAAAGCTCGTTGAAATGAACCAACGGTTTACGGCCGCGAGCGACGGCGTGGCGGAACAGTTGACTGGGAGAGATATTTCTTGCTCCTTCGTTTCTTGACAAACCGGCACGAGGAGGTAAGTTTGTCTTCATCGGGTTGACGCAGGGGGGAAGATTGGCGTTCCGGGCTGCGTTGCAGAAAAAAGACCAAGAAGTTCATGAGCGAGACGATACTGGTCATTGACGACGATCCGGCGATGCTTGATTTTCTCACGCATCGCCTAAGCCCCGAGGGGTTCACTGTCTCCACTGCTGCGTCCAGTCAGGACGGTATCAACCAAGCCATCAGCCTCCTGCCCGATTTGATCCTGCTCGATCTTCGCATGCCGGTTCGGGACGGTGTGACCATTTGCAAGCTGCTTCGTGCCAACCCAAAGACGAAACACATCCCCATCATCGTGGTGACGGGAACTCTCTCGCCTTCACATCTTGGGGAGGTGATGACCGCCGGTGCCGATGACTTTGTGTCCAAGCCCATCGATCTGACCGACCTGCTCATCCGGATCCGGGCCATGCTCGAGTGTCGGACAATCGAGGATCGCGCTGACCGCTTCGCGCGTTACACCGAGATCGCCCGTGAGGCCGCCGCCAAGCATTCTCGCCTCCATCCGCCTGCCGGTAAAGAATGACGGGGGCGCGCTTCCCCGCCGGATATGCAAGGACGGCCAATGGTTCGATGAGCCTCGGTTACCGGGGCACGTACATGATCTGATGGCCGCTGATGTAGTCGGTGTAGTCGATGCCGGTGGCCCATTGCCACAGGGCCAGCCCGAGGAGCAAGATCGCCAGGGGCAACAAGGCGTAACCGGCGAGGACTTCCAGCCGGCGGCGCGACGCGGAACGAGCCTGCGACTGGCTGGCCGGGACTCCCGATACATGGTACTCCCTCCAGTATCGATAATACTTCAGGCGCCAGTCATAGGCGGCGGCGAGCACGCCGATATCGCGTCCGGCTTTCTCGCTTTCGAGCCATTTGTGCCGAAGAATTTCTTCTTTCGGCGGTGCCCGTGTTCCAAACATATCCGTTAGCAACTCGTCCAGGTCATTAACGGCGCTGGACGTCTCCGTTTCCGGTAATAGATGCATATGACTTTCTCCCACAGGTGAATATTAACACGTCATTCTCCTTGCACGACGTTCCTCCTTGCAATAGCCCTCAACACTTTTCATGCCGCGGGGGATTTCGTGAGGGAACGCAACGCTGGGGCTGGTGAAATGTAGCCATGCTGGTTCTCTTGAGACAGACAATTGGGGAGTTGGCGGAAGTGATTGTGGAGGGCCCCACCTTCGCTAAAGCTACGGCGGGCAAGCAAGACGGTAAAGCCAGTTTGGAGCGGTGGCGAAGCATCGGAATCGGCTTGTTGGGGGGATGTCGGGATTGATAGTATCCGAGTTGATTCGACTGAATGGCACGCGTGGTCGCGGGCGTACAGTCACAGGAGAAATGTCGGATGAAGACCAGGTTTTTTGTGCTCAACACCCTCGCTCAGGGCTTGGCCGCCGCGTTCGCCCTCGGCGTCATGTCCAGTAACGCCCAAACGTATTCGTTCGTCGCCTTCCCCAACAATTCCACGCACACGGCGACCGTCGTCGCGGCGGCGATTGCCAATGTGCCCACGAACGCGGGCGTTGTTTACGATGCCAACGGCCAGACCAATGACATCCAGATCTGGAACTACGGCACCTTGGTGTACACGGGAGCGGTTAGCGTGGCCTCGACGCTGCAACGGATCCGCAATGGGCAATCCGTGGCGAATACCGAATCGGATGACGGCGGGTTCTTCAATTTTAATTCTCCCGAGTTTCCCAATATCCCGCGCAAGGGAAACAATTATTACATGGAATTCATGGTCTGGCCGAATCTGAATCTCACGAACAACACGTACACCGAAGGGTATGCCTATGGTTCGATGAAGTATCCCGGCGCCATGCGGCTCCTGATCGGTCTCGGTGGCGAGGTGTATTTCACGGGCGACCACTACGGCGAGGACGGCCCGCAGCAGAATGCCTACTATGTGAACCCCTTACCCGGCCAAGCCTTCGGGAATAGTTGGACCAACGCCGTCAGTGGCAAATGGGAAACTGCGATGAATTGGAACTTCTCCGTGAGCGCACCATCGGCGGCGCCGTCGAACTGCGATCCGGCGGACCTGATCACCAATGCCGGCGACAAGACGGTCACGCTGGATGCCGTCACAGCGGGTTACACAACAAACCTGTCCGTCCTCTCCATCAACAACCTGGTTCTTTCCGCGCCGAGTGGCTCGGTCAATACGCTACTGTTGACCAGTGGTTTCACGAACACGCTGCAAATTGCGTCCAGCTTCTCCATTCTCAGCGGGGGTTCGCTAACCGTGGCGGGTGGATCGATCATGGTGAATGGCGGGCTCGAAATTGGCGGCGGCTTCGTGGTGAGCAACAGCGGTCAGGTGGTCGCCTCAATGTGTACCTTCAGCAGCGGAACGAGCACGTCGGTCATTGCCTCTGGCGGGACATTGATGTCCACGAACGTGGTGGTAACGAGCGACGTTCGGGACAGCGGGAGCGTCATCGTGACGAATGCGAGCCATACCGGTACGCTGGACCTTCAGTGCGGGACGTTTATCCTCGATACCGGGTTGTTGCAGGTGGACAACCTGGTGATTACCAACCCGTGCGCCCTGTTTGTTCACACAGGCGGCACGCTGATTGTCGGCAACGTGGTGATTGCCCAAAATCTGTTCGGGATTGTGTCCATCGCGCAACAGAACAACGACGTCTACGTGACGTGGAACATGGGACCAGGGGCGACCAATTCGCTCCAAGCGACGAGCGGCGACGTCAATGGCAATTATACCACCAACGGTTTCACAGACATCTTCATGGTGACGAACAACCCGTTTTCCGGCGTCCTCACGGGCTACCTGGACGCAGGCGCGGCGACGAACAGCCCGACGCGGTATTACCGCGCGCGGCTGGGGATGTAGATTCTCTCGAGGCGTAGTGGTCTAGTCAAACGATCACAGATCCAAGTTTCATCGGGAGGTCGCGCCTTTCCTGGTCTGACGATTCGACCCGCCCGTGGTCTCTCGGGGAAGTGGGCAGTGCCGGAAGAAACAAGTCCCCTACGCTCGTCGTGGGTGATCAAGAAGCCCATTGAGGAAGCAACGCGGCTCGGGTAGACTTCAATCATGAGCCGATGTGCTGTACTGGCACTTTTTCTAGCGCGCTTGCTACTCGGTGCGGACGGCTGTGCGTGGAGCAACAACAACGCGTAACGCAACCCGTTCGGCCCCGACATCGACGAGACGACCGGGCGGGAAATGCCGTCCGTCTACTAGGCGCGCGCCACAGAAGGAACGCTCCCCTAGTATAGGAGCCAACCGTTCCCATCCCGGGACATCGCCCTGCGGTTCCGAGTTGACAAGCAATCGTGAGAGATATATACTAATACGTATGAATAGGTCGTGTATAGGGATTGGAGGGGGGGACGAGATGCACGGAGCACGGCGTTGGCGCGTGGGGGGTGGAGCGTTGAATGTCGAGCGCTCGATGTTCAGGGGGATGACGGCAGGCGGGCCGGTCGCCCTACAACCGGAACCGGCGGGCACGCGACGGAGCCACGAATTGGACACGAATGGCACGAAGCACGGCAGCGGAGCGCCGTGGCTACAAGAAGCGGGTGACGACGATGGACGCGCAGCAGCGCGTCCCCACCGGGGATCGGGACGTGGATCATGGGCTGCGCGAAAACGCGATTTCTGTCAAACGAAGCCAATTTGTTTGGGTGTCAAATGATTTGGATCAGTTTGACGGACAAGATGTTGGAAGCTCAAGTGTGCCATTTGTCACTTCGCTTCGTTTGTCAAAAATTGGCTTCGTTTTAGGGGGTGGATCGGTCCGATTGTGCGGTCGAACCACTGGTATATCGGGGAAATGGGGGTAAGTTATAGGCGCAGTACCGATGGAATCGACGGCATGAAAACGAGCAAGCATTGGATGGTGGTGGGCCTGTGTGGCTTGATGGCGCTGGGTTGCGGGGGGCGGGAGCGGAGCGCAACTCCGCGCGGCCAATTGACACCGCGTGACGATTTAATAGGTTTCTCGACGAAGTGAAAAATATCCGGGCCAAAATGTTGGTGGCGACGCTATTGAGCGCGAGTGTTGCGTCCATCGCCTATTCGCAGACGGCCCCGAAGGACGTGCTTCCGCCGACGAGCGTCGCGCATCCGCCGGTTTCGCCGACATTGAACGTCCTGACACCGGACAATGTTCCGATGCCATCGCCCGTGCCGACGGCGATTACGCCGCAGTCACCGGCACCGGCGGCGCCAATGGTTCCGCAAGCGCCGATGCCGGGAGTGGTGGAAACCAACAAGCTGGAAGCTCCTGCGAACGGCGAGCCTGTTGGTCCCGGTAAGAAACAATCGTTGTTGTGGACGCAAACGAATGCGGCGCCATCGTCGGCTTGGGGAAAGAGCGCCGCGGCCGGGCAGCACGTCACCATCCGGTCCCAAGCCCGCGCCCGACCTGTGGTTGACACCGCCGCCGAACACGCATCTGTGGGATTCAACCATGCCGCTGGGTTCTTCCGGCACAAAGACTGACTGGAAGTAGAGGCGCGATCGCGACCGCCTACGGCGCTGAAACCTGGATGCGGTAAAACTCCTGCGGCAGAACCGCATTCGTGTCGGTAATTGTGATCTGACTGGCGTTGTTGGTGACGGGACCCGCGTAGGCAGTGAGCGGCATCCACGCGCCGTTGACCAGGTCCGTGCTGAACAGCAAGGTGTAGACGCGGCCTGTTGCCCACGGATCAAAGGTCAGGTCCTGCCAAGACGACGAATTGGTATCGGTAGTAATCGTCAGCACGAATATCGAGGCCGGGTTGGTCGGATTCAATCCCGCAGCGTACTTGAACAGATTGTTCTGGCCCGTGCCGTCGGCATCCACGTTGGTGGCAGCCAGCGGATTGGTGGTGCTGCCGAAATACTGAATTTGCCACTGCTGGAACGGCGACAGGGGAGTCGTTGTCGTCGCGCTGACTTCGACCGAATTGGTGCTCTGGCAACCGGATTCGACCGTTGTGACCACGTAATAATATGTCGTGCTATCTGCCAGGCCGGTATCGGTGTACGTGCTGCCGGTCAGGCCGTTGGTCACGGTTGTGTATGGACCACCACTGACTGTAGAGCGCTGGACATCGTACCCGGCGGCCCCTGATACGGCGTTCCACGCCAAAGCCACCTGCTCGAGACCGCCCGTCGCTGTCAATCCGGCTGGCGCGGCCGGGGCGGGCAGGATGATCTCAATGCCGCTGGATTTGGCATCGTCCACGGCGCCGTTCGAATAGGCTACGGAAATGTGTCCATTGGCCATGGGCATGACCGTGTATTGCCGGACCAGCGCGATGTTCTCGCCACCCGCGGCGGCGAAGATGTCGAAGTTGGTCAGCACCTGCGAGCCGTTGATGAACACGTTGAACTCCCTCTCGCCAGGCCCGGTCCAATAGATTTCGGCAAAGTGCAGGCGCACCGTGTAGCTGGTGCCCGTCGTTAGACCGCCAAACGTGTACACGAAATCGTTGTATCGCTCGTGCTGATACACGGCTTGAGGCGCGGGGTTGGTCAAGCCAGTGGTGATGATTGATGACGTTGTCGGCGCAGCCTGAATCCCGCCCGTGTAATCCGTGTCGGCGACGAAAGTTCCCACCGGTGTGGTGTTTCCCGAGGTCACGGCAAAAGAGTATGAGCCAACCGTGGCGCTGGCCCCGGTCGAATTCGCGCTTTCGCCGTGGGAATTGGTGCCGGACACCACGTAGTAGTAGGTCGAGCAACTGACAACGCCTGTATCTTCATAGCTGGTCGTGGTGGGGCTGGCAATCGTGGTATAGGGGCCGCCGTTCACGGTCGCGCGCTTCACATTGTAGTTCACCGCATTGGACGAAGCGTTCCAATTCAACCCAATCATTCCGCCTCCAGGCGTCGCGACCAACCCTGTCGGCATTGCCGGCGGGTTCGTAGGCGTGACGTAATTATAGACCCGGATGTAATCGACCACCATGTCGCCCGGCAGGCTGGGGTTGATGGAGTTGGTGGTGGGGTAGCCCAGGTAACTCCCGCCGATGGCCACGTTCATCAGAAAAAAGAACGGCTCATTAAACGCGGTCGTGTTGCCTACCCAACTGGTTTGGGTTTCGTACGCTACGCCGTCCACCGACCAGGTGATTGAGTTGCTCGTCCAATCCAGATCGTAGATATGGAAATTGGTGACCGAGCCTCCATTCGGGAGGTCGTAAACCGCCGTCGCATCACTGCCGTAATGGATGCTGCCCTGGACGAACGTCGGAGTCCCGTCGTTTTCCACGACATCGATTTCGCCGCATTCCGGCCAGCCGACGGAGTTGATGTTCGTTCCCAACATCCAGAGGGCGGGCCAGAAACCCGTGCCCTCCGGGAGACTGGCGCGCCACTCGATGCGCCCGTAGGTTTTCCAATAGAGCCCTTGGGTTTTCATCCGGGCCGGACGTGTAATTGAACGTACCTTCGGCCGTATTGGTGACCTGCAACATGGCGTGGATATGGAGGAAGCCATTGGTGACAAACGCGTTGGCACTGTTGCTCGTATAATACTCGTCTTCGCCGTTGCCCCAACCATCCGAGCCGTTACCGATGTCGAACGTCCACTTGGTCAGGTCGATGCTGGCGCCGTTGAATTCGTCGCTCCAGACAAGCGACAAGGTTTGCCCCTGCGCCATGCGCGCCCCACCGCCCAGAACTCCGTACAGGATTAGCGCCCCGAGTGTCAGAGAGGGCAATACCCGCTTGATTTTAGCACACGGCACGTCGAGATGCTGTGGAAGCTTCATTGTAACAGACCAGTATCTATCTAGTATCATACAAACTAAACGACCCACCACCAAATGCAAGCTTAATCTTCCGAAACAACTTGGCCCGGAGCAACCCATGCGTCAAGCCCCGGACAGCCGGTCTGTTTCCATGTCAACCGTGATTCCTGTGTGTGCGTTGACAATTCTGATATACTCTCGGTCGCTGTGGTTCCCCAATCGTATTATCGCTGCTGGGTGGAGGTTGATCTCGACGCGCTGCGCCACAACGTCGCCGCCATCCGCCGCCGCATCGGGCCGACCGTGAAACTGATGGCGGTCGTGAAAGCCGACGCGTATGGCCATGGCCTGGCGCAGGTCGGGAGCACGCTCATGCAATCCGGCGTTGACGCGTTCGCCGTCGCCAATCTGTTCGAAGCGCTGTTGCTGCGACAAATTGGCGGCACCGGCTGGCCGATTCTGTTGTTCGGCTCGGCGCTGCCGTTTGAAGTGGCGAAGATGATCGAGCAAAACATCACGCCCACGATCTCGACGGGTGAGGAGGCGCAGCTATTCGAAGAAGGAGCGCATCGACGCGGCAAGGTTGTGGACCTGCACATCGAGATCGATACCGGCATGGGGCGCGTTGGCTTCTGGCATGAGGAAGCCGTCAAAACCATTCTGCAGATTACGGCGCTGCGGCACGTGCGCATCGCGGGGTTGTACACGCACTTCCCGTCGGCGGATGAAAATCTCCGCGAGACGCGGCGCGAGTTAGGCCTTTTCCAGAAGGCTGTCCAGAAACTCGCGAGCGAAGGAGTCAAAATACCCTTGCTTCACACGGCCAACAGCGCGGCGGTACTGCGATTGCCCAAATCTCATCTCACCATGGTCAGGCCGGGGCTCTTGCTCTACGGGATTTGCCCGACGAAGGCGTTCGCCGGTGAGTTTCGCCCCGTCCTCTCGTTCAAGGCACGGGTGGCGTATGTCAAAGGCGTGGCCGCCGGCCGTACCGTCAGCTACGGCCAGACATTCAAGGCCAAACGACCGATGCAGATCGCGACTGTCACCGCCGGTTACGCTGACGGATTTAGCCGTCAGTTGTCCAACAAAGCGGACGTACTTATTGGCGGAAAGCGCTGTCCCGTGGTTGGTCGGGTGACCATGGACCAGATCATGGTAGACGTGACGCAGGCGCCCCATGTGCAGTGTGGTGATGAGGTGGTATTCATCGGTCAACAGGGCAACGCACGCATCACGGCCAGCGACGTGGCACGCTGGGAGGACACGATCCCATGGGAAGTGCTCTGTGGTATCACCAAGTCCGCGCGGGTCCCCCGCGTCTATCACGGCGTCGCTGCCGCGTAGGTTTTCGTTCTTGGGGCAATTTGCCAACGCCCTCTTCCGGGCCTATGTTGAACCAACGAGAAAAGGGACATATGAAACGAACCTCGAAGACCAAGTCAGCGGTCAAACACTCGCCTCGGACCAAGTGCGCGTGCGCAAGCTGCCAGTGTACGGTGGCGTTGAGCGGCGGTGTGCGCCGGCACAATCTGGTGTTCTGTAGCGAGACCTGCGCTTCGCGGGCCTGCACAGTCGAATCGTGCGCCTGCGAGCACGACCATTGCGCCGCCTGACGGCCAGCACGTTCGGCACCGGATGCGTCAAATCGCAATCACCCGATCGCGCGGCGGAGGCAGTCAGTTCCGCGATGGCGAAAATGTGTGGGGGGTTGAAGCTGCTGCCTGACTTATTTGCGAGATGCCGTGCGGCTACGTTTGTGACGAACGCGTGATCGCCCGTTGTGCTTTGCTGACTCCCAAAGGGCGTCAAGTTCTTTGAGGGTACAATCCTCCAGGCGGCGACCGCTGGCGTGGACGGCCTTCTCGATCTGCTGGAACCGCTTTACGAACTTGGCAATGCTGCGGTTCAGGAGTTCTTCGGCTTGCAGCTCCTCGAACCGCGCCAGATTGACGACCGCAAACAGCAGGTCGCCGACTTCTTCTTCAAATTGCTTACGGCTCTTCGACGCGAGCGCGCCTTTGAGTTCACGCACTTCCTCCTCGACCTTGGCCACAACGTCATCGACGTGTTTCCAGTCGAAGCCGACCCGCGCGACCTTGCGTTGCACCTTGTCGGCCTTCAACAGTGCCGGCAGATGTTTCGGCAAATCTTCCAGATGGATGATGCTGGTAGCGCCTTTCTCGGATTTCTTGATCGCCTCCCATTGCTGGAGTACTTCGGCACTGTTGCGGGCCTTCGCGTTACCGAAGACATGCGGATGGCGATGCACCAGCTTGTCGCTGATGGATTTGGCCACGGCATCAAAATCAAAAGTCCCCTCCTCGCTCGCCATTTGCGCGTGGAAGACAACCTGCAGCAATAGATCACCGAGTTCGTCGCGGAATGCGTCCATCTTTCGTTCATCGAGCGCGTCGATCGCCTCGTAACATTCCTCGATCAGGTTGTGGCGGATGGACTGGTGGGTTTGCTCGCGGTCCCATGGACAACCGCCTGGACCGCGCAGCCGCGCCATGATCTTCAGAAGACGAGCGATGTTTTTGGTCTGAGTTGCCATGCCGAGCGTGTTAGAATACTTGCGCCAGACAGCGATGGCAAAGCAATTTGAGGTCGGGGAAACTTGAGGCGCGGTGTCGTGGAGGGAAGGCCAACAGCGCGTTGCCCGGCGGCAGGCGTGCAGCGATACCTTTGGCTTCCGTCTTCGTGTATAAAAGAAAAGTGAGCAGGGCGGTTAAACACCCTGCTCACTGGATTTGTCGTAATACCGTTATGCGACTATGCGCGGGACCGGCTTCCGCTGGGGAATGCCAATACCTTCTCCTCTTCGTCTGTCAGAGCTGTTCCTCGAAGTGGCGCGGCTTGTTCCTTCCGACGCAATTCCCAGAGCCGCTCCAATTCCATCTCCAAAGACGCTATCCGATGCGTGCCGACTGTCGGCAGATCGTCCCCAGCATTGGCCAGTCGGCTGCGTAAAAGTTGCAATTCATCAGTCACTTGCGCAATTTTCTCCAGCAAAGTGGGTTCCTTCACGGGACGCACCACCCGCGCTAGACGTCGCAACGGTGACGACCGACGGGGCTTTTTCATAGTTTTCTGTCGAGCTTTCATCATTTTGTATTCAATCAGACACTTGTTTATATCAGTTGTTCAATCGAAAACAAGCTATTTTCGGCCAGTTTTTGACGAGGTATTGTGTAAGTATCTTATGGCATGGAGCTTACATAATGTTTCCGATTTGCAATATAGTGGTAACCTAGTGCACAAGAGGGGTTACCACCCCCAAGTAATAAACTAAGAATCGAGTCTGTGGCTAAGCAGTTTTTCGCCATCGAACACGAAATAACCGCGAAACGTCTTCCGCTTCAGCAACAACGGTAGCCAGTGAGCGTCATCTTCCCACATGTCGTGATATGGGATCTTGTCGATATCCGTCCAAATCGGAGTTGCTTCGTCCGTTTCGCATAGTTCTCCAACACAACCCCCCGCGGCAAAGACCGCAACATGTAGCTTGTACCCGTCCAGAAACTGAAAAAACAGCTCGCCAATGTGCTCCAAGTCCGTGGGCGTGACCCCAATTTCCTCCCGAGTCTCGCGAACCGCCGACTCCAGTGCTGTCTCCCCCTTCTCGAGCCTCCCACCAGGACCATTGATCTTACCCGCGCCGAGCCCGCGCTTCTTGCGAATCAGCAAGATCTGTCCATCCCGCATCACAAAGCAAAGGTTTGCATACTCGGTCGGCTTCCAGGTCGACCAGTCAATCTGTCTCACATCAACCTCAGCGGCGCTCATGGTTTCTGATGGTATGGAAGCTTCCCTCTTCACAGGCGCGCACAAAGCTCTCGGTCACCGATTTCAGGTCCTCCCACCGTGACCGGATACTGTCAGCCTCGTGGCTGCTAATATTGTTGTCCACGCACCCGTTTCGCAATCACCGAAAGCATTTCCGCAAACTCCTGCACGACCCGATGTGTCGCCGGCACCAGCGCGTACGCCCGGGGCCGCCCGACCTTCGGGTTCTTGATGAAAAACCCGTTCGCGTGCGCGCAAATCCACTCCACGATCCGCGCATCGTCCGCGGCGTCCACCAGCGATGCCACTCGATCCAACGGGTTCGTCGCCCCGCTGCCCTGCTCCGGCGGCTCGGCCCATTTGTAGACCATGGAAACCGACAAGCCCATCTGGTCGGCGATGTGTTTTGGGTTATGCGTCTGGAAAACCTCGCGCAACAATTCATGCGATTTCATGCCGCCACCGATGATTACAAACAAACCGCCCATTTGTAAATGACGCTGGTATCGTCGCGGCTCTGGAAACCTGAGCGCACCTCCCACCAAAAAGGATTCGTCCGCCTTTCCCAAGGCAAGCCGACTCCGCGAGCCGACCACCCTGCGTCGTGCCACTCGTGCTGCGATACAGCCCGTCGCCCGGAGCCGATGTGCGGGTCGTTCGCAGTCGTCGGTGTCCCACTTTCGGTGATGGGGGACAGACAAACCCTGTACGGTTTTCCGCAACAAACAATGTATCCCATAGTCCGGCAAATCCGAACGGTTCTTTCAATCTCAGGACAACGCGAATGGACTGTTTGACACACACAAACGGCACCATCTGCTTCGTCTTGGCAACATAGTCACCTTGTCGTGGCGGGGCAGCAGCAAGCCTACTGTCCTGCCCGCAGTCGCGCGAGGGCGTCCCTTGCCTCCGCGTAATCCGGTTTGATCCGCAGGGCCTGCTCGTAGTGGGTGATGGCTTCCGCGGTCCGGCCCGCGTGTTCCAACGCGCCCGCTAATCCGAAGTGCGCCTGGGGCGAATCCGGTGTGATCCGGAGTACCTGTTCATACTGATCGATAGCGTCGCTGATCTTGCCCTCCAGTGAGAAGATATTGCCCAGATTACCATGCGCGTCGGCGAAGTCGGGGTTGATGCGCAGGGCCTGCTCGTACTGGGCGATGGCTTCCGTGATCTTACCCATTTGCGCCAACGCGATCCCCAGAGCGTTGCGAGCATCGGCATAGTCAGGGTTGATCCGCAGGGCCCTCTCGTACTGGATGGTCGCATCTTGCACCCTGCCCACATGCCCCAAGGCAACCCCATAGTTGTAGTGCGCCTCGGCGAAGTCGGGGCTGTCCCGCACGGCCTGTTCGAAGTGGGCGATGGCTTCCGGAGTGTTGCCCGTTTCGGGCCAAAACGGTCCCCAAGTTGTTGTGCGCCGCGGCATAGTCAGGATTGATCCGCAGGGCCTGCTCGTACTGGGCGATGGCCTCCGTGATCTTACCCATTTGCGCCAACGCGATCCCCAGAGCGTTGCGAGCTTCGGCATAGTCAGGGTTGATTTGCAGCGCCTTCTTATAGAGCCCGATGGCATCCTCAAGCTTGCCCGCCTCCTGTACTGCGACCCCTAGGTCATAGGGTGCCACGGCGTAATCGGGGTTGATCCGCAGGGCCTCCCGCAACTGCTCGATCGCGTCCGGTATCCTCCCGGCCTGCGCGAAAGCAATCGCCATATCGCGATGTCCCTCGGCGTAATCGGGTCTGAGACTCAGCGCTTGCTCCAGACGCTCGATCGCCTCCGGTATCCTGCCCACCCGCCCCAAAGCGGTCGCGAGCTTGACATGCGCCACGACGAAATCAGGTTGGATGCGGATTGCCTGCTCATAGTGTTCAATCGCATCCCGTTCCTCCCCGGCTCGTTCCAGGACGATTCCCAGATTGTAGTGTGCCTGCGCATCGTTGGGCCGAGACCGCAGCATCTGCTCCCAACGTTCCTTCGTGTCGGCGTCGCCCAAGCGATAGATAAACATCGAGTAACCGACTCGCGCCACGGGCTCGTGGCACGCCCGCAACCAATCCCACTCAAAACCCATGAGCTTGGTCGCCGATACGACCAGTGTGCCACGACGCATTCCGTACGCCTCACGCGAGCTCACCGGCCAGGCGGCGATCCCTTGGTACTCAATCGACCGATCCGGGCCGAGGAACGCCAGATGGATGTTCGTGATCGCTTGCTGGTCGAGGAAATGTTTCAACCGTTTGACATCCTGCCCCCAATCGAGGTTGGAATCGACCAACCAATTATAGCCGTTCGACGAACCACAGGCGACTTCATTGAAGTATTCGATAAAATATGGATACGCGCACCACGTCACCAACAACAGCCAGCCAATGCACAGCCACGCGCCCAGTTGTACCCGACGGCTCGCGAGGCTGAACTGCGACGCCGTACCCACGGCCAGCAGAGCGAACATCGGCAGCAAATACCGGATGCCGATATTGATGCTCCCTGCCATGGAAAAAAGGAGGTACATCAAGGCCGCAATCCACGGTATGCCGTGCTGGAAGGAAAATTGACGGAGTCCCCTCAACCACATCAGCAAACCCACTGTCGTCAGCAGCAGCAATGGGAGAGGCATCTTCACCGCCATGGCCACGGGGAAATAATACCACCATCCGGTTGACCGCCACTGACCGCACAAAAAGGCCATGTGCCCGGTCGATTCGTGCCCCGCCACAAGAGCCAGTCCCTTGAAAAAATCCGGCGGGATCAGCACCGGCCGCAGCACTTGAAACCACGTCGGCACGCCGATCTTCGTGGCTGCGTCGGCTGGCAACACCGCCGCCGGCCTCCAAAACGGCGCGTAGATCAGCCACACAACCCCGCCCGCCATCAGGGTCATCACGCTCACGTGTTTTCCCAACCCGCGCCAGTCCCGTTTCCGCATCGCGTGCAAGCCCACCAGCGCCAGCAGAATCGGCACAAGCAAGACGGCACTGAATTTCATCACCAGCGCCCCGCCACAAGCCAGCCCGCACAAAGCAGCCCGACCCATGGAGGGCCGATCGAGAAGGATCGCGAAACACCACACCGCCAGAAGAAACATCAACGTCTCCCCCATGTCAGTCAGCACCAGGTGTCCGTAGGCCAGCACCACCGGGTTCAACGTCCAGAGCGCCACGCCGAGTGCACCGGCCATCCCGCCCGCCAATCGTCGCACCCAAAAAAAGATCACGATGCCCGTCAGTACTGTTAGTGCCACCTGCATCCATCGCCCGGCGGCGAGGAGCTTGTCGGCATCATTGGCGCCGCCATAAACGAACTCCTGTCCCAGTATTCCCGTCTCATTGAGTGGCCAGAAATACCAGTTGTCGCGCGCCACCGGGAAATGCTCGTCAACCAACAGGTTTTCCCCCGACCACCGCCGCGTCAGCGCCGCCCCGACTCGCCGATCCAGCAATTCTTGCGCTTCCGTGGATAGTTTCACATCCATGAACAGTAATGGCGCCGCCGAAATCATTTTGGCCAAGGGCGGGTGTTCAGGGTTGAGGGTGAAACCGTAGCCGTGCCAATAACTGTAACCTGCCGCGAGGTATAAGCTTTCATCCACGGTTGCTGATTCCTCCTGGATGGGCTTCGCCATCAATATCGCCATCAACACCAACAACGCGATCGCAACAACACTCGCCGCGTGCCTGTTCATGGCCGAAAGGCCGGCGGGTCGGGACTCTACTTCGCAATCTCTCACTCCGGCCACGATAGCCGCCAGTGCTGTTGTTGGCAAGGTGAACCACCTGTCCCTTTGTCATGTCCTGTCACGCATGTTGCTCACCGCGCTTGACAGGGCTCTGATCAAGGCAGAGCAATGCGATGCGATGATCTACGACGCACAGACTGCCATCGCCGTCGAGCGTTATCGGCGTGCCAACGGCAAACTTCTGAAGCAACTTAGCAACCCAGCCCCGGCCTTTCTACCTGCCGTCCCATCCGACCCGTTCGACGGAAAACCGCTCCGGTATAAAACGCCTGGAAAAGGTTACATCGTATACAGCGTTGGCGAAGACCGCGAAGACAACGGTGGCGTCGAGAAAAACGCCAAAGGGGTGAGCTATGTTCCGTGCATCGATATTACCTTCACAGTAGAGCGCGGAGCGCCCCCGCCCGCGCATGGATTGCTGGTATTCAAGACATCCACTTGTCTTTCCGGCGAGCGAGGCGCTCCCATAATGGTTCGGCGGCATCCCGCCTGAACCCTCCCTCATTCAGCGGCGGGGAATGGGCGGCATCGCCCCTAGTATTCACATACCCGCACCGCACCCGTGACGATACAATCACTCGATTACAAACAAACCGTACATTTGTAAATGACGCCGCCGCTTTCTTCTGGTTGATTAGCGGGTGATGAACGATCGAGAACCAGAGATTGTCGTCACGCGGGAAGTGCTTGACGCGTCAGCCCCGCTCGCCCCATCATTTCTCACGAGGTTTTGCACGACATGAGACGCGTCTGTCCAAAATGTGATATCCCGTTGTTTGTCCTGCATTTCCGGGACCTGGAAGTTGATTTCTGTCAGCAATGCCACGGCCTGTGGCTGGAAGCCGGCGAGTTGGAAGCCATCATGACGCGAACGGGCGCCCAAACGACCGATCCCCTGTTGAAGTTTCAGAACCAACCGGGCACGGAAGCCAAAGGCCATCCCCATCTCTGCCCGCGGTGCGACACGCCCTTGCACGAGATCGAGGTCGAACACGCCGGCTCCCCCACCCTGACCCTCGATAAATGTCCCCGTGGCCACGGCTTGTGGTTCGACGACCACGAATTGCAGTTGCTGCTCGCGATGTTCCCACCCGACAGCGGCGCGGGAAAAACCATCGAGCAGTTAAACGAACTTTTTGGTGTGCAATCAAAACCTTAAACGAATGAGGAAATAAACCATGCCTATTGTAATCATCCTGCTACTGGTTCTGGCCGGATTCGTGTTCGTGGTCCTCGTCTCGATCGCCGGCGCCTACAACGGCCTCGTCCGCCTGCGCAACCAACTCGAAAACGCCTGGGCGCAAATCGATGTCCAGCTCAAACGCCGCCACGACCTGATCCCGAATCTGGTCGAAACCGTCAAGGGTTACGCCGCGCACGAGCGCGGGACCCTTGAAGCCGTCATCCAGGCGCGCAACATGGCCGTCAGCGCCAAGACCGTCGGGGAACGCGCCGAGGCCGAGAACGTTCTGACCGGCGCATTGAAATCGTTGTTCGCCGTCGCAGAGGCCTATCCCGACCTGAAAGCCAACCAGAACTTTCTGGCACTGCAGGAAGAACTGACGTCCACGGAGAACAAGATCTCCTTCTCACGCCAGTTCTACAATGACACGGTGATGACCTTCAACACGCGTATCGAAATCTTCCCCACCAACGTCATTGCCAGCATGTTCCACTTCACGCGCGACGACTTCTTCGAAGTGAAGGCCGCGGACGAGCGCGAAGCCCCCAAGGTGAGCTTCTAGTGCGTCGTCTAACTTCGCTGGGAGGGCGAGGCTCCCGCCGAGCCGTGGTTGCACTCCCTAAATAGCCGCTTGCACCATGTGGGAAGTCATCGCATCCAATCGCCGCCGTTCCCTGCTTCTGATCATCGGGATGGCGGTGGTTTTGGTCATCATCGGTTACACCGGCGGTGAACTGATCTTTTGGGGCATCGCGCACCATCACCAGTTTCGTCACCGCTTCGGCTACACGTATCAGTCCTACGACCAGACGGATTTCAGCAATAGCTTTGACAATGGCACCGGCGGAATGATCGGCGTCGGTCTTGCGCTGGTGATCTTGACGGGGATGATGATCGCCTACTTCACCAGCGCCGAGTCCATTCTCATGCACGGCACATGCGCCCGCGAGTTGAAACGCGACGACAGCCCGCAGTTGTTCAATATCGTTAACGAAATGCGCCTGGCATCCGGCCTCGAATTTATGCCCAAAATCTATCTCATCGATGATCCCGCCCCCAATGCGTTCGCCGTCGGCCGCAAACCCGAGACCAGCGCCATCTGCGTCACGACCGGCCTGGTGGTTCGCCTGAACCGCGACGAACTCCAGGGTGTCATCGGCCATGAGATCGGCCACCTGAAAAACCGCGACGTGCAGTTCATGACGCTCGCCGCGGTCATGCTCGGCACCATCGTCATTCTCTCCGTGATCGTGCGCCAATACTTCTGGTATGGCGGACGGGTGCGCAGCCGATCCAGCTCTCGCGATGGCGATGGCGGAGCTCAAATCATTATCTTGGTCGTCGGCTTGTTGTTCGCCATCCTCGGGCCGATCCTGGCCCAACTCCTCTACTTCGCTTGCTCCCGCAAACGTGAGTATCTCGCGGACGCCTCCAGTGCGCAGTTCACCCGCTATCCCGAAGGACTCGCCTCCGCGCTGGAGAAAATCGCCGCGGCCCGTGAATCGCTCAGTTTTGCCAATGAAGCCACCGCCCCGATGTTTATCGTCAATCCGTTGACCGCCGCTACGGGCGAAGCCGACAGCATCTTCTCCTCTCATCCGCCCACCCAGGACCGCATCCGCGTCTTGCGCGCAATGACCGGCGCGTCGTTTGCCGACTACGAAGCCGCCTACCGCCGCGCCATGGGCGGTGCGCTCATCGGTTCCCAGACGCTGAAATCCGCGTCCCAACAGACGATTCGCGCGCCGTCGGATGAAGGCCCGATTCAAACCCGCCGTGACACACACGACGTGGTCCGCCGCTACCACGGCTACATGCGCCTTCACTGCAACTGCGGCCTTGATATCTCTGTTCCCGAGGGCTACGAACAGGACACCATCCGTTGCTTCCGTTGCGGCAGCGTCCTGACCATCCCCGCCGCGGCACCCGCACCGCCTGCGCCGCCAAAAGCCGCCGCCATTCCTCCCGTCATCCCGGGTATCGCACCGCCGGTGCTCTCAGGCGCTGGCGCGCTTCAATTCCATCGCACAGATCGCAACAGTTGGGAATCCTTCCGTTGCGCTTGTGGCCGGACCATTCAACTCAGCCCGTCGTTCGACGCGCCCCACATCACCTGCACTGCTTGTGGCCGGACGATCGCCGTCACTTGATAGGAGTGATATGAAAACACGACCTCGCAAGCCCGCACGTCTCTCCTCGACAACAATCCTAACTCTGATCGGACTCCTGCCCTCGCTTCTCTTGACGTCGTGCGCGACCTGCGCCCCGAGAGTCCCTCAGGCCCCGCAGGCCGATCTCGAACACAAGGCGCGCACGGAACAGGAGTTCATCGCTTTCGATCCCCATTACAAAGAGGAAAAGGCCGACCGTATCGCCAAATTACGCACCTTGTATGCGACGGTCCGGGAGCGCGAAGCAACCAACCAGAGCACCTCCTGCTCGCACCAGATTCTTTGGGAACTAAAAGCGCTGATCATGCAGACCGCCGACTTCAAACTGATCGATCAGCGTATTGCCGATCTGGAATCCAGCCTCGCTCATCCCGATGAAGAGACCATCGCCAATCAGCAGGACCCGCAGGACGGCAGTTGGGGGAAATGTTTCTCCGAATGGTATTGCAAACTCGATGCCTCCACCGACGAGCTAATGAGATTTCCTGACAAGCATCATCCGGTCAAAATCCAGCCCCGTTTTCTCAATCGAATCAACTCTCCCGAGAAGCTCACCGATTATCTCATGTCAGTTTCCGTATCGGACATTTCCCACACGGGCGTGGATCATCTTGCGGAATTCAATCTTTCATTCGGAAACCTGACCCGTCTCATCTCGCGGGACCGTCCCTACGGTTATCCGTGGGATCCGAGGCTGCAAGCTACGCTCCGCCATCTTTTGTACCGGCTGCGAAATCCCGCCACCGCCTGGTGGGGTGAACGCTACATCCGCAACGGCCACGTGGTGTTTGTGGACGACCTCAGCACGACGTTTCACATCGTGACCTACCTCCACGGGAACGTACCCGACATGCCGCGTGTCATCGATACCACGCTCGCCGTGAAGGATCTCGATTTCCCCGTTGGCTGGCTATTCCATGGGCAATATTGGAACCACAACAACATGGACGTGGCCGCGCTCTTCGAAGCCGGCTGGCCGTATGCGAGCGCCACGCAAAAACAAGCCATAACGGTCGAGATTGAGAAGATGCTCCACTGGTGCCTGACAGATTCCCTCCAGCCTGACGGCACCTTCAAGCCTCATATCGCCGATGGGTCACTCGAGGAAGGCGAATATTACGCCACGTCGTTCCTCGCTCACATCGGCTTTTTCGACAAGAAGGAACGGTTCTGGACCGATCGGGATTTCCCCGAAGCCGCCGCCATCCGGGAGAAAATCATCGCCTACGTCCTCGCGCACCAAACGACCGGCGGCTCCGGCGGCAGTTATTATGAAAGCGCCCTCAAGGACTGTCTCAACTATAATTCGAAGCAAGACAGCGGGAAACCCGGAACGAACTGACGTGGAGCATGGCGCGTTTTTTACCTGCAAGTTGACCCCCTGCCGCGAGTCGGTTAAGACTTTGGTGTGATTCGTATCGCCTCACCTCCTGCCAAGCCAACGATGGTTTTCGACGGCGACTGCAGTTTTTGCAGGCGGTGGATTTCACGCTGGCGCGAGGCCACCGGCGACCACGTCGAATACGTCCCCTTCCAAGACCCGGCCGCAACGCAACGATTTCCAGAGTTGCCGCGCAAGCAATGCGAACAGGCCGTTCAATTCATCGACACGGACGGGTCGGTTCACTCGGCTGCCGAAGCCGTTTTCCGCGCGTTGGCCTTCGCACCGCAGAGTCGTTGGCCGCTATGGCTCTATCAACACGTGCCCGGCATCGCGCCCGTCGCGGAATTCCTTTATCACTCCGTCGCCAAGCACCGCACCGGATTCTCGCTGCTCACACGCTTTCTGTGGGGTCAGCACGTCGAGCAACCCACGTATCTCTTCAGTCGCTGGCTTTTTCTCCGGTTTCTTGGCCTCATTTACCTGTTTGCATTCGTGTCGCTCTGGACCCAGGTCGACGGCCTCATTGGCAGCCACGGCATCACGCCGGCCGCCCAATTCATGGAACTGGTGCGCAACTGGGCGGGGGAACACAATAATTTGGATGCTCACCTGATCGCGCCGACACTCTGTTGGTTCAGCACCAACGATGGTTTCCTCCATTTTCTATGCGCGGGCGGCATCATCCTCTCCGTCCTTTTGATTTTTGGCATCGTGCCCGCGCCCGCGTTGGCCTTGCTCTGGCTCTTCTACCTCTCGCTCTCGGTCGTCAGCAACGTCTTCCTCAACTACCAATGGGATGCGCTCCTACTGGAAACCGGACTCCTTGCCGTGTTCTTCGCACCGCTGCAATTGTGGCCGGGCCCCACGCGAGAAGCGCCACCATCCCGCGCGATGTTGTGGCTGCTGCGTTGGCTCCTCTTTCGATTGATGTTCGCCTCGGGCGTCGTCAAGCTCGCCACGCACGACCCGACCTGGCGCGGCCTCACAGCCCTGACGTTCCACTACGAAACCCAGCCGTTGCCAACATGGATCGGCTGGTACACGCACCAGTGTCCCGTGTGGTTCCAGAAATTCTCCTGCGGCGTCCTGTTCGCCATCGAGCTGGGCGCTCCCTTCCTGATTTTCGCACCGCGCCGTCCGCGTTTTGTCGCCGCAGGCGCCATCACAATCCTGATGATATTAATCGCCGCCACAGGGAATTACTGCTTCTTCAATCTTCTCACCGTGGCACTGTGCGTTCTGCTGCTCGATGATGCCGCGCTACGGCGATTCGCCCCCGCAAGGTGGCGGGAAGCGCGCCCGAACCCTGACCGGCGGCGTTGGTCGAACTGGATCATCGGGCCGCTGGCCACCGTCGTGTTCATCGTCACAACGATGAACCTGCTCGGTGCGTTCCGCGAAGAAATCTCATGGCCCGACCCGCTGGTGAAACTGCACTCCCTCTTGTCCGCCACACGAAGCTTCAACGGCTATGGCTTGTTCGCATCCATGACCACGGCGCGCCCGGAGATCGTCATCGAAGGAAGTGACGACGGTCAGACGTGGCTGCCTTACGAATTCAAATACAAACCCGGCGATCCCCTGAGGCGTCCGTCATTTGTGGAACCCTTTCAACCTAGGCTCGATTGGCAGATGTGGTTCGAAGCCCTGCGCGTCGCGCGTCCAAGGACCGAGCCGAGCCCATGGTTTCTCAGTTTCTGCGAGAAGCTCCTTCGCGGCCAACCCGAGGTCCTGGCGCTCCTCAAAACAAACCCGTTTCCCCATGCGCCGCCGCGTTACATCCGCGCGACAGTGTACAGCTATCACTTCACCGACTTCGCCACCCGACGCGAGACTGGTGCCTGGTGGCATCGGGAATTGTTGGGTCCGTACTGCCCCATGCTATCACTGCGGGCCAGCCAGTAGTACGGTCAATGTCCGCACTGCGGCGTTTCGGTTTCGGGACGACCCGAGTTCAGAAAATCCAGCGCCTTCTGATAACTCCGCCGCTCCAAGTAATGCCGCAACATCGGCGACGCATCGGGACCAAGTCGCTGCTGCAATTCCGTCACGCGAGCCAGTGCTGTCGCAACGGCCTCCCCGTCCTTCTCCGCGGCCGCTCGCATGAATCTCGTCAGCGCGTCACGCAATTCTTGTTCCACGGTGGCCATGCTACCGTCGCACTCCCTCGAGATGTTTGCCGTGCTTCTTGCCCTGTTTGAAATCCCAGAGCAGCCAATCATCATCGGGCACGAACTTGCGCAGTTTGCGGTCCCATTTCTTCGGCAATTCGCGGTTCAACTTCTCCAGAAATGGCAACAGTGGACGCCGGGGTTTGTAGCGGCGCTCGTGCTCATCCACGGCGATCTCGTCTTTCCAACCCAGCTTTCTCCGGTACGCGGCGAACCCAAACCCGTCGAAGAAGTTCTCACCACCCACCAACGGGATATACCACAGACTCGGAACACCACGCGGATTCTCGCGAATTGGGATCTCCCTCTCCAACCGCGTCAGCAATTCCGCGCCCCGTGGATCGTTCTTCAGATGATCGCGCAACTCGTGGAGCGTCGGGAAATTGATTGGGGGGCTGACGAACAACACAGGCTTGTGTTGCAACGTCGCCAGGATGATCTCGTGCGGCGTGCCAACGCTGTAGATGTTCGTCGGGCAATACGAAATCGTGAAATCGCTGGTGTCGACCATCCGCAGGTCGATGTGCAGTGTTTCCCAAAACTGACTCGCGCACCACGACCGCGTCTCCGCCGCTTGGCGGCCCGGCTCATACGTCCAGCGTTGCTTGATCCGCTCGCCGCTCTTGACGTCCTCGCGTCCGTACTCGTACAAGCCGCGCACGTCGGGCTTGAACCACGGGTCGAACACCGTCACCCCCATTGCTTCGAGAAACTCGCCGACGCGGTTGCGCCAGCCGAATTTCCTCTCCGCGGCCCGTGACGCCACGAAATCCATCGGCCCGGACAAATACACGCGGGCGCCTTGCATCACGCCCTGCTGGTTGTTGGAGCGGCCCATGGAGATCACATGCTACGCGGAGCCGTCCGTCACCTCAAGCGACAAAACTTTCCAGAGACGTTTTCCTCGCCAGGCCATCCACGGCATGAACCTCACGCCTGTTCCCGCTCTGTCTTGCGATTAACTCTGCGGAACAGCCTGCTGCATCGCCTGGTCAAATGTCGCGGCGGCATTGGGGATTGCGCTGGCGATGAACCCGCTGCGAAACGCGTCCTGTTGGGCCGGTGACGCATCGACAATATACGATTGCAGGTACGTAACCAGTTGGTTCATGGTCAGCTTGTATTGTTTCATGCCAGCGCCCCACTGGTCGCCAACCTGATAATACCCCTGTGCGTCCTGCACCGTGTCACCGGCGGTCTGCGAACTGTCGTCGTCCGATGTGGCAACGGGTGCGTCGTATGGGTAATCCGGCTGGACAGCATATGTGTCATCCGGCTGGGTCGTGTAATCGCCGTACGCCGGGGCGCCGTAATACGGGTAGGCGTAATAGGGATAGTAATACGGGAATCCGTACCCGTAGGCGATCAACACACCGCCCCGCCCGCGCCGGTAATAGTAACCGCGTCCATAGCCTCTTCCGTAACCGCCGTGATAACCGCCATGGAAACCGCCCCCATGCAAAACCGTTGCTCCTCGACCAAAACTTGGTCGAAAAACCGTCGCCCCGTGGCCAGAGTAACCGTGGGACACAGAAGCCACGTGCCCACCACCGCCTCCTTCAGTGCCCCGCGCCTCCCCTCCTCTCGCCCCCTGCGCATACACCGAGATCGCAGGCAGGACCAACGCTAGCAGTACGCCAAGATACCCTCGTTTCATATGTCTCCACCTTCTTTCTCTACCCAGTAAGACGCGGCAACCCACCGGAATGTTTCATAAATCTGAAAGGACTCCTTATAACGTCACGAATCGTCCCAGAGCCTAGTTTGAACTGGACTACCTCACTGGTTTGTGCCATGGTCCGGACGGTCAAACAACAAGGAGATCCCGGTTTGAACCGTAAGGCGTTCACATTGATCGAGTTGTTGGTTGTGATTGCCATCATCGGCATTCTCGCCGCGCTATTGCTGCCCACTTTGGGCAAAGCCAAGGATAAAGCCGCCGCCGCCCAGTGCACCTCCAATCTCCACCAGATTTACGTCGCGATGACCCAGTACGCCGACGACAACTCCGAGATGTACCCCTGCTCCGGCGCCACCATCTACTGGAACCAGATCGACGGCACAACGGGACTCCCCAGTTGGATGCAGCAGATTTTTCCCTATACCAAGAGCCAGTCGATCTATCATTGTCCCCTCGACCGGGCGTCGAATTACAGCTACTTCAACGGCGCGCGCGCGGCCTATTTCGTCAACGGCAAGTTTTCGTCCCTCGACCGTCGCCGGCTTCAATTCCCCTCGGCTTACATATTGTCCGGTGACACCGGTGGCGCCGGCGGCGGTGATAAAGGCGGAACCTTCGATCCAAACGACGCCGACAAGGATGATTATACCCAGAATTGCGTCGGCGGTCCACCGCCGGCAGCGACGTATATATGGCTTGGCAGCGCCACACCCACGGCCAGAACCTCCTCTTCGCCGACGGCCACGTCCAGTGGTACGCCGGCTACGTCGCCAGCGACATGACCTTCCGTTACGACTCCATGAGCGCGTGGTAGTCCAAACCGCGCCCGTGTGTTATCTCGTTGACTTCCCCACGCCGTTGTCGCAATTTCCGCGCTGTCTCGTTCGCAGACCATTCGAGGAACGATTCGATGAGGCCGTGGCTGCTGGCGATTGCCGTGTTCGTTACGCTTGTCGGCGCGCAAGTCAGGTTGCGCGCTGAGGACTACTTCTCCCCAAATCTGCAGGTGGCCCTCACGAGCGACAACGCCACCAACACATCCCTCGAACACCGCGACTACCTCCTGCTCTATCACGAAGAACAGTGGCCGCAGAAATACCTCGAGTGGCTCTGGAAGGATCCCGCCAACCTCTTCACGCGCCCGGCCTTCTGGGGTGGCTCGCAGTGGGGCACCTTCGGCATCGAGGCGGGCATCACCGGCGCCCTGCTGCCCGCCGATCGCTCGTTCCGAGATTTCTCCGACGACATCCACAATAAACCTCTCACCCACATCCTCAAACCCATCGATTTCTGGTACGGCAACTACCCGCTGGCGTTCTACGGCGGCGGACTGTTCGCCGGCGGCCTCGCCTTCCACAACGAGAAACTGGCTGACTCCGGCTTCTTGTCCCTCGAATCGATGGGATACGCCACGCTCCTCGATGTGGGAATCAAAGACCTCTTCGGACGCGAGCGCCCGCGCGCGACTCAGGACCAATACCAGTTTCACGGACCCACTGGCTCCTCGGGCAATTCGTCGTTCGTCTCCGGCGACACCATCGCCGCGTTCGCCTTCGCCTCCAGCGTCAGCGAAGTCTGGCAAAACCCGTGGGTCACCTGGCCGGTCTACATCCTCGCCGCCGCCGTCGCCGCCGAACGCACCCAGGTCGACGCCCACTGGCTCAGCAACGTCGTCGGCGCCGCCTTTCTCGGTCACGCCATCGGCAAGACCATTGTCCAGATGCATTATCGCCATGATATCGACGGCCGTCTCATGCCCTACGTCGGCGATCACGTCGTCGGCCTCCAACTCGCCTTCGATTTCTGACCATTTTGGGTTCGTTTGGCTGTCCTCACCCCCGTTTGCTCCCCCTTTCCACGCCCCCCTCAATGACCGGAGCCACTAACGCCAAGCTCGACAACGTAATTCTCAAAACCGCACCCATGCTTCCCAGAACCAGACACGTCCTCCCGAGAATTCTCTTGAAGCTGCTGGGCTTGCTTTCTCCCGGCCTTCGCCATGCGATGGACGCCGAACCGCCACCCATCCCCGATTGACCACCATTCGGGTCAACAAAAGCCTCGTGGGACGACTGGCCAGCGAGCGCGTTCTGTCAGCCATCGGCACCAAATCGCACACGGTCACTTCGACGATCATCGACACAGAATTGCTGACGAGGGAGTCCACCGCGCCGCCCCCTCTACGGAAGCACCCAGACGCACCCGGTTCGAAGATACGGTGGCCGCCTAACACTCGTAAACTGGGGCAAGGCCAGAAAACCTGTTGACATCAGCCGGAGCGTCACCTATTATCACGCCACCTAGTACTATACTAGGCCCGGGAAACAGACGCGCGTGTGATTGTATGAAGAAGCTCCTAACTGTCCTGTCCGCAGTTAGCATCTGGGCCACGTTGGCCCCGGCTCAGAGCATCATCCCTGTCGGAGCGGGATCGTATGCCTCGTATCCGCCGCCGCAGGCCGGCGCGACCGCCACCGCAACCATCAACCAGCCGATCTACGTCGTCAACACGAACGGCGTCCCGATTCCCACCAACAAATGGTGGACGGATAACGTCGTCGACCAGTACGCGGGCAATATGTGGGCCTACCCGCTCACCGTATCTGCCAACTCGCAGGGCATCAATGTGTACGATCCGACCAACTGGGGTCTCTCGGGCACCACGCCCCAGTTGGGTGTCGGCACGCCGATCTCGATCCTCGGTCAGGGATTCACGGCCGCTAATTCCTCTGCGCTACGCTGGGGTGATTGGACGGTGACCTTCCAATTGCAACAAGCCACGAACCAATTCATGGACGTCACCATCGGCCACGGATTGCCGTATGTCTGGGTTCAGTTTACCGGAGTCCAACCGGAAATCTCCCTGCCTGGCGGCGCCACGTATTTCGGCGACAACGGTAATACTCTGACGTTTCCCATAACCACCAACCACTTCGGCATCTCCGTCTTGGGCCAGTACTGGGCCGTCTTCGCGCCGAACAACACGCAGTTCACGCTCAGCAACAGCATGATTAGCGCGTCCTTTGCCGGCACAAACCAGTTCCTCGTGATGGCCGTGATGCTCGGCCCAGAGCAATCTGAGCTATTTCTCCCAGTACGCCTACGCCCTTCCCACGAACAGTGTGATGACCTGGGCCTACGATCCGAATGCGGGCGCGGTCACCACCAGCTGGCATCTCGCCACCCAGGTCCTGCAAGGCTTCCAGCCGCAACTCATTCAGGGTTGGCTCGCCCATCACTGGCGCAATACAACCAACAACCTCGCCTTCAATGGCATCCAATACTCCGTCGCCCGCGGCCTGATGAAATGCGCGACCGGAACCGATTTTCAGATCGTCTACAACTTCAATGGAATCCTCCCCACGTTTCCGGCGCCCAACAACTCGGTCTCACGAACGATTACGATCCCTCGCGCATGGCCTGGTACCTGACCAACGTCGCCGCGAACACCAATGTCGCCCCCGACACCTATTGGGGTGGCAAGGATATGTTGCGGTACGCGCAGCACATGGCGTACGCCAGCCAGCTCGGGGACACCAACTTCACCACCCTCGAAAACACGACCCGCGAAGCTCTCACAAACTGGCTCACCTACACGCCGGGCGAGTCCACGTATTATTTCGCGTCCTATCCGACGTGGAAAGCGCTCGTCGGATTCGAGGCCAGCTACGGCTCGGACCAGTTCAATGACCAGCACTTCCACTACGGCTACTTCACCCATTCCGCCGCGCTTCTCGGCATGTATGACCAGACTTTCCTGACCAACTTCGGCCCGATGCTCACGCTCGTCGCCAAGGAGTACGCCAACTGGGACCGCACCGACACGAACTTCCCTCTCTTCCGCACGTTCGATATCTGGTCGGGACATTCCCAGGCGAGCGGTTTCCCCGATGTGACCCGGGGCGGCAATCAAGAGTCCAGTTCCGAAGCCTGTCAATCGTGGGGCGGTCTGTTCCTTCTCGGCTCGATGTTGAACAACAGCCAGATGCAGGCCGCCGGCGCGATGGGCTACATCACGGAAACCACCGCCGTGCGCGAATATTGGTTCAATGAGAACGGCAGCAACGTCTGGCCGGCCGTCTATGCGCAATCCGTCGTCGGCATCCTCTGGGACAATGGCATGGACTACCAAACCTACTTCGGTCTCGTCCCGATTTACATCCACGGCATCCAGTGGGAACCGCCCTCGCCCATCATGAGTTATCTCGCCTACAACCCGACCTTCGCCCAGAACAACTACAACAGCATGCTCTCCGAGCAGTTGGCCCAGGAAGGTGTCAACACCATCAGCTCGATGGGCTCCGAGTGGGGCAATTACGCCCTCGGTTACGCGGAGCAATTTGAGCCGGACTATGTCGCCGCCCAGATGGATCAGTTGTGGGCCGCCCAGGATCCCGTGGCCACCGATGTTACCTACGCCGGCGTGACCTATTATCAGGCGCACTCCATCCGAGGTCTGGGCGCGATCCAATGGAACATGCACATCAGCGTCCCCACCAGCGCGGTCTATTACAACACCAACACCGCCCAGTATTCGTTCATCGCCTACAATCCGCAGCCCACCCAACAAGTCGCCGCGATCTACAGCAACAACGTGATCATCGGCACAATGACCCTGCCCCCGTACAGCTTCGTGAACCAGCAGACCGTGGGCAACGTGCTCTTCGTCACCAACGTAGTTCCATCGGTCGTCGCGCCGGGCGTGACCGTGAGCTGGCCCACGATGGTCAGCTCGAACTACCAACCGCAATTCACCACCGCCTTCCCGGCGATTACCGGCTGGACAAATTGGGGGAGCGAAGTCGTCGGCAACGGTTCGACGAACTCCTTCTTCGATCCGTTCGCGCAATACCAGGAAAAATTCTACCAGGTCCTTCTGTTCGGCACGAGTCCGGGCACCGGCGTGGTCTCCTCCGCCGGCAACCTGCTCCTGAATCCCAGCTTCGAAATTCCCGGCGCCACATCTTCCAGCGCCACGAACTGGACGGTGCCCAGGCCGGCCCGGCGGACCCGTCTACGGCGTCCGCACCAACGACAATCCGCACAGCGGGTCGTTCAATTTCGAGGTTCATCTGGCCAGCACGGGCGCCGGCCCGGTCGTCCAGTTCCAGCAGGCCAACGTGCCCGTGACCGGTGGCGTGTCCTACACGTTCTCGTTCTATGCCGACCGCCTCGCGGGCAGCGCGGGCAACGTCAACCAGTACAACATTCAATGGTACGGCCCGGGCCTACTGAGCCAGACCGGCTTCCAGACCTACACGCCGGGCGCCAACGCCTACGCGCAAACGACCATTACCGGTCTCGTCGCCCCGACCAACGCAACTTCGGCGACCGTGATTTTCTACTGCCCGGGCGCAGCCAGCACCAGCCAGTCCGCCACGATCGACTTCGACGACGTATCGTTCTCGAATACCAACAATGCGGGCAGTGGTGGTGGTAGCGGGAGCGGAACCATCACCTCCACCAACGGTGTCCAGGCCGCTATTGCCCAGAACGCCGCCATCAGTTGGTTCGCCAGCAATGGCGTGCCCTACCAGGTCCAATGGTCCACCGATCAGGTCAACTGGAACAACCTGGGCAGTCAAACCATCGGCACCGGCGCCTCCAATACCGTCTGCGATACGTCCGGCGTGATCCATTCCTATCAGGTCCTCTCCATCCAACGCGTGGTCCAAGCGCCTTAAGAGAGGCGAACGAAGCCATTTCGGCACCCAATCGCGTCACCGATAGGCCCAAAAAGCCTGCGAACGAAGCCATTTCTGAGCAAACGAAGCCAATTGGAAAAACGACACATGTGACGTTCCCAACCTCTTGTCCCTGAAACCAATCCAAAACAACAAGCACCTGGAAAAATTGGCTTCGTTTGTCAGATTTAACATTTCAGTGGCACCTTCCCCTGTCGCATCCGACAATTGGCTTCGTTTTTGGCTTTCCAAAAACAAAATATCCACGCCGGCCTGCACAAAATTGGGTTCGTTTCGCAATCTTACCCCCTTTGGGGCCCTCCCCTCCGATTGTAGGGCAGACGGCCCGGCTGCCGCTGTAGCCGTGTCCGTCGGGCGTGGATCAACTGCCAAGCGTTGAACCCGTATCCCGTTATATCAAATAACAAACCATAACCTAGTCACATATACACTACAGCATTCTGACTGTCCAGTCCCTTCTGATGGCCGGTTAGGAAAAGTGTGGGCGAAAAGCCGAGGCGCCAGAATACCGCCGGAGCCGAAATGACGTGGAGACGCGACTCCGCCGCGCTGGGTTTGGACGCGCCGGACGGCCTTGCATTCGATAGAAACGGCAATCTTTACGTCACGAATTACAGCACAATTGAGAAGTTCAATCCGAGCGGACAAGGTTCTGTTTTCACATCGACGAATCTGCTCTTGATTCCTATAGACCTCGCTTTCGACAGCAGCGGTAATCTTTTCGTGGCGAACCATGGCCACGGCAACATCCTGACATTTGATCCGAGCGAAATCGGGTCTGTGTTTGCGTACGGATTGGAAAATGCCGCGAATTATATTGCCATCGAGGTTCCCGATCCATCGACATTTCTGCTGGCCGCACTCGCGGGCGTCTCCCTCGTCGCGTTCCTCCGCCGACGCCGTCGATAATCTCGCCTTCCGCAGGTCTGCTTCTCCTACTGCCACGGCGATAGTGTCCGCACCTGAATTCTCAATGCCGAAGTTTTTGCCCCGGCCAGAACCAGGCAACCCGCCGGAATGAACATCGCCAACGCCGCGTGAAGCACTTCGATGCCGCCTTCGATGACCTGGGCCACCAACGACACGATCGACAACGTGATTCCCAACACCACTCCCACGCTTCCCAAAATCAGACACATCAGGCCGAGAATTCTCGTAACGCTGCCGGGTTTGCCTTCTCCCGGCCTCCGCCACGCGACCGACGCCGAACCGCCCCCCAGTCTCGTCCCGTAACATTGGGCCGCCGACCGGCCGCAGTTCGGACATTCCCGCGGCCCGAGATCCAAGCGAGTGTTGGTCACGATGTATACCTTCCCGCACGCCGGGCAGGTCACCGCGGCGCAATGGCCTTCCCAGTCCTCATCGTGCCCCAGATTCTCCGCATCCAGTTCTCGCGTCGGCATGCCCCGCCACTCCGTTCCGGAGTTCACCTCCCCTCCGTAATCGCCGCCCGGGCGTGTTTTTGTAAATCCGGCGACAGATTACGCGCCAATTGTCCACGACTCGCCTGCCCACAAGTCCCTGATTCGCCTTGCTCACAGGCCACTAAATCGGCATTATTCGTCCGAGGCTTGGT
Source organism: uncultured Verrucomicrobiae bacterium (assembly GCA_963766065.1). GTDB lineage: Bacteria > Verrucomicrobiota > Verrucomicrobiia > Palsa-1439 > Palsa-1439 > Palsa-1439. The sequence continues at coordinate 68,692 of CAVYAC010000061.1, forward strand.
TTCACCCCCAAGTGATATTCGGCCACCGTCGGCTGAAAGGGCAGTTATGCACCGACTGCAACGCGGTTGTCTGATGGCAGGGTTTCTCATCGGCATGGCCTTTCCCTCTCAGCCCTCCTACGCCCAATACACCGCCAACTTCCAGACCAACATCATCAGTGGCGTGACCAGCAACTGGGCGGGGACATACTGCGTTGGCTCCAACACCTTCGCCGATACGATGCTCATCCAAGACAGCGGCGTGCTCTCCAATTCCGGCGCGATCTTTGGTTACCAGGCTGGCTCCAGCAATAACACCGCGGTGGTCAGTGACCCGGGCTCGGTATGGACCTATAGCTACTGTGATCTCGGTTACTATGGCGCGGGCAACAGTTTGGTCATCAGCAACGGCGCTCAGGCTGGCGGTTCCAACTCCGAGTGCCAGATCGGCTTCCGTAGCGGCAGCAACAACAACACCGCGCTGGTCACCGGTACTGGCTCCGTGTGGAGCGCGACTGAGTTTTATATTGGCGAGGGCGGGTCGGATAACAGTTTGGTGGTAAGCAATGGGGCAGAGCTGATTGGCGATGGATTTATTGGCGACGGCCCCACCAGCAACAACAGCGCAGTGGTAACTGACCCCGGCTCGGTTTGGAACTGCAACGGCGAGCTGGAAATCGATGAACCGGGCGCGCAACTTGTGATCAAGAACGGAGGTCGAGTGAACGCTTTGGGCGGTGACATCGGTGACGGCTTGGGTAGCAATTTCGTGTTCGTCACAGGCACTAGCTCCACTTGGAGCAATCAGGGCCTGGTGTACTTTGGCGGCTACGGGTCGAGCAATCAGCTCGTGATCAGCCGTGGTGGACAGGTAATAGTCAACGGTATCAACGTGGGCATGAGTTCGGGCAACGACCTTGTCCTTGTTACCGATCCCGGCTCGGTCCTGAGCAGCAGCGGCGGCCTAGAATTGGGTCTCGGCCGGTATAGCAGTTTAGTGATCAGTAATGGTGGTCAGGCCGTTCTTTCCGAGAACGCCTACGTAGAGAACGCAGAGAATGTGCTTGTCACCGGCACTGGCTCGGCCTGGAGCATCGGGGGAACCCTCAGCATGGAGGAGTTCAATAGCATGACTATCAGCAATGGAGCACTCGTAAGTGACAGCAGCGCTCTCGTCGGGGACGGCTTCTCTCTCGCCAGCAATAATATTGTCCGAGTTGCAGACGGAGGGGTCTGGCAAAACGGTGTGCTGTACATCGGCAACGAGGGATCGAGCAACTCGCTTGTAATCAGCGGCGGCTCGGTTTCCGCGACGAATCTTGTCGTGGGCTTCGCGTCATCTAATTGCAACAACGTCGTTGAGCTGAACAGTGGCACCCTAACCGTAACCAACAACGGCGGGGGCGTGTTGGAAGTGCGCCACGGTAAGCTGGTCCTGAACAGCGGCGTGCTGCAGGCCGATACCCTGGTGATCACGAACCCCTGCGCCTCGTTCAGTCACACCGGCGGTACCCTGATCGTCGGCAATGTGGTTCTCGACCCGAACACATTTCGAATCGTGTCCGTCTCTCGGCAAAGCAACGACCTGCTCGTCACGTGGATGATGGGGCCGGGCGCGACCAACACGTTGCAGGCCACCGCCGGTGACGGCACCGGCAGCTATAGCACCAACAGTTTTACCGATATCTTCGTCGTCACCAACAACACTACCGTCGGCACCGTCACCAACTATCTGGACCTTGGCGCGGCCACAAACAAGCCGTCGAGGTATTACAGGGCGCGACTGCTGCCGTAGGAGAGAAGAGCAAACTCAACGACGCGGTCGAGACGGTGCAGGACGTCCACCCTCTCACTCGCTACCGCGAAACTGGTCCGCCTTGTTCTTGAAGAGGACGTTGAATGTCGTCAGCGAACCGTACGATCGTGTGACGTATTGCTGGAACTCCACCTTCTCGGCATCGGTGAGCTTCTCGTGGCTGTTGATCTTCTGCTCGAGTACGCGCAGGTTGTTGCGCAACATCACCACTTTGTGGAAGAACACGTCCAGCGGGATCTCCTTCGCCTGCAAACTCGCGTCGGACGGATGCAGCATCAATCGCCCGCCGCGCCATCGACCCCCGAGTTGCTCCACCACTTCTCCCGGCGTTCCCACTCCGAGTTCGGTCAGGACCGCTCGCGTGGTCTTCTCGATGAATTGCGCCAGCGGCACGTCGCGTCCGCCCACCGATACGCGCGCCTCTTCCGCCACCAGATCGCTCGTTTCCGGCGCGACCGTCCGCGTCCCGTCATCGAATCGAATATCCGCCGTGCTCTCGGTGATGGTTTTGACAATCCCCATCCCGTGCTGCGGATGTCTCACTTTCATCCCGACGTGCAGTTCCGAAGTCTTCATAAGCGCTCTCGCATCACCGGTCCGGCCAGTCGTGTCCCCTGGTCTTGGAATGGCGATACCGCCGTATCAACGCATTGGTTGAACTGTCGTGCTTGAGCGGCGGGTCGCCGATGCTCTGCAGTTCGGGCGTAATCTTCTTCGCCAGCACCTTCCCCAGTTCCACTCCCCATTGGTCAAACGAGTCGATGTTCCAAATCGCCCCCTGCGTGAACACGATATGCTCGTACAGCGCCACCAGTTTGCCGAGCATTTCCGGGGTCAGTTGCGCCGCCAAAATCGTGTTCGATGGGCGGTTGCCCTCAAACACGCGGTGCGGCACCAGCCAGTCCGCCGTGCCTTCCGCCTTCACTTCCTCCGCCGTCTTGCCAAACGCCAGCGCCGCGCTTTGCGCAAACAGGTTCGACATCAGCAACTCGTGGTGCTCGCCGTCCGGGTTCAGCGGATAGCAGAACCCGATGAAATCACACGGAATCAACTTCGTCCCCTGATGGATGAGCTGGTAGAACGAGTGCTGGCCGTTGGTGCCGGGCTCGCCCCAGAAAACCGGACCCGTCTGGTAATCCACCCGCGTTCCCCCCAGCGTGATGTACTTGCCGTTGCTCTCCATCGTCAATTGCTGCAGGTACGCGGGGAACCGCTTCAAATACTGGTCATACGGTAGCACCGCGGCCGTCTGCGCCCCGAAAAAGTTGTTGTACCACACGCCCAGCAGCCCCATCAGCACGGGCAGGTTCCTGTCGAACGGCGCGGTGCGAAAATGTTCGTCCATCGCGTGGAACCCGGCCAGCATCGACCGAAACTCCTTTGGCCCAATGGCGATCATCGTCGCCAAACCGATCGCCGAGTCCATCGAGTACCGGCCGCCCACCCAGTCCCAAAAGCCGAACATGTTCACCGGATCGATCCCGAACTTCGCCGCTTCCGGCACGTTGGTCGAGATGGCCACGAAATGGTCGGCCACCGCCCGCCGGTTCGAAAACCGGTTCACCACCCATTCTTTGGCGCTCTGCGCATTGGTCATCGTCTCCTGCGTCGTGAACGTCTTCGACGACACAATAAACAGCGTCTCCTCGGGGTTGAGGTCGCGCGTCGCCTCGGCAAAATCGGTCCCGTCCACATTCGACACGAACCGGAAGGTCAAGTCGCGCCGGCTGTAATGGCGCAACGCCTCGTACGCCATCACGGGACCAAGGTCCGACCCGCCGATGCCGATGTTGATGACATTGCGGATCCGTTTGCCCGTATACCCCTTCCACACCCCGTTGCGCACGCGATCAGCAAACTCTTCCATCTTATCCAGGATGAAATGCACCTTCGGAACGACGTTCTCGCCATCCAGGATGATCGACTGGCCGCGCGGCGCCCGCAAGGCCACGTGCAAGACCGCCCGGTCTTCGGTGATGTTGATCTTCTCACCCTGGAACATCGCGTCGATCCGCCCGCGCAGGTTGCACTCCTCAGTGAGCTTCAACAAAAGTCGGATGGTCTCGTCGGTGACGCGGTTCTTCGAGTAATCCAGGTACAGCCCCACGCCCTCGGCGGTCAGTCGCTCGCCGCGCTTGGGGTCGTCCGCGAAGAGTTTCCGCAGATGCGCGTCCTTGACGCTCTGGTAATGCGCTTCGAGCGCCTTCCAAGCGGGACGTTGCGTAAGTGCCGTTTTGTTCATGGTCGTAGTGAATTGACGGATCGCCTAGTGCCAAGCCACCACTTCAGTATAACATGCCCGCTTTTTTCCTCAACAACCGTTTGTCACGCCTTGCGCAGCGCCCGCAGCCACGCTATTCTCACGCCGGTCGCTCGAATTGCGATGAAATCGTCCCACACACGGAAAGCCCCGTCGAACAAGATTGTCTTTCTGTTCGATGTCGATAATACGCTCATCGACAACGACCGCGTGATCGTCGATCTCCGCAAGTACCTGCATCGCGAGGTCGGGCCAAAACGGGCCCGGCAGTACTGGCGTATTTTCGAGGAGTTGCGCTCGAAGCTGGGGTACGCCGACTACCTCGGCGCCCTGCAACGCTACCGCGCCGAATACCCGCGTGATCTGCGGTTGCTGACGGTGTCACGCTTCCTCATCGAGTATCCCTTCGCCAATCGCCTGTTCCCCAACTCACTCGATGTCGTCGAGCATGTCAAGAAATGGGGGCCGCCGGTCATTCTGTCCGATGGTGACGTGGTGTTCCAGCCGCTCAAGGTCGAGCGCTCGGGCCTGTTCAAGGCCGTCGATGGCAACATGCTCATCTACGTCCACAAGGAGAACGACCTCGACAACGTCAAGAAGCGCTTCCCCGCCCGTCATTACGTGCTCATCGACGACAAGCTTCGCATCCTCGCCGCCGTAAAGAAACGCTGGCGCGAACGCGTCACTACCGTCTTCGTCCGCCAGGGCCACTACGCCCACGACTCCAAGATCCTCGCCACCTACCCTCCCGCCGATGCCCACATCGACCACATCAGCGATCTGTTACACAATGGTTTTTCGAAATGGGCGAAATCCCAAGCCTGAACCATGTCTGGCTTCAGGCCTTGGGTGCTTCTTCCAGAAGTGCATCCAAATCCAACGGATGCGTGAACATCTCAATGCTGTCATCAGCACTGCGCGGCCACTGGTTCTTCGGCCGGTCCCAGTACAGCTCCACCCCGTTGCCGTCCGGGTCTCGCAGGTAAATTGCCTCGCTCACTCCGTGATCAGAAGCGCCTTCCAGTGGAATCCCCGCCTTGAGAACGCGCCGCAACGCATCCGCCAGCAGGGCGCGTGTCGGATACAAAATCGCGAGATGATACAGCCCCGTGGTTCCCTCGGGCGGCGGCAATCCACCCGCGCTTTCCCACGTGTTCAATCCGATATGATGATGATACCCGCCCGCCGAGACAAACGCCGCGCTCTTGCCGTAGCGCTGGGTCAATTCAAACCCAAGCACGCCGCAATAAAACGCCAGCGCCCTATCCAGGTCCGCCACTTTCAAATGCACGTGGCCAATCCTGACTTCCGCATCTATCGGAGCCTGTTTCACAAAGGTTTAGATGCCCGACATAGCGCGCGGGTTTCAAGCCCATGCCGCCATAGCGTCCGCCGAACTTTTCGCTCGGCAACGCTGGAGCCGTCAGGCATCCTTCGCGCCAGCACATGAAATCCAGCCGACTCGAAGCGTTCAGCGATGGCGTGATCGCGATCATCATCACCATCATGGTGCTGGAGTTGAAAGTCCCGCACGCCACCGCACTTGCCGACCTGAAACCGTTGTTGCCGGTGTTCCTGAGTTACGTGTTGAGCTTCCTCTACGTCGGCATCTACTGGAACAACCACCACCACCTGCTCCATTCCACCAAGCACGTCACCGGCGGCATCCTCTGGGCCAACCTCCACCTGCTGTTCTGGCTGTCGCTCTTTCCGTTCACCACCGCCTGGATGGGTGAGAACCATCTCGCCCCCACACCCGCCGCCGTCTACGTCTTCGTCGCCCTCCTCTGGCTCATCCCCGACCGCCGCATCGAACGCGTGCTGGTGGACCAATAGTGCTATCGCTCAGCGCTGAATAGATGCGACTTCCGCGCTTTTGGTTTGTTTCGTGCGGCAACGAGCGGTACGTTTTGCGACTACCATGAAGACTTCCGGTGAACTCGAACACGCAGCCGCTCAACATGTCGCCGCTCTGATGGCGGCGTCCGCGCGCACGGCCCCCAAAACACGCGGCATTGACAACATCAAGATCATCGCGATCGACGACGAGCCAACCCGGCGAAAGCTCGTCTCCACAATGCGTGAGATCGCCCAGAAGGAAGACCGTCCCAGCATCGCCCGCGACGCCGGCAACATCGAAAATTCCCCCGCCGTCGTCGTCATCGGCGTTGAATCCAACACCGCCGGTTTGAACTGCGGGTTCTGCGGCCACCTATCGTGCGAGGCGCTCGAAAAAACCAGGGGCGTTTGCGCGTTCAACTCAATCGACCTCGGCATTGCCACCGCGTCCGCGGCGGAAATCGCCGGCCGGTTACATTTCGACAACCGTGTGATGTTCTCCATCGGCCGCGCCTGCCTCGATTTGAAACTGTTCGGACCCAAGGTCAACCAGGCGCTTGGGATTCCGTTGAGCGTCACGGGCAAAAATCCGTTCTTCGACCGTCAACCGTGATATGCCCCATCGACTGCTCACTCTTGACGAGGTCGCCGATTATCTGCACCTCACATCCGCTGACATCGAGCAGCGGGTGAAAGACCGCGAGATCCCCTTCGAAAAGCGCGGCGAACGGGTCGTCTTTCGCAAACGCGAAATTGACCAGTGGGCCTCGCAGCGGATCCTCGGATTTACTCCCCAGCGGCTGGCGGCTTACCATCACAAATCCACGCACCAAATACGAAATGTTCTCTCCCAGGCCGCCATTCTGCCGGACATGCTCGCCGCTGGTGCCATCGCCTCGGCCATGTCGTCGAAGACCAAAGCGTCCATCCTGCGTGATTTGGTCGCCCTCGCGGAGAAAACCGGCCACCTGAACGATCCCCAAGCGCTGCTGGCGAGCCTGGAGGCGCGCGAGGAGTTATGCTCCACGGCCATGCCGGGCGGCTTCGCGCTGCCGCACCCGCGCTTCCATGAAGCTTACCTGTTTGAGACCTCATTTCTTGTCGTCGGACGGCCGATTCAGGAAATCCATTTCGGCGCGCCCGACGGTGAACCAACGCGTCTGTTCTTCCTGGTTTGCTGCCAGGATGACCGGCTGCACTTGCATACACTGGCCCGGCTCTGCCTTATCGCGCAGAAATCTAAAATCATCGACCAACTCCTCGCCGCGCCCGATCCCCAAACCATCCGCGACTCCCTCATCGCCGTCGAAGAACAACTCCTCGCCGACCCAAAAACCGGCCCATAGCGGCTCCATCACGATTTTTCGCCGTTGACAGTTGGGCGTTGGGAAAGAGTATTCTGTCCAGTGGTGAACTCCCGTCACGACAGAATCCTCTTCTGGGGCTGTTTCATCGCTCTCATCACCACAAGTTACGCGTTCATCAGCCGCATGATTTTGTGCGGCGGCCAGTTCGTCACCGACTTCGGCCTCGACAAGGTGGCCGTCGGCGAACTCCAGGGCGCGGGCATCTGGCCGTTCGGCGTCAGCATCATTCTCTTCAGTCTGTTCATCGACCGCGTCGGCTACAAGGTCGCGATGATCTTCTCGTTCGTCAGTTATCTCGCCTATGCGGCGCTGGCAATGATGGCGTACAGTTCGATTCACGGCTTGACCGGCGACGCGCTGGTTGCCGCGCAGAAACACGGCTATCAACTGCTCTATTGGGGCAGCATCATTCTTGGCTTGGGCAATGGCAGCGTCGAGTCCTACATCAACCCGATCGTGGCCACGATGTTCAACACGGACAAAACCAAATGGCTTAATCGCCTCCATGCCGGCTGGCCGGGCGGACTGGTTCTCGGTGGACTGTGCACGATTGCCCTGGCCAATAATCCGGACTGGCGCATCACGCTGGGGCTGATTCTGATTCCCGCGTTCATTTTCTTTTTCATTCTCGTCAGTTTGAAATTCCCCAAAAGCGAGCGTGAGCAGGCCGGCGTCAGTTATCGGGACATGCTCCGGGAACTCGGCGTGTTTGGCGCGCTCGTCGGGTTTGGACTGGTGTTCGCCCAACTCGGTCAGGTTTTCGGCTGGAGCAGCAGTGTGGTTTGGGGCCTCACTGGTGCGGTCGTCGCCATCTTCGCCGTCGTGACCAAATCCTTTGGTCGGCTCATTCTCGCCTTTCTGATCGTCATCATGATGCCGCAGGCGACGACCGAACTGGGCACGGACGGCTGGATCACCTCGCTGATGCAAACCCCCATGCAGGCCGCCGGACACAATCCCGCCTGGGTGCTGGTTTACACGTCCGCGATCATGACGGTTCTGCGCTTTTCCGCCGGGCCGCTGATCCACAAACTTTCCCCGCTCGGACTGCTGGCGACCTGCTCGGCGCTCGCTGCGATCGGACTCGCCGCGCTTTCCCACACCAGCGGCGCGGGCATCCTCGCCATTTTTGCCGCCGCGACACTCTACGGTGTCGGCAAAACCTTCTTCTGGCCGACCATCCTCGGCCTCACCTCGGAACAATGCCCCAAAGGCGGCGCGCTCACCCTGAACGCGATGGGCGGCATCGGCATGCTGGCCGTGGGCATTCTCGGCGCGCCGTTCATCGGCTACTTGCAGGAATCCTCCGCCACGAAACAACTGTCATCTAGCCCCGCGCTCTATCAAACGGTGACCATCGAGAAAACCTATTTGCTTGGCGCCTACAAAGCCATCGACCCCGTAAAAGCGGCTGCCGTCACCGACAACAGTTCCAGGGAACAAATCAAATCCGCCACAACAACCGGCCAGTTCAGCGCCCTCGGCAAAATGGCCCTTTTCCCCCTCTTCATGCTGGCCTGTTACCTCGCCCTGATCGCCTACTTCAAATCCCGCGGCGGCTACCGCCCCGTCCGCCTCGATTCAAAATAGCTCCAGCGAGATCCCCGATGGCGCAGCTTCAGGTGCGTTTGTGGCATGCATTGGCTGGCCGACGCATCAAACGTGCCCTCGTAAGTTGGGAGCGAGTGTGAGCTAGGGCAACTCAGTTAAATAGCCGAGTTTCACGTTAGCAATTGAGCGAGGTCCAGGCCCACTCGATTGAAAATTTGTTTCTCGAAAACGGCGAATGGAACTGACACAATCCTCGTACATACCACGTGTGCAACATCTATGAGCGCAGACCAATATAGATACCCACGACGCCCACTGACAGCTGCCCAAAAGAAACGACTCATCGACGAGATGGGCAACAAATGTGCCATTTGCGGAGCCACAGGCGTTCCCTTAGAGTTCGATTATATTATCCCACTTCACCTCGGAGGATCACCCGAAACTTCTAACATCCGATTGCTATGCCCAAACTGTCATGCGTTTGGAGCCCAGTCGCCCCTCGAATCTGAATTTGTCCAGTATTTGGGATTGCTCTTATCGAACCACCCCCAATTCGAGTTGGTCCAAGTGGAGCCCATCTTGGGAAAGGACACAAAGTGGCGCCCGGATTTATTCGTCAAACGACTTGTCGGAAACAAACCGAAGTCTGTCCTGATAGAATGCAAATCCAAATCTGCATTTTCCCCCGGTGATTTGCGGAGAACCGCCGAGCAAGTGTTGATCTATCGACATGCGTTGAATCCGGATGTAGTTGTTCTCGCTTTCCCCGGAAGACTATTGGCCCAAGATGCGCAACTACTAGCAGAAAGAGGTATTGAGGTATGGGATATAGATTATATCTCAAGAACTTTTGCTGCCCAGATTGATAAAACCAAGCACCCATACTTCCAGCGATTGTTTCAGGCGGTACTGCCAAGCGCATCGCCTCAACCTGAGAAGTTGTTGATTACGCAGCTACAAAACTGCAAGCCAGGTCGCGACCAGTGGCCAGTATATCAGAAATTTGTCGGTAAAGTCATAGAGCAGTTGTTTTGTCCACCTTTATCGATGCCGATTTCTCAATCCGAAGATTTGTCCGGCGTGAATCGGCGAGACTTTATTGTTCCGAACTATGCTGACAGCGGCTTCTGGCGGTTCGTCAGGGAAACGTATAGCGCGGATTACGTCGTGGTAGATGCGAAGAACTCCGCAGAGCCAGCCCAAAAGGATGACGCGTTGCAGTTGGCGAATTATCTAAAACCTCATGGGGCAGGTTTATTCGGCTTAATAGTTTGCCGGAAAGGTGCAGACGAAGGGTGTCTTCATACGCTTCGTGAACATTGGGTTGCTTACAGAAAGCTCATCGTTGTCCTTGATGATCACGACATCGAGAATATGCTTCTCTCACGCTCTGCGGGTGGTAAACCCGAAGATCTAGTTGGCGAGAAGATCCAAGGGTTTCGGCTGTCTATGTAGTCTGAATTACGCCGTACTGCAAGCCTCCGCCTCAGCAATCCTATGCTCGCAGGGATATTTCGGAACGCACTAGTGATTTTCATCCGAGGAGCATGCGGGCCGCTCACGCTACGGAAGCGGGCGAGCGTGCACGGGAAGATCAATCCGTTTCCCGGTCGCGGCGGACTCGCGCGCGGCATCGAGAATCTCCTGCGCGGTCATGTTCACGTCCAACGACGAAAGGTCGCCGGTGGGTTGTATCTCCCCGCGCACAACTGCTACCAGATAGGAAATCGGGTCGGCCTCCTGGCCGGTCAACGGCGGGATGGTCGTCTGGGTTTCATCTTCGAGATGGTCGCCCTTTAGCACACGCAACAAATCCCTCCGCGGCACCAGCACGTAACCGGTCTGACCGTAAATTTCCATGTCCTTTCGGTTGTACGGCCAGTTCCAGGACGCCTGGATGATTCCCTGGGCTTTGGGATACGTCACCACAATCGTCGCTTCATCGTCCACTTTCGGATAGACATTGGGCTTGATGTGTTGGGTCACCGCGAACACCGACGTCGGCCGCTCGCCGTGCATGAGCCAGGTGATCAGGTCGGCACCGTAACAACCAAAATCCGTCAGCGCCCCGCCGCCATCCAGCACCGGGTCCGTGAGCCACTTCAAGAACTCCGGCGGACAGCCAATTTCTTTTGGCCCTTGATGTCCGTCATGAACCACGAACTTGCGTAGGTCCCCGATCGCATGCTCGCCGCAGACCAATTTGTACGCCGCGTGGTTGGCGGGATACCAGGTCGTCTCGTAATTGACAAGCAGATGAATGCCGCCCTTTTTGGCGGCGGCAGCCATCGCGCGGGCGTGCTCCATGTTCACCGCCAACGGCTTTTCCATCATCACATGTATGCCGCGCGACGCGCACGCTTCCACGACGCGCGCGTGATCGAACGTGCTCGTAAACAGCGCTACCGCCTGCACGTTGGTCTTGGCCAGCAAATCCTCCAGGCTGCTGAAGAACAGATTCGTGTTGAGTTGCCAGCGCTGGACAGCCTGCGCCACCAGCGCCTGATCCGGCTCCACGACGCCGACCACCTGCACGTCCCGATTCGTGATCGCCTGCGGCAGGAAACCCCGCACATGGGTGTGGACGAGCCCAATAATCGCAATACGCACCGGTGGTTTGTTGCTCTCCTCAGAAAACGCCGGCAGTGCGCTTAAGCCGAGTAAATAAAGAGCGAGAAGCAAGTTCTTCATGTTACGCCTTGCTGTAAACTTCCGCGCCCTTCTCCACAAACTCCTTGCTCTTCTCTTCCATCCCCTTCTTCAGGGCTTCGGATTCGGCAATCCCCTGCTCTTCGGCATATTTCCGCACGTCTTCGGTGATCTTCATGGAACAGAAATGCGGGCCGCACATGCTGCAGAAATGGGCGAGCTTGGCGCCTTCGGCGGGTAACGTCTCATCGTGGAATTCGCGGGCGGTGTCGGGGTCGAGACTGAGATTGAACTGGTCTTCCCAGCGGAATTCAAATCGGGCCTTGCTCAACGCATCATCGCGCAACTTCGCCCCGGGATGACCCTTCGCCAGATCGGCCGCGTGCGCGGCGATCTTGTAGGCAATGACGCCGTCCTTAACGTCTTTCTTGTTCGGCAGGCCGAGATGTTCTTTTGGCGTGACGTAACACAGCATCGCGCAGCCATACCAACCAATCATTGCCGCGCCAATCGCGCTCGTGATGTGGTCGTAGCCGGGCGCGATATCGGTCGTGAGCGGGCCAAGCGTGTAGAACGGCGCTTCCTCGCACCACTCCAATTGCTTGTCCATGTTCTCTTTGATGAGGTGCATCGGGATGTGGCCCGGTCCTTCGTTCATGACCTGGCACCCATGCGCCCACGCGATCTTGGTCAGTTCGCCCTGCGTCTTCAATTCGGCAAACTGCGCTTCGTCATTCGCATCCGCAATCGAGCCGGGCCGCAAGCCGTCGCCCAACGAAAAACTGACGTCATACGCCGCCATGATTTCGCAAATCTCGGGAAACCGTGTGTACAGAAAACTTTCCTGATGATGCGCGAGACACCACTTCGCCATGATCGACCCGCCGCGGCTCACAATCCCCGTGACGCGTTTCGCCGTGAGCGGGATGTACCGTAACAACACGCCCGCGTGAACCGTAAAATAATCAACGCCCTGCTCGCATTGTTCAATCAGCGTGTCGCGATACACTTCCCATGTCAGCTCCTCGGCCTTGCCATCGACCTTCTCCAACGCCTGATAGATCGGCACGGTGCCAATCGGCACGGGCGAATTGCGCAGGATCCACTCACGCGTCTCGTGGATGTTCTTGCCCGTGGACAAATCCATTACCGTGTCCGCGCCCCACTTCGTCGCCCATCGCATCTTCTCAACTTCTTCCTCAATCGAGCTGGCGACGGCGCTATTCCCGATGTTGGCATTGATCTTCACAAGGAAGTTGCGCCCGATGATCATCGGTTCGGACTCGGGATGATTGATGTTTGCGGGAATAATCGCCCGACCCCGCGCCACTTCGCTACGCACGAATTCGGCATCCAACCCCTCACGAATAGCGATGAATTCCATCTCCGGCGTGACGATCCCCTGACGCGCGTAATAAAGCTGCGTGACGACCTTCCCCGTCTTCGCTGTTAGTGGCTTGCGTCTTAAACTGGCCGGAATCTCGCGGTCACTTCTCCCTGCAATCGGCTTATAAGACGATTTTGTCTCCTCAACATCACCGCGACCGAGAATCCATTCGCGCCGCAACGCTGGCAACCCGCGCTCCACGTCCCCATGATAGCCAGGATCGCTCCACGGCCCGCTGGTGTCATACACGCGCACGGATTCATTCACTTCAACCCGGCCTGTGTGGCTCACCGTCGGCGACAACTCGATTTCGCGAAACGGCACGCGCACGCCCTTGTATCGTTTGCCCTCGACGCGGACCTTCTTCGATTTCGGCAACACCTCGCTGCTGTGCGCCTCGCCAGTGCCATTTTTCGGTGCGATCATTTTGGTCTGCCTCCTGCCCGAAAACTCTCGGGCCTAAAACAAAAAACCGACCCTGAAATCCAGGCGTCGGCTTCGCTACGTGTTTCCCTACGCCAGCATTACCTGGATCAGGTTCAGTGGGTCTCCCGCCTCGTGCGGAATCTCAGCCTCGAAAGGCTCCCCAAACGAATCTGCCTATGAAATTGTCAATTGAACGAACGTCCGCACCCACAGCTCGAATGCGCATTGGGATTCTTGATGCGGAACCCCGAACCCTGCAAGCTGTCCTGATAGTCGATCTCGCTGCCCTTCAGGAAATTCATGCTCATCGGATCGACAACCACCTCGACGCCATCCTGCGCAATCACCTCGTCATCGGGCTTCTTGTCATCGAACGCCATGCCGTATTCCATGCCCGAACAGCCCCCGGTCTCAATATACACGCGCAACGGTTTCGCCTGCGCGCCCGGATTGGCGAGCAGTGTCTTGATATGCTTCGTTGCGTTTTCCGTGAGTGTAATCATGTCGTCACCACCAAACTGCACCTCAACTCTACCAAGCCCGCGCCACGCTGTCAAACCCACCTCCGCTCATTCGATCACCACCCCGCCATACCCCACCACGCGCGAGAAATCGCCATTCACGTCGCCGCTGGTGCGGTATTCGAGAACTTCGGCGTGCCTGGCCCCAAGTCCCAAGGCCGCCGTCAGCACGATATACGTGGGCGCAACTCCACACATGGAAACCTCGGCATTGATGACCTGGTCCATCAGCGCGTCAGCGTCCAACTTCACAATCGCGTCCAACACGAGTTTGTCCTTTCCGTGAGATGTTTCCTGATCTTCATAGTGGTTGAGGTCCGTGAACGCGATGAGCAACACGGGCTTGCCATATTCGTGCACGCATTGCGCCAGAGCACCGCCGATCTCTTTAAGTTCGCGACGCCCGCCGCTTTCGGGCCAGTGGCCACCGATCAGAAGCGGGACAACGTGAACGTTCGGATTCGCCCGCAAGAGCATTGGCATCTGGACTTCCAACGAATGTTCCTGTGTGTGGGCCCGGGGATCCTCAGCCAGCAATTCGCAATGGTCGAGAAGCTCCAACGCCAACGGCTCGGCCACCGGCACATTCCCCACGGGTGTATGCCAGGCGCCCGAACTATACACGGCGTAGCGGCTGCCGGCATTGCGATGATTGGGGCCGACCAGTATCACTTGGTCGGGAATTTCCACGCTGGAATAAACAAGCCCTGCTGTGTGGCCGGAATACATCCAGCCCGCGTGTGGACAAACCACCGCGATGGCTTTGCGCCTGGGGATGGCGGAGGGAATCAACGCGTCGAGCGTCGTACCGATCTCCGACGCTTCCGCCGGGTAGAACTCCCCGGCCACTGCTGGTTGACGAATCACGGTATTCCCTTTCCGGCCACCCGTCGCTTCATCCATTATGGCACCGTTTGGACCGATTCCGCAAGCACACTCAACACACGCTCCAACTGCTCGCCGTTAATGCAGTACGGCGGCATCAGCACGATGGTGTTGCCAATGGGCCGGGTGAGCACGCCTCGTCAACGCATTTCCGCACAGACCTTGATGCCAATCCTGTCGGTCAACGGAAACGGCTTCTTCGCGCCAACATCTTGAGACAATTCGATGGCGCCGATCATCCCGATGTGCCGCACGTCTCCGACGTGCGGAAGTTGTCTCATCAATTCCAAGCCGGCGCGCAGGTGTTCACACTTTGGTTGGAGCGCCTTCAACGTTTGCTCTTCTTCGAACACTTGCAAATTTCCCAACGCCGCCGCGCAGCCGAGCTGGTTGCCTGTGTAACTATGGCCATGGAAGAACGTCTTGAACTCGCTGTAGTCGCCAAGAAATGCCCGGAAAATTTCCTCGGTCGTCAGCGTCACCGCCAGCGGCAGATAACCACCGGTGAGGCCCTTCGCCACCGCCATTAGGTCGGGCGTCACGCCTTCCTGCTCGCAGGCGAACATCGTTCCCGTGCGCCCGAAGCCGGTCATTACTTCATCGGCAATCAACAGCGCGCCCGGCTCGGTGCATAGACGCCGCAATTCGCCCAGCAGTCCGCGCCTCCACAGCCGCATCCCGGCCGCGCCTTCAACGAGTGGCTCGATCACAACCGCCGCAATCGAGTCCTTATGCCCGTGAAACACCCTCTTCAAATTCGATAGATCGCTTACCCGAATCACGTCAAACAATAGAGGTTTGAACGCCGCGTGAAACAAATCAATCCCCCCCCACGCTGACCGCACCCAGCGTGTCGCCGTGGTACGCATCGGCAAACGCCACAAACTTCGTGCGCTGCGGCTGTTTCCGGTGCCGCCAGTATTGCAGCGCCATTTTGATGGACACCTCCATCGCGGTCGAGCCGTCATCGGAATAGAACACCCGCGTCAGTCCCCGCGGCGCAATCGCCACCAGTTTTTCCGCCAGTTCAATGGCAGGCCCATTCGAGAGGCCAAGGAATGACGAATGTGCGATCCTGTCGAGCTGATCCTTGATGGCCTGTGTAATCTTCGGGTGCTGATGACCATGGAGATTCGTCCAGATCGAGGAATTCGCATCGATATACTCGCGCCCGTTCACGTCCCGCAGAATTGCGCCCTGCCCCGACTCAATGATGACGGGCTCTTCTCCCATCCAGTCCTTCATCTGCGTGAACGGATGCCAGAGGTGGCGATGGTCCTTGTCAGCGAGTGAGTCCACCAAACTCCCCCAGGAATTGTTCGATATCGCGTGGCTCATGCGCGGCGGTCACCGTGACCCGCAGGCGGGCTTTGCCCTTCGGAACGGTCGGAAAACGAATGGCCGGAACAAAGATACCGCGCTCGTAAAGCCTCTGTGAAGTTTCCACGGTGGCCGCCTTGTCCCCGATAATGATCGGGATGATCGGACTGCGGGATTCATTCTGGATACCGAGCGCCGACAATCCGTTTTTCATGAGGCTCACGTTGCGCCAGAGCCGGTCGCGTCGTTCATGCCCACGCTCGCTCATGACAAAGTCCACGGCTGCCGCGGACGCCGCGCACACCGCCGGCGGCAACGCTGTCGAATAAATCAGGCTGCGCGCCCGATTTCGCAGGAAGTCGATCAACACTTGGGATCCGACAACAAAACCGCCCAGGCACCCAAGCGCTTTGCTGAGCGTGCCGAGTGTGACATCGACCTTGTCCTCCACGCCGGTGGCCTCAGCAAGACCACGGCGATTCTTCGCATACAATCCGGTCGCGTGCGCTTCATCAATCATCAGCCATGCCCCGTATTCTTCTTTCAGCTCGACGATCTCCGCCAACGGCGCCAGATCGCCGTCCATGGAAAATACCGTCTCGGTCACGACAAGCGTCCGTCGAAACGAGCCGCTCTGTTGAAGAATGGCTTCGAGCTTTTTCAGGTTCTTGTGCGGGTAGACGCGAATCGTCGCGCCGCTCTGGCGGGCGCCGTCGATGATGCTCGCGTGATCCAGCTTATCGAGAATGACCACATCTCGTTCCCCGACCAGCGCGGTAATGGTGCCGACATTGGCCGCATAACCGCTGCTGAAAACCAGTGCGGCTTCCTTTGCCTTGAACGCCGTGAGTCTGCGCTCCAAGTCCTCGTAGGGTTGCAAGTTCCCGGACACGAGGCGCGACGCGCCGGCCCCGACCCCATACTTCTCCATCGCATTCACCCACGCCTGTCTCAACACCGGGTCGTTGGCCAAGGCAAGGTAATCGTTGCTGGAAAAGTTCAGAAACTCGCGGCCATTGAGCTGGATGCGCGGGCCTTGCGCCGATGTCACGTTCCGCAGGGTGCGGTACAACCCTTCCGCACGCGTCTTGTCCAAGTCAGCGCCGAGTTGATCACGGAGATTTGACATTCGATGAGGAAGATTCCGGCGGCGCTTGATAGATCACCACGGCATGCGGATCGACCCGATAGCGCAGCCCGGCGCTCTCCGTCACATACTTCAACACATCCGCCAAAGGAACACTGCGAAGATTCATCGTGATCTTGGCGGTCTTGAAGGTCTCTGGTGCCTGCCAGACGAAGTTGATCGGAGTATCCGCCCCCGAAACCTTCTGACTTTCCGCCTGCAAAAAGTCAATGACCCCCGCCACACCCGCCCCGCGGAAGTTGACCTCGGGGATGATGATTTCATCCAATGTCTCTCGCAGTGCCATGGAGGAATGGGGATCATGCTTCGCAACTTCGATCCCGGAAGCAAGCGCTTGTATTCCAAGTTGTCCGGGTATAGCTGCAACATCTGCTTGCAGCGCACCTCGGCTTCTTCATACCGGCCTGTCCGCTCCAGAAGGAGCACTGTCTGTTGA
This sequence comes from uncultured Verrucomicrobiae bacterium, assembly GCA_963766065.1. Lineage (GTDB taxonomy): Bacteria > Verrucomicrobiota > Verrucomicrobiia > Palsa-1439 > Palsa-1439 > Palsa-1439. Next base: position 86,275 of record CAVYAC010000061.1, read on the forward strand.
TCGGTGAGCTGGTATGTGTTGGTTTCCATTTCCGCAGCCACAGCCGGCGCGAGGGGCAGCAAACAGGTTAGCGCCAGGAGACCGATGCACACGGTCGCTGAGTTATCGTGTCTCATCAACAACCACCTCGCCCCCCACCATTGAGAAACTCACCTGCTTGTCGGCGTAGACAATCGCCTCATAGGGGTCCCCGCCGGTGCCGTCCATCGGCGCGGCAATCAGGTCGGCCCAAGCGCCGACAGCAACGCGTCCCAGTTTCTCACGGAGGTTCAACGCCTTCGCGGCGTTGACCGTGGCCAAGGTCAACAATTCCTGGGCTGCCATACGCGGGAACATATGGCCGAGCGTTTGCATTTCGCTCAGCATGTTCAGTGTATCGTTGCTGGCCATGCTGTCGGTACCGAGGCAGGTATTGATCCGGTGCTCTTTCCAGGTGTTCAGCGGGGGGCTGCCACGGCCGAAGAAGCGATGCGTCTTGGGGCAGTGCACCACGTGTGTGCCCGTCTGCGTGAGCAGAGAGACGTCCAGCGGCGTGAGGTAATTCGCGTGGGCGGCGAGGCAGTTGGGCCCAAGCACACCGCACTCGGACAGCAATTGCGTCGGACTTACGCGTTTGCAGTCGGACATGTCGCGGCCGGCGCGTAAAAAATAGTCATACATATGCCCCGTGCCGCGACGAATCATGTCGTCTTCTTCCTCCGACTCGGCAAGATGCGTCGTCAACGGAATGTTGCGCCCGCGAGAGTATCGGGCGCAGAGCCGGTACAACTCGGCGGTCGCCGTGTAGGGCGCATGCGGGGAAAACCCAAAACCTCCGTGCGGGTTGGAATGGCCCGCGATGAACTCCAACACCTGCGCCGCCACTTCGCGGGCGCCTTCGGGACGATTGAAATCGATCATTTCCAGGCACCACCACACTCGCAGTTGTGGCGGCGGAATCTGCTCGATGAACCTTGGGAACGACTCGATGTTCACCACCGTGGTCGTCCCGGACCGTGCCAGCATATCCAGACCCATTTGGATTCCCTCAAGATACTCCTTTTCGGGGTGAAGTTGCTTCGCGGCGACCAACTGGAGCAGCCACTCGGTGAAACTGCCGCGCCACTGGACCTCATCGTGCAGGCGTGTGTAGTCGAGATGGCAATGCGCGTTAATCAACCCCGGTGCCAGCGCCCGTTCGCCCAGGTCGCGAACGTCACCCGTGTGAGCGGCCCGCACTTCCGCGGTCTTGCCCACGGCCACAATCGTGTCGCCTTCGATGGCTACCGCGCCGTCTTCGATCGGCGGCTGGTCCATCGGCAACACGTATCGCGCTCGCAAGATCATGAACTCATTCTCTCTCGTCGCAAGGGATTCGGATTCGTTCGATGGAACGGGCGCGACCGGTCGTCTCGTCCACGTTGACAATCGCACCACACAACGCAACGTCACCCTCCGCAACCTCCATTTTCTGTGGCATCTGGGTGAGAAACCGCTGCAGCACCGCGCCCACGTCCCGTCCCAGCACCGAATCATGCGGCCCGCACATGCCGGCGTCCGACAGGTACGCCGTGCCCTTGGGCAGGACGTGCTCATCTGCCGTCGCCACGTGTGTGTGTGTTCCAATCACCGCACTCACCTTTCCATCCAGAAATCGACCCATGGCAATTTTCTCGCTCGTGGCTTCGGCATGCAAGTCCACAATGATGACTTTCGTCTGCGTGAGCAACCGCGCGACCTCGGCTTCGGCAGCGCGAAATGGACAATCCGTGTTCGGCATGAACACCCGGCCAATCAAGTTCAGCACCCCGACGGGCGGTAATCCGTCCAATCGTACCACCGTCGATCCCTTCCCCGGGGCGGAAGCGGGGAAGTTCAGAGGACGCAGCAGCCGCGGCTCGCGTTGGATGACCTCGTAGACCTCTTTTTGATCCCACACGTGGTCGCCCGAGGTGATCACGTCCACCCCGCTCGTGAGCAATGCGTCCACGGTTGATGCTGTCAGGCCGGCTCCGTGCGCGCTGTTTTCACCGTTGGCGATGACGAAGTCGATATCCCGTTCCTCCCGCAGGCGCGGCACCAAGGTGGCGACCGCCCGTCGCCCGGGTTTGCCGACGACGTCGCCAATGAACAGGATCCTCATTTCGCGTACTCCACGGCGCGTGTTTCGCGGACCACGGTGACCTTGATTTGACCGGGATACTGCAACTCCTGCTCGATCTTTTTGCTGATGTTGCGCGCCATTTGAATCGCCTCGTCATCGGTGACCGTATTCGGTAGCACAAACACGCGAATCTCCCGCCCGGCCTGAAGTGCGTAGCTTTTATCGACACCGGGAAAGGCGTTGGCGACAGTTTCGAGCTTCTCGAGGCGTTGGAGGTACAAATCCATACTCTCGCTACGGGCGCCGGGTCGCGACGCGCTAATGGCGTCCGCCGCGCTGGCCAGCACGCCGTACGTGGTGATCGGCTCCACTTCGTGGTGGTGACAGGCCACCCCCTGCCACACCTCTTCCGGCTCGCCGTACTTCCGGAGAAGCTCCGCACCGATCTTGGCGTGCGACCCTTCGACTTCATGGTCCACCGCCTTGCCGATGTCGTGAAACAGGCCCACGCGCTTGGCGATCTGCTGGTTGAGCCCGAGTTCCGCCGCCATCATGCCCTCGATCTCGGCGACTTCCACCGAGTGATCCAGCACGTTCTGGGCAAAACTGTGGCGGAATCGAAGCCGTCCAAGCAACCGGGTCACTTCGGGATGCACTTTCTGCAGCCCAACCCGAATCACCGCCTCCTCCCCCGCTTTGTGGATCAGCCCATCCAGTTCTTCACGGACCTTCGCGACCTCCTCTTCGATGCGGGCCGGGTTGATCCGGCCGTCGGCGATGAGGCGTTCCAACGTCTGCCGGGCCAACTCGCGACGGACGGGGTCGAACCCGCTGAGCACCACTGCCTGGGGCGTGTCATCAATGAGCACGTTGATCCCCGTGGTGGCTTCAAAGGCACGAATGTTCCGGCCCTCGCGGCCGATGATGCGCCCCTTCATCTCCTCGCTCGGGAGCGTAATGGTACAGCTTGTCGCCGTCTGGACGTAGCTCGATGCGCACCGCTCGATCGCAATGGTAATGGTCCGCTTGGCCTCGCGATCGGCCTGTTGCTTGGCCTCTTCGATGATTCGTCGGGTCATCGCAGCGGCTTCGGAATGTACGTCCTCCTGTAGTTGCATCAGTAGTCGCTTCTTGGCTTCCTCGGCGCTCAGACCCGCCACCCGTTCCAGTTCCCGCTGGGTCAGCTTCTTCAGATCGTCAATCTCGGTCTGGATCTTGTGGAGTTCTTTCTCCCGTTCCACAACCGTCACTTCCTTCTTGGAAACCTCCTCCGTCTTTCGGTCGAGCAAATCGGCCTTGCGATCCAGATTGGACTCGCGCTGCATGACCCGCTTCTCCATCTCCAGCAATTCCTGCCGTCGATCCTTGTTTTCCTTGTCAAACAGCTCTCGTGATTTGTATGTTTCTTCCTGTGCTTTTACCCGCGCATCCCGAAGCGTTTCGTCCGCTTCCTTCCGCGCGGTCTCAATGATCCCACCAGCCGTTTTGGTGTCCGCTTTCGCCTTCGTCTGGCAAAGTAACCAGCCAAACGCAACGCCGACGACCAGGGTGATGAGACCGATTATGATATAGGTCATTGTCGGTTACCCCTGAGGTTGACCACTCGTGTTTCCGTCACAATAAAGTCCATGCGGGCGTCATGCGCTTCCGCCGGGACCTCGTCCAATACCTGGAAATCGAAGGCCAGCGCGATCTTGACACCGCTGGTTTGCCCCAGCAGCCGGTCGAAATGACCTGATCCGCGGCCCAATCGGTTTCCCGTTTCGTCGAACGCCAACCCGGGCACCAGCGCGACGTCGATCTGATCGAGCGCCACCGGTCGTATTACCCCGGGTTTCGGTTCTAAAACTCCAAATTTGCCTGCCGTCAACTCGTTATCAAAATCCTGCAGCTCGGAAGCGGTGTAGCCTTGCGTCGCCGGTTCAAATCGCGGCACAGACACCTGTCGGCCCATGGCGAGCAACTGACGGATCAGTCCCTGCGTGTCCACTTCGTTTCCCATGGACACGTACACCAGCAACCGCGTGGCGATTACGAATTCCCTCAGCACCGACAACCGCTCCCAGATGGCGGCGCTCTTCGCGCGAACATCGGCCCCGCCCTGCCCAGCCAAGCGCGCGCGCATCTGTTCCCGCAGCGCTATCTTTTCTTGAGCAGCTGTTTCCATTTGTCCATTCGTTCGCGAACCTTGATCTCGAAGCCTTGGTCGCCCGGCTCGTAATACTTGCGATGCTCGGGTAGATGGTTTTGTTCGACAACGTGTCCTTCGAAATCGTGGGCGTACTTGTACCCTTCCCCGTGGCCGAGTCGCGCCGCACCCTTGTAATGCGTGTCCTTGAGGTGCTGGGGGACTTCCAGCGTTCGTCCCTGTTCCACGTCGGCTTTGGCGCTCCAGATCCCTTTCGCGCTGGCATTCGATTTCGGCGCGGTCGCGCAATATACCGTCGCTTCGGCCAACGGCAACTCGCCTTCGGGCCAACCGATGAACTCTACGGCGTGATGCGCCGCCACCGACAGAACCAGCGCCTGCGGGTCTGCCAAGCCGATGTCTTCCGCGGCCAGGATCACGATCCGTCGCGCGATAAATCGGGGGTCTTCCCCGGCAACCACCATTTTCGCCAGCCAGTACAACGCCGCATCGGGATCGCTGCCGCGCATCGATTTGATGAACGCCGAGATCGTGTCGTAGTGCTCGTCCTCGTCCGCGTCGTAGACCACGGCCTTCTTCTGAATGGACTCTTCGGCAATCTCCCTGGTGATATGCCCCGACGGAGTGGTCAGGACACCGATTTCCAAGGAATTAAGCGCTTTGCGTCCGTCGCCATCACAAGCTGTGGCGAGAAAATCCAGTGCGGCGGCGTCCACTTTGACTTTCTTCGTTCCGAGGCCACGGTCTTTGTCTGTCAACGCCCGCAGCATCAATTCCTTGATGTCCGCCGGTGTGAGCGGCTTGAGCTGGAAAATCTGCGACCGCGACACCAGCGGCGAGTTGACATAGAAGAACGGATTGTGCGTCGTTGCCCCGATTAGACGGACCGTCCCGTTCTCCACGTCGGGCAACAGCACGTCCTGTTGCGCCTTGTTGAACCGGTGAATCTCGTCAATGAACAGGATCGTGCGTTGGCCCGCATTGGTGAGACGATTGGCCGCCGTGGCGATCACGCGACGGATATCCGCGACGTTCGATTCCACGCCGCTCAGGCTCTCGAACTTGCTCTTGGTGGCGTTGGCGATGACCTGCGCAAGGGAGGTCTTGCCCGTTCCCGGCGGCCCATAGAAAATGATGGAACTGATGCGGTCGGCGTTGATCGCGCGCCACAGTAACTTGCCTTCTCCGAGGATGTGGCGTTGCCCGACGAAGTCTTCCAGTGTCCGCGGGCGCATACGCGTGGCCAATGGAGCCGTGGCGAGGTCGCCAGCCTCCGCCGTGGCGGCGGGTCTCGGGGATTGGTTGGAAAATAGGTTGTCGGTCATGACCACCAATCTGGCCCCGTATTCTGAGCCGCGTGTGATCTGTGGCGTTGCCCGACAGGAGCCCGAACGCCCCGCGAGGGCGGGGCACCAAAACGAAATACCCCGCCGTAATGCCGTCTAAACGATATCTTTGAACCCCTTACTAATAGGGGGCTCTGCCGGCTGTTTCATGCTTCCAGTGAAGGCATGCAATCCACAACCGAACACCGAGCTCCGTCAATGACGGTGTTGGCTCAAAGAAGTGTCGTTTGTTACGTACATGGCAGGGTATTTCGAAAATCTTGCCTTGGCAAAGAACATCGGCGACCACCGTCGCCCGCTTGTTTCCCTTGTAACACTTGTCCCGATCGAATTCAAGAGGATTCCAGTCACTTTTATGGTCGTCGCTTAATTACCCTGCTCATGTACATCAGCTCTCGCGAATCTCACACTTCAACGTCTGCACCAACGAACGTTTCAACTGTTCATGCGCCCCGTTGACCTCCGCATCCGTCAGTGTCCTGTCGGCCGCGCGGAACGTCAACGAGTACGCCATTGATTTCTTTCCCGTCGCTATCGAACCCCCGGTATAAATATCAAAAAGCTCGACCTTTTCCAAGACTTTATTTCGACCCGTTTCGATGGCCCCCACGATTTCGGCATGCGACACCGTGTCATTGACCACTAGGGCCATATCACGCACCACGGCGGGGAACTTGGGCAATTCACGGAAGGTCTTTTCTCGTGTTTGCGACACCAGCAAGGCTCCCAGATCGAGTTCCGCGACGTACACCGCATCACGCAGGTCGAGTTTCTTGGCTTGAATCGGCGTAATCTGTCGGATCTCGGCGCTGACGGGTGCCCCTACCGCGTCCCCCACCTCTTCCATGGCGCCTTTTACGTCATAATAATCCAGCTTGGCTTCCCGCGTGCCTGTCTCCCAGGAATCCGGTACGCGCCGCCCGGTGACTGCCAGCGCGAGGCACAACGATTCCTTCCCATTCGCCGCAAACACGCGGCCGATTTCAAAAAGCTTCACGTCGTACTCGTGACGCGAGACGTTCGTGCGCAGGTTTGCCAACAAACCCGGGACGAGCGAGTGACGTAGCGCCTGCTGGTCCGCACTCAACGGATTCTGCAGCTTCAGCTCGCCCTCGCCCACCAGCGTCTGGTTCTGCGCCTCGTGGAATCCGAGCGCCGTCAACACCTGTCGCACTTTCGCCCGCGCATCCCACTGCTTGTCAAATTCCGAAACGGTCGCAATTGATGGCTGCCGTTTCGCCGGTATCTTCTCGACGCCGCAAATGCGGCACACTTCCTCGATCAGATCGACCTCGCGCTCCAGATCCACGCGGTACGTTGGCACTTCGACTTCGCATGACTGGGCATCCGACGAGAGAATTGCCAGGGAAAGGCCCGTGAAAATCTTCTTCACCGTCTCCGACGGCACGTCGACGCCCAGCAGGCGGTTCACCTGAGCATACCGGCATCGCACCCGCCGTTTCTCGATCGGTTTCGCAAGCGTGTCGATAATCCCGGTCGCCACCTGTCCGCCGGCCAATTGCTGGATCAACTGCGCCGCGCGGTTGCTCGCCCAGATGACGCCGTCAATATCCGCGCCGCGCTCGAATCGGTAGCTCGAATCACTCGACAGCCCGCACTGCTTGGAAGTCTTGCGGACGTTGGCGGGCAGGAACCAGGCACTCTCCAGCAATACGTCCGTGGTGCCGTCGTGGATCTCACTGTCCTTGCCGCCCATAATGCCCGCCAGCGCCACCGCGCGGTTCGCATCGGCGATGACCAGCATGTCGCCGGTCAACGCGATCACGCTTCCGTCGATGGCCAGGAATTTTTCGCCCTTCGCCGCGCGGCGCACCACGATGCGATGCTCCGCCAACCGATTGTAATCGAACGCATGCAACGGATGACCGCATTCGAGCAACACGTAGTTGGTCACATCCACCACGTTGTTGACTGACCGCACGCCGATCCTTTCCAGAAGTTGTTTCAACCACGAGGGACTCGGGCCGATTTTCACGCCACGGATGACGCGCGCCGTGTAACGCGGGCACAGATCGAGTGATTCAACTTTGACGAAAGTGAGCTTTTCGACCGGGTCCCCCGACTCTTCAACAGCCACCGCAGGAAGCTTCAACAGCTTCCCACTGAGCGCGCTGATCTCGCGGGCAATGCCGATGACGCTAAGCCAGTCGGGCCGGTTTGGCGTGACTTCGATGTCAAACACGGTGTCCGTCCCGCCGAGGGCGTCGCTGACCTTGATGCCAATCGGTGTGTCGGCGGGCAAAATCAGCAACCCGTCCTCACCCTTCGGTAGGCCCAGCTCTTCTGCCGAGCACATCATGCCTTGCGATTCGACACCGCGCAATTTGGCTTCTTTGATCGTCATGCCACTAGGCATCGTCACGCCCGGCAACGCCAACGGCACTTTGTCGCCGACCTTGTAGTTCTTCGCGCCGCAGACGATCTGGCGTTCGCCGTGGCCGTCAGTGACCCGGCATACTGAAAGCTTGTCCGCGTTTGGATGCTTGTCGCTGGAAAGAACCTGGCAGACGATGACCTGCTGGAGCACACCGCCCCCAACAGTTGTCATGTCTTCCACCTCAATTCCCGCAAAGGTCAGTTTGTCGGCCAATTCCGCGGGCGACCAATCGACATCGACGTACTGCTTGAGCCAGTTGTAGGTGAATCTCATTGGAGTTGCACTCTACCGATTCCCGTGGTAACCCGCAAGCACCTAGCTTGCATGCACTTTGTGCTTGCAATTCTGCTAAATGCTATTGTACAAAAATCGCCAGTACTCGGAGTTTACGCAGGAGCGGTGATGGCGAGCACCTATCTCTTGGGAAACAGGTTGGCTGGCTTGATCGACATGACAATGTCGAAGGCTCATGATTTCGTCCATCGTTCGACCCACACGGGTCTGGCGGCTGGTATCTGCGAATTGCGTGAAGCTTCTTGAGCGTGGGGAGGACGTTTCGTTATGAAGATTAGCGCCCGTTCTTCAGGTTTGGCATTCATCTCTACTCTTACCCTAGCTATCGTGGCGATCAGTTCGACGGCTCACGCCGTGGGCGTCAGCTTCGATCAGGTCAGTTGGGGTAATGGCAGTGGAGGTTACGAGGATCAGAATTCACAATGGGGAGAGGCAACCGTGAATTTTTCGCCCGCGGATGCCGGCTCGCTCTCTGCCTTCGGATCCGGGTACATCGGCTTTGTGAACATTGTCACCTCGGTAGGTGGTGGTAGCAACAACAACTGGGCCGTTCAGAATATGCCCGTGGTCTTCGATCAGGCGAGCGAGCTGGGAAACGAATTGCCGGTGACCTACCAGTTCGACCTCGGCCAGACGGATGGGTTGACCGTGAGTAGTTTGAACTATTCCCTTACGCTCTCACCGTTTGAAGTAGGCAGCGAGCCAGGCGGGCCGCTCACGAGCGCGTCCGTGGTGGCCGCAACCGACGTCCAGGGAACAACGGCCGCTTCAGGGGCGGAAGGTGACGAAGAGGGGGGTCCGGAACGGATACGGAAGGTGCGGGTGTATCGAGCGCCTCGGCGTTAACGGCAGGTCGGGGTGGAATCGCCACCGCAGACAAGAATATCGCCGTCGTTGCCGAACAGGTCAATGGCTGCGCACCCGGCGCGGCGGCGCGGTCCATCAAGTATCTTCAGAGCATGTACCCTTCGCTCAACGTCACTCAGACCGCGCAGCAGGTGTACGGCACGTTGACCAATTTGATGCAGAGTTGGACCGGGCCGCGCAGCAGCGGCACGCTACCGGGCAACTTCGTCTCCGGCAAGAACCTGTATTTCACGACGAACAATCTGGCAATCGCGCCCACGGTGGTCACCAACAATTTCGCCGCGGCGATCAGCGCGCTAAGTTCCACGGGTGACGTGGAATTGGGCGTAAACTGGGGAACCAACGGCGGTGGTCACTGCGTGTTCGTCACCGGTATCACCACGCTGTACACCAACGGCGTCCCCTACCGGTACGTCGTGAACGCCATTCAGGATCCCAATCAGGGTGGCAACTCGACCAATAACGAGAGTGTCACCTACACCTTCGATACCAGCGGTAACTTCGTGAACCGCAGTGGGGGCGTCAACAGCTTCCGCATCGAGATGGCCACGGTTCCAGAGCCGAGCAGTCTGGCGATGGGGGCCCTGGGCTTGGGAGCCCTTGGGTTGTCGCTGATCTATCGGCGGCCGAAGCGAAATCGCCCGTAGCCTGTCTGTAAACCAAATTAACCACAACTCCCGAGGCGCCAAGCGCTTCGGGAGTTGTGGTTTGTAGAAATCCCGTGATCAACGTGGGCTAAAACTGCTCCAGGAATCTCACGTCATTCTCGGTGAACAGGCGGATGTCGTTGATAGACCACATGATCATGGCGAGGCGGTCGATGCCGAAGCCGAACGCCCAGCCGGTGTACTCGTCGTCGGGATAGCCGACGGCCTTGAAGACGTTGGGGTCGACCATGCCGCAGCCGGCAATCTCGATCCATTCCTTCCCGCGGGCGCGGAACTGCGGCGTCGACAAATCAATTTCGAAACTCGGCTCGGTGTACGGGAAGAAATGCGGTCGGAACCGCACTTCGGTCTCGGGCGACAGCAGTTGTTTGAAGAAGAACTCCACCGTGCCTTTGAGGTCGGCGACGGTCACGTTCTTGTCCACGTACAGGCCTTCGATCTGATGGAATGTTGGGCTGTGCGTGGCATCCAGTTCATCGCGGCGGAAGACCCGACCCGGTGCCACGATGCGGATCGGCGGTTTCTGCTTCAGCATCGTGCGAATCTGCACAGGCGACGTGTGCGTGCGCAGCAAATAGCGGCCGAGCTTTGGGTCGGGCGGCACCGCCTTGTCGTCGATGTACAGCGTGTCCTGCATGTCGCGCGCGGGATGGTTGGCGGGTGTGTTCAGTGCGTCGAAACAATGCCATTCGTCCTCGATTTCGGGTCCGTCCTCGACCGCGAATCCCATGCGGCGAAAAATCTCGACCGTGCGCTCGAAAACCTGGGTGAGCGGATGCTGGTGGCCGATGTGGTGGCGCGGCCCGGCAATGTCACGTCGATGGCCGGCCCCGAGGACGCGGCTTTCGCTTCCAATTCCTCGCGCTTCGCTTCGATGGCTCCCGTGAGCGCAGTCTTCACCTCGTTGGCCAGCTTGCCAATGCGCGGCTTCTCGTCTCTGGGAAGTTTGCCCAATTGTTCCAAGGCGGCGGATACGACCCCGCTGCGGCCAAGGTACCGGGCCTTGAGTTGGTCAAGGGACGGAAGGTCGGCGCAAGCAGCGAGCGCGGCCTCAGCCTCGGCGCGGGCGGACTGAAGTTGTTGTTCCAATTCGGTCATACGATCCATAACCCTATGGAATTGTCACAGGATTCGCAAGCCCGCGTTCGCCAGTGGTATCAACCAATCGCATCGAGATATCCGTCGCGCGGAGGAGATCTCTCTCGCTGGGCGTAAATTCCTCATACTGGTACGGCGCAAACTGCATCGGGTGCGCAAAGCGGAACACGATAACACCCGTGGGAGGGGTTTTCGCGCCATGAATCCGTGCCAGGTATTGCGCGTTCAAAAGCACGTATCGTGTCGGTTGCCCGGCCACTCCCAAAGGGGCAAATTCATCCTCCATCTTGGGGCAGTCAATCGTGGTCGCTTCGGAAAATGCCCCGTACTCCGCAGCGACGAGACGTTCAACGTCGCATGGAAACCATTGCTGCAGCGGAACGCGAAAATTCCATGCCGCTTGCAGAATCAACAGGATAATTCCCATCTGGAGGATTCGTTTTCCCGCAACCGTGCGGGCCATGTCCCAAAGACGCCCGGCCGTAAACGCCCCAATCAAACAAAGGAACGGAACCAATTGACGGGCCGTGCGCCCGTACACAACGAACCTGTGAAGCACCACGCTGCTGAGAATCAGCAATACATACAGGGTGCCAACCATCGCGATCCAGGTCAATCCGTAGGCGGCCATCGGTCGGCCTGTTCTCGCCGCCCAAAGAATCCATACCAATGCCGCCAGCCAAAAAATCAACAGCCCGTGTTCCGCGTACCAGAGATACGTCCACGGCGCCGACCATCCTTCCGCGTACATCTGGGGCGGCGTGATTGCGGCAAAGGACACGACTCCCTGCAAGAAAGATCGTCCGAACACCACCTCGCGACCGACGGCAAACATCCCGAGCCATGTCACCGCCCCGATTACGAACCACAGCAGCCGATAGCCAGCTTCTCGTACGCTGGCAACCTTCCGTATGATCACTGTACCCGAGATGACGAACACAACCGCCCAGTAGCCGTAGTACGTAAAAAACGCCGCCCCGGCCAGCCAACCGCTCAACACCAGGCGCCGCCATCCGCCCTTCCGCATCCCGACCATCAGACTTCCCAATGCCAGAGCCAGTGAAGCGTCATAGGGCAGTGTGTGTCGCGAGTAGTAGAACATCGTATTCGATCCTGCCATCAGGGCCATCGCCAGGAGCGCCTCTGCGCGATCACCCCCCGCGCGCCGAACAATCGTCCCAATCAACAGGATCGAGATTACCGATGCCAAGGAGAGAAACGCCGCGCCAAACCGTACCGTGGCTTCAAACGGCATCTCGCCGATGGAAAGTCCGGCCAGCCCGGCCCACGCCCAATGGATCGCCACTGGCACACAACCCAGGCAGGTGAAAACCGGGGTGTTGGTTCCAGTCCAGGATCGGTTCGAGAGACGGTTTCCAGAGACCCTGACTGAGGCGATAGACGACGAGTCCGGACCACCAGAACCGTTTTTCATCAGGAAACCAATACTGTCCCCCGGCAAATACCAGCCACCACCGTAAGGCGATGCACACGCCAACCAACGCGACAGCCCGCCAATCCCATCGTGCCACCCGCGGCCATCGTCCATCGGTTGCCATGTGCCTGTCGGTCAACTCAGTCCCGCCTGTGCTCGCGGACGATACGCACATGTTTGTATCAAGCAAGGAAACATTTTGCGGCTTCGAGCACCTGCTCGACGGTAATCAATTTCATGCACTCCATATGAACCTTGTTGGCGCAAGAGTCCTTGAAGCACGGCGAACACAAGACGCCGGCGCGCAACACAACATGACGATCGCCGTACGGCCCGGTAAGCGCCGGATCGGTCGGCCCAAAAATCGCGACCACGGGCGTGCCTACCGCCGCCGCCAGATGCATTGGGCCACTGTCGTTGGTGACGACGACCTGGCAACGGCGATAGAGCTCCGCGAGCTGAAAGAGGTCGGTCTGGCCCGTCAGGTTGCGTCGTCCCTGGGCAATCTTGTCGATTTGCTCCCGTTCGGCTGCGGAACCGGTCAACACGACGCGCTCGGAGGGCAGACGGCGGATCAGTTCGGCGAACTTGTCGTTGCCCCACAGCTTTGTGGCCCAACGCGCGGACGGGTTCACGCCAATCAGGCCCTCGGAACGTCACTGAGCGCGACACCCCGAGCGGAAATTCGACCGGTGTGGAGTCGCAGCCCAAGTGTTGCGCGGCCAGGAGGTACCGGTCCACGGCATGTGCGCGCGGAACCCTGACGATCTCGTTGTAGAAAAACCTTGCACCTTCACGGGCGTCACTCAACCCGATGCGACGCGGCGCCCGGGTCGCCCAACTGATGATGCCGCTGCGCAGCAGCCCTTGCAGATCAATGGCGATATCGAAATGCCGCCCTTTGAGCATGGCAAGGAAGTTCCGGAAATGCGGAAGTTGCGTCAGCGAACCAAAGCGCCTGCGCTCGAATGGAATGATTTCGTCAATGATCGGACAGCGTTGCAACAGGGACGTGAGCGTGTCATTCACCAACCACGAAATGTGCGCCTGGGGATATTTCCGACGGATGAGATTGACCGTCGGCAGCGCATGGACAACGTCCCCGAGCGAACTCGGTTTGATGATGAGAATCCGCATTTTGCGCGAGCTTACGATGTGTCCGCGCTTCTGTGAAAGCGCCGGTTTTGGATGCTCCCGTCCGTCACCGGGCCGGTGAGTAACATTATACCGGCCGTGTGCCAGGCGCTCCGCAAGCGATTCAGGCAGTCCGGCGGCACGGATCTTCTTTTGGGTCATACCGATGTCGTATTCCACGCGGCGCAATTCGATGAGATTGCTCATGAGATCGAACACCACGTAGGCCGACTTGGGGTTGCGATCCCGCGGCTGGCCGACGGAGCCGACGTTGATGAAATACTTGCGGCCGACTTCGATTTTGATCTTCGAGTACAAGCCACCCTGCAACCCGCTCGGACCGCGGACAAATCCCACCGGTACGTGAGTGTGGCCATTGAAGCACACGGGCGTGTGCTGATAATTGAAACTGGCCTGCGCAGCCAGACGGTCGAACACATACGCCCATTTTTCCGGCAAATCGAGCGTCGCGTGAACAATGGTAAACGACTCAACATGACGAACATACTTGAGGTCGCGCAGCCAATTCTTCTCCTCGGCGCTCAACTGGGTGCGGGTCCAGCGGATGGCCTCGGCCGCCATCGGATTGAACCCGGTGAGTTCGATCTCCGCAGCACAGTATTCGTCATGGTTGCCCATGATCACGGGGCACTCCAACCGACGAACCGCGTCGAGGCATTCCTTCGGATTCGGCCCGTAACCCACAATGTCGCCGAGACAGACGTAATGCGTGCATTTCTGCTCGCGCGCGTCCTTGAGAACCACGTCGAGTCCTTCCAGGTTCCCATGAATGTCGCTGAGAATCGCGTAGCGTATGGCGGCGCTGGCCATGGTTATGGTGTCGGTTGAGGAAACACGCGTTGTTGGTTGCGAATTTGCAGGTCATCTTCCAGACCGGCGAATTTCCCGTTCAATGATGTTCCACGCCTGCTCGGTCTTGGAATGGTCCAGATACCACAAGTGTTTCCACTCTTCGTACGCAGCCGTGAGGTCGCCACACTTTTCGAGCGCCCGCGCATACAGGCGGGGGACGAATTGCGGCGCATCGGGGAAACTCGAGGCCTTCCCGAGATATTCGGCGCTCTTGCAAAACGCATCGTTGCACGGCGGGTCGTCACAGTCCTTGCTCAGTTTCTCGAAATAAAGCCAGCCCATGGTGAAATACAGGTCGTACCGGTTCGGTATGTTCTCAATTCCACGAATGATGAATTCCCGTGCCTTTTCGTGCCATTCGCGCTCCCGCTTGATGCCCTCGGCTTTCGTTCGGTTCTTCGGGTCTGAAAACGCGCCGTAGCCAATGTTCCAGGCCATGTGCCACTGGCCCAGATCCCAAAACATGACCGATTGCGGTTGCAGGGTGACGACGACTTCGATATTGCGGAACTGTCGCAGCCATTCCTTTTTCTCCCAGAAGCCGTGGCTCTGGATCCACAAAAAATCGGCGACGATGCCACGCATCCCTGCCAGTAGCGCAATGGCGAGGTTCTGCCCGATGGCTTCGCGCAACTGGAACGTCACACGTGCCCCCCCATACTTCATCTGGAGCCGCTCGGTGCGCAGTGAGTTCTCCAACGGCAGCAAGGCAAACCCGATGCCAAAAAGTATGATGACCACGAGCAGTTTCATGCGCGCCTTCTAAATCTCCCGCTGCGAAAAGACCAGATGGGCCGCGACCACGATCACCAGGGTCCGCACCACCCCATAGGTGACAATCTGCCCAATGTGACCCCACGGAACCACTTTCCCGAGGTTGATTTCATCCGCGATGTTGAACAATCCAAAGTCCGGTATCACCGCCAACACCGCCATAAATAATCGGTGAGCACCCCACACCTCCGCCGCGCTTCCCCGCAACATTCCTGCCACAAACACCATAAGCGGCACAACGACGTTGAACACGAGCGAGGTGGAAAACGTAGACACGAGAAGCGTAACCGAAGCGATGAGGGTCGCCTTCGCCAGATCGGCGACCAACGCCTTCACCAACTCCACATCGAGCACCTCCGTTTGGACCTGCTCGATTTGCTTCTGCGCCTCCACGTGTGCGGCTGGCGACTCGCCCACGTAAGTCTGGCTCAGATCCCGAATCGTCAGGTACTCCTCGATCCAGAGGATCGCGCCAAACACAATACACATCGCGGCCATGCTCAATAACAACAACAGCAGGCTGCCGCAAAACTTCCCGAGCAGAAACTCGAAACGTCGAACCGGTTTGGCGAGGATCGTGTAGATGGTTCGATTCTCCACTTCGCTCGGCAACAATTCGCCGTGCCCACGATGGCGATCAGCGTGCTGATGACCGAGATCACTCCGAGACAGGTGTCCTTGATGAACTTCATCTGCTCGCCGAAGCTGAAATGCGCGAAAAAAATCGCCGAGGCGATGAACACCAGCCCGATCAGCAAAAACAGAATGAACACCTTTTGACGAACCGCTTCGGTAAGCGTATTGACGGCAATCACACTCACCCGGTGCGCGGAAAACCCAACCCGTTCCCGGCTCGTGGATGGGGCGGCGGTGGCGGTCTCAGTCATGTTCACCTTCTCCTTGCTGATCCTTTCTCAGGGCTTCCAGGAACAGCGCCTCCAACGTCGTCTGCGGATGTCCAACCGATACAATCGACGCGCCCGCGGCTCGTACCGCCTCCTCGACCCGAGCGCGGGCTGCTTCTGGCAGGTCCTGCACCGTAATGCTCAACCGTTTTTGATCGCTGATGAGCGTCTGGACGTCGCCCTCCAGGATCATCTGGCCGCGGTTCAGAACGCCGATGCGATCGCAAACGTCCTGCACCTGGGCCAACAAATGTGAACTGAGCAGGACCGTTTTTCCCATGCCCTTCAACCGCAAGATGAGGTCGCGAATGTCCTTGCTGCCGATGGGATCCACACCGGCTGTCGGTTCGTCAAGCAACAGCAGTTTCGGGTCATGAATGAGCGCCTGCGCCAAGCCGATGCGTTGCAGCATCCCCTTCGAGTATCCCGCCAGCCGACGGCCGCGCGCACGCGTCAAGCCAACCAGATCCAACAATTCATCGATCCGTTTCTTTAGCGCTACGCCTCGCATGCCGCACAGTTTCCCGTAAAACTCGAGTGTCTCGCCGCCGGTCAGATAGCGGTAGAAGTACGGGTTTTCGGGAAGAAACCCGACGTGGAGCCGCGATACCACCTTGCTGCAGGGGACATCGAAAATCCATGCGTTCCCCTCGGTGGGGACCACGAGATCGAGCACGAGCTTGAGCGTGGTGCTCTTTCCCGAACCGTTTGGGCCGAGCAACCCGTACACTTCGCCTTCCCGGACCCGCAAGTTGAGTCTTTCCAGCGCCAGCAGTTTCCCCTTCCGCCAGCCCAAATCATATTTCTTTGTCAGTTGTTCTGTTCGAATGGCATCCATCAATGTCGTATCTCGAAACCGCGGAATCCTTCCGTGGCATCGCTCCAATTCACGTCGGCATTTCGTATGTGGCTTCCGAGTTGGCTGGTCCGCAGGGCCTCGGCATAGGCCCGGACCTCTTCTTCGTCTCCCTCGATAACCAACTCCACCCGTCCATCAGGCAAATTGCGAACGTATCCCGTCACTTCATATCCGCAAGCAATTTCGCGCGCGGTGTACCGAAACCCAACCCCGTGCACTCTCCCTGTGTATAAGACTGTCGCGCGTTTCACCATACAGTCAGGCAACCAGACTATCGACAAACCGCAAACCAGTCAAGAGAACGGCTCAACTGGTAGCGGTTTGCCGCCGACCCCACAGTCGCAAAAGCGCACTTTCGTTACATTCTAGGGCTTGCATTTTGGCGTCCACCGGGTTTAGAATTGGTGTGTCACCCCGGAGGAGCGCTATGTCACTATTCGGCGGAATGTTCGGCGGCAGTCAGAAGCATCCGAATCTCGACCACCTTTCCCAGTCCATCCAGAACAATCTCGGCTTGCAGATCGGCCCACCCGGTGAAAACGTCTTGGCCGTGATCGACGCCCTGACGACCCATGACTTGTTGGATCTCCAAAACGCCCACACCGTCGAGGTCGTGCAAGACCTGCTCATGCGAAAATCGCTGCGAGCCACCGTCGATCTCCCGACGCAGACCGTGCTGCTCTCCGTCGCGGCCCGCGAGGAAATCGAAAGTGAATTGAAAACCGAACATACCGCCGTCAAGGTGCTTCATGTCGGCGGCCATCAGGGGACATCGCGAATTATCCGGTCGTTTGGCCCTGCCCCGGAGTCTGTCAAGGTGGCTCCGCCCGCTACCGTCGTGCAGGCGACAACCGCCAACAATGAAACCATTGCCGTACCACCCGCCTTCGAGCACCTCGAAGCGGCCGAACGGTTGTGTCCGGTCGTTGTCAACCTGTTTGTCAAATACGGGCAGTTGACCACCGCCGACAAGGAAGTGCTCAAGAAAATCCGCCCGACGGATTACACACTCGACGCTCGCATGGTCGCCCTCGAGCGCTGGAAGGCAGAAGTCGCCCGCCGCGCCCGCGGCATCCACGTTCGCGAAGGCGGCCCTTCGACTTTGCTCAGCAGCGTAGATGAATCGGCAAAGAAATCCGAGGACGCGATCTTGAGGCGGTTCGACGCCTTTGTCCATTGGATGAGCAAGCTCATCAAGGCCTTGGAGGGCAAAGGCATCAAGTTCCACGGCAAGCCTGTCTGGCTCCCGCACTAGTATCCCCTTCCATCTCTGTAGAGATGGTCGGGACGGCGGGATTTGAACCCGCGACCTCTTGGTCCCGAACCAAGCGCGCTAGCCAAACTGCGCTACGTCCCGAACCGACCATCGACTTCGACTGTCACCGCAAATTTGAACCCGCGACCTTCCCGAGCACTTTCGGAACGCGCTAACCAAATCGAAGAATCCGACGCATGTCGGCGTTCCGTCCTTCATACAACAAGCTACTTAATCACACTTTCCGGCGCGCACGCAAGAACTCAATCACCATCGGCATGACCGACAGGATGATAATCGCCAGTTCCACGACCCCAAAATGTTCCTTCACGAACCTCAGCCCGCCAAACCAGTAACCGCCGAACAACAAAAGCATCACCCACAGGACACCGCCGGCCACGTTATAGGCGGTAAATCTCAAATATGTCATGTGCCCCACTCCCGCCACAAACGGCGCGAACGTGCGCACGATTGGCACAAACCGCGTGATAATGATCGTCTCGCCGCCATACTTCTCGTAAAACGCATGCGTCTTTTCCAGGTACTTCGGCTTGATGATCCGCGGAAACTCCGCGGCGAGCTTGTCACCGAAGAGGTGACCCACCGAATAATTCACCGTGTTCCCGGTGACGGCAGCGCCAGCTAACAGGAGAAACAGCCATCCCACACTTAACGGGCTGCCCGCCGTCGCGGCCAACGCGCCCGCCGCAAACAACAGAGAGTCACCCGGCAGGAACGGTGTCACCACAAATCCTGTTTCGGAAAAGATGATCGCGAACAGGAGCACATACGTCCAGCCCGTCCCATGGGCCTGCATGGCGTCGTTCAAATGCCTGTCCAAATGCAGGAACAGGTCGATGAGTTGGTGTAACATTTGCATAAAGGGCCGCTACGTGTACCATACCGCCGTGCCCTTGTCAGCCCAGAAAATTTGAGGGTGCAGGCCGACTCGACCGGGGTCGCTCACCAATACTTCCCCACCAATCGGAAGAAGCGCACCGTGTCACGCCAGGGGTGAATACGGCTGGTGCGGCCAGGTTCATAGATGGTGCGAATCGGGACACTGATGATCTTGTAGCCGGCCCGGCTGGCTTGAATCAACATTTCGGTCTCGGTCTCAAACCGCGCGGTGGATGGTCTCAGGTCTTTCAACACCGTGCGTCGCAGCAACCGAAAGCCGCACTGACTATCCGGTATCCGCTGGCCCGCCAACCGGCTTGTGACCCAGGAGGTAAACTGGTTGGTCCACAGCCGCACCCGCGGCATCCGCCGCACATCGCCCATGCGGCTGCCGACGACGACGTCGATGCGATCGGTTTCCGCGGCGTTCACGAACTTGTCGATCTCAGACGGGTCGTGCTGGCCGTCGGCGTCCAGGAGAACTGCCAACTCGGCATCGGAACGCCCAAAGTAGTCCAGCGCAGTGGCAATGGCCGCCCCCTTCCCGCGGTTCTGCTGATGGCGGAGGACCTTCGCACCGGCCCTTTCCGCCGCCGTGACCGTTTCGTCCGTGGAGCCGTCATCAACCACCACCACTTCGTCAACGTGGCGGTGCGCGACGGCCACAACTTCGCCGACCCGTGCCGCTTCGTTATAGGCGGGGATCAACGCGATACACCGGCTACTCATGTGTGGCGGCTCGGTTCGTTTCCGAGTTTGTCGCGTCTTTTGTGGCCGTACCGAACGCCGTCGCCGTGGCCAGGGCACGGTCCACCTCGACGTCCCACAAATTGTGAAAGAGAAACCACTGTTCGCTGTGCTGCCGGATAACACGCTCCAGCGCCATGGCGATCTGACGCATGACGTCGTCGACGGTCTGCCGCGATTTGTCCGCCCAAATCGGCTCCTCCATAATGTACGCGAACGTGTCATCGGGCAACCGCACCATGAAAATCGGCAATAGGGGTGCGCCCGTTGCCAGCGCCAGTTTCGCGGGGCCGTCCGGCAAGCGTGCCGGCCGCCCGAAAAACTCGACGGTGTGGTTGGACCCGGTAAAATCGCGGTCGCCGATGACAGCGACAATTTCATTGCGCCGCAACGCCGCGATGCATTCCCGGCCCGCGCGTCCGAACGGGATGGGATACAGTCCACGCGACGCACGGTAGTGCCGATATAGTTCGTCCAGTTTCCTGTCGGGCACTTGGAGTGCGACCGTGTTGAGTTTGTAACCGAGCGCCGCCAGCGCGGCAGCACCCAGTTCCCAATTGCCGAGATGCGCACTGAGGAAAATCACCCCTTTGCCGTGCTCCAGCAGGTTATCGAGCACTACGGGTACGTTGCCGAAGTGCACTATCTCGTCGACGCGCTGGCGATTCAGGCGAAGGAACTTGAAAAAGTCAACGAGGTACTTGGCGAAGTTGAGGAAGTTCTCGCGGGCGAGGGAATGCAGCGCGCGGGAGGACAAAGCAACGCCACTGCCGGCCTGGATTTGACGGAGGTTGCCGATGACGCTTTCCCGTCCCCGTTTGTCGAACAGGATGTAGAAATCGGCGAGCCGACGGGCGATGCCGTAGCTCATCCGGCGCGGGAACAGCCGTGCCAGCAGTTCCGCGAATTTGAGCCAGTAGTATTTCATGCAGCGACTGCGGAATTGGCGACCAGAATCTTCAAAATTTCCTGGGCGGCATTCTCCGCGGAGCGGGGACGTCCTAGCGCGGCGGCGGCCTCACGCATGCTCCAGAGCTTCCGCGGATTGCGCAGGAATTCATCCACGAACAGCATGACGTCATTGGCGTCCTCGGCTTCGACCGCCACGTTCTGTGAGAGCAGATAGTCCGTGTTCTTTGCTTCCTGACCGGGAATCGGGTTGATGATGATCATCGGCAGCTTTTTTACGAGCGCTTCCGCGGTCGTGATGCCACCCGGTTTCGTAATGATGATCTCGGCGATTTCCATCAACTCCTGCACGTTTTCGACAAACCCGAAAATCTTCGTGGTGTGGCGCAACTTCGGTCCCTTGCGTGCGAGTTGTTCCTGAAGTTCCTTGTTCTTGCCCGTCACGACGATCACGTCGAACGGTTGCGGCAATTTGTTGAGTTTGCGAATCACCGACTTCATGGGGCCGAGTCCGAGACTGCCGCCCATCACCAGGATTTTGGGCAGATCAGGCTTGAGACCGAGGTTTTGGATCACCGCCGCCTTGTCCACCGGCTTTTGGAACGATTCGTTTGTCGGGATGCCGAACGCGGCAACGCGCTCCGGCGGCACCCCTTGCGATACGAGTTTCTGGCGCGTGTCCTCACTGGGCGCGATATACAAATCGACGTTGGGATCGGCCCAGTAGCGGTGCGCAACAAAATCAGTTAGGACGCCGACCAGCACAGGCGTCTTATGGCCCGTCGCTCGCTTCCAGGAAGCCATCACCCCGCATGCGAACGCCTGCGTGCAGACGATGGCATCGGGATCGAATTCGTTCAGGACACGTTGCAGTTTTCGGGAGTTGCCCCGATTGAGAAGTTCGCGAATCTTTGCCGTGCGCTCCTTGAATCCGGGGTTGTCATACATCCATTCCCAGATTTCAGGTGCGGTTTTCAAGGCCGCCAAGTAGGCCTTTAGTGTCACCTTTGACAGCACCGGGTTCGCGTGACTGAAGGAATCCAGCAACATCGTCTCGACGTGCGTATCAAGCCGGCGCATAGCCGTCTCAATGGCCATGGCCGCAGAATAATGGCCGGAGTGCTTCGTCAGATACAAAAATAGGATTCGCCTCGTCATCAGAATCGTCTGCCCAAGCATACAAAACGGCGCTTCGACAGGTCAACCAATCTATTTACCCCTTCCGATGGCGTGTCCCACATCAAAATAATGGAGACGACAAGCCGCACGGTGCTAGGATAGAGACCATTTGCAGAGCTTGTAGACACGTGACGGATTCTTGAGACATGGCTGAACGACGACGAATCCTGTTTTTTGTCGAAGGCGAGCCGCAGCACGGGCTGTCGCCCGCCAGTCGATTGCGGGCCTACCAATACGCGCCCCTGTTCGCCGCGGCGGGAATCGACTGCCAGTATCTGTCGTCCCGCCCGCCGAAGTACTTCCATAGCTTCTATTGGCTGCGTTGGCTCCGGCATAATGCCCGCTGGATCTATCGGGTGATCGTCCTGTGCGGTTGGATCTTCATGTGCGTCACGCGCCTTTGGCAAATGCGTCGTGTGCGCCCACAGGATATCGTCGTGTTGCAGCGCGACTTCCTGCCCAATTCCTGGTCGTTCCTGGAAAAGCGTCTCGCGCGACGCACCGGTCACCTTGTCTTTGACCTTGATGACGCCATTCTCGAACAGAATCCCCAAAAGATACGGATGATTCTCGGATATGCTCAACGCGTGATTGTCTCCACGCCGTACCTCGCCGAGCAGGTAGCCCCTTTCAATCCAATCGTCGCCGTGATCCCAACACCCGTCGACACCGATTCGATCCAACCCGCCCCCCAACCGCGAGAACCAGCAGAACCGTTCATTGGCTGGATCGGCACATCCGGGCAATCTGGTGTACCTGAAGTCTATCGAGGACGTCTTCCGAAAACTGGCCGCGAAGTCCCGGTTTCGGTTGCGGATCGTCTCGAACCGAATATACGCTTCCGAATATCCCCAACTGCCTCCCGAGATAATGGAGACCATCGAATGGCGGTTGGACGACGAGACCGCCCAGTTACAAGGGTTCGATATCGGCATCATGCCGTTGGATCCCGGCCCTGGTCCCTGGGCAAAGCAGGGTTCAAACTCCTGCAATACATGGCGGCCGGGCTTCCGGTTGTTGCCGCGCCCGTCGGCTTCAACCGCGATCTGGTCCGCCACGGCATCAACGGCTTCCTGGCCAGTTCCGCCGAGGAGTGGGAACGATATCTGTCGCAGTTGCTGGACGACCGTGACCTGCGGCGGCGAATGGGCCAACACGGCCGGCAACTGGTTGAAAAAGAGTTCTCGCTCCGCCCAACATTTGCCAAACTTCTCCGCGTGATCGATTCGGCATGAAAAACGGGACGCTCTACTTTGTGGTGCCGCGCATCGACCGCACCTGTGGTTACGAACGCCAGGCGTTGACGCTCGCACGCGCGTTGATCGCGCTCGGTGCGCCGCTGCGGATTCTCTCCGATTGTGAGCCCACTGAATTGCAGGACCATGTCCGCACACTTCCCTCGGGATCTGTACTGAAGTTGCACCGCGTTTTCCGACAGGAGTTTCAAGGGGCTCACCACGCAGGGCCAGTGGTCGTCCATTTCCATGCGCTGTACCGCTTTTCCGCCGTGGGATTGTGGACGGCAACACGGTTGCAGTTGCCGACGCTCCTGAAATTGCCATCCAGCACCGATGTGCAAGTGCTCTTCCAGTCGCCTCGCCTGGCCTTGCGTCTGTTCCAGCCGACGTTGCAACGCGTTGATCGGTTCCTCTGCCCCAGCCACACCGTCGCCGAGGAACTTCGTTCACGCCTCCATCGCCCGAAAGCCGCTACCTACCTGCCTAATGGCGTCGACACCGTCCGCTTTTCTACGTCCCCAAAGGAGGAGCAACGTCGCCAGCGCGACCGGCTCGGGATTCGCTTTCAACACGTCATCTTGCACGTCGGCCGCCACGTGGCGCTCAAAGGCGGCGACGTCCTCATCCGGGCGTTCGCCCAGGCCAAAGCTTCGCTCCCGGTCGGCACCGGCCTCGTGTTTCTTGGTGACGGCGAACAGACCACGCCATGGAAACGCCTCGCCGACGAACTGGGCATCAGTGAAGCCGTTTTGTTTGCGTTGACGTGCAACGAGCCCGAACATTATTATCAATCCGCAGATGCCTTCGCCCTCCCCTCCCTGCAGGAAGGAATGCCGAACGCCCTGCTGGAAGCCATGGCCTGCGGATTGCCCTGCGCCGCATCGGACACCGGGGGGATTCGCGATATTCTCGCCGGGAGGTTTCCGAGTCAGTTGGTCGCCCCCGGCGATGTCAACGCGCTGGCATCGGCGCTGGTGAAGCTGTTCCAACCCGCCGCGCTTGCGCTGGGCGTGCAGATGCGCGAACATGTTGACACGCATTTCTCCATCAACATGATCAGCCGCCGTTTGCTCGACATATATGAGGAACTGATTCGGTCGAATAGTTGATACCATGAAAGTCCTCTTCCTGACCCAGACCGGTGAGCTTGGCCCGTCGAGCCGGTACCGCGTCTATCAATTGCTGCCAGAACTCCAGAAGCTCGGCGTGCAATGTGACGTGTCACCCGCCATTGACGACGCACTCTATCGCCGCCTGTATTTGGGCTCGTCGGGAAGAACCTCGCGGGCGGCGGCTTTCTCGGCGGCGTGGCGACAGCGCCGTCGCGACTTGGCTCGAATCAATGACTTCGATGTCGTGTTCGTCCAAAAAGGCGTGTTCCCCGGTCTCTATTCCGGCTTCGAGAAGAAACTCGCCGCCCGCAAACCCCTCGTGTTCGACTTCGACGACGCGATCTGGCTGCCGCGTGTCGGCGGCTCGCGGGTGTTGCAGTCGTTACATCGCGAAGCGGCGGTACAGGACGTTTTGCGGTGCGCCCGAGCCGTTATCGCGGGCAACGACTTTCTCGCCGACTACGCCTCTCGGTTCAACAAGACCGTTACAGTCGTGCCCAGTTCGATTTCTCTCGAGGACTACCCGCACGCGCCCGACTCAAATCTCGTCGGCTGGATCGGCAGCCGCACCACCCTCCCCTACCTCAAACCGCTCAAACCGGCGTTCGACGCGTTGGGAATCACCCCCCGCATTATCGCCTCAGGCAATCCGGTCCAGCTCGGCTTTGACATCGAGTTTCGTCCCTGGCAATTGGAAACGGAATTGGCCGAGTTGTCGCAGCTCGGCATCGGCATCGCTCCGCTGCTGGACACGCCATGGGAACGGGGCAAGTGCGGCGTGAAGATCCTTCAGTACATGGCCTGCGGCATCCCCGTCGTGGCCTCTCCTGTGGGCGTAAACTCGAAGATCGTGTTGCACGGCGTCAACGGCCTCCTGGCAACCCATATCGAAGATTGGGAGCCCGCTCTCCTCTCCCTGATTACCGACCCGAAATTGCGCCAACGACTCGGCGCCGCCGGCCGCGAAACAGTTGAAAAGCGCTTCCGCGTTCAACGCGCCGCTGAAGCGGTCAATTCCGTCCTCCGTTCCCTTGCCTAAAACGCGCGCCCTTCTTTCGGGCTGTAATCGCCTGCTGAAGCCCTCACAACCCCCAAACGAAGCCAATTTTAGACAAACGAAGCCAAGTGACAAAATGGGGGATTTATATACAATGTTACCCTTGGGGCATTCCGAGATTTGTAGTGCAGAGCGCATTGCAATCAGCTTTTCTTTGACTGCGGAGGCTCCGTCGATTTGGTCGGATGCTTCGCCAGCTTATCTGCCGCCTGCTTGCCTTTGCCAGTACCAGCGGCGACGGATGCCAGAATGTTGTTGAATGCGCCTTTGATCGGTTTGTGCATCTTTTGCGGTCTGCTCATGGTGTTTTCCTGTCGGGGGGTTCTTTCGATGATTCCCATTCAGCGTATTCGCTGTGGGCAAAGTCGCCGTCGCAGACCGTTTCGCCTGTGTCATTTACTCGGCAACAAACTCTTTGGAGCGCCCATTGTTTATCTTGGTAGGTGAAGGCCGCTTGCCAATATGCAACTCCGGGTTCGGAGTGACCGCGCCGATTCTGGCCGATGTAGGAATAGCGGAACGTCCCTTGAAGCGGACTCACCAAGGAATCCGTCTTGGTCACATCGTACGATGTGTCGCTCACTGTTTCCTTGGCCATGAAGCGCGAAACGATTGCCTTGAACTCGGCAACGGGGTCTGCGGATGGCGGCGCGGGATTCGATTTGCCGCACCCCGTAATCAGGCAAACGACCACGGCCAAGAACACACGCTTGGAAATCATGCGGTCAATTCCTTGTAGGGCAGTTGGCTGCTCTCGGTCACTCGCGCCACGATGTTTGCGAACACGTCGGCCATTGCCAGCGGGCGCTGGTTGAAACGGAATACAAATTCGTCAACGTACCGCTGCAAATGTTTTCGGCTCATCTGGTGATAGATGCCATGATACCCGCGTTTGAACAAGGCCCAAAATGATTCGAGGCCGTTCGTGTGCACGTTGCCGACTGCGAAGCATATCTCATGGTCAACCGACTCGTGTGCGTAGTGCGAATTCAGACCGTTATATCCCGCCAAGCGGTCGGTGAACACCGCGCTGCCGTGTTCGACATGCTGGTGGATTTTGGGCTGTAACGTATCTCTCTGGACATTCGGCACGACTCCCGCGATCACTGGGCCATTGCGTTGTAGCATTCCCATGACGGCGCTCTTGCTCACACCGCCAGTGCTAATGCGCTTTTGCTTGCGTTTGTTCTTGTGCATATTCTTGGAAAGTCCACCCACAAACGTCTCGTCAACCTCAACCTCTCCGAAAAGCTGGCCTTTGTTATCCTTCATGGCCTTGCGGATGCGATGGTCCATAAACCACCCCGTCTTTTGTGTGACTCCGACATGCTTGGCGAGTTGAACCGAAGAAATCCCCTTGCTGGTTGTCGAGAGAAGATAGATTGCGATGAACCATTTGCGGAGCGGCAGCTTGCTCTCACCAAATACCGTGCCCGTTTTGATGGTGAAGTCCTGCTTGCACTTGGCGCAACGGTACCGCTTGCCGCCCGCGAAGGTGTAGATCGTGGTGTGCCCGCAATGGGGGCAATACTCGCCGTGGCGGAATCGGATTGCGGCGAAGTGCTTGCGGCAAGTCTCCTCGTCGTGGAAGTGGTCTACGAACTCGGCCAGTGTGGTAAATTCAAATCCTGTTTTCATTCTGGTAGTAGATTACCCCAAATGCCTAGGGTAGTCAAGTGCTAAAATCACTTTTCTTCACTTTTATTTTCGGCGGTTTTTTCTTGGTATTTCAGCGAAAACAGTGTAACGAGATGCCAGTTATGCCAACACTCGACCAAGATTTTGACAACCTCGACAGGATGGTTGACGGCGGAGCGGCAAAGGACGAAATTCGGTCGCAAATCCGTGTCATTACACGGGCAGTAGCCAGCCTTGAGGCAGAGCACGCGAGCCTTGCAGAGGCCCATACGAAGCTCCAAAAGACGGCTGCGGATGCGAAAGCTAAGTGTGAGCAAACTACAGCGGCAATTCGACAAGAGAATGCGGCCTTGAAGAAAGAGAACGCGGCACTGATTGCGGGTCAATCGGTATCGAAATCGGAGGCGCTCTCTGAAGGCGAAACGGCAGTGGTTCGTTTTCTTGCTTTTGGCGATAATCAGTCGGCTACGGTCGATGACATGGGCAGACTTGGCCTTAGCGATCCCGCGTTGCGGCACTTTCTCAATACCCTGAGAAAGAGAGGGTATTTGGATGGTGGGGGCGACATTGCCAGCACTGCCGATGTCTATACGCTTACCGAAAAAGGGCTTGCGTATGCGGTCGAAAAAGACCTCGTACCCATTGAGGATGAACCGTGGACAGAGGGCGGCGAATAGGGGCAGTTTCACCAAGCCACCCCCTTGCTGACCGAATTCGGGACTAGAAAAACAGGCCGTACAACCATTATTTTCCCTGCCTTGTGGGTAGGGTAATAATGTATATAAGTCCCCAAAATGGCACACTTGGACTTGTAACTCCCTTTCCATCAATCCTATCCAAATCATCGAACACCCTAAAAAATTGGCTTCGTTTGGCAGTTTTAACATTTTGGGGAGGACTACTCCCTGCAAACACGACCTAGCCTGGCGCCCCGTCATTTCCACTCGACTGGCCATCTTTTTTCTCCGAAGCCCACAACCCATGTTAAAGAACGATACTACTCCACACGGCAATTACGGTATTGTATAATGCTGCGTAAGTCAAATACCAAATCGTGTGACCATTCAATCTCGGTACTGTTTGTCAATTGTCAGTGGTGGGCCAACCCGGGTTTATTTTCGTGGTGGTGAGGCAGACGTTGTTCCACCAGTGATTCCAGTTTCTGTGGTCCTGCTGCAGCCAGCGTAATTGGGCCAGGCGGTCGGCGCGCACCGGATTCCAGCCGCGCCCTTGGCGTTTGAAGCGACGGTTGATGTGCACCTCGACGTTCTTCTCGACCGCGCCGCTGCCCGCCCGCACCACCGGGCCCAGGCACCCGTGGCGCTGACGGTAGCGCTTGGGGATCTGACCGAAGGCATCGATGCCGTCCCGATGGCCCAGCAGATAGCCGAAGAGTTCGTGGAAGCCCTCGCGGCGCGGGTCGTCGGAGGCCGGTTCCATGGACCGCAGCGCCTCCAAGGCCGCTTCGCTGTCGTGGGCATACACCGCCGCCATGATCCAGCGCCACGCGGCCTGATCCGGGCCGACAAACTCGCGCACCTTCTGGCCGATGTGCCAGCGATCCAGCAGCCACAGTGTCTCGGGGAATTCGCGTTCCCGCACCCACTTCAGTCCCTCGTCGCCATCGCTCAGCAGCACCGTCAGGGAGCGGGACCCCGGCCCGGCCGGATAGTGTCGGTCACGGTGGCGGCGCAGGCGCGTGCCGAACTCACCGAGGCTGCCCGTGCCCACCAACCAGGTCTTCTGGTCCAGGCTCACGTCGGTACGACCCCGCTGATCCAGGCGGCGGCTGCGGCCCGTGTAATGCAGCCCCAAATGCATGAGGAAATGCTGCGGCCCCTCGTGGCCGCACCCCCGCCGCTGCCACTTCAACCACGTCGAGTCCACCTCGGTCACCACCACCTCCGCCGCCACCTTACGCGGCGGGTCCGGCCACCAGTCCCGCTGCAGTTGGTCCTGGAGTTTGGCCCCGTAATACTGGACGCATCGCCACACCGCCCAGTGCGACACCCGCGCCCCGCAGCGCTGGCTCAACTGGCGCGCCGCCGGTCGGTAATTCTGCCCCGTGGCGGCTTCCAAGGCCTGCCGTTCCACCTGCGGGCTTAACAACCGCGTGGCTTTGCCGCGCCAGAGCACCTTGCCCAAGCTGTGATAGCCGCCTCGAGACCGACCGCGCTCCCGCACCATCAGCACCGGGCAGCGCCAGCTCGCCCCACGGGCTTAGTAATTGCCGCTGGCGCCAGCGCACCGATTGATAGCGCTCCCGATGCGCCGCCAGCCACTGCCGCTGGTAGGCCGCCACGGCTTGGGCATAGAACTGTTGCGCGGCTTGTTGAACTTGCTGCTGCACCGCTTCCTCCAAATGCTTGACGTTGGTGAACCGTCCCCGTACCGTCAGGCTGACCGATATGGAGACCGCATAGGTCTCTGACATGGGCTCGACTCCATTCCTTGCTCGGTTTGGGTTGAGCCCTTGTTCTTTACCAACTCCTGCCCAACTGACAATTCTCTAACACTAGCTTCAATCTCCCGCAACGCTGGCGCCTGATGGAACCGCGCCCCCCTGTAGCCGCGCGCGGCGAGCGCGGACCGGCCGGTCCCGCCCGCCACTTCCCCTCCACGCCCCGTCATTCCAAGCTTGTCGAGAAATCCTCCCGCTCTTAGCCGGAACGATTCAGTTTGAAAGAGTGAGCACCGTTTGGTGGGCTGGGATGTATGCCTACAAACCACGCACGCTCGCCTCAACCAGAGGCGCACCAAACGGTGCGCTTGCAGATTGACACCCACCATGGGTCACCGTCCATCCGAATCGGGTTCACCGATCAGCGGCTCACCGCTCATGGCGGGATGATTGTCTGGAGTCACTTTCTGCGGCAGCAACAGTTCCGCCAACAACTCGACCAACTGCTGCCGCACGCGCCCACCAGTCCCAATGCCTTCACGCCCGCCGACATCGCGTTGGGCTATCTCGGCGGGATTCTGGTCGGGGCCGATAAGCTCTCCCGGGTCGCGTGGCTGCAAAGCGACCCCGCCGTGGCCGAGGTGCTGGGCATCGAAGCGGTACCGAGTCAGTCCACCTTGAGCCGCTTCTTTGGGGTGTTCACGCAGCGTTCCTGTCAGGCCCTGAGTGGGTTGCACACCCGGGCGGTGTTTGCCCTGCCGTCACGGCGCGACGGGTACACGCTGGACTTGGATTCGTGGGCGTTGTTGCATGAGGACGGCCATCAGCAGGGCGTGGCCGTGGGCTACACGCGCCACGGCTTGAAGCCGTGCCACCGACCGCTGATCGCGGCGTTGGCCGAAAGCCAACTGGTCGCCAATTACTGGCTGCGGCCCGGCAACACGGCCTGCGTGACCGGGGCGGCGGAGTTTCTGCGCCAGACCGTGGCGTCGTTGCCGACGCATATTCGCGTCGGGCTGGTGCGGGGCGACGCGGGCTTCGGCGATGCCGGGGTGCAGGACGCGACCGAGGCGTTGGGATTGAGCTTCATCTTCGTGGCGCGGCTGACGCAGACGGTGCAGACGCTGTGTCGCCATGACGACGCGCAGTGGCACCCCACCGAAGTGGCCGGGCTGGCGGTGCAAGAAGTGGCCTTGGAGCGACCGGGGCGACGGTTGATTGTGCTGCGGCAACGAGTGGCCGAGCGGGCGCAGGCCGGGGGCAAGACGTTGTGGGAACTGCCGGGGTATCGGTTTCAGACATTGGTGACCAACCTGCCGCCGAGCGTGGACGCGTTGGGCGTGTGGCGGCGCTACAACGGGCGCGCGGAGATTGAGAATCGAATTCGGGAATTGGGCGAGCAATTCGGGATCAAGCGACTGTGCTGCCAGAGTTTCTGGGCAACCGAGGCGCTGCATCACCTGGCCATTGCGGCGTACAACCTGTGCGTGCTGCTGCAACGACGGTTGGGGCAATTGGCCAAGTGCGAACTGAACACGCTGCGCTGGCGGCTGTTTGGGCGGGCGGCCGTCTGGAGTCGGGCGCGGGGCAAACCGACGCTACGACTGGCCGTGCGCGGCGCGCCAGCGCGGCATTGGTGGCGCGAGATCCTGACGAAACTGACCGCCCCACCCAACTGCCATGCAGTTGGAACCCTGCAAGCTTAACCCAATGAAATTACCCCAAAACACGTGATCAACTGAATCGTTCCGGCTTAGACTCCACAGCAGTACGATCATGGCCAAGAAGCGAGAAGCCAAGGCAACGATTCGACCCCAAGGAGACCTATTCCAGCCGTTCTTCCTGCCGGGACATCGCCGCGGCTTTTTTAAGACGGATGGCCCCATTTACATGCGGGAGAATTTCGGCACGCCGCTTTCCCCATACGACCTCGCTTGCAAAATTGCGCGGCGACGCAAAGAAAGCGGACAAGCCATTGACGAACACATACGCCAATGGACCGAAGTTCCATTCTGGAATGACGAGCGCGAGAATCAAGAAATTCAGGGCTTTCTTCGCCCAAACGATGATGGATATGGGCCGGCGAGGTTTGCTCTTCGTGTTCAGCTGAATGGTTCGCGAGCGGCCGCGAGTGCACTTGGGCTAATGGCGGCAGAATGCCTGCGGCAACTCCAAACCGTCGCCGATTTGACCTGTGAAAATAAGCTCCCCAAGGCTCATGCTTCAATCGCCGCGGAGGAATTGGCCCGTGTAGTCGCGCTCGCGTGCGGCGAATTGAACGAGCTTGCCCAAAAGCACCCAGAGATCTTCCACCGTTTTACGCGCAATGGGTACTGGAAATGGCCGGTGATGAAGTCGACGTATCGAGAATTCGGCGACAATGAAGCTGAGTTGCTGAAGAAACTGCAACTTGCCAAAGATTTGCCGCTAAGGCTCGACCCTAGAGCGCAGTGGGGACGATCAATCAAAGATGACTCCGGCAGATTCGCTTGGAGCTTGCTTTGGTACCTTTGGCGGGCACGTTCAGAGAATAACCGATTGGGCTTTGATTTCGGCGATGTCGGTAGAATGGTTGACGGGTTGCCGCCGCTAAATAAGCGTTCAGCGCCAAAATGGTGGGAAGCTGCGAAGCTCGCGCTCTTCTACACCTATCCGAAACCGGAGGAAGTTGACGAATTGAAGCGTCTCGTTACGTCTCCCAGCAAGCTGCGGAGTCCGGGGCGGGTAAGACAGGCTATTTTTGACATCCTTAAATCACGCTTCCTGAGCTTCATAGAAGGGTGTCACGCTACACAGAAGTCTCGCACAGAAGTTCGCGAATGCGCATGCGGCAACCCGGCAACCATCCGGTCAGCGGCTGGATGGGTCTGTGAGCGCTGCCGCACGATTGAGGCTGACAGCAATATCTAACCGAGCTTGCCAGACCCGGCCTAATTAACCGGGTAAATACATCTGTGCTTTGTTGTCTCGTGACAGGGCAGCGACGACCGCCGGGCTGGGTGAATGCGTAAACAACGCGTCACGCCCGGCGGTCTCAACGGCGGCTTTGATGCGCGAGTCGTTGAAAAATGGCTATTGTGTCTCCTCCCATGACCAGCAAAGCAAGCGCAGGCGGCATCTCTTCCCACTTCATTGTGAGGACCTCTTACGGACGCCACGCCAGCACGCATACCAGCGGCATGACCGGCAGACTGAACCGCATGTCGGCATAACTTAGCGCGTGGGTCAGCATCACATAGGCGACCAGCGCGACCATCAGGACCGTCTCAAATCCCCAGGGCCGCGCGCGCCAGAGACCGATTCCCATCAGGGACAAGTACACGAACTGAATTCCCACCGATGCGGTCTGCTCACGCCGCGCCGCGCTGAGAAACCAGAACCGTCCACATTTGCGGACGAACATCTCGGCGGCGACGACAGGATTGCGAACGACTTGCTCCCACGCCGCCCGATAGAAAACCCGGTCCAGTTCAACATCGGACGCGCCGGGATGTTGCGCGTTGATTTCCGCAACGGCCAGCATCCACTTCGCCTTTCCCGGTCCCTCCCAGAGGCCAAGCGTCGGTTGGTAATTGCCAATGAATGTCGTGACTCCGCCCCGCTCGGTCGCCACGGGCACAAACGCGCCCTGCGTCACCTCAAAATTCCGCCACGTCCACGGCCCCACCACGATGATCATGCCCGCGATCAGGACCGCCACCCGCCCGAGTGGCACGCGATGCAGATACGCCAGTGCGACCACCAGAACCGGCCACGCCAGAAACGTCGGCTTGCACAAGTTCACCGCCGCCAGCAGTCCGCCCGCCGCGAGCCATGGCCAGAGCTTCGCGTCACGCAGTGCCAGCAACTGCACGTACACATAGCTCATCAACAGAAAGGTCAGCACCACCTCTTTGTTGATGAACGCCACCCGCCAGATGGCAAACGGATAGACCGCCCATAACGCCGCTGCTTTCCAGTTTCTGCCCGCCACCAGAAACACCAGCCAGGCCGTCACCGTGTCCAAAAGCGCTTGCAGACACTTGGCAACCAGCGATGAACCAGCCAGAGCAAGGAACACCGGATACACCGGTCCCCTCGACACATCGTCGTAGTGTCCCTCTCGAATCGTTTGTGCAATCTCGCCATAACCATCGCCATCTTCCCGCAACTGCATGCGCGGCTGCAACGTGGGAAACAGGACAAAGACAAATGCCAGCCGCAGAAGCAGCGCAATCAGCAAGCAACTCCATAACGGTCGTGAGGACGGCGTCTGCATCAAAAAATGGTGGGCGCGACAGGACTTGAACCTGTGACCTCGCGGGTGTGATCCGCGCGTTCTAGCCAACTGAACTACGCGCCCTTCCTCAAAAGTGTGCGCAGCCTAGCAGCCCCTCGCCCGCTTTTCAAGTCTTGAGCACGGGATTGTCAACAGGCTAATCTGTGGCCGCCAATGCCAACTGCTTCTCGCGTCCCGGCCGGTGCCTTCCGCCACCTGGTGTTCCTGGTGGTGATGGCCCTTGGCGTGCTGGCCGCCTTTGGAGTTTTACTGGGACAGCGATTCTCTCCGGAGAACTACCAGGTGGTACCCACCGTCCCGGACACGGTCGAACTCACCGCGTTCGGGGCCGCCGTGGTGGCTGCGGTGTGTGCCTTTGTGGTGTTGACCCGAAAGCGGGAATCTTGGCAGAGGCTCGCGAAAGGCGCGTTGCCGGTGGCGGGCGCGTCCGTCCTCGTCCTCGTCAAACAGTTGTGGAATGTCCCCATCCATCTGTACGACATGCTCCTGTTTTGCATCGCCTGCGGCTGGACAACCCGGACTTGGATGCGCGGCGAACCTTTCACCGAGCACCGGCTCACAAACCCCCTTCGCGTCGTGGTCTGGGGCTCCGTCGTGGCTCTCGCTGTCTACCAATTCCGCCATCAGGTGTGGTACCTGAACAATTTGGCGCTGGGATACGCCGACTGTGGGGAGAATGCCCGCCTCCTGTTCAACTCGATCACGAATCCACACGAACTCTTTCTCCGGGTGAATCCCGACAAGCCTCTGTGTTACGACCACATCGACTTTGGCATCGTGCCATTTCTACCTCTCTGGTTGCTCTGGCCCGATCTCAAGCTCACGATCTTGCTGCAGGTGATCTCGGTTTTCGGTGTCGCCGTGCCGCTGTTCTTCATGGCCAAGCGCGCGCTTCAGTCGGAAACGGCGGCGCTGATGGTGGTGCTGGCGTGGGTATTGTACCCGTCAACATCACAATTTGTGTACAGTGCGTCGTACGGCTTTCGGTGGGGCAATATGTGCCTCCTGCTGTACTTCGCTGCCCTCGCGTTTTGGTCCAATGGGCGTATGGGCTGGGCGCTTGTCTGCGCGGTGTGGGCCATCTTGATCAAGGAGGAGGCCGCCATTGTCGTGGGCATGTTCGGCGTGTACCTCGTCCTGTTCGAACGGCGCAAACTCGCCGGGGCCGTGCTGGCAACTTCCGCGTTCGGATACTTCCTCCTGGCCGCGTCGGTACTCGTCCCGCTCATCAGCGGACACAATTACGCGATGACCAGTTTCTTTCGCGACCTGGGAAATTCCAAATTGGAAATTCTTTTGTCGCCAGTGACGAGGCCGGCGGTGTTTTGGGGGAACCTGTTCGAGCCCGCATCCTGGTACTTCGCGGCCCTGCTGCTGGCTCCGCTGCTGTTTCTCCCGTTGCGTAAGCCTTCCATCTTGTGTGTCGGGTTGCTTACGTTTGTCTTCTGCTGCATGAATCACATCCTGAAAAACATCTGCTTTCATTATCAGGCCGGATTGTTGCCGGTCATTTTCTGGGCCTTCGTTGTCGCGATTCAACAACAACCCGGGGCTCAGCAACGGTTCGCCACTCTCACGGGCGTGGCGGTCTCCTGCGCCGCCGTGTCGCTGTTCCTCGGCGCGCAGCCGTGGAGCAAGACCACCGCGACCATTCACCTGTCCCCGGGCCGGCTCGGACTGGTCGAACGGGTTCGCCCAGCCATCAATCCCAACGGTTCGCTGTTTGCAACACAACGCGTCGCGGCGCATTTCGTCAATCAACGCTACCTGTATCTTGACCTGCCCGTCCCCGACTCGATCGACGACGCGCTTCTCGACCTTCGCGATTCCTGGCGTGGTTCCACGGACGACCTCCTTTGGCTGGGGCGGCTCCGACACATTCAGCACGAGGTCGAAGCCAACCCAAACCTCCATCTCATTAGCGCTGACGACGGCCTGTTGTTTTACTCCCGTCAGGGATCGCCTCTGGACGCCCAAACACTTGTCGAGCGGGACGCCCTGCCACCAACGGCAAACCGCCAGAAACTCGAATTGGGTAGTGGCGTCAGCGTCGTCGGATTCACGCTGGAGCCAATGGAGCCCGTTGCGAGTCTCCAGATGGATCAGGTTCGGGTCACCGGCTTCTTCACCGTGTCCGCCCGCACCAACGGTGACATTGTCGTGCGCTGCATCGCCAACCTGAATGATCTTGGTAACGTCGACAGCTATGCGAGTGAGTACCAACCCCTCGGCCAGTGTGTCTGGCCGGTGTCAAAGTGGGAAACCAACAAATACTACATCGAGAGCTTCCGTGTGTTGTTGCCTACGGGGCTGGCCAGGAGTATTTCGTCTGTCAACTTTACTGCCATGCCGCTGGATCAGTCCCCGTGAGCATCGGGTGGAGAACACCTGATCGACTTACACTTTTCGAAGAATCGTGTCGTGCTTCCAATTCGTATCGTCGCGATTGGGATAATCGAGCGTATACTGAAGGCCGCGCGATTCCTTGCGCTGGAGCGCGCTTTCGATGATCAACTCCGCCACCAGTGCCAGGTTGCGCAATTCGATCAGGTCCGGCGTGACCTTGTAATCCCAGTAGAACTGGTTGATCTCGCGCTGCAGGTTCTGGATGCGGGCGCGCGCCCGCAACAACCGCTTGTCGGTGCGCACAATGCCAACGTAATCCCACATGAGGCGGCGAATTTCATCCCAGTTGTGGGTCACCACGACGAGTTCATCGGGATTCGACGCGTTGCCGCTCTCCCATGCGGGAAGCATTGCCGGAGGCGCCGGGAGTTTGGGATGCTGCTGCACGGCCACGTCCGCGGCCCGATGTGCGATCACGAGTGCCTCCAGCAGGGAGTTGCTCGCCAGCCGGTTTGCCCCGTGCAATCCGGTGCATCCCACCTCGCCCGCGGCAAGCAGCCCGACAACCTCCGTCTCGCCATCCACGTTCGTGACGACGCCGCCACATTGATAATGTGCCGCCGGCACGACCGGGAAGGGCGCCTTGGTCATGTCGTGACCGTATTCGAGGCATTTCGCGTAAATGTTTGGAAACCGCTTCTTCACAAACTCGGGATCCTTGTGCGTGATGTCCAGCAACACAAACTTCGCGCCCGTCTTCTTCATCTCGGCGTCAATGGCGCGGGCCACGATGTCGCGCGGCGCGAGATCGGCCATCGGGTGGTAGCGTTTCATGAACGCTTCGCCGTCCTTGCCCCGCAGGATCGCCCCTTCCCCACGCACGGCCTCGCTGATCAGAAAAGATTTCGCCTTCGGATCAAACAGGCAGGTGGGATGGAATTGGATGAACTCCATGTTGGCAATGCTCGGCTCCGGCGCGGTACGCCATCGCCACGCCGTCCCCGCTGGCAATGTCGGGGTTCGTGGTGTAGAGGTAGACCTTGCCGGAGCCGCCGGTAGCCAACAATGTGATGTTCGCGCCGAACACCTCAACCGTCTTCTGCTTCTCATCCAGTGCGTAACATCCCAGACAACGGTTGGGCTCGCTCAGGCCAAGCTTCTGGGTCGTAATAAGATCAATCACCATGGATTCTTCGAATACCGTAATGTTCTTGTGCTTCGCCACCTGGACCAACAGCGCCCGCTCAATCTCACGCCCGGTGATGTCCCCGGCGTGCAGCACGCGCCGCCGCGTGTGCCCGCCCTCGCGTCCAAGATCATACTGGCCCCGCGCGTTCTCCTGCTCGGTAAACTTCACGCCGAACTCGATCAGTTCGCGCACCAGCGCCGGGCCTTCGCCGACAATCGTGCGGACCACGTCTTCTTTGCAGAGGCCCGCGCCCGCTTCCAGGGTGTCGTGCACGTGCAATTCCAATGAGTCGTCCTTGGCCATCACCGCCGCGATCCCACCCTGCGCGTAGTTGGTATTGCTCTCCGCCCGCTGTTTCTTGGTAATGATCGCGACGGTCCCCGCCGCCGCCACCTTCAGGGCGTATGTCAACCCCGCGATGCCGGTGCCGATGACCAGAAAATCGTAATTCCGCTGTAATTTGCCCGCCATGACTTGCAGAGTGTGAACCTATCTCCTACTTTGCGCATCATTAATACACGAAAATGTTGGAGAGAACAAAATGAAACCTCGCTTTCAATTGGTATTCGACAACCCATCGATGGGTGGCGGACCCGTGCGGGCAGCCACGCGTGGGCCAGCCGATGAGGAGCTGCTGGACGCGTATTCGCGCGCCGTCGTCCGCACCGCGGAAAAAGTCGGCCCGTCCGTCGTCAAAATCGATGTCCACCAACGCGCAAACGGAGGGCGTTTAGTTCGCGGTGGTAGCGGGTCAGGGTTTGTTTTCACGCCGGACGGATTCATCCTCACGAACAGCCATGTCGTGCAGGGCGCGGCCCGGATCGAGGTGGCGCTCACCGACGGACGCACCTGTGAAGCGTTCCCGATCGGGAACGACCCGGACACTGATTTGGCGGTGATTCGCATTCACTTGCCAGAACTTACGCCCGTAACGCTCGGCGCCTCAGCGTCCTTGCGCGTGGGGGAAGTCGCCATTGCCATTGGCAATCCCTACGGATTTCAATGCACCGTCACGGCCGGAATTGTCAGCGCGCTGGGCCGGTCGCTCCGCACTCAATCCGGACGCTTGATTGCTGACGTAATCCAAACCGACGCCGCGCTAAATCCGGGCAACTCGGGCGGGCCATTGGTCAACTCGCGCGCTGAGGTCATTGGTGTGAATACGGCCGTGATCCTGCCCGCCCAAGGTATCTGCTTTGCCGTGCCCGTGGACACGGCGAGGTTTGTGCTCGCTTACTTGATGCGCGACGGCAAGATCCGTCGCGCGTATATTGGCGTCGCCGGACAGAACATCGATCTGCATCGTCGGCTCGTGCGGTTCCATCAATTGACGAGCGACAGCGGGGTGCTGGTCATTTCGACGGAACAAGGCGGTCCGGCCGCCGCTGCGGGGATCGAAGAAGGCGACGTGATCGTCGCTCTCGATGGCCGGACAGTGGCGACGATTGATGACTTGCATCGGATGCTGACGGGCGACAAGATAGGTCTGAAGAGCAAACTGGCGGTATTGCGGCGGTCCCAGAAGCTGGATGTCGAAATCGTCCCACAGGATTCGCCGCGTCGAGATTAACAGACCTTGAAAGCGATTCGCGTCCATCAATTCGGCGGTCCCGAAGTGATGAAGTTGGAAGACGTGCCTGACCCGAAGCCGGGGGCGGACCAGGTACTGGTGCGATTGCGCGCCATCGGGGTCAACCCGGTTGATACGTACGTTCGCTCGGGTGGTTACACGGTCAATATCACATTCCCGTTCATTCCCGGTTCCGACGCCGCCGGCGTTATCGAAGCCGTCGGCGATGGCGTGAAGCGTTTTCAGCGGGGCGAGCGTGTCTATATTTTTGGAACCACCAACGGCATCCGCACGGGCGCGTATGCCGAACTGGCCGTTTGCGCCGAGCCGCAGGTTGCTCCGCTTCCCATCAACGTGAGCTTCGCGCAAGGCGCGGCCGTCGGTGTGCCGTACTCGACGGCATATCGCGCGCTCTTTCAGAA
Organism: uncultured Verrucomicrobiae bacterium; assembly: GCA_963766065.1. Lineage (GTDB taxonomy): Bacteria > Verrucomicrobiota > Verrucomicrobiia > Palsa-1439 > Palsa-1439 > Palsa-1439. Next base: position 125,400 of record CAVYAC010000061.1, read on the forward strand.
GGCGCAGGCCGCTCCCGGTGAGACCGTGTTCATCCACGGCGCCAGCGGCGGCGTTGGAATCGCCGCCACGCAACTCGCCGTTGCGCATGGACTCCGGGTTATCGGGACGGCCGGCACTGACCGTGGACGTGAACTCGTCAAACAACAGGGCGCTCATCTTGTTCTCGATCACCACACACCGGACTATCTTGAGAAGCTGACAGCGTTCACCGATGGTCGCGGCACGGACGTGATTTTAGAGATGCTGGCAAACGTGAATCTGGCCAAGGACCTCGGCGTAATCGCGGTTCATGGACGGATCGTCGTGATTGGAAACCGCGGCACGATCGAGATCAATCCCCGCGCGGCCATGCAGCGCGATGCGGTGATCATGGGCATGATGATGCCCAACGCCCCCGAGCGGGACGTCACGAGCATCCACGCCGCGTTGACCGCCGGGTTGGCCAATGGTTCGCTGAATCCCATCATCAATCAGGAGCTTCCACTGAAGGATGCACCGACAGCCCACGAATTGGTCATGCAACCCGGTGCCGGCGGTAAAATCGTGTTGGTACCGTAACGCCATGCGGCGGACCTTCATCCTGATTGCCTTCGCGAGTATCGCCGTCGCGAGAGTTCATGTCCGGCCTGTGGAACTCGGCCTACTGCGCCGGTTGGATGCAACACTATCTGCCTGCGGACCAGATCGACTTCACGGCGATGACGCATGTCATCCACTTCGGCCTCGTGCCCCGTATGGACGGGACGTTGGACAGCGATACAAACGCCATATCGTCCGCAAACTCCGCCGATGTGATCACGCACGCGCACGCGGCGGGCGCCAAGGTGTTGATCTGCGTGGGCGGAGATAGCAGCGCGCCAGGTTTCCGTGGCGCAACGAGTGACGCATCCCGCCCCGGTTCATTACGAACCTTGTAAATTTCGTCCGATCACGCGGGTACGATGGCGTCGATCTGGACTGGGAACCACTCGCAGCGACGGACACCCGCCAATACGCCCGTCTCGTCGGCGATTTGCGCGAGGCGCTGAATGCGTTTCCGCACCGGCCACTGTTGACGGCCGCCGTCGCGTCCCAGCCGGACCTGTTCGCCATGCTGCAAAGCGATTTCGACCAGATCAACCTGATGACCTATGCCTTCTCCGGTGCCTGGCCGGGTTGGTTGACGTGGTACAACGCGCCAATCTACGACGGCGGTCATCGCTTTCCAAGCACCGGTCAATTGGCCCCGTCCGCCGATGGAGTGGTCAGCGACTTTTTGTCCCATGGCGTCGTGGCCGGCAAACTTGGTATCGGCATCTGCTTCTACGGCTGTGTGTGGAGTGGAGGCAACGGCACGTCCACGGGCGGCGCTGCGCTTCCGTGGCAATCCTGGACGACGCCACCCACCGTGACCACCGCATCGTACCCGGAAATCATGTCCAAGTATTATCGGTCGAACCGGTATTTCTGGGACACCAACGCGCAATCGGCCTACCTCAGCATCGACGAACCCGGCTCGGCCAATGACAGGTTCATCTCCTACGATGATCCCACCGCCTGCCGCGCGAAAGTCGCCTACGCCAAACACAAAGGACTCGGCGGCGTGATCATCTGGGAATTGGGCGGCGGCTATCGGGCCGATCAACCCGTTGGTCAGCGCGACTTGCTCCTGCAATCCGTGAGACAGGCGGTCGCCGCCCCGATGTCATCGACATCACATTGACCGCGCCGCGTTACAAAATCGCATTATCGATCAGCCGGACCTTGCCCAGGTGAGCGGCGATCAGGGCGACATTGCCGTGCTGGACTTTGGCGACGGGCTCCAGGGTTTCGCCGTCAACGATTTGCGCATAGTCCAGGCGCGTGGCCGGGGCGAGGGACACGGTGCGCTGCATGGCGGCTTCCAGGCGATGCGCACTTTGTTCACCTTCATGGAACAGGTCGTGCGCGACCCGCAGCGCCTTCGACAAAACGGCGGCTTGCGCGCGCTCGGCTCCCGACAGCATCTGGTTGCGGCTGCTCAACGCCAGGCCGTCGGGCTCGCGGACGGTTGGCGCGGGGACGATTTCGATCGGGAAGCGGAGATCACGGACCATTCGTTGCACGACCTTAAGCTGTTGATAATCCTTCTGCCCGAAAATGGCGAGGTCGGGCTGGACGATATGGAAGAGCTTCGCAACAACCGTACACACACCGCGAAAATGTCCCGGCCGCCTCTCGCCTTCAAACCGCCAGGGACAGGATCGTCTCCTCCACCCACGTTGCGGCGGCGTGTGCGCTCCCGCCACCGCCGGGATACATCTCCTCGTCGGACGGCGCAAAGACCACGTCCACCTTCTCGCGATTGCATAACTGCTCATCGGCGCCCAAATCGCGCGGGTATTGCTGGAGGTCTTCGTGCTGACCGAACTGCGTCGGGTTCACGTAAACACTCACAACCACCGCCGCGCCTTCTTCCCGCGCCTGGCGCATCAACTGCGCATGACCCTCATGCAACGCGCCCATCGTCGGCACCAACGCCACCCGCCGGCTCAATCCCTTTATTGCGGATGAAGCCGCCTGCATCTCTTGGACCGTGCGGATGGTATTCATGCCCCTCTCATAATAACTTCTGGTCTCAATCGCGTCACGGAGAAAACCGCCACGCATTGACAAGAAGCGCCGTTTTGTGTCTATTCGATTCGCCCATGACAGACTCGTACATCCAGCAGTTGTTGGCCGAACGCATCGGCGGCAAGTCGTTCGGCAAAAGCACCGCCATCTACAAATTTGAAAAGATCAAACGCGCGAAACGCGCGGCCCTCGAGGCGCACCCGCATGCCGAGTTGATCGACCTCGGCGTTGGCGAGCCGGATGAAATGGCGTTCCCGCTCAGCGTCCGCGCCCTGTCGGAAGAAGCCCAAAAACTCGAAAACCGCGGCTATGCAGATAATGGCGGCCCGGACTATCGGCGCGCGGCGGCGCAGTGGATGGAACACGTGTTCGGCGTGAAAGATCTCGACCCCGACACGGAGATTGTCCACAGCATCGGCAGCAAAGCCGCGTTGTCAATCCTGCCGGCGACCATGATCAATCCCGGCGACGTGGCGATCATGACCGTGCCGGGTTATCCCGTGTTTGGCACGCATGCCAAATGGTATGGCGGCGAGGTCTACAACCTCCCTCTCACCGAGGCCAACGACTTTCTTCCCGACCTCGATACCATACCGCGCGACCTGCTCAAACGCGCCAAGGCCATCGTGCTCAATTACCCGAACAACCCAACGGGCGCGAGCGCGACCCCCGAGTTTTTTGCCGAAGCGGTCGAGTTCGCCCGCAAGAACAAGCTCGTCATCATTTCCGACGCGGCCTACGGCGCTCTCGTGTTCGAGGGTAAACCGTTGTCGATTCTGTCCGTGCCCGACGCCAGGGACGTGGCCATCGAGCTGCATTCCATGAGCAAGGCGTTCAACATGACGGGCTGGCGGTTGGGTTTTGTGTGCGGCAATCCCCTGCTCGTCGCGGCCTACGGCAACGTGAAGGACAACACCGACAGCGGGCAATTCCTGGCGATCCAGAAGGCGTGCGCGGCGACCCTGGACCATCCCGAAATCACCGCAAAAATCGCCGCCAAATATTCCCGGCGTATGGACCTGTTGGTCGCGTGCCTGCGCAAATTCGGGTTCCACGCCACGAAACCCAAAGGCTCGTTCTTCCTCTACGTGCGCGCGCCCAACGCCGTCGTGGACAGTGACGCTCATCGGACGGCATTTAAATCGGCGGAAGACGTCTCGCAATGGTTGATCACGCAGAAGCTGATCTCGACCGTGCCCTGGGACGACGCGGGGCCGTACCTGCGGCTCTCGGTGACGTTTGTGGCCAAGGGCGAATCCGACGAGCGCCGCGTCGTGGGAGAAATTGACAAACGTTTCGCGGGGCTGAAGTTTGAATTCTAGCGCCTCGTGAGGGTTGATTTCAGGGGATCCTGTAGCCGCAGGCTTTAGCCTGCGCACCCTAAAGGGTGCGGCTACATGCGAATAAAGGATCGCAGAATACTGGCGATAATGAACGACGCAACGGACAAGCCGGCTTCGAAACCCGACTCCGTGGATTTCTACGTCAGCGCGTTTCAACGACGGTTCCACGACTTTGAAGCGGCCCGCCAGGCGGAACTGCGCCACATGAAACATGATTTTGTGGCGCGGCTCTTTAGCGACCACGTCGCGCTCGGCGACAAGTCCACGTACGATTCCATGTTGCAGGGGATGTTGAAGGAGGATGAGCGGGACAAATTGGAGATCGATCCACGCTTCACCAAGGCGTGGCGGATCTTCGTGGACCTCTGTTGGCTGAAGAAACAATTCGTCCGCGCCACGCTCCTCCTCGGCGCGATCATTTTTGTCCTGTTGGCCGTGGTGCTGGTCTTCTTCGCCCTGCCCTACGTCGCCGGCCCGAACGCCAAGTAAACCAACGATTAGCGAAAGCTCTGCCCTTCACCGGGGAAATCTCCCGACTCGACTTCACCCTTGTACGCGGCGAACGCCTTGCGCATTTCTTCGGAGAGGTTCGCGTAACGTTTCACGTGTTTGGGTGTGAACCAGGTGAACAAACCGAGCATGTCGTTGCTCACGAGAACCTGTCCGTCGCAATGTACCCCAGCGCCGATGCCGATGGTCGGCACGGAAACGGACTTCGTCACCTGTTCGGCCACGGTAGTGGCGGTGCCTTCAATGACCATCGCAAACACGCCGGCCTCTTCCAGCGCTTTGGCATCACGCAACAATCTCTCCGCGGATTGCGGCGTCCGGCCCTGAATCTTGTAACCGCCGGTTTCGAGAATCGACTGCGGCAACAGCCCGATATGGCCCAGGACGGGGATCCCATTTCCGACGAGAGCGCGGACTTGTTCAATGATTGTTTCCCCGCCTTCGAGTTTGACCGCCTCCGCTCCCGCCTGGATGAAGCGGCTCGCATTTTCGAGCGCCGTGCGGACTGTCGAATACGTCATGAATGGCATGTCTGCGACGAGCAGTGCCTGGGGTTTGGCGCGAGCGACCGCCTTCGTGTGATGAACCATCTCGTCCATCGTGACCGGCAGCGTGTTTTCGTATCCGAGCACGGCCATGCCGAGCGAATCGCCCACCAGAATCAGTTGGATGCCGACTTCGTCCATGATCTTCGCCGTGAAGAAATCATAGGCGGTCAACGCTGAGATCTTCTGGCCCAATCGTTTCATCTCGCGCAACTTGTGGATATTGATCTTGTGCTCGTTCATGATGGATTCACCAATCCTGCTGGACAAATCTAACCTGTCCGTCCGCCGCTGGCAACTCGCGCAACAGCATCCGTACGGTCTTCCCCGTGCCTCTAATGGGCAAATCGGGCCGAATGGTCAACAGCGGCAGCAACACAAACCGCCGCTCGGTCATTCGCGGATGCGGGACCACCAGGTCTTTTTCCAGAATTTCCTTCTCCCCGAAGTAGAGAATGTCGATGTCGATAGAACGCGCGGCGTTCTTGGGCAGGTCGCGGTCCCGCCCGTGGGCCACCTCGTAGGCCGCAATCTTTTTCAACAACGTCCTCGGCGCTCCCGTAAACTCGATTTCCAGAACGGCATTCAGGAATCGTGGTGAATTGGGCGGACAACCCACGGGCTCCGTCTCGTACAACGGCGAGGCAATGTGCCAGCCCTCGGGCGACAGGCTCAACAGGTACGCTTTCGCCTGCTGCAGGTGCTGCAGTCGCTCGCCCAGGTTCGAGCCGAGACCGAGGCCGACCTTCATGGCTGGGTACCGGACGTTGCCGCGCGCGGTCGCACCACGATCACACTTCCCATGATGAGCCACGACGTATCCGATTGCTGGCAAATCTCATCCAACAATCGTGCGGATGTGATGTGTTTCCGCCGGACGGTGATCCGTGCCGGACTTGGCGCGGAAGCGGCCGGAGGAACGCCCCGGGAAACTCCCTGTGGAACGGGTTGCGATGAAAAGGTCATCGGATGCGTGATCGCGTACCGGAAATCGAAGTGCTGCGGGTGGTTGTTGAGACTGGCCGCGTGCCATGCCCTAAGGGCGTCTTCGAGGGATTCGTTCTCGATGTCGATCTCCGGAATGACGGTCTGATCCAGGGACTTCTGAATATCGGCCGCTCGCGGGCTGGACGACGGAAGCTCGTTGCGTCCGTGATACGTCGAGCAGGATGAAAGGACGACGACGGTCACACAAGCGATGATTAGTTTTCGTTTCACGAGGCGGCGATCCAATTTGATGGGCTACCGGAGACCCAGAGACGTCTTGCATGTCGTAGACGCCGGGCGGTTGTTTGACGACCCATTTGGCCGCCCGTAACGCGCCGCGTGCAAATGTCTCCCGGCTGCTGGCACGATGGGTCAGCTCGATGCGCTCGCCCGCGGTGCCGAACGTGACCGTGTGGTCACCGACGACGTCGCCAATGCGCAACGCATGCGCCGGCGCTTCTTTCCCGCGAACCTGCTTCAACAACTCCTGCAGCCTCTTCGCCGTGCCGCTGGGCGCATCCTTCTTGGCCGTGTGATGCGTCTCGACCACCTCGGCTTCCCAATGCGGGCCGACGATCTCGGCGACCTTTTGGGTGATCCAGAATAATGTGTTCACGCCCGCGCTGAAGTTCGCCGACCAGACGATAGGAATGGCTTTCGTCAACGCGCGCACGCCGGCTTTTTCGGCATCCGTGTGGCCGGTGGTGCCGATGACCAGGGCCTTCTTGTGATCGGCAGCGATTTTCGCGACGGTCGCGGTAGCCTCGCGCACGGAGAAATCAATGACAACGTCGGTATCAGCGATCACTTTTCTGAGATCGTCGCCTTGATCGATCTCACCGGCCAACCGAAGTTCCGGATCGCTGGAAACGCACGAGATGAGGGTGCGACCCATGCGGCCTCTGGCGCCGCAGATGATAATGACGGTGACCGGGCTCACGCTTTCACCAAGCCAAGGGCTTGCAGCGTTTTCTTGAGTTGCGTGCGGTTGGCGTCGGCCAGGGACACAAGCGGGAGCCGATAGGTCTCTTCGATCAGTCCCATCATGGCCATCGCCGCTTTGACGGGAACCGGATTCGTTTCGATAAACAGATCCTTGAACAACGGGAAAACTTTCGCGTGAATGCGACCCGCGCGCTCGAAATCGCCTTTCAGGGCCGCGTGGGTCATTTCGGTCACCTCGCGCGGGATCACGTTGGAGACGACGCTGATCACGCCGACGGCGCCAACGCTCATCATTGGCAGGGTCAACGAATCATCGCCCGAGAGGATGCAGAATTCGCGATCGACCATCCCGCGCAACTGGCTGACGCGATCGACCACGCCCGTGGCTTCCTTGAGCCCGACGATGTACTGTGGCAAATCGCGACGCAGCCGCGCCATCGTGTCGTTGGAGATATCCACGCCGCAGCGGCCCGGGATATTGTACATAATGAGGGGAATCTCGGCGGCTTCGGCAATGGCGCGGAAATGCGCGTACAACCCTGCTTGGGACGGTTTGTTGTAATACGGCGCCACCTGCAGCGATGCATCGGCCCCCACCTCTTTGGCATGCTGGGTCATGAAAATCGCTTCATCGGTCGAGTTCGAGCCTGTACCCGCGATGACTTTGCATCGTTTGGCGGCGAATCGCACAACAAGTTCGATGACGTGATTGTGCTCCTCGTGGCTGAGTGTCGGTGACTCGCCCGTCGTTCCGCAGGGCACGAGACCGTCGATGCCCGCCGCGATCTGCTGCTCCACAATCTGGTGCAGACGGAGCTCGTCAACTTTTCCGTCCTTGGTGAACGGCGTCACCAATGCTGTGTGTGTGCCGGTAAACATAGACGGGGTATCATAAGACCAGCCGGGGGTTTTTCAAGCGCGAAGCGGAGGGCGCAGAGTTCATAACCGTGTTCACTTGGCAGCTCGGATCTCCGCCAGCGCGTTGCTGGCGGCGGCGAAATCAGGTTTGAGAGTCAATGCCTGCTGGTACTGCTCAACGGCTTCGGGCGCCCGGCCCGCCTGGGCCAGGGCTTTCCCCAGGTTGTAGTGCGCATTTGGGTCAGTCGGCTGCAAACGCAGCGCTTCGACAAAGTGCGGGAGAGCATCCCGCGTGTTGCCATATCGCAACAAAGCAATCCCCAGGTTGACGTGCGCCTCCATGAGACGCGGGTTGATTCGCAGCGCCTCCTGATAGTGGCTGATGGCCGCCAGTGGCTGACTCACCCGCCACAGCGCGAGCCCAAGATTAAAGTGCGCGTTGGCGTAATCGGGCCAAATCCGCACCGCCTGTTCGTACTGCTGGATCCCCTCCGGCAGCTTGCCCTGTTGCAGCAACGCATTTCCGAGATCGTAGTGCGCCTCGGCGAAATCCGGAAGAATCTGCAGCGCCTGCTTGTACTGCTGGATCGCCTCGGGCACCTTCCCCAATTGCACGAGGGCCAGACCCAAATTGTTGTGGGCTTGGGCATAATTGGCGTCGATCTGCAACGCCCGCTCGAAATGTATCACCGCCTCGGGCACGTTCCCCAACCCCTGCAGGGCGATTCCCAAATCATTGTGACCGTCGGCGTCATCGGGATTGATACGCAACGCTTCTTCGCAATGGTCGCGGGCTTCCGCCAGATTGCCCTGGTAAATCAAGATGTTCGCCAGATTGTCGTGCGCCATCCAGCAACCGGGATTCTTGGCGAGCGTGTCGCGCCACAGCGTTCCCTCGTTCTGAAAGGCGGCGCAATGTTGCCAACTCACCACGACCAGAACGACGGCAGCGCCCACACCCAGCACGGTCTGCGGGACGCGTTCTCGCGCCAAACGTCCAACCGCTGTGACCGCCAGCGTGATAATGCCGATACTGGCCAGATACTGAAAATGATCGGCCACAAACGAGTACCGAAAGAAATACACATTGAAGAACCCCATCACCGGCAAGAGCGCCACGACGAAAAATCCCGTCCCAAACAATCCCGCCCGCGCCCACGGTTGTCGGCGGCACATCCACAGAAGCGCGCCCACGGCGATCACACCCGCCAGTGGCAGCCACGACGAAGCCGAACCCGCCGACACGTCCCAACGCGGATACACGAACATGAGTTTCGCCGGCCACAGCACATGCGCCGCATAAAACCACACGGTCTTTCCCGCGATGACCAGACGCTCGGCCGGGGTAACTGCCATCCCGCCGCACCCGCCCGCTGTACCCAACGGTGTTGCTCGATGACCGTCATCGCCGACATACCCAACGCCAACCCAAAGAACGGGGCGACACGGCGTAAATCGCTGCGCCGCCAACGTCCACGTTCCCACCACGCGCACAATAACAGGACGAGCGGCAGTACCACGGTCAACGGTTTGCTGAGCATGGCCGCGACGCCAAACGCAATGGCGAGGGCATACAACTCCCGTTTGTTGCCGGTTTCGAACCTCAGGAAACACAGCACGCACAGGAGGAAGAAGAAACCAGACTGGGTGTTTTTCAATTCAGTCGCCCACGCCACCGATTCGACGCAGACGGGATGAACCGCCCACAGCGCGGCGGCGAACCACGCGCCCGGGACCCTCAAACGTCGCAGCAGCGTCCACAACAGCACGGCATTGGCCGCTTGCAAGGCGATGTTCACCGCGTGATACGGCAGCGGATGCAAACCCCAGAGGCGGCGTTCCACCCAGAAGGTGGTGAGCGTGAGCGGGTAGTACCGCGACACGGCCAGCGATGACCAGATTTGTGTCAGTCCATGTATCGAGGTCATCGCGGGATTCCGGGTAAAATGGTCGTCATCATCCCAGATGAACCCGCACCGCAGGGCCGGGGCGTACGTGATGAATGTTAGAATCACCAACAGGATCGCCAGATCCGGCCAATTGCTCGCCGCGCGCGCTGGTTTTGTATCGGTGGTCTCCATTTTCCTTCAATATCCTTCAACGGCTTAAGTCTATCCGGTGCCTATCGGCCTGACAAGATCACCACAAGCCGGCATGAATGGGACGAGGCGACCGTCAATTTTGGCTTCGTCTCGCAGAAAGAGGGGTGTGGATACCCCCTGCCTGCCCTGAGCACCGTCGAAGGGTAGCCACGGCGCTTGCCCGCCTCTGGCGTGGCTCCGTCGCCGTGCCCCCGGCGCAATCACCAACTCGACCCCAACATCGAGTAAAACCTTACTCATGGGCAGGGGCATATCATACTTCGAAATACAGTCAACTCCAAACCCGCGCAATCGTTGTTGCACAAACCTGAGTCCGCTCCGCCCTTCCCTCACCTTGCCGCTCCCGCCCGCCAACTCTTGCACCGCCCGTTCAACGCGCCATCATTCCAGCTCGCGTCATACGACCGCTCACTTGTGACGGTAGGACGGCCTTTACCATGCCTTTCGACCTACTCAAATCAGGCCGTTGGGGTCTGTTTGCCGGTTCACCCCAAAAGATACAGTGGGCGCGTTCGCGGGGAACCAGCTACCGGGCTGGCAACCGATAAGCGAAACAGCAAAAAGCTAAAACTCAGAGGAAGGAATGAAGTAATATGAGCAAACTGACATGGGTATTGGTCGGCATCGGTCTGGTGGCAATTGCCACCGTGGTGGTGGTCAAACGACAAACGAATTCGCCTTCGCTTCCCACCGAGACAAGGGTTCAATCTGCGGAAATTCCAGCACCGAGTGCGAACTCACCTCCGAGTAATCCGTCTGCGAGTGTCAGCACGCCTGAGCCGGCTCGGGAGGAACATGGCGGGACGGAACAGACCGGCGAACCGGTGACAGCGTCTCCCCGCACGACGGCCAAACCATCTGTCGCGGCGACCTTCAGTCAACCGCTGCAAACGCTGATCTCGCCCCAAGCGACCTTCGCGCAGAAGCAGGCGGCGTGGAAACTACTCCGCGATACCGGCCAGTTGGATCAAGCGATTGGCCAACTGCAACAGGCCATTAAAGATAACCCGTCGGTTGCCGAGTATTCCGCCGCGTTGGGTCAGGCCTATCTCCAGAAGCTCGGGACGACTCAGGACATTCGCCAGCAAAGCATCCTCGCCATGGAAGCCGACCAAACGTTTGACCAGGCATTGACGCTCGACCCCGACAATTGGGACGCGCGCTTCTATAAAGCCACCGCTCTGACCCACTGGCCGGCCGATTTGAACAAGTCCCAAGAGATCATGGAGAACTTCTCCACGCTGATCGATCAGCAGGAGACCCGGCCGCCGCAGCCGGAATATGCCCAGTCCTATGTGTTGTTGGGCGAGCAATATCTGAAGGCGGGCTACCCCGACAATGCCCAACAAATGTGGCAGCGCGGCGCGGCTTTGTTTCCGAATAACGAGGCGCTTCAGAACAAGTTGGCATCCTCCCCGTAATCGCCACGAAAGAAACGAACTTCAACGAGGGTCATTTTACGCTATGCTCCAACCAATGAATCCAAATTCAAGCACCTCGACGCCCGAGGTGAAACGGCTCCTGGCGGGACCGCAGATCGCGCTTCATTTCATGACGCTGGGATTGCTGGCCTACTTTCTCGGTCAGAGCCTTTACGATAATTGGCCGAACTGGGACCGCCGCGAACTGCTGCTGCTCATCCTCGCGGCCATCCAGGCGGGGCTCTATTTGAAGCGGTGGGTTTTCACCGCGCGCGATGCTTCCCCCCGATGGTGGTATATCTACTTCGTCGGCAGCCTGGCTTGCTGCGTCCCTGAATCACTGATCGCGCCGTATTTCTCCTGGCTGGCTGGAATCTACCTGGGGCAAATGTGTGCCATCCTATCGCCGGGCTTTTCCGTTCCGACTTCGATCCTCGCCCTGACAGTCATCGAGTTCGCCGCGTTCGGCCAGGCGCAACTTGCCAGGCGGTCGGTCGGCGAGTGGGTGTTCCACGTCGCCGTGTTCGCGTCCTGGATGGTGATGGGCTTGTTTATCAAGCGGATCGACGAGATCAGCCAAGGGCGGGCGGAGCTGATTCGCGAACTGGAAGCCGCAAAAAGTGAACTCGTCCTGGCCCGTGATCGAGAAGTCGAAGTCGCCACACTCCGCGAGCGTGAACGCCTAGCCCGGGATCTCCACGATAACCTCGGCCACGCGCTCGTCACGTTGACCGTGCAACTCGAAGCCGTCCAGAGATTGTTGCCCGTGGATCTCGATCGCGCGGGGCCATTGTTGGAAGAAATGAAGACCTTGTCCCGCTCCAGCACGGAGGCCCTGCGCCGTTCGCTGGCCAACTTGCGTGCCCCCGGCTTGGGCGACAAACCGCTGACCCAGGCCGTGAAATCGTTGTGCGCAGACGCGAGCCGTCGCACCGGCGTGAGAATTGATTGTCAAGTTGCCGCCGGCGCGGATGGTTTGCCGCGCGCCGTGGCCGAAGCTCTCTGGCACGTCGCACAGGAGGGATTGACGAACGTGGAAAAACATGCGCAAGCTCAGCACGTTGCCGTCAGACTGAGTTTGCAGCCCCAATTGGCTGTTTTGTGCGTCACCGACGATGGTGTTGGTCTGCCGCCGGATGCCGAGAGCAAGCCCGGCCACTATGGCCTGCGCGGTCTGCGGGAACGCGTCGAAGGCGTCGGCGGGACTCTCCTGCTGACGACGGCAGAGCCAAGGGGAGCCCTCATTGAGGCGCGCGTGCGATTGATCGCTTGAATGAAACCGATCCGGATTCTCTGGCCGAAGACCAGACGCTCATGCGTCAGGGATTGAAGACCATCCTCGACCTCGAGTCTGGTTTTCGTGTTGTGGGCGAAGCGGGTGACGGCACGACCGCCGTCAAACTCGCCCTGGAACTCCGACCCGACATCATCCTCATGGACGTCCAGGTGCCGGGGCAGAACGGCGTGGAAGCCACCGCCACCATCTGCCAAGCCTGGCCCGAAGCCAAGATTATCATCCTGACCACTTTCGACCGCGACGACTACGTCTTTGCGGGCGTACGAGCCGGAGCGCTCGGGTATCTCCTCAAAGACCTCCCGGCGCGGAAGCTGGTCGAAACCATCCGCGCCGTGCAGTCTGGCGAAGTGTTCATCCAGCCGGAGATTGCGTCGCGCGCCCTGCGCGCCACACTGCATCCCGCCGATGGATTGATCGAGCCGCTTTCCGACCGCGAACGTGAGGTGCTCGTAATGTTGGCCCAGGGAATCGCCAACAAGGAAATCGCTGACAAACTCCACATCGCCGAAGGTACAGTGAAGAATCACGTCTCGAACATCCTCGGCAAGCTCCAGGCTCAAAACCGCACCCAGGCCGCCGACATCGCTCGAAAACGTGGGTTGATCTGACCCAGCCTGTAACCATCCAGATCACGCCGCTGCCGCCCGCAAACTCTTATAGCGCCCATTCAGCACCCGATCATTCCGGCTTGTGAGAAACGACCGCACCATGACACCGTAGACTTTGCGTCGCGAAATCTTCACGTGCCGCTCGGGGTCGAGCGGGTTCTCCACCCGCAACCGCGCTATCGTCATCAACCCGATCCAGATCGGCCAGATGCAGGCGAGCCGCAATCGGGTCTCCGAGCGGGGAATCTTCATCGTGTATTGCCAACCGGCATCAAGGTGGCTGACGGCCGTATCGAGCCAACGCGCGTACAGGGCGCGAATCGACTCAAAATTCTTCGGATCGAGCAGCGCGCGCGGGTCTTTCACCGGCAAGTAGCACCGACCGATCCGCAAGTCCTTGGGGATATCGCGCAACACATTCACGAGTTGCAGGCCTTTGCCGAAGCGCACGCCCAACGGACACATCTCCTCCACATTCCAGCCGCGGAGCGCGGTCAGGTGCGCCAGGCACATCTTCGTCCAGAACTCGCCCACGCATCCCGCCACCATGTATGTGTAGCGATCCAGTTCCTCGTCGCTCGACAGCGCGACCAACTCCTTCTCCGTCTCGCCGGGAAACTGCTGCAAATCAAAAATCTGTCCGCCCACGATGATCTTCAGCAACTCCTGGATGCGACGGCCATCGGCTTCGTCAAATTGCCCCAGCGCAATCACGCAGTCTTCCAGCCGCTCCAACAGCTGTTTCTCGGCAGGCGATGTCTGTTGCCCGGTAATCGCGCCCAGATCCGGCACATGCGAGAGATTTTGAAGCTGTTGCAGCGCGACGATCCGTTTGGCTCGTGGAACCGCCTTCGTATCCGCAATCGTGTCCGTCGCCCGCGCCAACAGGTACGCCAGCGAAATTTGCGGTCGAATCTCGCGCGGCAATATGCGCAGCGTGAGGTAAAACGAGCGCGAGACGTCGCGCAGCAGATTCCCCACCAGGAATCGCTGTTGATCCTCGGCAAGCGGTGGCAGGCATGGCTTTTCGGCTGTGATCTGGGAGGAGCCACTCTTCATCGGCGCTCACGATACGGCGGCACGAAGCGCCCGGCAAGCCAGGAAGCTCGTTGCGATGTACCGGGACCGACAAGATATATTTCGTCACTACTGCGGTTGACGACCCCGTTGGCCGCGTGTACGTTGACGCGTCCGATGAGGAGAATCACTGCGGAGAGGGTTTTTCAGCATGAGAAACGCGAAAGTGCTTGCCAATCAAGGGGCCACCATGCTAGTAAAACCCTCTAGTATATAACTAGGGTGTTCAAGAAGATGCCACGCTTTCTCGTTTCATTCGGTCGGCTTAGACCCCAGCTTGGTTCGCTCCTTTTGGGCGGAGCGCTATACCTTTGGCTGCTGGTCGCCCCTACCACCTCGTACGCCGTCACCAATCTCGTCTGGAGCGACGAATTCAACGGTTCCAGCAGCAATCTCGACTCGACCAAGTGGACCTTTGACAACGGCAATGATTGCCCAGGGAACTGTGGCTGGGGAAATGGCGAATTGGAGACGTACACCAGCCGCACGAATAACGCCTATGTCGCCAACGGTTTGCTTCACATAGTTGCTCTTAATGACCAAGGTGGATCCTATCCCTATAGTTCGGCGCGGGTGAAGACCCAGGGCCTTTTCTCGTTCACCTATGGCCGTGTTGAGTTCCACGCAAAGCTCCCTGCCAATGGCCCCTACTGGTGGCCGGCGTGTTGGCTGCTGGGGACGAATTCTCCCAGCGTTGGCTGGCCCCAGTGCGGTGAGATGGATGTGATGGAAAGTCAAGGGGGCACTCCCGATGAAGTGTGGGGCACCATTCACAAGGACAGTTCGGGTGACAAAGGCGTGGACTCACCTGTCGGCGGGGAGTTCTATTTTCCAACTGGGGACGGCACCACGAATTTTCATACGTATGTGCTGCAATGGGGGGTCAATACCGCGGGAAATTCAGCCACGATCAGCTTTGGCGTGGACACGAATGCCCCGTACGAGACAATCACCAATTGGTCGAGTTCCCTTGGTTCGTACCCCGAGCCGTTCAATCAACCGTTCTATCTAATCATGAATATGGCAGTTGGCGGCACTTTCGTTGGCAGTCCAAGCAGCTCCACGATCAACAGGAGCAGCACCTTCCCGGCCGAGATGGACATCGATTACGTTCGCGTCTACCAGAATGTCCCGCTGTTTGTCGTCAAGAGCGTGAGTCCCACGAATGGGTGCCCAAGTGGCGGGACTCAAATCACCATCACCGGCAGTAACTTCATGACCAATGCGACAGTTAGCATCGATGGCGTCGCCGCCACCAGCGTTACGTTTGTGAATACCAACACGCTGACAGCCGTTACACCGGCGAATTCCCCGGGTACGGTAAGCGTCAACGTCACGATCCCGTATATCAGCCCGACGGGCACCAACTCGTATACGGGAAACCTCGTCAATGCCTTCACGTACAAACCGGCGCCGACCTTCGCCGGGCTCACCAGCGCGACCGCGGCGACGGGCGGCGCGACCCTGAGTTGGTCCGCGGCCTCGGGCACGACTCCCTTTACCTACAATGTGTATGAAGCCACGGCCAGCGGGGGGGAGAATTTCAGTTCGCCAACGCTAACCACCAACGGACTGTCCGTCTTCATTTCCTCGCTGAGCTGCACAAGTACCTACTATTTTGTCATCCGCGCGGTCGACGGCTGCGGCGATAGCGACACCAACGCGATTGAACAATCCGTTCAACCGCTCGGCGCCCCGCTCGTATTTGGCGGATTGGGCAATGTGACCGCGGCGATCAACGCCGCGACCTTGAGTTGGTTGAACGGCTTCCGGAACAGCGCCGATCAGTTACAACGTGTTTGAAGCCACAGCAAGCGGGGGAGAGAATCTTCCCTCGCCGCTGCTGACCACCAATGCTCTGTCCGCGTTCGTCTCGCTCTACCCCGGCAGCAACAGCCCGATCACCTACTTCTTCATCGTGCGCGCACTGGACGGCTGTGGCAACACCGATACGAACACCGTCGAACTGTCCATCCAGCCGCTCCTCGACCCGAACGGCGATCAAACCGGTAACGGCATTCCCAACGGATGGCTGCAGCAATACGGCCTCAACCCGTTTGATCTCACTCTGAGCGGCAAGGACCTCGATGGCACCGGGTTCACCGTCCTGCAGGATTATCTGGCGGGCCTTGACCCGACCAACAGCGCCTCCTACTTCCACATCCTTTCGGCGACCCCGCAGGGCTACGACATGCTCATCACGTGGATGTGTGGTGGCGGTACCACCAACGTCGTCCAAGGTGCCACCGACCTCGGCATCGGTTACTCCGACATCAGTTCGAATATCATCCTTTCCGGCACCGGCGATTCCGTGACGAACTACGTCGATCCCGGCGGCGTCACGAATAATCCGAACCAGTTCTATCGGATTCGTCTGGCTCCCTAGTTCCCAACGAGGGCCCACACCTTCCCCTCTTGCAGTTTCCGCTGACCCATCGCATACTCGCCCCATGCGGAGCCGAATACCTGCCCAAATTCTCTCCGGTTTGACCATTGCACTCGCCGTCAATTGCGCGCGCGCCGATTCAACCAACGCGCCGTCCATCGCCCGTGATCCTCGTTATCCCCCGCACTGGTGGACACCCGTGCCGACAAACAACGTGCCCGTATGGGAAATTCTGCCCCAGGAAGCCGGCCCGGGCGAAGTCATCCTCTCCAAGCGCAACGAACTCGGCCTGCTCTCCAATTTCGCGCCCACACCCTTCACGTTCCACGGCAAACGCTACGCCAGCCTCGAAGGGTTCTGGCAGATGATGAAATATCCTGAGGGCCCTGACGATCCGCGGGCGACGTTTCCGGGTTTGGTATGGAAGTTCACGCGCGACCAGGTCGGACAACTCACCGCCTTCGACGCCAAGCACGCCGGCGACCTCGCCAACGAGAACATGCGGAAAATGGGCATCACGTGGGTCAGCTTCGAGGGCAAACGCATGGAGTACAAACCCGCCACACCCGGCGAACACTACAAGCTGATCGTGGAAGCCACACGCGAGAAGGTTCGCCAGAATCCGGAAGTCCAGAAAGTCTTGCTTGCCACCGGCGATCTCATCTTGAAACCCGATCACCACCAAGAGCCCGACTCTCCCGCCGCGTGGCATTACTTCGAAATCCTGACGATGATCCGTACCGAATTGCAAAAAGCCGGCACCAGGTCCGCCGTTCAGTCCCGCTGATACGTCCCGACCAACTCCGTCTGCGCGAGAATGTGTCCCTTCATCGCCGCGTCAAGCTGGTGACGCTTCACGCGTGGCGCCAGCCTCAATTCCGCGTCCAGCGCATACAACCGAAAGTAATAATGATGCACCCCATGCCCGCGCGGTGGACACGGCCCGCCATACCCGACCCGCCCAAAATCGTTCATGCCCTGCTTCAAGCCAGCCAATGCGCCGACCGTATCGGTTTTGGCAACGCTCTCGGGCAATTCCGTTGTGCTCGCGGGAATCGCGTAAGCCACCCAATGTACCCACGTTCCGCCGGGCGCATCGGGGTCATCCGCAATCAACGCAAAACTCTTTGTGCCCGCCGGCGCGCCCTCCCACTGTAACGCCGGTGATGCATCCCCGCCTTCGCACGAGAATTTGGCCGGCATCGGTTGCTTGTTTCGAAAACTCGGACTGCTCAACGTGAATTGCGCCACAATTGCCTCCATTCCTTCGGCATGTGCAAACGCACAGCCGCTCATCATAATAATGGCGACGACAAAAACGCTCCGTCTCATTGCGTTTGAATCTCCCATCTATTCTCCCGCGAACCCCCGCCCTGTGCAAGTTCTGCTTGCAAACCGCCCGCCGGCGTGTATATTCCCGCCCAGCATCAGGAGTGGTCCGAGAGTTTTCGGACCTGCCAACCGAGGCCGGAGCGCCTACGGTGGCTTCTCCGAGGCGGGCAGCCCCGGAGGATGTGCGAGCGGCAATCGCCGGCTCGAACAATCCGCTCCGTGTTGACCGCGCTCGCTGATGCGAACGCGGTTTTTGTTTTCCCTGATGGAAACAGGCTGTTAACGTAGGCGGATTCCATGGGCAATCGCGACGAACGTACCAAGCTGCTGCAGTCATTGCTGGACGAACGCATCCTCGTGCTCGATGGCGCGATGGGCACGATGATCCAGCAGCGCAACCTTTCTGCCGGCGATTTCGGCGGCCCCGCCCTCGAAGGCTGCAACGAACACCTCGTGCTCACGCGCCCCGACGTGATCCTCGATATCCACCGCCAGTATTACGAAGCCGGCGCGGATATCGTCGAAACCGACACGTTCGGCAGCACGCCGCTCGTGCTCAACGAATACGGCCTTGCCGACAAATGTTTCGAGCTAAACGTCGCCGCCGCGACGCTGGCACGCGAAGCGGCCGAGGAATTCTCCACGCCGAACAAGCCCCGCTTCGTCGCCGCGTCCATCGGCCCCACTACGAAGGCCATCACCGTCACCGGCGGGGTGACATTCGATCAATTGATCGACAATTTCCACCAGCAATCGCGCGGGCTCGCCGAAGGCGGGGCGGACATTCTCCTCGTCGAGACCTGCCAGGACACGCGCAACATCAAAGCCGCCATTATTGGCATCCAGCAGGCCTTCGACGAACTCGGCTACAAACTCCCCATCATGGTCTCGGCCACGATCGAACCCATGGGCACCATGCTCGCCGGCCAGGCCGCCGATGCGCTCGTCGCGTCGCTCCAACACGTTGACTTGCTCAGCATCGGCCTCAACTGCGCGACCGGTCCTGAATTCATGACCGATCACATCCGCACCATCCATCAGATGGCCAACACGCGCGTCTCCTGCTATCCCAACGCAGGTTTGCCGAACGAGGAAGGTCTGTATCTCGAAACACCGACGACCCTCGCCGCCGCATTGGAGCGCTTCGTGAAAAACGGCTGGCTCAACATCGTCGGAGGCTGTTGCGGCACCACCCCGCCCCACATCAAGGCCATCGCGCAGATGGTCGATGGGAAACCTCCGCGCACATTTCGCGCCCCGCGCAAATCGTGGTACAGCGGCATTGAACTCGTCGAGGCGACCGACGACAACCGCCCGCTCATTGTCGGCGAGCGCACGAACGAGGTCGGCTCGCGCGCGTTCAAGCGGCTCATTACCGACGAAAAATTCGAGGAAGCCACCGAGATCGCCCGCGCCCAGGTCAAGAGCGGCGCGCACATTATCGATATCAACCTCGAAAACACCGACCACGACGAGTTGGCCGACATCGACCGCTTTTACGAGAAAGTCATTCACAAGGTCAAAGTGCCGTTCATGATCGACACGACGAACTGGAAGGCCATCGAGCGCGCGCTCACGTATTGCCTCGGCAAAAGCATCATCAACTCGATCAATTTCGAGGACGGCGAGGAGAAATTCCACAAGGTCCTGCCGCTTGTGAAGAAGTTCGGCGCGGCCCTCGTCATCGGTTCCATCGACGAGGACAAACTCCAGGCCCAGGCGATCACCCGCGAACGCAAGCTCGCCGTCGCCCGGCGCGCCCGCGATTACTGCGTCGAGCGCGGGATCGCCGAGGAGGATTTGATCTTCGACGCCCTCGTGTTTCCGTGCGCCACCGGCGACGAGAACTACATCGGCAGCGCGGTCGAGACCATCGAGGGCGTGCGCCTGATCAAACAGGCGTTGCCGAAGTGCAAAACCGTCCTCGGCGTGAGCAACGTCAGCTTTGGTCTGCCGCCCGCCGCGCGCGAGGTCATCAATTCCGTCTTCCTCTATCACGCGACAAAAGCCGGTCTCGATCTCGCCATCGTCAACGCCGAGAAACTCGAGCGGTACGCCACGATTCCCGACAAGGAAAAGAAGCTCGTCGAGCATTTGCTGTGGAATTATCCGCACGAAGGCTTCGACGCACCGCGATGATTACCGCCAGCAGACCAAGGAACAGCGCGCGGCGATCAACCAGCATCACATCGCCGCCATCAACGAGCATTTCCGCACCGCTGAAAGCCGCGTGAAGAAAAAGACGTCGGATCTCCCGCTCGACGGTCGGCTTGCCAATTACATCCTCGAAGGCTCGAAGGAAGGCCTGATCGACGACCTCAACCTCAAACTCAAAGAAGCCGGGCCGCTGGACATCATCAATGGCCCGCTCATGGACGGCATGAAGGAGGTTGGCCGCCTGTTCAACGCCAACGAGCTCATTGTCGCCGAGGTGCTGCAAAGCGCCGAGGCCATGAAGGCGGCGGTCGCGCACCTCGAACAATTCATGGAGAAGAAAGCCGACTCGACGAAAGGCAAGGTCCTCCTCGCCACCGTCAAGGGCGACGTGCACGACATCGGCAAAAACCTGGTGGAGATCATTCTCTCGAACAACGGGTTCAACGTCATCAATCTCGGCATCAAAGTTCCGCCCGAGGACCTGATCAAGGCGTACCGCGAACACAAGCCCGACGCGATCGGCCTGTCCGGCCTGCTCGTGAAAAGCGCCCAGCAAATGGTTATCACCGCGGGCGACCTGAAACAGGCGGGGATCACCGTCCCGTTGCTCGTCGGCGGCGCCGCCCTCAGCGACAAGTTTACGCGCACCCGCATCTCGCCCAGCTACGAGCGTGTCGTCGTCTATTGCAAGGACGCCATGACCGGCCTGTCGATCATGAACCGGCTCATGGACCCCGCCGAACGCGACAAGGTCGCGACGGAACACAAACCCGTCGCCGTCGTCGCCGCCGCGGAGGACAAAGAGGAATTTCCAGAAACGACCGAGCGCAGCTCGCGCGTGCGGATTCTGCCGCCGCGTCCCGCGCCCTACCCCGATCGCAAAGTACGCGACGTTCCGCAGCTCCGCGAGCTATGGGAATACATCAACCCCCAGATGCTCTACGTGCGCCATCTCGGCTTCAAATCCAATTTCGAGAGGGCGGTGGCCGCCCGCGACCCGAAAGCACTGGAGTTGCAGAATTTGGTGGAGGACGTCAAAGCCGAGGCCGCAAAATTCATGAAAGTCAAGGCGGTGTGGCAATTCTTCGATGCCGAAGCCGCCGGCAATTCCATCAAGCTGTTTGGAGGGCGAGCCTCCCGGCAAGCCCAAGAGGACGGTTCGGCAGGAGCCTCACCCTCCCAGCTGGGTGAGGGGCAACTCCTCCACACCTTCCATTTCCACCGCCAGCGCAAACCCGATGGCCTCTGCCTCTCCGACTTCGTCATGCCGCCAAGCCCTTCCCCTCGCCCCTCCGGGGGAGAGGGTCAGGGTGAGGGGGTCGTTCATGATTCCGTCGCCCTCTTCGTCGTTGGCGCGGGCACGGGGATACGTCAACGCGCTGAGGAATACAAAGCGAAGGGCGAATACC
>CAVYAC010000062.1:0-69668 GCA_963766065.1 uncultured Verrucomicrobiae bacterium
TGCGGCTACGAGCAAAGGCGAGTTCGTCTCCCGCCATGGAATTCCACAGACGATGAGTCAGATTGGCAGCCACGAGATCCTTCGACTTCGCTCAGGATGACCGAGGCGCGGTCACTTTCCCCTTGCCGCCACCGGATCTGCGGGAGGATGATGACGACGGAGAGGCCATCGTGACGCGCTACGCATGGACATTGCCGCGAAATGAATGGGATTCGGACTACTTGTCCGCTCGTCAAATGCGCCGTCGTGATCGCCGGTGATGCCGCCGCGTGCCTGATCGCCAACGCCGCCGTCAACGCCCGCGACCTCCGCATGTCGGCTCAAGCCCAGGATTCACCCGGGACGTATGCCTGGGGCGATATTATCCTCTTCCTCGGAGTTTTCGGTCTTGGCGCCATCCTCCCGACCGGTCTGGTGCTCTATTTCCTCCTGGCCGATCCAGGGATTCTGGATCATGTTTACCATCGGGGCTGTCGCGTTTGCCGCCACCTGGTTGTGGCCGCGCTCATCGTCGCCGCCACGTCACAACTGGTTCACGATCAAACCCGATCCCTGGCAAATTCCTCGCGGCAATCGGAGGCCTGCGGGAAATGATGTCACCCGCAGCGGGCGTTACCTTCCTGCTGGCCACACTCACCGCGCCCACTCGACGCATCCGCCTCGCGCTGTTGGCCGCGACAGTGATCGAGGGCTCCCTCGGCCTGTACTCCTTCTTCCGCTGGTTCGCACCATTTCACGTCCTCTGACCCGCCTTCCCGATGCGTCAGCCGGCGGTTCAGCGCTGGTTGCCGAAACGCCGTGAGGACGGGATGTCGGTTGCGCCATGACGCATCGTGTTGGAGCCCCCAACAAAACCGGATTCTGTAGCCACGCCGCTCTGTCGGCGTGTGTCGGAAGCCCTAAAAATCAAGGTGGCGCGGCGACAGAGCGCCGCGGCTACAACAAACAGTGGGTTTTGTTAGGCGCTCTCAGTCCCGCCGCCATGGAATTCCACAGACTATGAGTCAGATTCGGATGGGGGTTTTGGAGTCGCCGCGTCGGGGGACGCGGCCTCCAAGCGGCGGAGGCGGGTAAACCTACAACGGCGGATGGTGCGGACAGCAACAGCACCCCTCACCCAACCCTCTCCCCCAAGGGGAGAGGGGATTGCGCATCGCCGCGTCGGGGGACGCGGCCTACAAGCGGCGGAGGCGGAGGGGGTTTTCGGAGTCGCCGCGTGAGGGGAAAATACAGGCCAACGACGGCGGCTCGGCGGGACCCGCCTTCGCTGAAGCTACGGCGGGTCGGGTGGGTCACCCTACAATTCAGGGCGCGGAATGGGAGGGGGGGGCGCGGGCGCTGGCTATCGATTATAGATAAATCCGCCGCTCACGCGACACGGGTGGGTGAGAGGTAATAATGGCCGGTATGAGGTAGCCTGAGCTCAGGCTTTCTTCGGGCAGCAATGGAGGATGTCGTAGGGCTTGACGTCTCTGAGGGTTCGGGCCGCTGATGAGGTAGATGGTGTCGGTCAATCGCTCGACGCTGCGATGGTAGTCCCAGCGGAGCATGGCGGTGTGTTGGACGACAAAGCGCGGGTCGTCGTCGCGGAAGCAGGACACGCAACTGGGGTTGGGGAGGCCGACGAGGAATTCCTCGGCGCTGAGGTTGTGCGAGGTGGTGTTGTAGAAGTCCTCGAACAGGATGAACGACGCGCTGAACGAGTGGTTAACGTAGCTGATGGCCTGGGTCACGCCTTCGTCATTGCGCAGGCCGCGGGGCGCGACGGGCTGGATGCTGTAGAGGTTGTCGGTCAGGTCTTCCATGATGTCGTCGAGCGACTCGCGGACCAGTTTTTCAAGCGTTCGGAGTTCACGCCGTAGGTGAACACGGCGCCTTGAATGACGGCGCCGATGGAGATGCCCGGCCACAACGGGATGCGGTGCGGGGGCAGGCTGTGCGAGGCGGCGCGGAACACCTTTGGGAACAGGAGCGGCTTGATGAGCTTGTAATTGCGCAGATCAGGCACGTCGTCGCCGCAATAATCGAGCAGATTGATGTGCGCCTCGATCAATTCGTCCATCCGTTGCGGCTCAAGCAGGTAATGGTGATAGAGGTGCTCGAGCAAAACGGTCTGGCCATCGGCAAGCGTCAAGGCGAGTCCCTCGGGCGGGCGAACATCGAGTTGCGGGCGACGGTGCTTGAGCAGGCTGAAATAATAATTCGTGAAACTGGCGGCGTCGAGGTGCGGATCGTCGTGCAGTTCCAGTGAGTTGACGATGCCTTCCAACTCGTCGTCGTCCACGCCGGCATCGCTGCTGCGGCAGCGGTACAGGCAGCGGACCTGGACACGGCCGCGGGTGAAGATCCAGGCGCGGGTGTGACCGAAATCGGCGAGGTGCTCCTCGTCGGGGAGTTCGACCCGGGTAAACGTCACGTAGGCGAGCGCGGAGCCGTTGCGCGAGCCGCGTTGAATAAGCTCGTAATCGATGTCGGGCCACGTACGCTTCTCGCATTCGATGAGCGATTGCAGGGCGCGCTCGGGTTGCATGGACTCCGGGGCCGGTTTCTCAAATTGGCAGGCTTCCACTTTCAGGTACCCGCCGGTGGTCAAACTCGCGAGGCTGACGTGGGGGGAACCTTCATGGGTCAGAGGCAACCACCCCTCGGGGTAGCTGATCGTGTAGGTCTTCTCGGGATCGCTGTACTCTGGCATGATCTACCCATAAAGCAGCCGCCTTGCCAAGGGTTTGGCTGCCACGTGGGTAATCCCGCACCCCCCTCCGGGTAGACACGCCGTAAGGGTCGGGCAGACAGAATTGAACATGCCAATTGCTGATATTGAGAGGATGGCTTCCTCCGATCAGGGCTGGCGTCGGGTTTTGAGAGTTGATTCAGGCGGAGGCTTTGCGTAGGCTGACAGCACCATGAGCAAGGTGATCCGCGGAAAGGCATATGTTGTGCGGGACAATATCGATACCGACCAGATTATCCCGGCGCAGTATCTGACCCTCGTGCCCACGATTCCAGAAGAATACGAGAAACTCGGCAGCTACGCGTTGTGCGGTCTGCCGAAGGACCAGTATCCGACCCGGTATATTGCCGAGGGGCAAACCAGGGGGCCGTACACAATTGTCATTGGTGGTCGCAATTTCGGCTGTGGCAGTTCCCGCGAGCATGCTCCGATTGCCCTCGGAGCGGCGGGATGCGAGGCGGTGGTGGCGGAAAGCTTTGCGCGGATTTTCTTTCGCAACAGCGTAGCGACCGGCGAGCTTTATCCCGTGGAATCGACAACGCGAATCTGCGAAACGATCCGGACCGGCGACGAAATCGAACTCGATCTGGACGCGAACACGCTCAAAGTTCTCAAATCCTCGAAGATTTTCGCAACGAAATCGCTCGGGGACGCGCGGCCTGTGATCGACGCGGGTGGTCTGTTCGATTTCGCCCGCCAGAGCGGCATGATCCAGGCGCAGGGCAATCATTCGAAAACGACCGAGGAATTGGCGGCTAAAGAGCCGGCGGACGATTAGTTTTGGCCGCGCGCGGTAAGTGCAAGCCGCGGTCGGTGCACATCCGGCTAGCAAAAGGCTGTTGACTCTTCAACGGAAGCTCAGACACAGTGGGCATCAAAGAAGAAAGGCACGCGACCTTGCAAGGCTTCAAGCTCGTCGTTCTAGCAGCTTTTCTGGCCGTCAGTTCGCTCGTTGCATCGGAAGTGAAGCTGAAGGACGGCAAGGTGTATCCTGACGCCGAGATTCTGGAGCGCGATGACCAGAGCATCCTGATTACCGTGCCATACGGAAAGGTCAAACTGCCTCTGGACAAGGTCGAGAGCATCGACGGCGTCGCGATTCCTCCATCTGCAAAGGCACCAGATTCAGGAACCCCCGGAAGCAAAGAACCCCAACCCGCACCCGCCGCGAATTCCCATCCGGGTCCATGGCACTTCCGTATGTGCATCGCTGGTCGATGGATATTCTTCTGTTGGTTATGGGACTGACGGCGCTGGCGTGGATTGGCGCGTTGATTTGGGTGCAACACGATGTCAAAGGGATGCCGGAAGAAATCAAACGTGCGAATGCGGACGTGCTGCTTCTCCCTGTCCTCGGATTTGTGATGTATCTGGTCAAGCGCCGGCGTCAGCTGCGCGACAGGGAAGGGCCGAGGACGCTCACCGGCCGTGTCGCCGGGCTGGCGCCGGGCGAGGCCCCCAAAAAGCGGGGACTGTTTGGCGGGCGGACGAAGGTTGCCGCCACCGTCCGGGCCAAAAAGCGGCGGGTGGGGATGGAGTTTTTGGACGTGGACGGCAACGAGATCCAGGTCCGCAAAGATATGCCCGAAATGACCGGCATCGAGGCGGCGCGGGAAGTGTTGCAAGATGCCATGAGCGAACGGGCCAGTGACATTCACCTGGAACCGCAGGCCGACGGTTGCCGGGTGCGGTTTCGTGTCGATGGCGCGTTGCAGGAGCGGTTGATATTTACCCGGGCGGACGGGCTGCGTGTGGTCGCGGCGCTCAAGACGCTGGCGCAGATCGAACGTCGCCGAAAAACGCCGGGCGCAAGACGGGCGGTTTCGCGTGCGCACCGAGGGTGGAGAAGTGGACTTCCGCGCAGCCACCGCCAGTGCCATTCACGGGGAGAAAATGGTGCTGCGTATTCTCGACCGTAAGAGCGGGCTGATGGGCCTGGGCGACCTCGGCATGAGCAAGGAGATGTTGCAACGATTTGACCGGGTGATTCACTCCCGCAACGGCATTATCCTGGCCGCCGGGCCAACCGGTTCGGGCAAAACATCAACCCTCTACGCCGCGCTCGGCCGGCTTGACCGCAAGCGCCTGAACATTATGAGCATCGAGGATCCCGTGGAATATGAGCTGGAGGGGGCGACACAGATTCCCGTCAACGTGAAAGCCGGTATCACCTATGAGGCCGGGCTGCGATCGATCCTGCGCCAGGATCCCGACGTGATTTTTGTGGGCGAAATGCGCGACGCCGAGGCGGCCAAGATCGCGATTCGCGCGGCTTTGACGGGTCACCTGGTGTTCAGCTCGCTGCACGCGAAGAATGCGGTGGGGACGGTCGTGCGGTTGGAAGAGATCGGGGTGGAGCACTATCAGGTTTCCTCGGCGCTGTTGATGGTCGTGGCCCAGCGTCTGGTGCGCGTGCTCTGCAAGGAATGCCGCGAGGCCTATGAGGCGACGGGGACAGAACTGAGTGAGATTGGAATGGCACTGGAGCCGGGACGCCGCATCTATCGCGCGACGGGATGCGAGGCCTGCGATAACATCGGGTACCAAGGGCGCACCGGGATTTTTGAGTTGCTCGTGCTGGACGAGGAATTCCGGAAGGCCGTGAATGATGGCGCCAACGAACAGGTGTTGGCGGAAATGGCCACCCGCAAGGGTCTCCGTCCGTATCGCGAAGACGGGGTGGAGAAAATCCTCAGTGGGATTACGACGGCGGAGGAAGTGATCCAAGCGAGCTAGTCATGGCGGAAGTCATCCCAGTCATTCTCAGCATTTTGGCGTTGGTCCTGATCCTGTCGCTGGCATGGGGCGGGACGGTGTTTGGCGTGTTTTACGAACTGACCAGCTCGCTCTTGTTGTTTTTTGCGATGATGGTGACGATGCGGTACTGGTATGAGGCGACGGCATTGGTGGAATCGGTGATGCCGGGGGCGGGTGCGTACGGCGCGTTCGGCGCGTACTGGGCCGTGTTTCTGCTGGGGTGCCTGCCGTTGATTCTGGTGCTGAATCAGGTCACGCAACAGGCCGTACCCCGTTACCCGCGGATTGTCAACATGGTGTTGGGTTTCGTATTCGGCCTGATCTCCTCGACAATTCTGGTGTGTTGCGTCATGACAAGCCTCTCGGTGATCGTTCCCCAAATTTGGGAACCCTACAATCCCGAAGCCTTGACGGTTCGTTTTGATCAGAAGCCGATTGAGGTTTACCAGTACATCGAAAAGGCGATCGGAGTCAAAACAAACGATCCGGGACATACGCGTTTCCCGACATTTGAGAAGGCGAACGCGGACGACTTCCAGAAGTATTGGGAATAGCCGTCTCGTCGTCAGGAGCGCGTGAACAAGCGCGACACACCCCAGAGCCCGAGCAGTCCGACGCCGGCAACGATGATCCAGTTTCTGCCGAACCAATCTCCCATCTGCTCGAGAACCGTCGGTGGCGGCGGTGGCGGCGGTGGTGGTGGTGGCGGCGGCGCGGGGGCGTTCGTCTTCGGTGGTGGCGGCGTCTCCTTCACCACCTCGGTGGGGGGATAAGCTGCTGCGAACAGATCCTGGCTTTGGTGGACCTGTCTCAGCTGGTGAATCGTATTGTCGAGTTGTTCCTGAATCGCAAACTGGCGGTTTTGCTCTTCGCTGTACTGTTTCTCCGCGCGGAGATAATCCGCACTGGCCTGGCTGGATATCGCGCTGTCCCCCAGGGCTTTCGAAGTCGTGCTCAGACTCTTGCTGCGAGCCTGGTCATAGTTGGATTGGGCTTGTGATCGTGTTTCTGAAAGGTGGGTGACCCTGTCCCTGGTTGCTTCGAGGTCTTTGGTGAGTTGTTCCTGCGTGGTTTCGAGGGTGCTGATCCACAAGCGATACACATCGGCCTGCAGATGCCGGCTTTCGACCACGAGCGGTGATGGCTGCGCCGCATTGTAATAGGGCGCGAGCTTTTCGGTGGCAGCCTCGAATTGCCCTTGCGCCATCAACGCCCTGGCATCCTGAATGATTTGCCGGGTGCGCTCGGTTTCGGCAAGTTTGTTTGCCTCGGCGGCGGGCATCCATTGCCCGTGGTATTTGACCTGTCCCGACGCGACCTTGTCCCGTTCCTCCTGCCATTCGGCGAGTCGGTTGGTGATCGTGGTCGCCTCCAGCGCGCGGGGGTACAGCGTCAGGAAACGCCGGAAGCCATCGTTAATCGCGCTGTCGTAGTAGGACAAGGGATACGAGTTCTGTGGATCAAGCTGGTACTTGCCGAGATCGTGGGAGGCAATCGTTGCCAGGCGCTGGTCGCGGTCGCCGGGGCTCAAGTGCGAGGTGGATGCGATATCGCTCTTGTTGATCTGATCCTTGCGGGTGATGGTGCCGTTGGCGAATTGCGCTTCGATGGTGATTCGCTGGTCGTCCTCGAACAGAACCGGTCCTTCGAGCACACGACCGTCTTTAAGCTTGATGGTGACATAATCGCTGATGTTGGAATCGGTTGTTTGACTGAAGGCAACCGACGCGATACATGTGCCGAACAGAGCCAGGGCCAAAATCAGAATCCGGACGACGTTGCCGCGCAGAAACGATATCATGGACATCCGCTCCTCTTTGCGGCGACATGCTACGGCGAAGGCCGCGGTTTCTGCAACGACAAAAGCGGCGGATGCGATATTGGCGAATAAGGGGAGCCCCGGTCTCATCCCTTTATCAGGCGAGACAGCAAGAACAGGAGCACGACCAGCCCCACCGCCATGAAGACCCAATTATTCTTCAGCCAGGCCACGGTGCCGACGAGCACATCGGGAGAATTGGTGGTGGCCGATGAGGTTGGCGACGAACCTGGCGGCTGGGGTTTGGTTGTGTCGGAGTTGCCGCCTCCAGCAACGATTCCCCATTTGGCTTCGACGGTTGACGCCCGCGATCGCAGCGCGGCGAGTTTCTGGACCACGTCGTCCAACTGGCTTCTGGTCTGATTGAGATAGCTCTGGGCCTGGGCAAGATTGTCGCGGGCCGCGTTGACGGCGGCCAGGTTCTGGACAAAGGACTGTGAATCGCCGCTCCCCAGTGACTGATGCAAAGAGGTGAGTGGCGCGGCCTTTCCGAGAGATTGCACGTTGCTGGTGGGCTGTTTCCGCGACCCCTCCGCTGTGTTGACCGCTTGTTGTGCTCGATCGACCCACTGTTGTGCGGAAGCAACGTCACCTTCCAATTGCTGACGCTGATGGTCGAGCGAGGTGATGGTCTGTTGAAATGCAGAGGCCAGCAGCGTCCGGGCTTGGGAGACAAGGTCGGGTTGCGAGGACAGGGAGAGGACCGCCTGAAGTTGTTGGATGGCGGATTCGAGCCGGCCCTGGGAAATCAGCCAGCGGCTTTGCGTCAGCAACTGTTGGCCGCGTTCATGCTCCGCCAGTCGGGCGCCTTCCGCTGCCGGCAACCACTGGCCGTGAAACTTCATTTTTCCAGCAGCGACTAGGTCGCGCTCTGTCTCCCACTGCGCAATGCGCGTGGTCACATTCGACGTGTAGGCTGAATCCGGGTGGTTGGCGAGAAACGTGTGGAAA
Organism: uncultured Verrucomicrobiae bacterium; assembly: GCA_963766065.1. Taxonomy (GTDB): domain Bacteria; phylum Verrucomicrobiota; class Verrucomicrobiia; order Palsa-1439; family Palsa-1439; genus Palsa-1439. The sequence continues at coordinate 8,262 of CAVYAC010000062.1, forward strand.
ACGTCGCGGACAATTCGGTCGTAGTAGTTGAGCGGAAAACTGACGCTCGGATTCAACTGATACTTCTCAATTCCCTCGTAATCGCGCTTCGCCTGCCAGGCCGCCCGTTGCTCGGGCGTCAAGCGGACGACCTTGGCAATGTCCGTCTTGTTGATTTGCCGCGTCTCGGTGATCGTGCCGCCAGCAAACTCGAGATAGATCGACAGCGTCGCATCATCCTCCGCCCGGATGTCGCCCTCCAGCACCGTGCCGTCCTTGAGCGTGACGGTATCCGCGCGAGCGCAAACGGGGGCCAGCGCGAACACCACCAGCAACCAGCACCAGTGCGTCCACGAGCCGACTCTAGTGAGTACGGTGGATTTGGACGGAAACATATTGGCTCCGCGGAATACTGAATTTTTTGACTTCGACGGTCACCGCCTGCGCCAATTTGCGGTAGAGAATGACTTTGGCGATGTCGGCGGCCAGAGCTTCGACCAGTTTCCGTGGCCGCTCCGCGGCCGTCTTGTGAATCATATCGGCTACCACATCGTACGGCGTGGTGGAATACTCCCGGTCCGTTTGTCCGGCTTCGGCCAGATTGCACTCGAGTTCCACGGTAATAAGCAATCGCTGCGGTCGGGCACGTTCGACTTCGGTCACGCCAATGCGCGTGTCCACTTCGAGGTCCTTGACCACGATCTTATCCACGCACGACCTCTCGTGCCGCAAGGAATTCTTGCAATTCACCGAGATGGAGGCAGATCAGGTCCGGGTTCATCGCGCGCAGTTTGTCGAGGGGATTGTAGCCCGTCAACACCGCGCAGGTGTGGATGCCGCCGGCCCGGCCCGCTTCAATGTCGTGTTCCATGTCGCCGACGAACATCGTTTCCTCCCGGTCGAGCCGGTTCTCGTCCAGGATGTGATGAATCTTGGACGTTTTGTCCTCGATGCCGATATAGGGTTTGGTGATGTAGGATCCGATTTCGAACCGCGTCATCTGTGTCTCGTACGTATGAGCGTCCACCGTGCTGGCCACATACACGCCCATGCGCCGCTGCTGGCAGAAACGCAGAAACCCCAGCGTGTGGGGCAGCAGGGTGATCTCGGCATGATGCTTTGGATATTCGGAGAGGAAGATCTGTTCGAGCCGGGCCTGGGGCACGTGGGGCACGCGGGTTTCGTAAAACTTTCGGATTGGCAGGCAGAATTGCGCGCGGAATTCCTCGCGGGTAATGGCCGGTAACCCGCACGATTCCAGCACATGGTTCGTGGTTTTCACCACCGGCATCAAATCGTTGAACGAGCGTGCCCGACCAGTCCAGGATGACGTTGCGGATGATCACATCGCCAGCGTAACACAAACCCTGAATCCGGTGGCACAAGAAAGACCGGTTGACTCACCCGTCGGGGGACTTCCACCTACGGCTTGCGGCGGGGGCCGCGCTCGCGGTTGGCGAGGCGCTCGGTCTTGCGTTTGCGCAGGCGGCGTTCGATCTTCCCCGCCACCACGTCGAGCGCACTGATCACATCGGCGTGGGATTCCTCGGCGCTGAGGTCGGCGCCAGGAATCTCGAAGAGCACGCGCACGGTGTACTGGCGGGGAGAGTGATGCGCACTGACTTTGCGCAAATATACCCGGGCACGCAACGCCCGCGGCGCGTATTGCCCGACGTGGCCGATTTTCTCATCAACGGCATCCTTGATCGCTTCCGTGAGAGTCACCCCCTCGGCCTGGATGAGAATGTCCATGGACTGTCTCCTTAGATTAATAGCTGAGCGTACTTAACTGCACTTTACCACGGAACACCCAATAGACAACCGAGGTGTAGGCCAGCACGAACGGCATGCCGAGCGCGGCGACGGTCGCCATGATCGCCAGCGTTTTGTGCGACGACGACGCGTTGTAGACCGTCAGGCTCCAATCGGGATTGAGCGACGAGTGGACTAGGTCGGGGAACAGGGCGACCCCGAACAGGAACGTCAGTGCGGCAATCGTCGCGCACGACGACAGGAAGGCGTAACCGGGCCGGCCCAGGAAGATCGCCCGCGGGATATTGGCGACGGCCAGCACGTTGAGCACGACGACAATCCACACCCACGGGTGCTCGTGGAAATTGCGCGTGGCCAGCGGCACGGCAACCAGGGTGAAGATCGTCGTGATGATGTACAGGACGAGAAAAACACCAAAGGTGCGCCACATCCACCCCTGAATGCGTTTTTGCAGATCACCCTCCGTCTTCAAATAGAGATAGATCGAGCCGTGCATAGCGAACGTGGCCACCGCAAACACGCCGACGAGCAGCGCGTACGGATGCAGCAGATCCAGGAACGCCCCGTGAAATTCCATGTCGGCGCCGATGGGCATGCCGCGCATGGCGTTGCCGACCGCCACGCCAAACAACAGGGTGGCCACGCCGCTGGCAAGCGAGAACGACACGTCCCAGAAGGAGCGCCACGACGGCGAGTCGTGCTTGCTGCGGAACTCCATCGACACGGCGCGAAAGATCAACGCAAACAGCAGCGCCATGAAGGCCGTATAGAATCCCGAGAACGCCGTCGCGTAGGCGATGGGAAACGCCGCGAACAACGCGCCGCCAAATGTGACCAGCCACACTTCGTTCCCGTCCCACAGCGGCCCGATGGAGTTCATCAGGATCCGGCGCTCTTGGTCGCTCTTCACGGCCAGATGCACGATGCCAACGCCCAGATCGAAGCCGTCGAGGATCGCGTAGCCCGCGAGCAACACCCCGAGCAGAATGAACCAGAGAATGTTCAAATCCATGTCGCTATTCCTTTTCCTTCGCGTCGTCAGCCCCGGTCAGCGAGGCGCCGCCCGTGCCGGCGCGCAGGCCGGCGATGCCGAGCAGTCCGCCGGTCGCGGTCGCGGTCGGACGGATCACGATCTCGTCTGGTCCATGCTTGATCTTGCTGTCCAACACAAACACCCAGACCACGAACAGCAGAGCGTAGATAACGACGAACATGATGATGGAACCGAGCACCTGATTGGCGACGACGGCTTTCGAGAGCGCATCACTCGTGCGGAGTAATCCGTACACAACCCACGGCTGCCGGCCAACTTCGGCGGTCATCCAACCGAACTGGTTCGCGACGTACGGCAGCGGTACCACCAGCACAAACACCCACAGCAGCCATCGCTTCTCGAAAAGGGTGGCCTTCCAGAGAAAGTACATTCCGAGGAGCGTCAGCACCACGAACAGCCCGCCCAGCCACACCATGATATGGTACGCCTGAAACGTCGCGGTGACGGGAGGCCAATCCCGTTGCGGGATTTGATCGAGTCCGGGAACGGGTTTGTGGAGATCGCCATATGCCAAGAGGCTCAGCAACCCCGGGATGGCGATGCCATGTTTGACCTCTTGCTCCTGCAGATTGGGCTGACCGAACAGATACAGCGGTGTCGGTCCCGGGCCGGTATGAAACACCGCTTCCATGGCCGCGAGCTTGGCGGGCTGTGTTTGCGCGACCTTCTTGCCCTGCAGGTCGCCGGAGATCGGCTCGGCGAGCGACGCCACGGTCGCCACGATCAGGCCGATGGTGAAACTTTTCTTCGCGAAATCGAGGTGCCGTCCTTTCAGGATGTAGTAGGCGGTGATGCTCATCACAAAAAACGCTGCGAGGATGTAGGCGCCGATCACGGTGTGCGCCAATCGATGCATGCTGGAAGGGTTGAACACCATCACCCAGAAATCCGTGATCTCCGCTCGCGCGCCGAGTCCTTGTCCCACGATGTGGAAGCCCGACGGTGTTTGCTGCCAGGAATTGGCGATGACGATCCAAATCGACGAGAAGAATGCGCCGAGCGCCACCATGCACGTCGAGAAAAAGTGCATGCGCGGCGAGACTTTGTCCCACCCGAAGACCAATACCGCCAGGAACCCGGATTCCAGAAAGAACGCAAAAATGCCTTCGGCCGCCAGCGCCGAACCGAACACGTCCCCCACGTATCGTGAATAGGTGGCCCAATTGGTGCCAAACTGGAATTCCATCGTGATCCCGGTCGCGACGCCCATGGCGAAGTTGACCGCGAAAATCTTCGTCCAAAACTTCGTCATCGCCTCGTACTCCAAGCGGCCGGTTTTCAGGTAGATGGCCTCCATGATGACGAGGATGCCGCCGAGACCGATTGACAACGGCGGAAACAGGTAATGAAACATGATGGTCAGCGCGAATTGAAAGCGCGACAGCGTCAGGACGCTCAGGTCCACAGTGCCAATCCTCCTACAAGGGATGTTCAGGCAATTAGTAGCCGTGAATGACCCGAAATGCAACCGGCTGCTGTAAGAAGTTGCATCTGCGCTTGCGCCCGCCGCTTCCCTTGGTGTATAGGGCCAGTACTATGAGGCACCTTCGCCTTTGCCGATTTCTTCCCATAGCGCTTGCTCTTACCTCAGGCTGCTCGCGATCGCCCATCAGCGTCGAGGTATTTGTGCGCACCCGCGGCGGCGAAACGGTGCGCCTGTCCGCGGCAAGCATTGCTGTCGTCAATGAGGAGAATCTGGCGGATGCACTCGCGGCTGTGGCTACTGAAGTGGATGTGTCATACGGGATTCCGAAGGAGAAGTACGACAGCCTCGTCTCTCGCTTGAATCCAGACCCACGTTTCGCTGGGGCTGTGACCGATGCCGATGGGAAGGCCCTGCTAAAAGGCGCAGCATCTGGCCAGTTTGTCGTCATGAGGGATCAGCGACGCATCCTTGATTCCGACGAGGAATACCTGTGGATTGTCCCAACAACTGATGCCCGCGACGGACAGCTCCTGCTGAGCAACCACAATCTGGCGTCGGACTATCTGAAGCTGCTCTTACTCCAGAAACATGACTTGGCCGATAAAGTCGCGAAACGCTTGGAAGAAGAGTCTACGCAGCGGTTGGCGGGCGCCGATTTCGACGGCGCGCGCACCTCTGCGCGAAGCTTGTCTCTTTTCGCCGACTCAGCACGATCGACGACGTTGATGCGAACAATTGATAATCGGGAGCCTGAGGAATTACGCGCCCAAGCAGAAAAGGCGGTCCGCGACAAAAACTTCGCGGAAGCGCGCAATTTGGTGCGACGTGCTGATACACTATCACCCAACCCAAGGACGACGGAGATTCTTGCATCGATTGACAATAAGGAAGCTGAAGAGTTACGCGATCAAGCGAAGGCAACAGTCCAGGACAAGAACTTTACGAAAGCACGCAATCTTCTGCATCAAGCAGACAGACTATCCAACAGTCCGAAGACGACGGAACTACTCGCCTATATTGACAGTGAAGAAGCCAAGGAGTTGCGCGCCCAAGCCGAGCAACAGGGTCCGCTCGTCCTTCACGACGAGGAGGACGTCACGATACTCTTCTGGGCAAATCTTGGGCTCCTACCTCGGTTCGGGCGATTGCGGTGGTTTTACTCACCAGTCAATGGTGATCTCCCAGGTGACCTGTGGGGAGTGGATAAGAACGGCGAATTGGTGATCATCGAATGCCGCAGAATACCGAATCGAAGAGATCCATTTGCAGGATTTGAGAAGCGTATTGGTGAAAGAACCGATGGTTGCGTGATCCTAAAATGGTGGCCGGAAAAGTATTGGGCCGAAGTGGTTAATCGGCGAGACTGTTGGACACCGCCAATAGGACGTAAGACGAATGGATTCTTACCACGGTCGTCTAAGAGAAGGCCTCTCCAGAGGTTGAAAAACCTAGCTAGAGTTATCGACAAAGACATCCGACAGTATAGCTTTGTGCGCGAGATCACCGAACTGCTGGACGCGAGACAACGCGCAGGAAATCCCAGTCCGCATTACGGTGTATTATTGATTCCACGCTCGTGTAAAGACCCGAAAAAGGATCGGCGGTGTGCGGAAACTCTCTTACAGTCAGGCTCCGAAGGCCTTCAAAAGATTGGTGTCGCTCCTGAACGAATCCATGCGTACTTGTGCCAAGCAGTAAGGAAAAGAGGCACATCTATTCGAGTCACAGTCGAGGAAATTCACAAGCACGAGGAAGCTGCGGGCGAGTAGCCGAACCCCCGGTCTGTCGCTGCCACCAATGTGGCGCCCCTAAATGGAAGTCAGGGTTGTGTTTTGCCGTCAATCCGCTATCATGCCGGAGTCAATGGGTCGGATGAGGCAAGACTTTTTGCGGGTAAATGGCGCGGTCGAACCGCAGGAAGCATTTCATGCGCGGGCGGCGGCGGCACGGGATGCCGTCTTTGGGCGGCACGTGTTCGTGCGCGGCGTGGTGGAGGTGTCCAACCACTGCCGGCAGAATTGCCACTACTGCGCCATGCGGCGTGACAATCACCAGTTGGCACGGTACCGCCTCGCCGCGGATGAAGTGGCCGACCGGATTATTCATCACCGCCCGGCGTCGATCACGGACATCGACATCCAAGCGGGTGAAGACCCCGTGGCTGTCCGCGAAGTCGTCCTGCCGGTGGTGCGCGAGTTGAGGCGGCACACCGACCTCGGCATCACACTGTGCCTCGGGACGTTGACCCCGCACCAGTACGACGAGTTGCGCGAAGCTGGTGGCGAGTACTACGTGTTGAAGATCGAGACGGCCAACCCGAAGCATTATCGGCTTCTGGAAGCACCGGGAACACTGGCCCGCCGGGTTGAGGCGATCCGGTATCTGGCCCGCACGGGCTGGAGGGTGTCCTCCGGGCTGATCGTCGGACTGTCCGGCCAGACGCAGGACAACGTCCGCGAATCGTTGCAGTTGTTGACCGAATTGCCGTTGGCGGGGTGCAGCGTCAGTCCCTTCGTGGCCGGGGAACAAACGCCGTTGGAGGGAAAGGCGGACGGATCCATCGAGCTAACACTGGATTGCGTGGCATGGATGCGACTGGCATCGCCGCATTGGATCATTCCCGCCGTCAGCGCCATGAAACTGGTCTCCGAGAACGGCTACGTGCGCGCTTTTCGAGCGGGGGCGAATCTCGCGACCATCAACCTCACGCCGCGCAGTGTTCGTGACGATTATCCCATTTACAAACGCGACCGCGTGATCATGGACGAGGGCCTCGTGTTGTCGGCCATCGAACAGGCGGGATGCCAACCCAGCCGCATCGGTGTTGCCGAACACCTGCGCAGCGGCACGTCGGCCGCGACGGTTTCTGAATGAGCCCGATTCTCGCGGTCGCAACGTCCCCTGTCCAAGGTACGGAAAGGCTCGTCACATTCCTGCGATACGATTTTGGGCGAATCGGGTACAAGTACGAGTTACGCGCCGGCGTATGACCTCACTTTGGAAAATATGGCAAGCCACCGCGGACCGTGGCGCCGCCAAAACCGTCGTCATTGACGCCGACACCGGCCGCGAGTGGACCTACCGTGAGTTGACAACCCTGGCCGAACGCTTCGCCGCGCCACTCGATGATCACGTTGTCCCCATTGTCCGGCCCAATGGCGCCCTCTGGCTTGCGGCGTTCCTTGGTGTCCAGAAAATCGGCGCCACCGCACTCCCCCTCGATCCATCGCTTCCGACGGCAGCGCAAGAGAGAACGGTGCGCCGTGCCTGGAGGGGATTGCCGGCGCGTTCGTGTTGCATCAAGCTCACTTCGGGAACGACCGGCGACCTGAAGTTTGTTTATTGCTCCGCTGCGAATCTGCGTGCCGACGGCGAACACATCATCTGCACGATGGGCATCCGTCCCTCCGACCGCAATCTCGCCATCATCCCACTGGGCCACTCATACGGACTTGGCAATCTTGTGATGCCGCTGCTCTTGCAGGGGACGGCAGTGGTGTGCGCGCAAACATTCGTCCCGCGGCAGGTTTTACAATGGATCGAGCAGTATCGGGTCAACGTTCTCCCGGCGGTTCCCGCGATCCTGCGGGCGTTGGCGCAGGTCGAGGGCGTCGCCAAGCCGCCGAGTCTGCGGCTCGTGATTTCGGCGGGTGCGCCGCTGTCGGCGGAAGTGGCGCAACAGTTTTACCGGCGGTACGGCCTCAAGATCCACAATTTCTACGGCTCGTCGGAAACCGGCGGCATCTGCTACGACCGCACGGGCAACGCTACGTTGAGCGGCAGGGGCGTTGGTAAACCAATGGATAGCGTCACAGTCCGAATTCGGCGTGGTGGCTGCGTGTCCGTCAGCAGCCTCGCTGGAAAGGCCACGTTGCCCGACTTGGGCGAATGGAATCAGTACGGCGAACTGCGGCTACTCGGTCGCATCGGGGAAGTGGCCAATATCGGCGGCAAAAAGGTTTCGCCTGCGGAAGTCGAGCGGGCCTTGCGCGAACTCCGTGGCGTCAGCGACGCCTGGGTCACGGTGGTGAGAGACAAACGCGGCAACGATTGTCTGGCTGCCGCTGTGGAAACCACACACGCACGCATTGATCTCGAAGAGGGCTTGTTACGGGCGCTACCGGCGTGGAAATTGCCGAAGAGATGGTTGCTTGACGCCGCGCTTCCCCGGACCGATCGCGGCAAGCTTCACACGGTCGAACTGAGGGCGCGGCTCAGTGTGAGCTTGCCCTGAGACACGACAGTTGGGCCGACGCGGAGGACGGCTTCGAACTGGGCGAACGTGCCCATCTCTTTTTCCAGCGTCACGTCAATGTCCAACGTTTGGTTCCGGCAACACCGGTTTACGGAAACGAAAATCGCGAACGGCCGCGAGATAAGCCACACCGGGTTGTTGCCAGAGCACGCCCGGCGGCCTGCGCTGCACATTCGACGAGCAACACACCGGGCATGAGCGGGTTGCCGGGAAAATGGTCGGCAAAGAACGGCACTTTGGGGTTGAGCCATTTACAACCGCGACCGCGCTTGCCAGGTTCGAGAATCTCGAACGAATCGAGGAAAGAAAAGCCGGGGCCGTGGGGTGTGAGGCTCATGGTCTCGGCACCGCGAAAACGGCTGCATCGAGTGGCTGGTTGCGACGCGGGTTGCGGAATTCGTAGGTGATGTAACTGTCCATTATGAGACCGATGCGCATGGACCGCACATCCATCGATGGCCAGGCGATCTCATTCTCGACGGACCGCAATGGCAACATTTGCAGCAAGTGTTTGGGCGTGAGTGTCACGGTGCATATATCGGGCGTGCGCGCGATCTTCATATCGAACAAATCCGCGAAATTCGTGCAGCCATTCTGGAAGAAGCTCAGTAGAAACTGCACTTGCTGGGTCGGTTTGCCATTGTGCACCTCCAACTTGTACGCCGCGATCGCCTTCTTGTCGCGCTTGATGTAGAGATCTTGTCCGCGCACCAGCACGAATTCGGGCGCGGGATTGGTGAGGACAATCGATAGGAAGTCCGGGGCCTGGTAGCTGATGTGTCCGAGACTGTCAACGTGACGGCGCGGGAAACTCCAGTGAAACACCTGTCGCAGGTCGGCTTCGAACGTCTGCGTGGCAGCCTGGTGCGCGACAAACTCGTCGGCATTCGTCGTATCCGCGCGAGCGATGCTCGGACTGAAGGCTATGAGCACAGCCGCGACAGCGGCACAAATTGATACCATTGATCGGGATGATTGCATAACGGCTCGCGAACCGGCTGGCCAGTTCGAGCGTGAATTCGCGGACGGTCGCTGCGCGGTCGGGTCCGCGCCATTGCGTGCGCAGTGGCGGAAGCGCTTCGAACGCGTATCCGCCGGATTCGGTTGCCAAAATGATGGCGGCGACGAGCGGCGCTCCCGTCAAGAGGCTGAGCCAGACCGGCCCGGTCAGAACGGCACTTTTCCATGCGGAAAATCCACGGGCACAACGTCGCCGTTCCCCTGAGGACGGTCCATGAGCATGGCGACGCATTTGCCCTCGCCCAGTTTGCGCGCGATCTCCATGAAATTGAATTGGCCCACGCCGACCTCCAGCGTTTCCGCGCCCCAGTGCTGGCGATACGATGCGCGCCACAGGTTGAGGGCCGGGCTCGGCTCGGGCAGCGAGAGTACGACCAGCGGCAGACGGAATTCCTCCATCAGCAAACCGCCGAGTTCGAATAATCCCGTGTGCACGGTGACCAGCAGCACGCCTTTTCCATCGGCCAACGCGTTTTGGATATGCTCGAACCCGCACCGCGATTCGATCAGGGCCAGCGCGTCCTGCTTGGTGCGCGCCCCGAGCTGGAAATAATCCGCCAGCGTCGCCCCAAAATTGCCGAACGTGTTGCACACGGTGCTTTCCCGAAGCTGCGGTCCGCACAAGAGGGCGAGGTTTTCGCGCACGGCTGCATTGCGCCCGTGGATGGGCCAACCGGTAGGCTTCGGCGAGCACACGAGCGGTCCGTCGGGCGCCCCTGACTCCCAGGAGCCGCGCGAGTCGGACACCCGTGTTGAACCAGAAGGCCCGGTACAGCGTCTGCGAATAATGTGGTTTCAAGCCTCGGAATAGTCCAGCCGTGGCACAATCGGCACGCGACGATGAATTGCACAAATAATGCGAAAAAGCATCACACGCCACCACATGTTAAACGACGGATGAAAGTTGCCCGCCAGGATCGAGGTCACCGCCGGTACGATGCCAAAGCGTCCCTTGGGGTGCATCAACACTTCAAACGACCGGTTGTCGTAATACATCGAAATCATCTGGCGATACACCTCCATGTACCGGTGCACGTTGTGGGAATACCGCCGTTGCTCCCTTGTGGTGAGCCCGCGTTTTTCGGCATCCGCACGTTGAATCAGCTCGGCGGCAACCTGTCCGGACTTTGTCGCGATGTGTACTCCGGATGAAAAAATCGGGTCGATGAAACCCGCGGCATCTCCCACCAGGAGCGCGCGGTCGGTGGCCATTTGATCGTGGTGGTAGCTGTAATCGCCGGTTTTGTAGAACTCGCTCACCCGCTCCGCCCCCTTCATCCGTCGCGTCAACTCACAACTCGACTCCACCGTTTTCGTGAACCATTCTTCCGCAGTTTTTCCAAATCGCTTCAGATCGTCGAGCGTCCGCACCATGCCCACCGACGTTTTCCCCTCCGCCAGGGGAATCAACCAGAACCAGCCATCTTCCAGCCGCACGATGGTGATGTTCCCCTCGGCGTCGCCCGGGTTGCGATAGATGCCCTTGAAATGTGCATACGTGGCAATGCGCTTGGTGAGGTTCATCGGCTTCCTCGTGAATCCCAGAACGCGTCCCAAAAAGGCGTCGCGCCCGCTCGCGTCAATCAGCCAACGCCCGCGCACATCGCTGTTATCCAATTTTACGCGCCACTGGTCGCCCTCGCGCGTGACATCGTTTGCCGGACAGCCCTGGCGCACTTCACACCCGCAACTTGCCGCGTGATCCAGCAGCATGTGGTCGAACTTCGCGCGTTCGACCTGGAATGTCGCGCCATACCCGGGCACCAGCCCGCGCGCAAACCAAAACCGCTGCCACCGCGAACCATTGCTGACAAAAAACTCGGCCCCGTATTTCCGTTGAAACCCGGCCGCATCGATTTTTGGCCAGACGCCGCTTTCCTTGAGCACGTCATTGCCGAAGGGCAGCAGCGATTCGCCAATGTGGAACCGGGGAAAGACCTCTCGTTCCAGCAGGAGCACCCACTGGCCGGCCCTGCCGAGAAATGCGCCCGCCGTGCTGCCGCCCGGGCCGCCGCCGATGATGATGGTATCGTACACGGACGGAGTGCTCATGATGGTGCTATGATTTGACGCGGGGACCGGGTTGCTGTGCCAGCCAACTGCGAAGCGTGCCCAGTGATTGCATCGCCTCGCGGGCGACCTTCGCGTCGTTGATCACGATCCCATATTGCTGTTCGATGGCGACGGTCAGTTGCAGTGCGTCCAGCGAATCCAAACCGACGCTCCCCGGCCCAAATAATGGCGTCGCTTCCCCGATTTCCTCGGGTTTGATTTTGAGGACGCAATTTTCCACGACCAGCCTTTTTAATTCATCCAGCGTGATTTCAGCCATGACCTCACACGTGTTCCCGATTTTATTAGGTCATTCCGCGGCCAAAAGCAAAGCTGAACATTCGCCGGTTAACCCCCATACCGGGCAGTAAAATCCTGCGGTGTTCGCGGCGCGCGAGTTCCGCGGCGGCGACTGTGTTCCATGCGGCCGACGCGACAAACGCGTCCCCATGATAGGGCAACGTTACCCGCTTGCCGCCGGGCAACTGCTCTTCGATGCGGCCAAACCAGTTGTGCTGGGCGGTGTGACAGCGGACGACGTCCGCGGGGAATTGGGCCAGACAATCCCGCGCGGAACCCGGCGCATCGTTCCGGTTGCGGTAGGTGAACCCGTCGGCCAACTGCACGATCCGCGGATCGTCTTGCAATTCCGCGCGCCGTAACAGCAGGGCCCCGGCGCCTTCGCTCGGCACGTAGCCGGTTTGTCCGTGTGGCGGCAACCAACCCGTCCGCGCGAAGGCATCGATGACGATAGGATCGAGTTCGACCGCGCCGATGACCAGTGCGTGGTCCACCAAACCGTTGGCCAGCCACGCGGCCGCCACGCGGATCGCAGTGACCCAGGCGGCGTCGTCGCCCACGAGCGAATAGCACGGCCCGGCGGCACCAAGCACCGCCGCGACGTGGCTGGTCGGTGAGTTGAACACTGTCTCGGGAAAGAGATTCGGGCTGGCAAAGCGTTGGCCGGTCTTGATGACACCTTCAAAAAACCGTCGGGTGGCCACAACCGCGCCCGTGTTGAAACTGGCGACGACGCCCAGTCGATCTCGGGCCAATTCGGGGGCTGCCGCAAGCGCCTGCTGCGCCGCCGCGAGCATGAACAGCGTGAGCGGACTGGCCCGACGCACCCGCGCTTCGTTCTGTAATGTTACCAGGGGCTCGCGAGTTCTGTTGACGCAACAAACGACTTGTTCGCCGGTTGATTCGTTCAGGCCTTTCATGCGCGGAGACGTTTCCGAGGGAAGCACCGCGCCCATCCCGCAAATGGCGAGAGACATCTGCGGTTTGCGAGTACCGGCATGCATCGCTGTGCGCGGATGTGGCTCGTATCTCCTGAAAACCAGTGCGGCGTTCGATCCGCCGAACCCGAGATTTACCGTTAATGTTGCCGGGATATCCATCCGTCGTTCGCCCACGGCAACGAGGTTCGCGGCAACCGTTGGCTCGGGTTGTTGGACGTTCAAGTGTGGCGGCAATTGGCCTGACTGTAGGGCCGCGATGGCGAACAGGGCTTCGATGCTGCCCGCCGCTCCCAGTGTGTGTCCGATGGCAGCCTTCGTTGAACTAATTCGCAGGCGTGGCGGAATGGTTGAGCCATCCCCAAACATCGTGGCGAACGCCTTGCCCTCACTGACGTCATTAAGGGGAGTACCGGTGCCGTGCGCGTTGACGTAGCCGATTTCCGTCGCGATCACGCCGGCTTGCGCGATGGCCCGGCGCATCACGGCGACCGCAGTCGCCCCGCGGGGATGCGGCTGGGTCAGGTGATGCAAGTCGGTTCCGTGTCCGTAGCCGGCCAGTTCGCACAGAATTTGCGCACCGCGTGCCTGCGCGTGGGATTCCGATTCCAGCACCGCGAACGCGGCCGCTTCGCCAAGCATCAGACCATTGCGGGCCACATCGAATGGACGGCAGCAGTCGGGACTCATGGCCTGCAGGCAATCGAAGCCGACGTAGATCAATTCGGTCAACGCCTCGTAGCCGCCGGTGAGCACACAGTCGCACGCGCCGGATCGGATCAGGTCCGCGCCGTGACCAACGGCGTTGGCGCCGCTGGCGCAGGCATTGGCGATGATTGTCACTGGCCCGTGAAAACCGAGATGTCGCTGGAGATCGTGTGTTTGATGCTGTGCCTGATATCGAGAAGCGTGGAAAAACTGTCCCGGACCACGATGTTGGGCGAGCATTGATCTCAGAAATCGTTCCCCCAACGCCATTCCGCCTCCCGTGGTGCTTACGGAAAGCGGCAGATGAGGGAGGGACGACTTTCCCTGGCCATCCAACAACCGCGCATCCGCCAATGCTTCGCGGGCGGCGGCAAGGGCGAGTTGGCTGGCGCGGGACAGCCGCGCCAACATTTTGGTGGGAAGGTCAGCAAAATCGGGAAGCGCACACGTTGCCGCTTGTTTGCAACGGCAACCCGCCACATCAAACAGCGTGACCGGAGCCGCGGCGGTCTTACCCGCAACGAGCTGTCGCCATGTGCTCGGGAAATCCAAGCCCAACGGCGTCACCGCGCCCATACCCGTCACGACAACGCGTTCACTCATCCCGTCAACTTCCCGTAAGAAACTTTCGTCGATATCCGGATTCCGGGTTCATTGATTCTGTGCCACCGCTTGCGGGTGGAACTTCGCCGCGACACTGTTCCATTGAACGCAGACAACCCCGGCCGGAATAAACGCCACACCGATCCATTGCGCCGGTCGCAATGGAACCCGGAAGGCCCAATAGCACACGAGTTGCAACGCGCAGAACGCCCCGCCTTGGCACAGGGCAAACGTGAGGTTCGGATTTTGCGTCCGCAGGGTCAGTGTCATGCATGTCACACCGCAGAGCCCGACGATATTGCCGAAGGAGAACCACCCAAACGCCGCCCAACCAGTTCGTTGACTGGCTACCCGCAGGAGCAAACTTCCGCATACCTGGAACATGATGAATCCGGCCAATGAACAACCATGGCGGCAACTGCAACACCTGCTTCATGTTTTTCCTCCCAGCGGAGTCGATCGATACAAGCTCCACCATTTTCGGTTCTGCGAACGAAACATCACCGGCCATGGCACCCAACAGGCCAGCCAGGTCAGTGGCCGCAACAGCATGCTCCATAAACAGGACGCCCACCAGGGGCGCAGGTCGCAGCCGACCAACCAGAATAGCACGGCCGCAGTCAGAATTTCGATCTGGGTGGTCACCAACAGTCCCAGCCATGCTGCAGCGCAACTCGGGTGCGTGAGGGCCGCGGCTAGCCACCCCAGCGCCGGCACAATGAGAGCCAGACCCGCATAACCGGCCGGTGAACACCAGCGTACCGTCTTTTGCCAACGCATGTAGTGCTGGATGGCGTCTCGCCAGTTCGATTCCGAGGCCTGTGTTTCCAAGGTGACCCGGCTGACTTTCATGGGAGCCAGCGCCCGACCCAGCGCGTTATCATCCGCCAGGCGTGTGCCCAGTGTTTCCCAATGCACGCGTTCGCGGAACCGTGCCGCCGGAAACATCATTCCGGCGCCGAGCCCAAATTGGACCAGACCGGTTCGGCCGCAGAACAGCACACCGGGATAGAACTCGATGTTCGCGAACAACGCCTCCAACATCATCGGCCCACTTTCGACGTTTCGCACAACGTACGGGCAGGTTACCAGACCCGTGTGACCGTCCAGGAGTTCCTGCCGCATCACATCCAGGAAACCCGGTGGCGCGACAATGTCGGTATCGCTCCACATCCAGAATTCACCGGTCGCGTGTTCGGACAACGTCTGAAACCACGAGACTTTCGGGCTGAGGAATTGTGCGGGCCGCGGGGTAACGACAGTCTTCAGGCGTGCGGCCGGGAAGTCCCGTTGCCACTGTTCGATCACCGTCTGCCATTTCACCGCGTCCTTGTCCTCGATACCCAGCAAGATTTCCGCGTGATCGTCCAACTCGCGGACGAACGATTCCATGGCGGAGATGAGCGAGAGTGGTGGCGCGGCTTCGCGCAACGCAGCCATCGGTTTGAATATGGAAACGGTGGGTTTGATTTGTGGCGTGGTCGTGGGCGCGCTCGCGCGAATTCGACGGGATCGGTTGCGTTCGCAGGAAACCAGGCTGATGGCAATGACCCACCAGCACACGGCCAGGAGCGACCAGCCCACCAGCGTCCATTCAAGAAGCGGCGACATTCGACTCAGTCAAGACGAGGTCCGCGTTTGTTCGTCCGGCCACCTGAAACCAGCGGACCGCCTCGTCGGCGATGGTCTGCAACGGTGCCTGCGGGTTCCACTTCAGTTCCTGCGTCGCTTTCGAAGAATCGAACCACTGCCGCCGGCGCGCGTGGGCGGCTGTTTCGCGGCAAATGCGTTCACTCCCGATCGCTTCGCCGATGGCGCCCGCCAATACGATGGCCGGCCTTGGCAACAGGAAACGGGGCGCTCGACGATTTGTGGCCCGTGCGAGCGCTCGGAGAAACTCCTGGAGCCACACGTTGTGATGGCCGAGCAGATACCGTTCACCAATTCGTCCGCGATCGGCCACCGCCAGGATGCCGTCCGCCAGGTCGCCGACGTGAATGAAATTCAGCCCCACGCACGCGCTGAACGGGAACCGCCCGCGTAGATAGTCCAGCACCATGCGCCCCGTGGGGGTCGGGGCTTCGTCGCCCTCTCCGAGCGGGCACGTTGGACTGGCAATCGTTACCGGAAAGCCGCGTTGCGCGGCCGCCAGAGCGGCGAGTTCGCCCAGCCATTTCGAGCGGCGGTAGGGCTCGTGGCGGGGGATGTCATTTGGAAAGTCGTGCTCGGTCAACAATCCGGGTCTCCCTTCCAGCACACCGCTGGAGCTGACATAAACGAACCGTTCGCTACCGTTCTGCTCGGCGGCCTCGAGCAGATGCTCCGTGCCGCGCACGTTGGTTTCCTCGGCGACGCGTCGCGCTTCCCGTCCGAACTGAAAGGTGGCGCCGAGATGAACGACCATGCGACAACCCCGCACCGCCGCAGCCACGCTGGCGCGATCGCGCAAATCACCGCGGGAAATCTCCACGCGATTGCCGAAGAGGCGTTGCGCTTTCTCCGGTGCACGGCAGAACACGCGCACCGCCGCGCCCCGGTCCAGAAGCCGGTACGTGACGTGTCGGCCAATAAACCCGGTGCTACCCGTGATCAGGAATTGCGTTCGACTCGCCCATTCGTGCAGAATCTACGTCAAACGTGAGCCACAGAGAAGTATTTTTCATCGCAGATGATTTCGGGCTGACCACGGAGGTGAACCGGGCCGTCGTCGAGGCCCATTGCCGGGGCGCGTTGCAGGGAGCCAGTTTGATGGTTGGGCAGCCGGGACAGCCGACGCCGTTCGCGTGGCGCGGGACAATCCGGGCCTGCGCGTGGGATGGCACCTGCACCTCGACAACTCGCAGCCGGTCACGTGCGCCGCGTGGCCGTGGGGTGATTCCTACCGGCGCGCGGGATGGGCGATTGGCTTGTCACCGCGAGCGAAACAGTTGATGCGCGAGGAGGTCCGAGCACAATGGGAGCTGTTTCGTGAAACGGGCTTGACGTGTGCGTTCGTCAATTCGCATCATCATCTCCATGCGCATCCATTTGTGTACCAAATGCTACTGGATGTGTTAAAGCCATCGTTTGATGGTTGGCTGCGGCTTGGCAAACCACGCTTTTTCTCAGCCAACTTCGATGCGGTTTGGATGGGACCCGCTGATTGGTTGTGGATGAGGCCGCGGCGGCGGCGCTGTCCTTATCGGTGCAGCGACACCTTGTGGGGCTTGGGACGGACGTTTCGCATGCAAGCCGGTGAGGTGAGGCGCGCGCTACAACGACTCGGCGGCGGACTCCACGAGTTTTATTTTCACCCGCGATCGACGAACAACGATGCGGACTTGCAGTGCCTTCTGGAGTTGAAAACATGCGAATTCTGATTGCAATCGGGTTGGTGGCTGCGTCTGTTGGGTGCGCGTCCGTCCGCCCGTTAACAGGCGCGGGACGACCCTTCGATTTACAGCGCGACACGTTCGCCTACGCCAACGAACTGGTTTTCAACTACGATAACGGTGTCCCAGTCTCCTCGACGAATGCGCCGGACCGCGAGCATGCCTACACGCGACGGTGTTTCATCATGGCCGCCGGCGTGGTGCAATTTTGGAAGCACGCACGATTTGACCCGGAAGCCCCGCCGGTGCCGGAAGACGAGCTTTCACGCCGGATTCGTCAGGTGCGGAATCTGGCGGCGTGGTGGCCAAGCGAACCGCCCGACCAGCGGATTCTGTTCCCCGGTTTTGCGAGCCTGCACGATTTGAGCGAACGGGAAGGCCGCGTATTACGCGCCAACATGGGCGCGGGCTGGACGACGTATTTTCATCCACGGAAATTCCCGATGCCGTTCCTGCCGTCGTTGGATGAGGAATCTCGTACAGCCGATGACTTGCAGTATTGGATGGAGCACAGCCACCCGATGGTGGTGTGGCTCTACAATTTTCCGCATGTGGACATCAATCACGCGGTCACCGTCTACGAGAAGGCCGAACGGCCGTGGCCGGACGGATTGGCGTTCCACGTGTATGACCCGAACTACACGGACGGGCCGCGCACGCTGCTCTATGATACGGTCACGCGCACGTTTTCTTACGGCAGTACGTTTTACTTTCCCGGCGGCGCGGTGCACGTGAGGCCAATGTACACCAGCCTGTTTCGATAACGGTTGGGGGTGGCGTCTACGCCGGGACGGGTGACACGCCCGTGGCGAGCGCTTCGTCGATCATCCGTTGATAGAGCAAATCGGTGGTGCTGTCGCGCCAGGCGTCGCGTCGGCGGATATCGGCGAAGGTTTCGGCGGCACCGCGCGTGAGGTCAATCTCGCAACGGAACTCCGGGACGTCGCGACGAGCTTTGGCGGAGTTGTAGGCGCCGTGGAACTGGGTGATCTCGTGGAGCAGGCCGAACCGTTGCGGGTCGTGGCGCACAATCCACGCGGCGGGCATGAACACAAGTTGCGCCGATTTGCCGAGCGCGGCGGCGGCCTGGCGATAATAGTCCCGCCACGTGAGGATCTCGTCGCGCGTGGCGTTGTAATCCTGGCCGTAGGTTTTTGGATTGAGAGCGGCGTAGGCGAACATCTTGCCGCAATCGTCGCGATGGGTGGACTGCCAGAGACCGAGACCGTCGCCGGCGCAGAGCACGGGCTGGCCGCGCTCGATGCGATCCCACGCAACGGCATTGGCTTCGAGATTGTCGATCAGCGGCGCGCCCGGGCCGTAGGTGCTGCTGGGCCGGATGATGGTCAATTGAAAGCGGCCGGCCTCGTGGGCGCGGCGAAAGATCTGTTCACAGGCGAGTTTGTTGCGCCCGTATTCGCTGATGGGTTCCTGCGGGAACGATTCATCGACCAGAACTTGTGGCGGTATCTTGACGCCGTAGGTGCAGACGGTGGAGCAGAAGATGAACTGCTGGCAACGTCCGCCAAACGCGCCGACGGCGCCGGCCGCCTGTTCGGGTCCGAAGCAGACCATATCAATGACCACGTCGAAACGTGTCGCCAGCATGGTTTGCTCGAATTCGTTGAACTGATTGCGGTCGCCCCGGAGTCGTTTCACCTCGTGCGGCAGTGTGTCCTCACGCTGGGCGCGGTTGAAGACGGTGACCTCCGCGCCGCGCGCGAGCAGATGTTTGACGATCCCGCGGCTTATCAGGCCCGTCCCGCCGATGATGAGAACGTGCATCGCTCAGACCAGATCGCAGGCGTCGGCGGGCATCCAATGCGCGTCTTTGCCGTCCCATTTGACGTTGCAGCCGATGGGATTGGTCAGGGGTTTGGACACGGATTTGCCCGCAAGCTGCTCGCGCAGGGCGTTCTCCAGATCGTTGACGGTCATTTTGCTCGTATCGCGCGGACTATCCACGCCGCGGCCCGTGTAGACGAGTTTGCGGGAGCGGTCGAATACATAGAAGTGGGGGGTCCGGAGGGCACCGTACGCGCGGGCCACTTCCTGCGATTCATCATGCAAGTACGTCCAGGGAAACTTCTGTTCCTCCATGCGCTGGACCATGTGCGGGAAATCGTCTTCGTGGTACGTGTTCTTGCTGTTGGAATTGATGCCGACGAATCTCACGCCCTGCGCGGCGAATTGCTCGGCCGTCTTCCGCGTGACCTCGTCGGAACCGGTGACGTAGGGACAATGATTGCAGGTAAAGAAGATGACGAGAACTTTGGCGTCGGCGAAATCTGCGAGCCGGTACGTTTTGCCGTCCGTGGCGGGCAGTTTGAAATCCGGCGCCTTGTCTCCGATTTGTAATGTGAAAGCCATCGCAACCATCCTTTCTGGATTCACGCGAATTTAGACCGCCAGCGCGTCGGCGACAATCGAATTTGTCATTCGATGGTTCATGTGTAGAGATTCTTGAGGGAGGCGCCCACTGGGGGCAGTGGGACTACAACACCGGCCAGTTCACCGAGGAAGGTTGTAGGCCGCGTGCCCTCACGCGGCGTAATTTCGATATTTTCTCATCATAAGAATCACCTCGACTTTCCTGGGGGACAGGTGTTTACTGGCTTTCGGAGAAGTCAGGAAAGCGCTGTGAAACCCTTCCGAATTCTCGTCGCGATGGCCGCCTTGGCTCTGGGAGGCAGCGCCAGCGGGCAGACGTTAGCGATTCTTCATTCGTTTGCCGGCGTCAGCGATGGCGCCTACCCGGCCGCCGCTCTGGTGCAGGCTACCGATGGGAATTTCTACGGGACGGCTCAAAGAGGTGAGACCTATAGTGACGGCACGGTGTTTCGGATCGCCGCCAACGGTAGCTTTACGAATCTCTATTCCTTCAACGGCAACGACGGATCCTATCCGCAATCCGCACTCGTGCAGGGGAACGACGGCAATCTCTACGGCACAACCTCTCAAGGTGGCGCTGGATATGGCTTCGTGTTCCGTATTACTCCGAGCGGCGTTCTGACAAATCTTCACGCGTTTTTCAACTACCCCCCATCGGGAGGCGTTGTCCAAGGCAGCGACGGATACTTCTACGGCGAGTGGGGGGGGTGCGTGTATCAGATCAGTTCCAGCGGTAGCTTTACGAATCTTTATTGCCCTGCCGGTTATGCAGTTGGGGGTCTTGTCCAAGGCCGCGACGGATATTTCTACGGAACGACTGAGAACGGAGGGGCGAGTGACGACGGCACCGTGTTTCGGTTTAGTCCGAGTGGTAGTTCATCGAATCTTTACACCTTCACCGGCAGTGATGGCGCCTATCCGTCGTCCGCGCTCGTGCAGGGTAGCGACGGCAATCTCTACGGTACGACATCCGGTGGAGGGGCGTACGGAAGCGGTACAGTGTTCCGGATTAGTACGGGCGGCGACCTGACGAATCTGTATTCGTTTACCGGCGGAGCGGACGGGGCGATTCCGGAGTCGCCGCTGGTACTGGGGAGCGATGGAAATTTCTATGGGACAACCTACAGCGGGGGACTCATGCCACTGGCACTGTTTTCCAGATGAGTCCCGGCGGTGGTTTGACGAATCTCTACTCATTTACCGGCGGCACAGATGGAGCCAATCCACGGGCCGGGTTGATACAAGGCAGCGACGGGAGCTTTTACGGGACGGCAGACCACGGCGGAGCACACAAATACGGCACCATCTTCAAGTTCAGCGTTCCCCTCAATCCCCCGGCCAACCAGATCGGCGGGTTTCAGCCGGTCGGGAGCAATCTTGTCTTTACCGTTCCTTCCGTGGCCGGCGAGACGTATCAGTTGCAGTTCGCGACCGACCTGGTTTCGGGCAACTGGTCGAATGTTCCGGGAGTATCGGTCACCAACAGCATCGGCGCGGGGTTGACGGTGACGAATTTCGGCGCGGCCACCGGGCCGCAAGGGTTTTACCGGTTTGCCATTACGCCGTAGTGGTTCATTGAGAGACATGAACAGCCGCCGCGTGAGGGCACGCGGCCTACAACGGCATTCCGAATTGAAGAACAGTTACCTCAAGGCTCGATGCCGGGGTCGGGCATGCGGAGGACGTTGGTGTCGGTGGTGAGGCCAAGGTCGCGGGCGGCGCGGGCGAGCGGTTGAATGATTTCGAGAGCGCGGGCGATGGTTTCGTCGCCGGCCTTCTGGCTGTTATCCGGGCCTTCGGCGAGCAATCGTTCGAGGGGCGATTGCGGACGCGGGAACAGCTTCAGTTTGATCTTCGCGTTGGCGGGCAACTTCGCCGCCTCGCGCACGAGACGCAGGGCGACGGGAAATCCGCCGAGTTCGTCTACCAACCCGAGGGCCCTGGCGTCCTCGCCGGTCCAGACGCGGCCTTTGGCGATTTCGAGGACTTTTTCTTTGGGGAGCTTGCGGCCCTCGGCAACCTTGGTGGTGAAATCGTCGTAGATGCGATCCAGCCATCCTTCAAACCGCTTCCATTGTTCGGGTGTGTAATCCTGCAGGCCGGTGAACACCATGGCGTTGGAACTGGTGTGCACCTCGTCCCACGAGATGCCGAGTTTGTCCCAGAAGTTGGTGGTGAGGAACTTGCCGGCAAACACGCCGATGGAAGCCGTGAGCGTGGCGGGTTGGGCGACGATTTTGTCGGCGGGCAGGGCAATGAAATAACCGCCGGAGCCGGCCATGGCACCCATGGAGACAATGATGGGTTTGCCGGCCTTTTTGGCGCGCGCCACCTCCCGCCAGATCGTGTCGGAAGCGACGTACGACCCGCCGCCGCTATCGATCCGAAACAGGATGGCTTTCACGCTCTTGTCGTCCGCGGCGGCGCGGAAGGCGGCGGCGACGGTGTCGGCGCCCATTGTGACATGCTGGAAGATGGGGTTGTAGCCGCTCTTGCCGCGGAGAATGTCGCCAACGCCATAGATCAGCGCGACGGTCGTGCCTTCGTCGTAGGGCGAGCCGGCGCGGTCGAGGTATTTCGATACGTAGAGGAATTTGGCATGGGGGCCGGCCTTCTTCTTGATGTCGTCATAGGCGGCATCGCGGTAGGCGAGCTTGTCGACGAGTTTGGCGTCGAGCGCTTCGTCGGCGAGGAACGGGCCGCGATCGATCAACGCGCGTACGTCGTTGGTGGACATCTGGCGGGCCTCGGCGATTCCGGCGACGAGCTGGCCGAAAGACGAGTCGACGATCCTTTCGGTCGCCTCCTTGTGGGCCGGAGTGTACTTCGTCTCGGTCAGCTCGTTCATGGCGTTCTTGAACTCGGCGCGATGGTCCATGCGCGGGATGAAGCCGAGTTTGTCGAGCGTGCCGCGGAGGAACGGGGTTTCGGCCATCAGGCCGGCCAGGCCGAGTTCGCCGGAGGGCTGGAGATAAATCTTGTCGAAGGCGGTGGCGAGGTAATACGAGCCGTTGGCCTTCCCGCCTTCGCCGAATGTCTCGGCGTAGGCGATGGTGGGTTTGCCGGTGTGGCGGAAGGCGATGACGGCGTCGCGAATCTCCTGGACATCGGCCAGCGGTAAACCGGCTTCCCCGACGCGGGCGATCAGGCCGACGACACGATGGTCGGAGGAAGCGCGTTGCAGGGTTTCGATCAGGTCGAGCATCGTTGGCGTGCGGCCCGAGACGATCCGCGCCACCGGGTCCTCCGGCGCGTATTCGACGAGGCGTTTTTCGAGATCGACTTCGAGAATCACCTTGGACGGGATGGACCGCTTGGCAATGAGGAAGGAAGCCGCACCGATGATCGCCGCGAGGAGAACGACGGCGCCGATGGTTGACAATAGACGGGTGAAGAACCTGCTCACTATATTCTGTCCCATGATTTTCCTCCTTCGATTACCGAAGCCGCACGCATGTCGTTGCCGACAGTACCGCCGGGGGTGCTCCGCGGCAAGCCGTGGATGCGCGCGGCTCAGGAAATGGTTGCGGAAGTGATGGGGAAACGGGATAAGAAGCGCACCAGCGCGACCTATGAAGGTGATTACGCTTCTCATTGTGGCGGGGATGATCGGGAACGTCGTGGCACAGAATTCTGCGCCCGCGCCCGTGAGGGCCACGGTGACGATTCATGCCGACAAACCCGGTGGCACGATCAACCGGAACATTTACGGGCAGTTCGCGGAGCATCTGGGGCGTGGCATTTACGAAGGCGTGTGGGTCGGCGAGGGGTCGCGGATCCCGAACACGCACGGCATCCGGAATGACGTGGTGGCGGCGTTGAAGCGGCTGAATGTGCCGGTGGTGCGGTGGCCGGGCGGTTGTTTCGCGGATGAGTACCACTGGCGGGACGGGATCGGCCCGACGCAGGACCGGCCGCGGACGATCAACACGCATTGGGGCGGCGTGGTGGAGGACAATGCATTCGGGACGCACGAGTTTCTGGATTTGTGCGAGCAACTCGGGTGCGAAGCATACATTTGCGGCAACCTCGGCAGCGGGACGCCGGAGGAGATGAAGGACTGGGTCGAATACATCACGTCGGATGCGAACACGAAGCTGGCCGATCTGCGCCGGTCGAACGGGCGCGAGAAACCGTGGAAACTGCCGTACCTCGGGATGGGGAACGAGAGTTGGGGATGCGGCGGCAACATGCGGCCGGAGTTTTATGCGGACAATTATCGGCGGTATAACACGTTTGTGAAGGACGGCCCGGGTAATCGGGTCGAGCGCATCGCGTGCGGCCCGAGCGCCGGAGACGACAACTGGACGGAGGTGCTCATGTCGATGGTGGGCCGGCAGATGAACGGGTTATCGTTGCACTATTACACGATACCGTCGGGGCGATGGACGAAGAAGGGCGCGGCGACCGGGTTTACGGAGGAGGAATGGCATTCCACGCTGCGGGAGACGTTGCAGATGGACGGGATGCTCACGCGGACCGCGGCGATCATGGACAAGTACGATCCGCAGAAACGCGTGGGGTTGGTCGTGGACGAATGGGGCGACTGGTTTGATGTCGAGCCCGGCGCGAACCCTGGTTTCCTGTACCAGCAGAACACGATGCGCGACGCCATCGTAGCGGCGGTGAACTTGGACATATTTCAGCGGCATTGCGACCGTGTGAAGATGGCGAACATCGCGCAGATGGTGAACGTGTTGCAGGCAATGATCCTGACCGACAAAGAGAAGATGACCGTCACCCCGACGTACCACGTGTTCGAGATGTACAAGGTGCATCAGGACGCGACGTGGCTGCCCGTGGAGATTGCCACCTCCGATTACAAGTTGGGGGACAGCGCGGTGCCGTCGGTGGACGCGACCGCGTCGCGCGACCGGGCGGGGCGCATCCATGTTTCGCTCGTCAATCTCGATCCGCAACGGGCGAGCACGGTCACGGCGAAGCTGGCCGGTGCGGCGGTGAAGAGCATCACGGGCCGCATCCTCACGGCGGCGACGATGGACGCGCACAATACGTTTGATGATCCGGAAGCCGTGACGCCGATGGCCTTCACCGCGTTCGACCTCGAAGGCGACGACCTGTCGGTCACACTCCCCGCGAAATCAGTCGTGGTTTTGGAGATTGAGACGGGTGGGCTGTAGCGGCGGTGCTTCACGGCGAGGGGGATCAACGGCCTCGTCGCCAAGTGAACTCGTACTACCCCCTGTTTCCCTCCACTTCCCCCTACTTGGAACCTCCCAAACCCGCCTCCCAACCAAAATAAACCTTGACAAAATACACAACATCACCATCGCCCGCTACACCGCCTCTCCCGCACCCGCCCATACCGCCGCCTGCCCCGACATCCAACGTCGGGGTCGCCTGCGTCCGCCGATCCTCTCCGAATTGTAGGGCGAGCGTCCCGCTTGCCGTCGTAGTACCTTCCCCCCAAGCTACCAGCTACTAGCTACTGACTGCTTGCCTCCCGTCCCCGCTCCCGCCGCCCTTTCTCGCTCCATTCGCTCCCCTCCCAGGAGGGGCCAGGGGTGGGTTCCGGAAATCCCGCCTCCCTCGTCCGCCGATTCCCCCGCCTCAGGGTGGTTTGCCCGAACCCTCTCAGCCATCACGTGGCCGCCCCAACACCAATCCCCTCGTCACAGAAACACCCGCCGCAACTTCTCCGCGTCCTCCACCAACTCCCCCGGCGCCCCCGCCCCGCTCCCGAATTGTAGGGCGGCCGGCCCGGCCGCCGCTGTAGTACGTTCCGCCCCACCAGCCTTCGCTCCCCTCCCAGGACGGGCAGGGGTGGGTGCCGGAAACCCCGCCTCCCGCCCCGCTCTCTCGCACTCTTTCTCTTGCTCGTTCTTGCCCCGCCGCCTCCTCCCCCCTTGAACGTCGAACGTTTCACGTTGATCCGTACCAGCCCCCGCCGCTTTCCTTCGCCCCATTCGCTCCCCTCCCAGGAGGGGCTAGGGGTGGGTGCTGGAATTCCCCCTCCCGACCCCCGTCACGCCTACTCCGCCGGCCAGACGCCTTCGTGGTCGAACCGCGTTTCGATGACCTGATGATTCACGCCGAATCGTGGGGCGATCTTCTTCGCGATAAACTCACGCGCCCCCTCAATCTCGCGCCACCCGGGCTCCGCGCTCGCCAGGTTCTTGCACGCCTGATCGTACTCGCTCAGCAAGATCTCACGGGGCACAAGAAAACGTCCCGCAAACTCGTTCGCCTGGTACTCGGCGCTCCCATACTCCGACGGCATCGCGGCCCATCGCTTGAATTCCTCCACACTCCCAAACTGCCGTTCCTCGATCTCCTTGCCGTGCAATACGAAATGACCAAGCTCGTGTGCGAAGGAAAACCGCAACCGTTGCTCAATCCAGCGGACGCCGCGCTCCCACGACATGTAGGCGTCCTCATCGATGTAGAAACCGCTCAAGTCCGGCAATAGCGCTGCATCAATCCTCTGCTCGGCAAACAGGTCCTCCAACGGGATAACGTCCAGCCTCAGAATCACTTCCGCGATGTAGATCACATCGATCGGCGGAAGATGATGCCCCCGAAGCTCAACCGACTCGCGAAAGTCATCGGCGGCCCGCCACAGTGCCGCCTTGTCCCTATACCTTACGCTTCCGTTCACCGGGCGTGTGGGCCTCCTTCACCATCCGGATCAACTCGTCCAGCTGTTCCCCCGTCAACTCCGCGCCCCGCACCGACCGGAAAAACACCGGCAACTTCTTCAGCAGTTCCTCATCACCCAGCACATCTTTCGGTATCTCCCCCCGCACTATGTCCGCCAAATCCATAAACGTCTGCCACTCCTCCGTACCGGCCTCCAACCCCAACTGCCGTGCCCACCGCTGGAGCGTCTTCTCATCCCCCGGCGGCGGATTCACCCCCCGTTCCAGCTTGCTCCAGTTGCTCGGGTCATGCCCGTGGTCCAAACAGAACTGCCGCAGCGTCTTTTTCTGCGCAATGCGCAAATCCTTCACGAGATTGCCAAAGGTCATCGTCGTCCTTTCATGGCCGCCGCTGTTGTAGGCCGCGTGGCCCCACGCGGCGTCCGTTCTATCTGCCCCCGCCCTCGATTTCAAACCGGAACACCATTCCATCTAACCGTGGTTGACATTACACCACACTGTGGTATAAAGTCAACCACAGAAGTGAGGCGGGAATGAAAAAGCTCTTACTCGTTGTGGGTATAGGGGGCAAGTGTCCAAAGCTTGCCCCCGACAAATACTGAGGACGGTGTAGAACATGGACCTGATAAAAAAGGCAAGAAACAAACGAATTCGAGAGAAGCAACTGGCGTTGCGCGCACAACTCTTTCCGGATGTGAAAACTGAAGACCTATGGGACCGACGAGTTCACACGGGGTTCGCGACAGTTCCAAGGACGATGCCTCTGGTAATGCGAATTATGGATGCGATGTCGAAAGGGGAACCGGTGTCGGCGACATATTTCGATCTGTGGTGCCGTGCATTCGACGATTCATTTCTGAGCCTCATCAATAAGGCGACAGATATGGCCTTTAGCTCGGGCTTCTCGGGACAACGAGCAGTCCAGACTTGGAAAAAGCGAATCGGCATCCTCGCGGACCTTGGATTTATTAAACTGGCCGCAGGATCCGGAGGTGCCGCGAGCTACGCGCTCATCCTTAATCCTCACATTGTAATCCTCGGTCACCACAAACATGCGACGGCGATGTTGGAAAGCGACGCGTACAACGCGCTAACGGAACGGGCAATCGAAGTCGGCGCGGAAGATTTCGTGAAAGTGAACTAACGGGAAGCATTGTGGATCCGCACCAAGCCGGCGGATTCGCCCAACGAACTTTCGGCAAGAATTGGGGTCACGTCCAATCCTTGTAACATTTACCCGCCTCTGGCGTGGTTTATCCGCCTCCGGCGGGTTTGATCGCCCTCCCCGTCCGCCCCGAACTACTAAACGGGGTCAGTCATTGACAATTGACATTGTCAGTCAGTGTAGAGGGGGTCAACGCTTTACAATTTACAGATCAGACTTCGTAGATGGCCTCACCGGACGAAAAAGGGAGCAGGGTCAGGTCTCATCATAAAACAATTGACGAGGGCCGGTGCGGTAGGGGTCTGAGAATGTGGACGCCCTCCCCACTCCGAAACCGCCGCCGATCCACCGTCGCTGACCCTTCCTCTCTCCCGATACATGGCACCATGTATTGTCCCCACTCTCTTTGAGGTCCTCACCACAGACCGCCAACTCCATGATGCCTAGTACTACTAGGTATCATTGTTTCCCCCGTCACAGATGATGCCTTCCAGTGGAAGGTATTGAGGAATTCGGGTCAGGTCTCACCGCTGCAACATGTGATCACCGCCCACCGCCTCACAATTTCCGGACCAGACGTTCCCACGCGCGGCCCTCGTCCGCCTCCGAACGGAGAACCCTCGTGTGGCATCGTCCCCCTGTCCGCCATAGCCCTTGCCACACCCTTCATCATTCAACTCGCGTCGCCCGACGCCTGGCGGTCCATGATATATCGGCTGCCGACATGTCACGAAAACAACCCCTCCGCGCCCGGAGCCCGCCCTGAGCTCGGTCGAAGGGCGCTCTCTGCGTGGAGCCGAAGGCGGCACTGGCCGCCGGAGCCGAGTCCGACGAGACGCCGCTGTCGGCTGCGGCAAACGCGCCACAGACTTGCCGGTGGCGCAAACAGTCCGTCTTCTTCGTGCCCGGAGTTTACCCTGAGTCCTCGAAGGGTGTGCTTCGTGGTGAACATCCGCGCCTATCTGCGTGAATTCGTGGCCCGCCCCGCTCCCCTCCGACACCACCGCCGAACTCGCCGCCCTTGTTCCCCCCAAGCTACCAGCTACTAGCTACTGACTGCTTGCCTCCCGTCCCCGCTCTCTTTCAGGTCGTCCCCACAGACTGCGAACTCCATGATGCCTAGTACTACTAGGTGTCATCATTTCCCCCGTCACAGATGATACCTTCCAGTGGAAGGTATCGCCCCCCCACCGCACCCGTCCCCAATCCGCCAGCGAACTTGCCCCGAAGACTTTCGGCGTGAACGTCTGACCATGCCCGCCCGGCGCCTGCCCAGCTTTCCGTCTCCTGATCGGAGCCCCCTCGTGTCGCATCGTCCCTCTCAACGATGCAACACGAAGAACTCGACCTCTGCGTCCTCTGCGTCTCTGCGTGAGAAAATCCGACATCTGTTTCTTCCATCCCCTCGCTCCCTGTCTTCGCGGCCGATCCGCGCCTCGCCCTCCCTCTCCTGCCCTCAAGCTACCAGCGACCAGCTACCGACTACTTGCCTTTCGCCCCTGTCTTCTCTTTTTTATTGCCCCTCGCCCCAAATTCTGCGAATCACTCAGGCACATGACAGCCACCACACCCGCTCCCGTCACCGTCGTCACCGGCGGCGCCGGCTTCCTCGGCTCCCATCTCGTCGACCGCCTCCTCGCCGAAGGCCATCGCGTCATCGCCATCGACAACCTCATCACGGGCAATACCGACAACATCGCCCATCTCGCCGGCAACCAAAACTTCGAGTTCATCCACCACAACGTCACACAATTCATCTACCTCGCCGGCCGCGTTGACTACGTCTTCCATTTCGCATCGCCCGCCAGCCCCATCGATTATCTCCAGCTCCCCATCCAAACCCTCAAGGTCGGTTCGCTCGGCACCCACAACGCCCTCGGCCTCGCCAAGGCCAAAAACGCCAAATTCCTCCTCGCCTCCACCTCCGAATGCTACGGCGATCCGCTCGAACATCCCCAGTCCGAATCCTACTGGGGCAACGTCAATCCCATCGGCCCCCGCGGCGTCTACGACGAAGCCAAGCGTTTCGCCGAGGCCATGACCATGGCCTACCATCGCTACCACAAAGTCGATACCCACATCGTCCGCATCTTCAACACATACGGCCCCCGCATGCGACTCAAGGACGGCCGCGTCGTCCCCGCCTTCGTCGGCCAGGCGTTGCGCGGAGAACCCCTCACCGTCTTCGGCGAAGGCCAGCAAACCCGCAGCTTTTGCTACTGCAGCGACCTCATCGACGGCATCTTCCGCCTCTCCCAATGCGATTTCCACGAACCCGTCAACATCGGCAACCCGACCGAGTTCACCATCCTCGATTTCGCCAAACTCATCATCAAACTCACCGGCAGCCAGAGTAAGATCGTCTACGAACCCCTGCCCGTGGACGACCCCAAGCAACGCCGTCCCGATACCTCCCGCGCCCGGAAACTGCTCCACTGGGAACCCAAGGTAAAACTCGAAGACGGCCTCCGCCAAACCATCGACTACTTCCGCGACAAAGTCTGACTTGGCTCGATGGGTTTGCACTGTAGCCGCAGGCTTTAGCCTGCGCATCCTCCGCCGGCGATGGATCGTAATCTGCTTTCCGCCTTGAGCCGGGGCCGAATGCGGCGCTACCATCAACTTCCGTGACGCCCGTTTGTCGGCTTTTCTGAGGACATACCATGCGCTCCGCGTTCCGGTACACCTGGTTTCTGGCATTGGCGGTCATCGCCACGCTCTGCCTTGGCGCTTTTTGGGTCCTGCTCGGAACCAATTATTCCCCGGAACTCTATTGGGCCTTGCCCGCCGTCCCCGGCAATTTGGAAATCGTGCTGATGCTCGTCGCCACGGCGGCAACGGCCCTGCTTCTGCGTTCGACGGCTCAGAGTCCTGACGAATGCCGTCGCTGGTTCAACGCCGGCCTCATGACGACAGCCGCTGCCTGCTTCATCCTGGCCAAACGATTTCTCGGTCTGCGCCCGCAATGCCTCGACCCGATCCTCTTCTGCACCGCCTGTGGTTGGACGATCGTGCTCTGGTTGCGCAACCCCCCGTCGCCAAGTCCGGAACGAAGTTCGTCCTCGCGATTGTCCGCCTTCGGCTACGAGTTCGAACCGGCGAGTTTACTGGCGACAGCGGTTGTTTCGGCAGCCGTCGGGTTGTCGGTCTATTACCTCGTCCAACAAGTCCATTGCTTCAACAATTTCCAACTCGGCTACGCCGATTGCGGGGACTACGCCCGCACCATGTACAACACACTCTACAACCCGCAAGAGCTGTTCCTGCGCGTCAATCCCGACCGGCCGCTGTTCTACGACCATTTTCAACCAGGCTTTCTGCCATTCGTCCCGGTCTGGTTTCTGTGGCCGGACTTGAAAGTAACGATCCTCCTCCAGGTTCTGGCCGTCATGGCCTGCGCGTTGCCCATCTATTGCATCGGCCAGAAACTTCTCCAGGACAAAACAGCGGCGCTGCTGCTGGTGGCGACCTGGCTGGTCTTTCCGCCAGTGTCGCAGTTCATTTACAGTGGCTCCTACGGATTCCACTGCGGAAACCTCTGCCTGCCGCTGTACTTTCTGGCGCTGGCATTCTGGCTCAAGGAACGCGCCGGCTGGGCGCTACTCTTCGCCGTGTGGGCGATCCTCCTCAAGGAGGAAGCCGCCATTCCCATCGGAACGTTCGGGCTCTACCTCGCCCTGTTTGGCAACCGTCGCAAGCTGGGCATCGCGATCGCCGTGGTCGCCTTCGCGTATTTTCTTGTCATGGCTTCCGTCGTCATTCCCGCGATCAGTCATCAGCCGTACATGGCGCAAAGCCACTTCGCCGCCATCGGCGAGAACAATAAGGATATCCTCTTTTCTCCATGGGCGAACCCCAAAGCATTTTGGGGGAATCTGTTCGCGCCATCGACGTTCTATTTTGCCGCGCTCCTGCTGGCTCCCCTGTTGTTCGTGCCCTTGAAGAAACCCTCGGTCCTTTTCGTCGGGTCGCTGGTGTTCCTCTTCGATTGCCTGGATCCCACGCTCAAGAGCATCCGTTACTGGTATCAGCTCGCCCTGTTCCCCGTGGTGTTCTGGGCGCTGGCCGCCGCGTTGTCCCGCGCCACCCCCGCCCGGCGACGCGCCGTTCTCTCCGGCGCAACCGTCACGGGAATCTTGCTCTCCGTGTTTTTTGGCAACATCTTCTGGAGCAAAGCCACGATGGTGCCACTGCCGTCGCCGCCGGACCGCCCGGAAATCCTGCAGCGGATCGCCCAGCGCATCGATCGACAAGCCTCCCTGTTCGCCACCCAGCGCGCCGCGGCCCATTTCATCACCCAGAAGTACCTGTACGTGACGCCGCCCCTGCCGTCGCCAATCGATTGCGTGCTCCTGGATATGCGTGATTCGTGGAGAACCACCACCACTCTCACTTGGCTGAAGAACCTCCGTGACATCCAGCGACAAGCCGAATCCCAACCGCAGTTGCACCTCGTCGATGCGGAAGACGGTATTGTCCTCTACTCGCGGCACGGCGAGTCCATCGATGCCCGCCGACTCGTCGAGCGCGACGCCTTGCCTCCCGAAGTCGTTCGTCAATCAACGGAATTGGGAAAAGGGGTGACGTTTGAAGGCTACACCGCCGCCGCGGTGACTTCCGCCGGCGCCAACCCCCATGATCAAATCCACATCACCATCTTCTGTTCGGTCGCGGTCCCTGTGGATGTCAACCTCGCAGTCCGCTGTCGCGTTCAGTTGGCGGCGCGGAACGCGTACACCCGACAATTCGGATCACAATTCCAACCCCTGGGCCAATCCGTCTGGCCGGTCAAACATTGGGTGCCGGGAAAATTCTACGCCGACGACTTCATTATCGACGTTCCCGCCGGGGTGGCCGCCGCCGGGTTTTCCATCTCGTTCGAATGCCAGCCGCTGTGACGGAGGCGGCTGACGGCGTACGCCTGGTTTCTCGACACATACGGGAAGCGCAGGTAGTATAGACAAATTCCGTTGACAGAAGCGTCAATCACAGGAAGATGGCCGCGCCGCACGACTTGCAACGGCTGTATGACGACCACGCACAGGCCCTGTTTGCGTTTCTCCTGAATTTCACCCGCCATGAAGCCGATACCCGTGATGTCATGCAGGAGGTCTTCCTTAAACTCGCCAACCATCCGCAGTTGCTCCAGAATGTCACCGAGCCGCGCGCATTCCTGATCCGTCTGGCCCACAATCAAGCCATTGATCTGATGCGGCGCCGCGCGACGAGACAAAAGAACCACGACCAACTCGCTGCGGAATCCGATGCGGTATTCGCCCCGAGTGATAACCCCGATGAGACCGCGTTTCGGCTGGGCCTGGCAGCCGCACTGGCGGAACTGCCCGCCGAACAGCGCGCCGTCGTTCACCTGAAACTGTGGGAAGACATGACATTCGAGGCCATCGCGGAGACATTGGGCATCCCACCCAACACGGCCGCCAGCCGCTATCGTTACGGCGTAGACAAATTGCGCGAACGGCTGCGTCCACTGTATGACGAGATCAAGCAACATGGACGAGTTTGAACAGTTTCTGAAGAAGCAACCGCTGCGCGAGGTGCCGCCGGCGTGGCGGGCCGGGATTCTCCCGACGGCCGCGCAACCGGAAGCTGTCCAACCCACAGGGTGGCGGGAATGGTTGTGGCCCGCGCCGGCCGCGTGGGCGGGATTGGCATGTATCTGGGTCGTCATCCTGGCGTTAAACGTGGCCGCTCGGCCACTGGCTGCGGAACGACAACTGGCCGAACGATCACCGGCGCCATCCCCCGACATGGCTTTGGCGCTGGCCCAACAACAACGGG
Source organism: uncultured Verrucomicrobiae bacterium (assembly GCA_963766065.1). Classification (GTDB taxonomy): domain Bacteria; phylum Verrucomicrobiota; class Verrucomicrobiia; order Palsa-1439; family Palsa-1439; genus Palsa-1439. The sequence goes on from CAVYAC010000062.1 coordinate 41,716, forward strand.
AACTGGCGCAATTGCTGGGTTCCTCCGTCGAGTCTCCGGTGGAAACGAGACGCCGGTACGCCCCGGGACCACAAAGTGAATCTTGTCGGATCACCGGGGAGGCGTGACATGCTCAAAAAGATTATCCGCTGGATGCTCTTCGTCGTGGCCTGCTTGGTCACGCTCGTGGCGCTGTTCTACGCCGAGGAGGACTGGCGCGGAAAACACGCCTGGGACACATACCAGCGCGAGCGCGAGGCCAACGGCGACAGCTTCGAGTGGTCGTCCGTCGTCCCGCCCGCGGTTCCCGACAGCGAGAATTTCGCGACCATACCGCTATTCGCGGAATTGTTCCCGAAACCACCAGCGCACGCGCGCCTGTATGCCATCGGACTGCCGACCTGCGTGAACGCCTTGGGCAATTGGCATACGGGGCGTATGGAAGATCTGAGCGCGTGGCAGGCGTGTTTCACAAACGCCGATCTGCTGGCCGCATTGTTGAGGTACGAGCCCATCCTGCGCGAGATCTCAGAGGCCAGCCACCGTCCGTATTGCCGTTTCCCGATCCGCTACGAAGACGGTGAGGCCATGCTGTTACCCCACTTGAACTACCTTCGTAATCTGGCGCGAGTCTACCGGTTGCGCGCGTTGGCGGAACTGGCTGTGGGCAACACCACCGCGGCGGCCGAGGACGTGCAGATGTGTCTGCGGTTGGCGGACAAATTGAAGGACGAGCCACTGCTGATTTCGTTTCTGGTGCGCGCGGCTGTCCTGGATCTGGCCGCACAGCCCGTATGGGAAGGGCTTGTCGCACACCGATGGAATGAACGCCAGTTGGCGGCGCTCCAGGCGGGATTCGAACAGACCGACCTGTTCGCCAGTTTCGTGAAAGCCATGTGTGGCGAACGGTTGTGCAACTACTACTACATCTGCTTTGCGCGCGAACACCCTTCGCAATCCGGATTCGTCAATGCACTCATGAACGCGAACGACGATCTTTCGCCAACGAATTGGCTGGATCGCGCCGTGCCGTCCTGGCTGTACCAGAATCAACTGGCGACGGATCGATTCTACAGCGAAGCGTACCTGCCGGCGATCGATGAGGAGCACCGGCGGATCGATCCACAGATGTTCGGGAACCTCGATCGGTCAACGAAATCGATGCGCAAGACGCCATACAACGTGATGCGCAAGGTTCTTGTGGCCGGCTTGGGAAACGCCGCCAACCATCTGGCGCGTGCGCAAACCAGCGTGGACGAGGCGGCCGTCGCTTGCGCCCTGGAACGGTATCGGCTCGTCCACGGGCAACTGCCCGAGACATTGCCAACACTCGTGCCCGAGTTTCTGGCCAGCGTGCCGCATGACGTGATCGACGGCGAGTCGCTTCGCTACCGCCGTCTGCCGGACGGTCAGTACGTGCTCTACTCCATCGGATGGAACGGGGTTGACGACGGTGGCCAGATCGCTTTCACCGGCACGGGCAATTCGCGACACCAGGACTTCAACCAGGGCGATTGGGTGTGGTTCTCGCAGCCGCAGCCTCAACCCCCTGGAGTGGGGGAAATAGGTCGATCGACCTTGGTGAAACCGAGTCGGGCATCGGTGCCGCCACTCAGAAGCCGTTAGCCGGGGCCGCTGTGACGGTCGATACGTCCGCATGCCGCTTTACATCGGCGTCTTGATGCCGATGGCGCGCAGGGCGCACCAGCCGCGGGCGCCTTCGAAGATCATGAACGCGCCAGCGACATCCAGAAAAATGCCGGCCACCAGTAGCGCCTTCGATCCGCTGATCACACCGGTGACAATCAACGCCCCGCCGCACAACACGACAATCGCCCCGCCGATCAGCCGCGCCCGCTTGCCCCGTTGGTCGATGTTGCAGGCCAGCTTCATTTCGTGGGTCGGCTGGCCCAATTACCGGCAAACACCGCCGCCAGCGCGAGCAGGACCACGACCACCCACCGAAACTCCGCCGGTGGTGGCCCGATCTTCAACCAGGCCGGCCAGATCGCCCAGAGCAGGGCCGCCGCGCCGAGAAACACGACCCCGGTCCACCCGAGGAACGCAAACGTCTTGCGTTCTTCCCGCAACGCGGTGCGCAATCGTCCAATCGTTTCCTTGTTGACCTTCAGCTTCTGACCGGCCGCGTCCTCCACGATCTGTTCGTCCGTCACCGTGTCCAGGAACTCTTTCAACAGGCTGCGGGCGCGGTCGGCGTCGTGTTCGAGCACGAAGATGCCGTTCATTCTCTCCGTGCCGCTCAGGGACTCGGCGGCATCGAATGGCGGCATCGACGGTGGTTCTTGCAGGGTGGCTTCCACCCCGTTGTCGCGCAAATACCCGACGATGATGCTGCCTTCCCATTCGTCGTGCGCGTGATGCACCTCCACCAGATTCTCGGACCGTTCACGTTTGCTCATGGCGCAATCTACTCCCGCTTTTGTCGTCTTTCCAAGAATTTTGTATCACCATCCCGCCTCCGATCACCCTTGCGATAATTCGTCGCGGACGCGCTGCACCAGATCGTCGATGTAGAACGGCTTCCGGATGTAACCGTGCACGCCGGCCTCGAACATCCCGCGGGCGACCTGATCGTCGCACCCCGTCAACAAAATCACGCGCACGTCGGGATTGATTCGTTGGAGAAACTCAAGCACCAGGTCCCCCGTCATTTCGGGCATGACATAGTCCAGCAGGACCAGCCCGATCTCCCGCCAGCGGTTCTCGTACGTTTCCAGTCCGTTCTTGGACCCCAGCGCGGTGAGGACGGGCATCCCTTCGCCTTCCAGACATTGTCGAAGAATCTCCAGAATCTCGGGTTCGTCGTCAATGGCGAGCACGTACTTCGGGGAGGTGACAAGATCGTCGTTCATGACTCAAGCGTTGTCAAGGCAACCACTGGCCATGTACCATGGTCTTGTTCTGCTGAGAAGAGAAATCGATTTCACCATGCGCGCTCGCTTTCAAGATAAGGTCGTCATTGTCACCGGTGCCTCCAGCGGCATCGGTTTGGAAACCGTATTGGAATTTGCCCGCGAAGGCGCCCGGGTCGTCCTTGCCGCGCGAAATGAAACCAAATTGCGCGAGATCGCCAACGCGCATCCCGAGTGGCATGATCGGTTCCTCATTGTTCCCACCGACGTCACGAAGGACAAGGACGTGCAGCGGCTCGTGGCAACCACGGTCGAGAAGTTCGGCCGCGTGGATATTCTCGTCAACAATGCCGTGCGTCGGGATGCGCGCCACGTTCGCCGATACGCCGCTCGACGATGTGCAGTCGCTCATGGACGTGAATCTCTACGGACCCATCCGCTGCATTCAGGCCGTATTGCCCCAAATGTGCCAGCAGCACTCGGGACAGATTGTCAATATCGGCAGCGTGTTGAGCATGGTCGTGGCGGCGCGCAACAGCGCCTACTGCGCCAGCAAGTTCGCGCTGTTGGCCGTGAGCGATACGCTGCGGATCGAATTGCAGGGGACGGGAATCGAGGTCATCTCCGTCCTGCCGGCCTACACCGACACGCCATTCTTCGACCATATGTATCAGTACGGCGGCCCCGCGCGCCAGAGTCCGTTCGCGGGACAACATCCTACAAAAGTCGCCCAGGCTCTTCTTCGCGGGTGCGCCCGGCACAAACGCCAGGTCGTGTTGACCGTCTCCGCGCGGATTGCCATCTGGCTGCGCCGGCTTTGTCCGCCCCTGCTTGACTTCTTCGTGCGACAATCGGCTCAGAGGCTGGCCAAGGCCGAGTCGAAGACCTGATTCGGGTGTATCTTGACCCTTCCGCGCTACTTCGCCGCCAGCGCGGCTTCGATGGCGGTAATCACGTCGGGTGAGTTCGGGGTGGTTTTGGAATCAAACCGCTTGAGGATCGTGCCGTCACGGCCAATTAGGAACTTGGTGAAATTCCATTTGATGTCGCCGGGGAACGGCGAATCGCTGCCCGCCAGCAGCGTGTACAGCGGATGCCGCTGCGGACCGTTCACGTCGATCTTCTCGAACAGCGGGAAGGTGACATTGTATTTGCTGGAGCAGAACAGCTTGATCTCCTCGCTGGTGCCCGGCTCCTGCCCGCCAAACTGGTTGCAGGGGAACCCGAGGACGACCAGACCCTTGTCCTTGTATTTTTCGTAGACGGTCTCGAGCGCGGCGTATTGCGGGGTGAAGCCGCATTTGGAGGCCACATTGACGATGAGCCGCACCTTGCCCTGGTACGCCCCCAGGGTTGTCTCCTTGTGGTCAATGTCTTTGACCGCGATCTTATCGATGGCTTGCGCGTGGATGGTCATGGTTTGTAAAAGCAGCGCGACCGCGACGAGCGCGAAAGTTTTCATGCGGGAAAGGTAGCATCGGACGCGACAACGCTCAAGTGGCATCACCCACTTGTTACGGACGTGGGCCACTTTGAAATCAAATTGGCTCCGGCACCCGGTCAGGTACTGTCTTTCCAACCTTGTTTGTGATAATCCGGCTCCGCAAGACAGCGAGTTGTTTTAGCGAGCCCGCGTTCGGATAGCCGTATTCGTAAAGTATTCCCGGCTTTAGCTCCGCTCCGAAACGTGCTACCTGCCTAAGAAAAGGGAAGAAGATATGCGAACCGCCTTGCTCAGAATACCACTGCTCATTGGCGATGATGTTTATACAAAAACGGTGCTCAATACCCCCGGACGGTGCGGGAAGACTCTTTTGATGGTACAGACAGTGAACAGGCCCACCGAAAAGAATCAGCCACTCACCGTTCTCAGGCCGCGCATAAACACAGTAGCGACAATCAATGAATCCCTTTCCGTTTGGCATACGAACGATTTGCACCCTCCGATCAAGAACTGAGACACCACGGAAGGGCAATGTCAACCGCACAGTTAGGTTCTTCATGGTGGGTGGTCGCGGTGGGTTGACGACGACCCGCTACCGTGGCAAACTATGGATGCATGACTGCGGCCCAGATCATCAAGGAAATCAAGGCCCTTCCGCGCGACGAGCAATGCCGCGTCTTGACGGAGGCCATTGGTGAGGTTTCGGCCCACGAGCGCAAGGACATTGCCAAACTGCTCCAACGTGTCCAGCGCCGCTTGGAGAACCCGCAGATTCCCGAGGACATATGGGAAGGGTATGAACAAGCGGAAGACGGCAAGCTGGTCGATCTGAACACGGCACTCACGCAACCCTATCCACCGCCCGCCCGCCCGTGAACTACCGCTACCGGGCCACGCCGCAGTTCTGGAAAAACTTTCACTCGTTGACTCCAGCGCAGAAAGATTTGGCGCGAGAAACATTCCAGGTTTTCCACGAGAACCCATTTGATCCCCGTTTGCGAACGCACAAGATTCAATCGCTCTCATCCCTGTTTAAACGCACCGTCCATGCCGTGGTCATTGAAGGGAATCTGCGCGCCGTGTTCTATACCGAGGGCGATCTGGTGGTAACGTTCAACATTGGGACACACGATATCTACAAGATCTGACGACAGCGCACCAAACCGCTCAGAGCTTGGCGAAGGCCGACGCGAAGGCCCGGTAGCTCGCGTCGTCGTAGAGGCAGAATAGCACTCTCTCCAGAACCGTTTCCCCTTCGAGGCGGCATTGCGCTTCCTGGAGCATCAACGGCGCGGCGCGCTCGATCGGGAACCCGTAGATGCCCGTGCTGATGGCTGGAAACGCGATGGACTTCAATGCTTTCTCCTCGGCCAGTGTGAGGCTGCTCCTCACCGCCTCGCACAACAGTCGGTCCGCCTCCGTCGGGCCGTGCCGGCTCCAGACCGGGCCGACAGCATGAATCACAAACTTCGCCGCCAGTTTGCCGCCACCCGTGATGACCGCTTCGCCGGTCTTGAGCGGCCCGCGCGCCGAAATCAGCGTGTCGGATTCCTGTTGGATCGTCGGCCCGCCCTTGCGCGAGATGGCCGCGGCCACGCCCCCGCCATGTTTCAAGTAACCGTTCGCCGCGTTGACAATCGCATCCACCGCCAACGCCGTGATGTCGCCCTGCACGATTTCCAACGTCGCGCCGCCAATCGCCTTTTTCATCACCGGAAACCTTGTACCACAATCCGCGCAGAGGCCAACGGCTTTTGGAGCCTAATTAAAGGCGGTGGTCAGACGCAAACAGCACCCCTCACCTTGATCCTCTCCCCCAAGGGGAGAGGAAATGGCGGCAATGCACGCCTCGCCCCACCGGGGGAGAGGCCGGCCCCGCCGTCGTTTGCGGGGATGGGTGAGGGGGACGGTTGATACAGCGATCACCACTTTGTAATCACCCCCCGGTTTTTACACACCTTTTACTTTCCCCCATCGATGCGGCGGATTACACTGAGATTGGGAACACCATGAAAATCCTCGTTGTCGAAGATGATCCTCTGCTGCGGGACGGGTTGGTGGACTTGCTCCAGGGCGCCGGTTACACGGTCAACATGGTGGCCGACGGCCTCACGGCCACGAAGCGCGGCATGAACCCCGACCTCGACCTCGTGGTGCTCGACGTGATGCTTCCGAAACTCGACGGCGTCGAAGTCTGTCACCGGCTTCGCAAAGCCCAGCCGGACCTGCCCATCCTCATGTTGACCGCCAAGGGCTCCGAGGAAGACAAGGTGCGCGGCCTGAAGGTCGGCGCGGACGATTACGTTACCAAGCCGTTCGGGGCGCGCGAACTCCTCGCCCGGATTGCCGCTCTCGCCCGCCGCGCCCAGTCCGCGCCCGCGGAGCCCGAGATCGTCGAGATCGACGGCTGCCGCTTCGACCTTGGGCACTGCGAGGCGCGCCGCCATCACAAAATCATCCCGCTGTCGCCCCGCGAAGTCGGCATCGTGCGCTGGCTCCATCGACACCGGGCACGGGCCGTCTCCCGCAGCGAATTGCTCGAACAGGTCTGGGGGTCGAACGCGGACATGGAAACCCGCACCGTCAACGTGACCATTGCCCACCTCCGCCAGAAGATCGAGCGCGATCACGCCGCGCCGGTGATCATCGTTTCCGTGCAGGGCGTCGGCTACGCCTGGGGCCAGCGATGAGGTTCTGGCGCAGTCGCACGACCCTGGCGCTCGTCTTGACGATCGCGGCGCTGGTGGTTCCCTGTTGCGCGTGGTACATCGTTGGCTCGCGCGAAGTGCAACGCACGGTCAACCAAATCGAATCGCCGCCGCGGCGTTTCGCCAGCGACACCGCCCGTCAACTGGTGGAACGCCTTCAGGATCGACTCCAGACGCTTCTGGAATCCGAGTCCAACCGTCCCTTCTATCAATATCAATCGCTCTATCACGACCCGAGAGGCGCGTCCGAAGGCCCGTCCGTCACCCCCTCGCCGCTGGCCCAGGGACCGACCGACCCGCTCATCCGCGCGTACTTCCAAATCGACCCGGCGGGACGGGTCAACCTGCCGACGCTGCCCGAAGCGGACTTGGATACCGGGAACCTTGTCAAGGTCGCGGCCCAACGCACGATCCAGAACGATTTGCAGTTGGCCGCGCGTGGTTCGGCCTGCGTCGCGTCCCTCCAAAAGGGGCTGCCGCAACCGTTGCCAACCGCCTTCTCGCCGCGCCTCTACACCTCCGCGTCGCCGTCACCGGCATCGCTGCCGCAGCCGCATATCGAAGTCATGGAGGCCGATGCCTGGATCCAAAATGCGCTGGCGGCGAGGATCTATTCGGACATCAAATTCGGCACCAATTCAGGAACGACGCTTGCCGAAGGCGGATTTCATCTGAAAAACGGGCAGCGGAACGTCTCCATCGGCGTCGGCGAGTTCCAATGGTGTTCCCTGCAGACCTCCAACGGGCCGTGCCTCGTCGCGTTGCGGAATGTCACCACGCCCGTGGGCATCCTGGTGCAGGGTTTTGTCATCTCCAATGAAGCCGTGGCGGACACTCTCAAAAGTGCCGCGTTGCCCGCCCGCTTCACGCCCAACGGCACCCCTGGCTCGTATGTGGCGGTCGCGCGGCTGGAAAGCACCGGCTGGTACATCGTCGTCAGCGCCGCCAAGGAATTCGCCGCCGCGGATGCGCGGGCTCGTCACAACTGGGTCAGTTTTCTGCAGCTCTTTTGGGCCGGCGCCGGGGCCGCGAGCGTGGCCGGCCTGTGCGTCGTGGTGTTGGTCTGGCACACCGAACGGCTCGCGCGCCAGCGCTCGCAATTCGCCGCCTCGGCCGCGCACGAACTGCGCACCCCGCTCGCCGGTCTGCGCATGTACAGCGAGATGCTCGCCGATGGGTTGGGCGACCCGACACGCACCCGGGACTACGCGAATCGCGTCGCCGAGGAAGCCGCACGCCTGGGCCGCGTCGTCTCCAATGTGCTCGGCTTCTCGCGCCTCGAGCGCGGTACGCTCAATGTCCGTCCCGTGCCCGGCGACCTGGCGGCTGTCGTGCGGGAATGCCTCGAACGTCAGCGCCCCGCCCTCGAAGCCGCCGGGGCCCGCGTCGAACTTTCCATCCCGGACCAGTTTCCGGAAGCGCGCTTCGACCGGGATGCGATCGCCGAAATCATTCAGAACCTGGTGGATAATGCCGAAAAATACGCGCGCACTGCCGGAAACCGGGAGATTCACATCGCGCTTTCCCCGGCCGATCAGTCGGTGACATTGTCCGTGCGTGACCATGGACCGGGGATCCCGGCGGACGTGCGGGAAAAACTCTTCCGTCCGTTCGCGCGCGGCAACCGCGACGATGCGCCCGCGGGTTTGGGGCTCGGCTTGGTATTGGTGAAAGGATTGGCAGAAGCGCATGGTGGCCGCGTCACCTACGCCGACGCGCCCGGCGGCGGCGCGCTCTTCACGGTCCTCCTCCCGCGATAAGCCACAAATTCATTGACTTCCGGTCGCAGGGTCGCTAAAAGGAAACCGCCCAAAGCGAGATGTGGCGGCTGTCTGGCGTCGGCTCCTTCCTCTCACTGAGTTTCTGACCCACGTCGTGCCAGAATAATTCCGCTGTTTTGAATGTGGCAGGGCTGTCTCTTCGAAAACGGAGCATCAGGTCATTGGAAATTGGTGTCGATAAAAACGGGAGAGGAAAACCCTATGCAGATACTTCGCATACCATTGTTCATTATCTTGATAGTTGGGGTGGGTCGAACGTTCAACGCCGGAGCACAGACGGTGACGAATCTTTACTCCTTTGTCGGTTCACCCACCGATGGAGAATATCCATTTGCCGGGCTAGTGCAGGGCAGCGACGGCAATTTCTACGGGACGACCTTATACGGCGGGGCGAACAACAGCGGCACCGTGTTTCGGATTAGTCCCGGCGGCAGCGAAACAATTCTGTACTCCTTTGTCGGCCTTCCCGACGACGGGTACGAACCAGACGGGGTAGTACAAGGCAGCGACGGCAATTTCTACGGGACGACCGAGCACGGGGGGAAGAGCGGGGACGGCACCGTGTTTCGGATTAGTCCCAGCGGCAGCTACACGAATCTTTACTCGTTTGGCGGCTCGCCCAGCGATGGGGAGTATCCAAATGCCGGGCTGGTGCAGGGCAGGGACGGCAATTTCTACGGGACGACCTGGGTGGGTGGGATGGGCACCAATATATGGGGCGGAGGGGCAGGTACAGTATTTCGGATCAGTCCCAGCGGTAGCGAAACGCCTCTGTACTCCTTTGGCAGCTACCCCAGCGATGGGAGCGATGGGTGGGATCCAATGAGCGGGCTGGTGCAGGGCAGCGACGGCAATTTCTACGGGACGACTTCCGATGGCGGGACGAACCACGGGGGCACCGTGTTTCGGATCAGTCCCAGCGGCGCCTACACGACTCTTCACAGGTTTGGCACTTCGCCCAATGATGGGTGGGATCCAATGAGCGGGCTGGTGCAGGGCAGCGACGGCAATTTCTACGGGACGACCGCTGGAGGCGGGACGACCGGCGTGGGCACCATCTTTCGGATCAGTCCCAGCGGCAGTTACACGAGTTTGTACTCCTTCGCGGGCTCCCCCACCGATGGGGAGAATCCACGTGCCGGGCTGGTGCAGGGCAGTGATGGGAATTTCTACGGAACGGCAGGCGGCGGGACGTACAGCCAGGGCAGTTTGTTTCGGATTGGTCCCAGCGGCAGCTATACGAATCTTTACTCCTTTGTCGGCTCCCCTACGGATGGGAGTCAACCATATGAGCTGGTACAGGCTAGCGATGGGAATTTCTACAGTACGACCCACCAAGGTGGGGCGAGCACCAATTGCGACGGCGGCTGCGGCACCGTGTTCAAACTGACTGTGCCCCTCAACCCTCCGGCCAATCAGATCTCTGGAATCCATTTCTTCAATGTTCTCGATAGCACGATTGTTGCCGTCCCGATCCCATCCGTGGCCGGTGAGACGTATCAGTTGCAGTACAGCGACTCATTGTCCCCCGTCAACTGGCTCAATACCGGCGGCACCATAACCAGCATCGGTGGCCCCTTGGTTTTGATCGACATCGCGGAACCATTGCCACCACAACGATTCTACCGGTTCGCCATTACGCCTTGAGGGTGGCGACAAGGTTCCTCGACTATCGACTTCTTTGCCCGCAAGCGCGATCTTTGGTAACTCTGAACCTTGGAGTCGTCCATATCAAAGTCACGTGTTAGCGAGAACATAGCACCAGGCACCACGGTTATATGATGCGCCGGGCGAGGCGTTACTCCAGCGGGTCAAGCGGGCAGACGAGAATCGAATGAAGTCGCGAATCGCAGCGCAAACCCCACAGACCATCGAGGACTAGCCACGATACGATTGCGTCGCGGCCTGCACGTGGGGTTCTGGACACGCTGATTCCCGAGAGCGGTTTCTTGTTGGTGGATGATATTTGCAGCGGCAGCGCGGAAAGCTGACTCACGCCCGTAGCGCCAGTATCCCCTACTGGCCGCTATACCTCACCGAGGGCGTGGTCAAGACCGTGTTGCCGCTGCCGATTCTTGGAGGCAAAATTCCACTCCGCAATTACAAAGGAAACGCTTTCGGTCTTGATGCAACCGTCCACGGCGCGCAATCAGGCAACCCGTGCGGTCGCGTCTCCGAATCGCTTGTCAATCGCTCCCGTTTGAGCGAGGTTCCCACCAAAAGCCCTTGCCATGACCGAGCCGCGCTTGGTACGAGTGTGATTCGTAGACTTCGATAACGAGGGCGTTGCAATCTGATGGAGCGATAAAATGCCGATTCCGAAAAGTGGTGTCCCGACAAGAGGGGCGGGAGTTTCACTCGGCCGGTTGTTGCCGATTCTTGCCTGCATGCTTCTGGCTTGCGGCGTGTCTCCCACCAACGCCGACACCGTGACGTTACATTCCGGCGAGGTTCTGGACGGGCGAATCCTTTCCGAGACGGACACGCAGCTCGTGATCGAGGCGTCCTTTTATCATGGGACAATTCTCTCAACGCGAGAGGTGGCCAGGTCAGACATTCAGTCCATCGTCCGCGAGACCCTCGAACAGAAACACGAGAAGGCGGACTACGCAGTCTTGGGAGCCCATGCCCTGAATGCGAACCAGGAACTCACGAAGGACCAGTACGACGCGGGAATCGCGGCCTTTGAGAAATTCCTGACAACCTACACCAACTCCAGCTTCGCGGCGGACGTCAATCATCGTCTGGCCGACTGGCAGACCGAGGCGTCCAATGTCGCGAGCGGCAAGGTCAAGTTCGCCGGCACGTGGATGACGCCAGACGAGAAGAAAGCGCGGGCCGAGCGCTGGCAACGGCAGGCGGACGCGCAAGCGGCACAGGTCACTCTTCAATCTCTCCAGAAACAGTTGGCCGACCTCCAGGGGCGGCGTGAAGCGCAGGCGAAAGCCATCGCGACCACACAGAAGGAACTCGCGGATGCGCAATCCCGACTCGCGAACATTCCGGGCGCGGCGGGATCTGGTTCGGGATCGGCTGGAAATCAAAGCGGTCGGCGTGACCTGGCGGGTCGGTTGACGGCGGGCGTGGTCGGCGTCTCACAGGGAGAGACGACCGGCGAACCGGCGATCAATCCCGAACGGTCACAGGTGCAAGGCGAGATCAATTCCTACCAGCAACAGCTTACCCAGGGGCAGGGCGCACTGGCCGTGTTGGACGCGAAGATCGCCGATGTTCAATCTCAAATCCCACTGCACGGGCAGAACTACACATCCGCTCTGGCGCGGTTGTCCGAAACCACCACCCAGGGCCAGGCGAGTGTGGCCCTCGTCCCGCCGCCGAAACCAGCCCGGACGAACGAGACCAGCGCGCCGGTCAAAACCACGCCACCCGTAGCGCCGGTTGCGGAGCCGACCCCACCATGGTACATGCGAGCGTGGAAGTGGTTTCACGGTTAGGAAGGCCAGAAGGGCAGACATGGTGGCCGGCCCCGCGAGACGTTTCGGACAAGCCAGTTAGTCAGCAGTGGGTTGACTGACGGATCTGCTCATCACGTGGCGGATGATGTGAAGGGCTTCCTGGATACGGAATGGCTTGCGGATATAGCCGTCGATCGGGTGTTGAGCGAGGATCTGGCGGAGCCGCAGTTCTTCGGCGCCGGACACAATGATGACTTTCACATTCGGGTTGAGTTTCTTCAACCACTCGAACGTCTTGGCGCCGTCAAGCTGGGGCATGTAGTAGTCGAGCAGCACGAGCTGAATTTTGTCTTTTTCCTGGGTGAACTTCTCCAGCGCCTTTACGGGACTGGAGATGGCCTGAACGTCAAATCCAAAGGGCCGCAGCAGTTCGGTGATGAGATTGCGGAACTCCTCGTTGTCGTCAATCGCCAGCACGCGGATGAGGGAACCGTCAGCGGTGGCCGGACGGCATCCCGGCCAGGCGCATTGAGCGTATCCGTTTGCCCGATGTTTTCGGCTGTCAGTGGCATCTGAAAAACCTCCCAATCTCTTGTTTCCCACCCAAATGATGATATGAGTATCGACATCAAAAAGAGCAGGCTCGGTGCCAAATCTTGACCACTGCGGAACGCGGCACTATCATCCGTGAAAATTCCTAGGAAAAATGGTTAAAAGAGGCAAATTCATCACTTTTGAGGGCGGCGAAGGCAGCGGAAAGTCCACGCACATCGACCGTTTGGTAGCCCACTTGCGGCAAGGGGGTTATCCGGTACTGATCGCCCGTGAACCCGGTGGTACAGAAGTGGGCGAACAAATCCGTCACATCCTCCAATACAGCAAACAGTCGGCGGCCATGGTTCCCGAAACCGAGTTACTGCTTTTTTGCGCCAGCCGCGCCCAGGTCGTTCGAGAGGTGATCCAACCGGCGTTAAACGACGGAACCATCGTCGTCTGCGACCGGTTTCTCGATTCGACCACCGTGTATCAGGGCGTGGGGCGAAAGATCGATCCACAGGCCGTAGCCACCATCAACCGCTTTGCCGTGGGGGCGTCTCTGCCCGACCTGACGCTGGTGATCGATCTCGACCCGCGAATCGGTCTGGAACGGGTCCGTGGCCGCGAGTTGTTCGACCGGATGGAAAACCAGGCGCTGGAGTTTTACGACCGCGTGCGGCAGGGATATCTGGACCTGGCCAAACGCGAAAGCGATCGCGTGAAAGTGATCGATGGCGGGCAAACCATCGAGGGGATCGCAAAGCAAATCTGGAGTTTGGTAAAGGATGTCCTTTAGCGATTTCCAGGAACAGAAGGAGATCGCCGCGCAACTGCGTCACAGCCTGGAGCGCGGACGGTTGGCGCACGCCTATCTGTTTGCCGGGCCACGCCGAAGCGGCAAGGAAGCCATGGCGCGGACGCTGGCGAAGGCGTTGAACTGTTCGGAAAAGGACCACGATAGCTGCGACCGGTGCGATTCCTGTCGGCGCGTCAACGAGGGGGTGCATCCCGACGTGTACTGGGTGCGGCCGGAGTCGAAGAGCCGGCGCATTCAGATCGACCAGATGCGCGAGTTCATGAAATCGGTCAACCTGCGGTCGTCACTGGGGCGGGTGAAAGTCGGGATCGTGGTGGACGCCGATTGCCTGGGCGAGGAAGCGGCCAATGCGTTTCTCAAGACGCTGGAAGAGCCCCCCGCCCAGACGGTGATCCTGCTGCTGACCGCCGACCCGCAGCGTCTGCTGCCGACAATTCTGTCGCGGTGCCTGAGAATATCATTCGGTCCGATCACAGCCGGCGTTACCTCTTCCTATGGCGCACAATTACTGCCGCTGCTGGCGAAATTTTCCGCCACCCCCGAGGAACGAATTTCCCACAGTTACCGTTTGTTGTCGGAGTTGACGGCGCTCCTTCAGGAAATCCGCAACGAGACGCGCGCCCGCGTGGAAGCGGAAGTTGACCTGGACCGGTACGAGGAATTGGAACCGAGGGTGCGCGAGCGGCTCGAAGAACAGATGGAAGCGCGGATCGAGGGCGAATACCGGGCCGCCCGGGAGCAGGTGTTGGAAGAAATGTACAGTTGGTTTGGCGACCTGCTGCTGTGCGCCGAGGGAGCCGACGACCAACTGTTGGCCCATCCCGACCAGGCGACGACCACGCGGCGAATCGCGGACGGATTGACGAGTTCGCTCGCCTGCCGTAACCTCGAGGCCATCGAGCAAATCCGTAACGCGCTTGCGCGCAATATCTCGGAGACACTGGCGTTCGAGGTGGGACTGCTCAAGCTGACACCGAAAGCGACGCTGGGGGCGCGGTAATCCGACGGCCGGCGGCCGATTGAATGAAGGGACTTGCGAACCGGTTCGTGTTGGGCCTGGCAGCCGTGGCGTTTCTGGCGCCGCTGAAATTCGGCGCGCCCGCCATGGTGCAATGGGCCGTCGTGCCGCCGACCGGCGCCATCGAGTGGCTCTGTTTCACATGGCCCAATGAACTCGCGGTGATCCTCGTCTTCGCCGGCTTCATCTGGCTCGTGCTCGATCGGGATCGAATGTTGGCACGGGTGGATTTGCTGTTCGTGCTGCCGCTGTTCTTCCTGTTGACCCAGATACTGGCCGCCCCGTGGACGATTTGTCCCCAGGAGACGATCGATACGGTCATGCTCTTCGCGGCGGGAGTCCTGCTGTTTTATGTTGGCGCCTGGTCTGCGCGCGATGGCGCGGCCACGGGACGGATATTCGGAGGGCTGACTCTGGCGACGCTGTTCGTCTGCCTGATGGCGATGCAACAACATTTCGGAGGCTTGGAAGAGACCCGCGCGTATGCGTCAACTCACGTGGATGCGTCCACCGCGCCACGGGACTTTCTGGCGCGCATGACCAGCAACCGCGTGTTCGGCCCGTTCGTTTATCCCAACGCGCTGGCGGGGTTTCTGGTCGTGGCCTTCGCCCCGGTGCTGGCGTGGATTTGGGTCCGCGCGCGCGGTTGGGACATGCGGGTGAAATGGATCGCGTTGGTGTTTGCCGCAGGCGAAATGCTGTTTTGTCTTCTGTTAACGGGTTCTCGGGGCGGGTTCGCCGCCTTCGGTTTCATGACCTTGGCGGTTTTGTGGTGTCTGGTCCCGAAGGGCCGATGGGGAGCGGCGAAAGCGATTACACTACTCGTTCTGGTCCTGGGCGTGGTGGTTGCGCTGGCCCGACAGGGTGGATTGTTGCATTTTGGGACGACGAGCCTCGAAGCCCGGACGGATTATTGGCGCGGAGCGATTCGCATTATCAAGGATCATCCTTGGATTGGCACGGGGCCGGGGACGTTCGGTTCGATCTATCCAATGTACAAGATGGCGCTGACCGAGGAAGCCGCGGCCGTCCACAACAATTTCCTGCAGATGTGGTCGGATTCGGGTGTGCTGGCGTTTATCGCGTTTGCCGCGTTGTGGATCGTCGCGGTGCGGGACTCGTTTCGGCTGGCGCGGGAGCGGGCGGGCGATGTTGCTGCTGCCGCCATCTGCGGGGCGTTAGTGGGGTGGACGGTGCACGGACTGGTTGATTTCGAGTTGTATGTACCGGGCGTCGCGCTGCCTGCGTTTGTTCTGCTCGGCACGTTGCAAGGTTTGAAGGAATTGCCCAAGACCGACACCGTGGCGCCGCGTCGACGGAAAACCTGGCTGGTGGCGGGAGTCTGTGTGGTCTTGGTGGCAGCCGTACTCTGGATCGAATGTCGGGCACTGGCGGCGGCCTTCCTGGGCGAGGAAGCCCGTCGACTGGAAGGCATCAATCCAGTGGCTGCTCTCGACGAAAGCGAACGGGCGGTGGGTTTGGCGCCTTGGAATTCGCGCCTTCAATCGGGTCTGGGCGAGATGGCTCTCCGAGCTGGCAGGAGCGAGGAAGCATTCGCGGCATACCTCGCTGCGATTGAGAGCGACCCATACCGGGCCTCTGGCTGGTGGCAACTGGCGAGAGCGAAAATGGCCGCGCATGGTGTTGATGCGGAAGCCCTTCAACTTCTCAGTAGAGCCGTCGAGTTGAACCCGACAAATCCCCGCTACAGTCAGGCGTTGGCCGCTGCCAAGGAAAGCGTTAGACAATCCACGGGCACTTTGCTAGAGTCCGACCCCGCCAAGGGAACGCGATCCTCCAAGTGATAGGTGCACCTTGGTGGTAGCGAGACCCGCAACGTGCCGAGACGCGGGCTTGGCAGACAGATGGCGAGCGGATGGAAGAGCGCCCCTTTCAACTTCAAAAGGACAGAGCCAGAACCATGGAACTGGAGCAAATCAAGGCGATTATTGGAATGATGAAGGACAACGACCTGTCCGAGTTCTCAATGGAACAGGATGGGCTGAAAATCCGCATCAAACGCGGTCCCGAGGGCTTTCAGCAGTCTGTGACCCTCCCGCCGGCACCATCACCGTCCGCCGCAGGTGCGGTTACCGCGCCTGCACCCGCCCCGGCGCCCGTGGCGCCCGCGTCGGCCCCCGTCGCGACAGATGCCAAGCATATTGTGTCCCCCATGGTCGGCACTTTTTACCGCGCCCCGTCGCCGGACGCGCCTACCTATGTCGAGGTCGGTCAGGAGGTCGATCCCGAAACCGTCGTCTGCATTATCGAGGCGATGAAGGTGATGAACGAGATCAAGGCCGAGGTCAAAGGAGTCGTCACGGAAGTTCTTGCGGAAAACGCCAAGCCCGTGGAATTTGGCCAGAAGCTCTTTGCGGTACGCGTCAAATAGGCGGACGCGGCTGCGCAGCTTCCGCTCTGGAAACACAGATTGCCATGTTCGACAAAATCCTCATAGCCAATCGCGGTGAGATCGCCGTGCGCATCATTCGCGCGTGCCGGGAGTTGAGTATCCGGACACTGGCGGTCTATTCGAAGGCGGACGCCGACTCGCTCCACGTCCAATTGGCGGACGAGGCCATCTGCATCGGCGACGCCCCCAGCAAGGAGAGCTACCTCAAGATCGACCGGATCATCAGCGCCGCCGAAGTGGGCGACGTGGAGGCGATCCACCCCGGTTACGGGTTCCTCGCTGAAAACGCCCATTTCGCCGAGGTTTGTGAGAACTGCAACATCAAATTCATCGGCCCGCCCAGCTCGGCCATCCGCGCGATGGGCGACAAGGTCGCGGCCCGCGAAACGATGCGCAAAGCGGGCGTGCCCGTGGTTCCCGGCAGCGACGGTCCTGTCGAGAACGAGCAGGACGCCCTCAAGATCGCCCGAAAAATCGGCTACCCCGTGATCGTCAAGGCCGCCGGCGGCGGCGGCGGGCGCGGGATGCGGGTGGCGCACAACGATCCCAGCCTCGTCAAGGGCTACCACACGGCGCGGTCGGAAGCCGAACGCGCGTTTTCCAACTCGGTGGTCTACCTCGAAAAATACATCGAGAGCCCCCGCCACATTGAATTCCAGATTCTGGCCGACCGGAAAGGCAAGACGCTGCATCTCGGCGAACGCGACTGCAGTATCCAGCGTCGCCATCAGAAACTCGTCGAAGAATCGCCATCGCCGGCCCTCACCAACGACATCCGCAAGAAAATGGGCAAGGCGGCAATCAAAGCGGCCGAAGCGGTCGGGTATGTGAACGCCGGAACCATCGAGTTTCTGCTTGATGCCACCAACGAGTTTTACTTCATTGAGATGAACACCCGAATCCAGGTCGAACATCCCGTCACGGAGGAAGTCACGGGGATCGACATCGTGAAGGAACAGATCCGCATCGCCGCCGGCGAGGATCTCGGGTACGACCAAAAGGACATCCAATTTCAGAAGCATGCCATCGAGTGCCGCATCAACGCCGAAGACCCGTTCAACAACTTCCAGCCCAGCCCCGGTCGCATCGAGTTCCTGCACGTTCCCGGCGGGCACGGCGTCCGCGTGGACACCCACGTGTATGGCGGGTATGTCATCCCGCCGTATTATGACTCGATGATTGCCAAGCTGATATGCTATGGTACGGACCGTCGCGTGGCACTGGATCGCATGGCGCGCGCGCTGGACGAACTGATCATCCGGGGGATCAAGACGACCATCCCCTTGCACAAACTGACATTGAAGGACCCGAACTTCCGTCGGGGGAGATACTCGACGAACTTTATCGACAGGCTGTTGGCGGCCAGCCAGCCGTTGGTGCCGCCCAAGCCGCAGGATTTGACCCCCGCACCCGCGGGCACCCCCGGAATAATGAAGAATCAGGAGATCGCCGCCTGCAGACTCATCGGACAGCATCTGCCGTCACAAATTCCGCAGAAAACGTTCCACGTCGTTGTGATTGCCAACTGTAATCAGTCGGACAAAGCCTGCCTCGATGTCGTAGACAATGCGTAACTGCAATCCTGCCCGCGCTTCCCAGTGACGGCGCGTGAGTTTCTTGATGCCCAGCCCTTTCGGCAATGGCTGACGGCTGTTGAGATGCGCAATGAGGGCCTCGAGCGCCCGAAGAATTTCCTGCTGCTCGGCGGCGGTGAGTTTCTCAAACTCCCGCAGGAAACGGTTAAGCCGCCGCAGTTCATATGGCATGACGCTTGCCTCGAATCGAATTCGAGGGCGATTTCTTGGCGCGCTTGCGCAACTCAGCCAGGGCCTTGGCGGGGTCGCGGAAATGACTATACGCGCCCCGTGCTTCCTCGCGCACCACATACCGGCGCAGTTTTGCTTCCAATGTGGCCGGCTTTGCGGTCGCGCCGTTGCGTCCGCTGGAAACTCGCTTGGTCGTTGCCATAACGGCCCAAGCTTACTCCCGAACCCCGCACTTAACAACGGCGGATTCATTTCGGGACCGGATTTCGGCGATTCGCCAGCCGTTGGTGCCGCCCAAGCCGCAGGAATTGACCCCCGCACCCGCGGGCACGCCGGAATAATCAAGGGAGCACGCAGAGTCACCGAAAGCGATGGCGTGACTAGTTCTGAGGCTGTTGCGGCCGGTCGTCGCCGCTGAAGGGCGGTCGGTCATTTGTTCGTGACGCCGCCTGAACTCGTCGAGGAACCCGTCGATTGTAATCCTCTTGGCGCTCACGGCACGCAGGATAGCGATTCCCAATGGTGGATGGCGAGAGGCCTGTATTTGGGGCAAGGCGGGCGAGATGCCCGCCCGACCGACGTAATTTGGTTCTTGACCCGGTGTATCGTCATACGATATTTTCCGTGTGGTTGTTACTGTTCTTTGATATGGGGAATATGGTCGATGGAGATGGATGTGCGGCGGCAACCCCGAGGGGCCATAATATGTAATTGCGGCCGCAGCACAACGAGGTCGCCTTTGCGCTACCGGCAAGTCTGTGGCGCGTTTGCCGCAGACGACAGCGGCGTCTCGAGGACTCGGCTCCGGCGGCTAGTGCCGCTTTCGGCTCCGCAGGCTCGATTCGGCAAAACGAAGCCAAGGAATCTTGACAACCAATTGGCTGCGCGACGGTTGATGGAGAAGCAGTTAGGAAGAAAACGGGGCCGTTTTTCGCGTTGGCTTCGTTTGGCTTCGTTTTGGGGTCTGCCGGCACCAAGGGCGGCCAAGGTTTGTGCAACGAGGGGGCGGAGGGAACTGCGAAGGGATTTTGCGGTTACAAGAGGAAGACGCCGCGGAGGGAGGGGTTGCAAAACGAACCCAATTCTACGCAAGCCGGTGTGGAAAAGTTACCAAAACGAAGCCAAAAACGAACCCAAATTGGGTTGCGCAGCGGGAGCGCGGGGTGCGGTCTGTGGCTGGGAGATAATCCTTTTCATTTGGGTCGAGGTTTGGCAGCTTCATGGGGTTTGTGATGTCTAAAGGAGCCATTTAAAGACACGATGAAAAAGATTGCGACACTGACCGGTGGCGGCGACTGCCCCGGATTGAACGCGGTAATTCGAGCGGTCACACGCAAAGCCTTGCTCGAAGGATACGAGGTGTTGGGTTTCCGCAACGGCTGGGCCGGCGTCCTCAAAGGAGATTATTTCCCGCTCACGCGCGAGCGCGTCTCGGGCATCCTGCATTTGGGGGGCACGATCCTCGGCACGTCGCGCACCAATCCGACCGACGAACAACTCGATACGCTGGTGAAACACATCAAGAGCATGGACCTGGCGGCGCTCATCGCCATCGGCGGTGATGACACATTGAGTGTCGCGTCCCGCCTTCACAAACGCGGTGTGCCGGTGATTGGCGTCCCGAAAACCATTGACAACGATATCGACGGCACCGACCAGACGTTCGGATTCGACACCGCGATCAACATCGCCGCGGAGGCCATCGACCGCCTGCACAGCACGGCGGAATCGCACAGCCGCGTGCTGGTGGTGGAATTGATGGGACGCCAGGCGGGCTGGATTGCGCTCGAAGCCGGGATGGCGGGTGGCGCGGACCTGGTGTTGCTGCCCGAATTCTCCATGTCGCTGGTTGAGATCTGCAAGATCATCAAGCGCCGTCAGGCGGGCGGGAAGAGTTTTTCCATCGTCGCGGTCGCCGAAGGTTTCAAACTGGAGGGCGCGGAGGTTTTGTCTACCAAAGAACTCGATGCGTTCGGCCACGTGCGCCTCGGCGGTATTGGCGAAACGCTCTGCAAAGAAATCGAGAAGATCACCGGAATTGAGAGCCGCGCGGTGGTGCTCGGCCACATCCAGCGCGGCGGCACTCCCAGCGCCTACGACCGCGTGCTCGGGACGCGCTACGGCGTGAAAGCCGTCGAACTCGCGATGAACGGCGAATTTGGGAAAATGGTTGCGTTGCGTGGCCCCGACGTCATCGGCATCACCCTCGACTCGGTTATCGTCGAGGTCACGGACAAAAAGACCGGCAAACCGAAGCTGCGCGTGCGCAACCGCTGCGTGCCGGAAGAACTCTACGATGTCGCAAAGGTCTTTTTCGGTTGATGTCCACGGCCCAACTTGCCCGGTGTCGATTGTACGGGTTTATCGACACGATGTACGTCGAGGACCTCGACCCCGGCGAAGTGGTGCGTGATTTGGTTGCGGGCGGCGTGGACATCTTGCAGGTGCGGGCCAAGGAACGCACGCATGCCGAACGGGTCGATATCGGACTCCGGGTGGTCTCGGCCGCGTTCCCCTATCATGTGCCCGTCATCATCAATGACGACATCGAGGCCGCGTTCGAATCGGGCGCGGACGGCGTGCACCTGGGGCAGGAGGATTGGGCGGCCATCCCGCGCGAACACCGCACCGATCGCCTCGCCAACATGCGCATCGTCGGCATCAGCACCCACTCCATCGAACAGGCCCTGGCGGCGGAACGTGACGGCGCCAGCTATATCGGGGTCGGCCCGGTTTTCCCGACAGCCACGAAACCCGCAGCCCGGGCCGTCGGGACCGACCTGATCCGCCAGGTCGCGGCGCAGGTGAAGCTTCCGTTCTTTGCCATCGGCGGGATCACGTTGGACAACATCAACCAGGTGTTGGAGGCTGGCGCGACGCGGGTGGCGGTTGTGTCGGCGATCCTCAGGGCCTCGGATACCACCGAGGCGTCTGCGGAATTCAAGAAGCGGCTGGCGGCTGTCACGTGAGCATCCTCATCACAGGTTCGGTGGCGCTGGACAGCGTGAAGACGCCCATCGAGGACCATCACGATTTGCTGGGCGGTTCGGCGAGTTTCGCCTCGGTGGCGGCGAGTTTTTTCGTGCCGGTCAACATGGTCGCGATCGTCGGCACGGATTTTCCAAGGAAGTACATCGAACTTTACCGCCAGCACGGCATCAATCTCGACGGCCTGCAGATCGCTGACGGCCAGACGTTCCGTTGGAGTGGTGAGTACGAATGGGACCTCAACAAGCGGCGGACGCTGTCGGTTTGCCTGAATGTCTTCGAAACCTTCCAACCAACCTTGCCCGAGAGCTACAAGGGCACTCCGTATGTGTTCCTCGCCAACATCTCGCCGCAACTCCAGATGCATGTGTTGGCGCAGGTCGCCGGGCCGAAGTTCGTCGTGGCCGATACGATGGACCTGTGGATCGAGACACAGCGTGACGCACTTGCGGAGTTATTGCGCAGGATCGATTGCCTCGTGCTCAATGAAGGCGAGGCGCGCGAGTTTACGAAACAGACCAACCTCATTAAAGCGGGGCGGCTCATTCTGAAACAGGGCCCGAAGTTCGTGGTCATCAAGAAGGGCGAACACGGCTGCCTGCTGTTCGCGAACGACCTGTTCTTCAGCGCACCGGCCTACCCGCTCGAGGATATCCACGATCCCACCGGCGCGGGTGACTGTTTTGCCGGCGCATTTACCGGTTATCTCGCGCGAACGGACCGCGTTGACCACAACTCCCTGCGCAACGCCATCATTTACGGCAGCGTGATTGCCTCGTATTGCGTGGAAGATTTCAGTCTCAACCGACTCCAATCGCTCACCCAGCCGGAAATCAAGGAACGGTACGATCGGTTCAAGGTAATGAGCCACTTCGAGGTGGCGTGATCGCGTTCCCCGGGGGGTTCGGTCGGGTCGCGAACATCGCCGCCAGGGCCAGTTGGCCGAACAAGGGCGTGTAGACCCAAAACAGTTTGGCCAGATGCCATCCCGCCGGGAACGCCGAAGTTGGCGCGTCCACGTTGTCCAACGCCATCACCGCCGCGGCGAACAGGAGCACCCGTGCCCGAGACGGGTTGGCCGACACGCGCGCCGCCATGGCGGCCACCGGGAAAATGGCCAGCACCATGTAATGTGACCAGGAGGTTGTCCCGCCCGCGAGCATGGCCAGGGCCAGGAGACAGAACTGCGCTTCCGTGTCGTCGCGCAGGCGCCCGCACAGTCCATACGCGCCCACCAGTGCCAGGCATCCCACGGCCACGCCGGGCGTTCCAACTCCCTCCACAATGCGTCACCAATGAGGCCAGACAATAGTTGAACGTGAAGTTCCGCGACCAGTACCCCACCGACGGTAACCCATGTTGGATAAAATCCTGCCACAACGATGGTCCCGAAATCACGACGCCGACGCCGACCGCGGCGAGGGATACACCAGCCAATACAGCGCGTTGCCGCCACGTCCGCCCGCCCCGCCAGACGAACCACGGGAGCAGGACGAAGGGAAACAACTTCACCAGACCGGCGGCCACGGCGGTCAGGCACGCGGCGGTTGGTTGTTCTTTGAGGAGCAGGGCCAGCGCCGCGAGCATCAGAGCGCCAACCAATAACTGCGTCTGCGACTCGGTGAAGTGGATCACCATCGGCACCGAAGCCACCGCGCCGCACACGACGAAGCGCCAGGCCCGCGTCGTGAGCCGGTCGGCCAACAAGATTCGTGTCAGCCAGAGAATGACTCCCAGGGCCACTGCTTGTAACGACGACCACAACCAAAACGCCGCGCGGGGGTTGAGCATCGCGAACGGGACAAACAGCCATTGCAGAACCGGTGGATTCGTGCCCGTGGTCGAGTCCGGTGAAAGCACCAGGTCGTATTGTTTCGCCATCGAAACCAACGGCGTCGCGTACGGGCTGCGGCCCTCGAGGAGCATCCGACAGGAAAGGTAATAGTGGGAAAAGTCGCTGGCACGCGCCGCCTGCGGCATCAACTCCGCATACCGAACCAAGGACGCCAACGCCACGGCTACGGCCATGACATCCCAAAGACGGCTTCTGGCCATGTGTCGCCAGATTGGCGCGCCACCGCTTGTGTTGGGCATGTCCTCCAAGGCAGAATTCATCAGAACCCGGCGCGTTCGATTTCGCTTTCACCAAAGAGGATTTCGTGGGCCTGCTCGTATTCGGCCTCGGGTATGAGCACGCGCGTGTCGCGGGCGAGGTCGTCCGGGTTCGGCATGGCGGCCTTCTCTTCCATGGCGGGGTGCAGTCCCCACTTCTCCAGGATCAACACGACCATCTCGGACTTGATCGCCTGGCCTTCAAATATGGTTTTCAGGCTCATGGGTGTTGTCCAGTTCGACGAACAGGTGCAGGAGGTACCCGAGTAGATGAATGCGCAACGCCGCCATATGTTTGGCACTCTGTGGGTCGAAATCCGTCCGATTCATTTCCACTTCGTCAATCTTGTGGACTTCCCCCAGGATCAACCGCGCCTGGTTGAGGGCGTTCATCCACGCTGATACGTGCTCGATGGGAAACGCGACCTGCCAGGCCTGGGCGTTTTCCTTGTCGGCTGTCAGCGCGGTCAGGTCCCGCGTCACGGTTTCACCCGCCGAGACGAACAGATGGCGCAGTTCCTGCCCGGCCATTTGATGCCATTCCTGGTTGATTGTGTTGTTCCCCGTGGTCGGATTGGGGTAAAGCCGGGCGCGCGCGTCCGGCGAATCACGGAGCTCGAGGATTTCGGGCACCTCCCGCAGCATGGCCGCCAGGACGGCCGGGATGCCGCTGATCAGGATCCGCTTCTCGTCGAGTGGTTGGACGTTCAGGTCGATCATGCCGCGGATTTTTCCATCGTGGCCAGCAGTTGATAGCTGTGGAGCTGGTGGACGTAATGCTCCGCCTGCTCGCGTCCGCCCGACCACACCAGCGAACGGCCCTGGTTGTGCACCTCCATCATCAACGTCTCCGCCCGCGGACGCGGATACCCGAACACCCGCATGAACACCATCGTCACGTAGCTCATCAGGTTGATCGGATCGTTGTGGACGATGACGTTCCATGGCAGGGACAGCTCGTCCTTCGTTTCGGTCTCCCCGATGACAATGACGCCCGGTTGCCCCGTCTCGATCGGTGGTGCCATACGCCAGTACCATAGCAAACCCGAGTGGGTTTACCAACTTTGGCTTGATTTGGGCACGGAAACGGCGAGAAAAAGTGGAGCGGGCGATGGGAATCGAACCCACCTCGCCGGGTCTGGGAAGCCGGTGCATTACCACTATGCTACGCCCGCGTTTCCGGTCCAAAACATAGGCCCCGCACGTTTCTGAGTAAAGCATTTTCCCGGGACGGTGACGCCCGCCCGGCCACCTCCAACGAGGCCAATTCGGCAAAACAAGGCCGAGTGTCAAATCGCCGCACTTCAGACATTCGCCCACTTTCGTCAGAACGAAGCGGCGATATTGGCGGCGTTTCGTCCGCAGGCTCCTGTTGACCGCAATCATCGAACAGGAGGCTGGCGGGGCGGTGGAAATTGGTCAAGGGCGGGGAGGGACTGGGGACGACAGGATTGACATGGCGGCGATGCAGTTTCAGAATCGCGGACGAAATGAAGGCGGGCGGCGGCAGAGCAAAAATGAAGCCTCAGACTCGTAAATGGGTAATGGTCGTTGGAGTGACCGTCTGCTTACTAGCCGCAGTTTATTTGACTGCAAGGAAAGTGCAAGACTCCATCGACAAGTTCTATTTTCAAGAACATAAAGTGCATTAGACGGCATGAGCAGGGGCGGGATGTTGCGAGTCGAGGGCACTGGCTCGTTTGGCTTGCGGAATGGCGGGAGCGGGAGCAGGATTGGGGTGCTGAGCAGTGGTTGCGGTGGGAGAAACCATGACCGACTCAACTACAAAAATCTGCAAGATGTGTTTCATGGCGATTCCCGTCGAAGCCAAGAAATGCCCTCATTGCCAACACTTCCAAAGCCGATTCCACCAAATCATGTTCAACCCGGGGATTATGGCTATTGCCATCATTTTTCCGATGCTCGTTATTCCGTATTGTTTCTCACGAATATTCAGTGAGGGAGAGGATTACCAGCGGTATTCGGGTCAGGTTCAAATTACAGAGAGCAAACTCGCCTTCGGACAAACCACGAACGGAGCAACCGTCGCCGTAATTGGAACAATCAAGAACAGCAGTCCAATTCCTTGGAAGGAGGTTCTCTTCCAAGTTGATTTTCAAGACGCAAATGGTCAGAGGGTGGATGCGGGTCAAAAGGAACCGTATCCTTACTTTCTGCCTGCGGGCGATAGCCTCTCCTTCAAGGTCTCATTTCGACGGGAGTTTCCAGAGACGAACTATGTCCACTATACGATTCGAGTGGTGTCCGCAAAAGACGGACGAGCCATGTGGTAGATACGGCTCTGTTGACCGCTGGCAGCGGAGCAGGGCGGCAGGACTGGCGGCAGAGCATCAGGTGAGTGCGGCGGGTGAGTGGCGGCGGTTCAATTTTGGGCAAGTAATTCCCGCTGTTTCAGATGTGTTTTTGGACTCCGAGAGTTCCCAAGCCGGCGAGGTGGGTTCGATTCCCATCGCCCGCTCCAATCCCTCTGGCTCTGCAATCCGCACTGGCGGCTGGTACAGGGCGGGTTGTGATCGCCTTTTCGCCTCCGGACCGGCTCGGCTTGGATTCTCCTGCACTCACCCAAACGGGCGATTTTGGGGTCATCGGGTGAGTGTACGGGTGAGTGCCGGTCGGGGGGGGGAATTAGTCGGAACGACTGCCGCCATGTCAATCAGAACGAACAGGGACGACAGATTGTCAGTTGATCGTGCGGCGAGATGGGGCGTTTGCAAAATGGACTCGTGGCCCGAAGCGTTGGTTTGCAAGGGACTGGTGGAAGCGCGAGGAGGAATTGCTGAAATTGGCTCAGGAATTGCAGGTTGTGTTCTGACAATGGTTGTTTGTTGATGGCGAACCCGAGCATCTGCAAATCGCAGGTGGCGGGTTCGTCCATTTCCAGCGGGTCAACAGGCGGTGGCAACGCGGGCCAGGACAGTTGCGGCGGGGGTAACGGCGGGGGATGGAGACGATTTCGCAATTCAACTCGAGACACATTCCGACTTGGGGAAGCCTTATGGTACTATGTCGAAACTGAAAAATGCCAACGCCATTCTCCAGCAACGTCATCTTCTACGATACCGAGTTTTCGAATCTCGATCCGTATACCGGCGAGATTCTGTCGATTGGCATGGTGAAGATGTCGGGACAGGAGCTTTATCTGGAACTAGAACACACCGGCCCTCTCGGCGACTGGGTGAATGAGAATATCATCCCGACACTGAAGGGACCCTTCATCACGCGTGAAGAAGCCCGGCGACGGATCAGGGAATTCGTTGGCAAAGGAAAGCCGTATGCGGTCGGTTTTGTGAATGCTTTCGACACGTTGTATTTCTACAAGTTGTTCGGTTTTCCAGCAGGCGGTCAGCCCTGCTATTGGCTGCCTGTGGATCTATCCTCGATCATGTTTGGGGTCGGCAAAGACCCCGCGGATCTGTTCGCGTACGCGGCGGAACTGGGCATCGATACGAAGCAATACATCCAACACCACGCTCTTCATGATGCCCGGCTGGTGCGTGATGTTTACATGAAATTCTTTGGAATCGACGCCTCCCAATCCCGGCAGTCATAGACACGGCTTCCGTCGGAAACCGGCGGCGGGATGCGGGCGGGAGCGGATGGGGGCAGGGACTCCCCGAGTCATCAGGTGAGTGCGGCGGGCGGCAATTGGTTCAGGATCTGCGGCTAGGACAGCCCCGTGTCATCAACTGGCGGAGAGAGTTTTTCTACGAGGCTTGCGACATAATCGTTCCGCAGAATGAACACCAGTGCGAGACACAGGGGAAGTGCCAGGTTGTCATACTGCTCATAATCGTTCCGCAGAATGAACACCAGTGCGAGACAGACTTGGAAGGCATCTCCCACGAGCCTACTCCACCAGAACGTGTTTCGGATCGTGATGCCCGCTTGCGCCTTGTTCTCCACATACTTCGGATCGGGCGACGACAGGGCGATTCCGACGGGTATGATGGCACCGAGAAACGATAACAAGCAATGTAACTACAGAATCCATTTGGCATCAGAGAACTGGCGGTGGGGCAACTCTTCATTAATTTCCTTTTCTCGGCCATTCGCTTCTGTGACAGTCAAATGCTGACGCTA
>CAVYAC010000063.1:0-30142 GCA_963766065.1 uncultured Verrucomicrobiae bacterium
GAGCATTTGCTCCACGGCGTCGGGCGTCATGCCTTTCTCGCGCTGAAGGTAGAGTACGACTTCGGGATCGAGGCTGCCGCAGCGCGTCCCCATCAGCAGGCCGTCGAGTCCGCCGAAACCGAGCGTCGTTGCGACGCTGCGCCGATCGACGAGCGCGCAGAGGCTGGCGCCGTTGCCGAGGTGCGCGACGATCGTGCGCCCGGACGCCGCCCGCGAATCGTACTGGGGCAGGACGTACGCGATGTATTCGTACGAAAGGCCGTGGAACCCGTAGCGCACGACACCTTCGGCGGCGAGCCCGCGCGGAATGCCGAAGAGGCGGGCGACGCGCGGCTGCGTTTGATGGAACGCCGTGTCGAAACAGGCCACTTGCGGCAAGCCGGGGTGCGTTCGGCGCAGCGCCTCGATCGGTGCGAGATTGTGCGGCAAGTGGAGCGGGGCCAGCGGGGATACGTCCTGGAATATCTTGGGAAGCGACCGCAAATCGGCGTGGGTGTGTTTCTGGCCGACAGCGCGAGGATAATCGGCGACACCGAGATCGGCGAGTACGCCAGCGTCTGGTTCGGAAGCGTCCTGCGCGGGGACATCAATCGCGTCGTGGTCGGCCATCACACGAACATCCAGGACAACAGTGTGTGCCACGTGGCCGACCAATTTGCGTGTGTGGTAGGCAATTATGTGACGGTCGGCCATCGCGTAATCCTGCACGGATGCACCGTGGGCGATGAGGTCCTGGTGGGGATGGGAGCCGTGTTGATGAATGGCGTGGTGGTGGGCGAGCAAAGCATCATTGGCGCGGCTGCGTTGTTGACCGAAGGGTTGCAGGTGCCACCGGGGTCGCTGGTGTACGGTTCTCCTGCGAAGGTGGTCAGTCAGGTTGGGCCGACGGAACGGGCCAAGATCAAGGGTTGGGCGGAGAAGTACTGCCGTGTGGCGGGGAATTACCTCGGAACCAGTTGTTAGCGGCCGATTTACGGGCCGGACGGTATCTGCTCTGTCGCCGACACGCGCGTGCTGGTCGTCGTGTCGTTATTGGCGGTGCGGATCTGGATTTGATCGCCCTCCTCGGTGTGAGAGGCTTCGAGCGCTCCGACAGGGACCTCCAGGACGTACACGGATTTCTTGACCACGCAGGTACGATAAGGCGGCAGAGACTTGACGGCGCGAATCACGTGCAAATCCTTGTCAAGGAAGAGCACGTCAATGGAGAACCGCATCCCGATCGTATGAATGCCGTAGCACCGGTCCAGGAGCAAGCCTTCGCCCTTCTCAAATCGCCCACGGTTGAGCAACCCCACCATGCGCTTGAGCACCGTGTTGGCGAAATGGCATTTGTCAGAGACAATCGTTTTCTTGGTGGCGTTGACCAGTACCATGACAATTCGCTCCGGCGCCGATTATTGCCCCAATTGGTTCCACACGCTGACCAACGCGGGGCCAAGCAGAACGATAAATAGCGCTGGGAAAATGAAAAACACGAGCGGAAAAACGATCTTGATGGGCGCCTTCATCGCCTGTTCCTGGGCACGCTGACGGCGGCGCGTGCGGATCGAATCGGCCTGGATACGAAGCGTGTTGGTAATGCTGCCGCCCAAACGGCTGGCATGCACCACCGCCGTAATGAACGTCTTCAGGTCGTCGACTCCCGTGCGATTGCCAAGGTCATCGAGGGCTTCCAAGCGGGGTTTTCCCAGGCGGATCTCGTTGAGCGTCTTGGAGAACTCCTCGGCGAGGGGCCCTTTGATTTTGCGCATCGTGTATCCGACGGCGGCATCAAAACCCATGCCCGCCTCCACGCTGATCGAGAGAATGTCAATTGAGTAGGGCAGATTCACCAGTATCTGTTCCTGCCGGAGCCGCACTTTTCGGCCGAGCACGAACTGGGGCAAGATGTACCCGCCAAACGCACCGATCAACAGGTAGGCAATGTTCCACGGATCCGAGTACTTGAAATCGCCGCCGGGCGTCGTGCCCAGCGCCAGAATCGCCAGGAACACCAGAATCACACAGCCCGCCGCGCCGAACCAGCACAGCCCGATTAATTGCACGGCCGTCACGCGGGGATACAGGCCCGCCATGACGAGCTTCTTTTGCGTGCGTTCGGCCACTTCTGTTGGCGTGTATCCACGGAATAATCTCGCCACCGAATCGCCGAGGGGCAGGAGGACGCGCTGGACAAACGGCTTCGCCAGTTCCTCCTCGGGCGTCTCCGCATCAGCCGTCATGATGCGTTCGATACGTTTCTCGACGGCGAACTGAGAGGAGGTACGGTAAAATCCGACAGCACCCAGAATGACCGCGACAAAGATTGTGAAAATGGCCAGAATAAGCATGGGCTACACCTTGATGGAAATCACCTTGTAAATGACGTAAGCGCCGACGAGTTGCAGGCATAAGCCAGCAACCAGCAACACCTCACCCAACGAGACATTGTATCCCCATAGATGCCCCATAATGGGGGGACCGAACATGGAGTTGAAATAGTCCGGTGCATAGAGCACGAGGATCCCCACCACCGCAAACGGCAACAACCCAACAACCAGTCCCGAGAGCTTGCCCTGCGTGGTCAACACGCGTATGTCGCCCTGGATGCGTAACCGCTCCCGGATCGTTTCTGCGACCTTTTCCATGATCTCGGTCAGGTTGCCACCGACATCCTTCTGAACGAGATACGCGCCGATGACGATGTCCAGATCCTGGCTGTTCACGCGCCGGCCGAGGTTCAAGAGCGCGTCATCGACCGTCACGCCAAGGTTGACCTCCCGTAACATGCGGTTCAATTCCTTCGAGATCGGATCGCTCATTTCCTTGGCAACGAGTTCCAGGCCCTTGACAAACCCGTAGCCCGACCGCAGGGAATTCGTGAGCAGCATGAGCGCATCGGCCAGTTGTCTGACAAATTTGGTGCGTCGGCGGTTTTGATGCGCGTGAACCACAAACACCGGTACCACAAAGCCGCAAACCGCGAGAATGATCCCGCTGTGCAGGTAGCCGAGTCCGTAGCGACCAACCAAGAACCCGAAACTTGCCAGGACCACCCGCAACAACAAATACTCGGATGGACGCATCGGAATGTCCGCGCGGGCAAGTTCGTCTTCCAGGTGGGTCATGTACCCCGATCCCAGAAGCATGCGAAACAGCCGGGGAACCTGACTGGTCGGCTGTAGCTCAGCTTGGGCCGTTCGGGCGGCTTCTTCCTCGATGGTGGCGTATGTCTCCAGCCGTTCCTCGATGATGGCCCGGCGGCGGGTCGTCCGCAAATAAAGGCCGTAGCCGAGCAACCCGCAGGCTGCCACGGCCAGGACCACAATGATCAAGAGGTTGTTATCCATGCAACTGAATCTCCCCCGCTCTCTTGAAGATTTCCGGAGGTAAATGAATCCCGGATGCATTGAAGCGTTCAATGAACTTCGGGACCATGCCGGTGGCCTGCATTGTTCCCAAGACCTTGCCCCCTTCGCCGATGCCCTTTTGCTGGTACGCAAACAGGTCCTGCAATACAATCACCTGGCCTTCCATGCCCTGGACTTCGCTGACACTAACCACTTTGCGGCTGCCGTCGCTCAGACGACCCACCTGCACGATCAGGTGAATGGCCGCGGCCACCTGCTCGCGGATCGCGCGGGATGGCAGATCCATCCCCGCCATCATGACCATGGTCTCGATACGGGCCAGCGCGTCGCGGGGCGTGTTGGCGTGAATCGTGGAAATGGAACCTTCGTGGCCGGTGTTCATCGCCTGCAACATGTCCAGCGCCTCGCCGCCACGCACTTCGCCGACCACGATGCGATCGGGGCGCATGCGCAGACAGTTGCGGACGAGATCGCGAATTCTGATTTCACCCTTGCCTTCGATGTTGGGCGGGCGCGATTCCAACCGCACGACGTGTGGTTGGTGCAGTTTCAATTCCGCGGCGTCCTCGACGGTGACCACGCGCTCGCTCTCGGGTATGAACGAGGAAAGCACGTTCAACAGTGTCGTTTTGCCGGCACCCGAACCGCCGGAAACCAGGATGTTCAGCTTGATTTTCACACACGCGGCCAGAAACGCCGCCATGCCCTGGGTAACCGTGCCGAAGCCGATAAGGTCTTCGACGGTATAGGGGTCAACCGAGAATTTACGGATCGTCAGCACCGGGCCGTTGAGCGAGAGCGGCGAGATGATGGCGTTGACACGGGAACCATCGGGGAGGCGTGCGTCAACCATCGGGCTGGACTCGTCCACGCGACGGCCGAGCGGGGTGACAATCTTGTCGATGACGTGACGGATATGCTCGAAGTCCCGAAATTGAATGTCCGTCAATTCCAGTTTGCCAAAACGCTCACAGTACACCTGGTCGGGTCGATTGACCATGACTTCGGTGACGGTTGGATCGCGCAACAGCGGCTCAATGGGACCGAAGCCGAGGATTTCGTCGGCCATATCGGACACAAGCCGGTTGCGCATCTGGCGCGAGAACGGCAATTTCTCCGAGCGAAGCTTTTCTTCAACGAGTTCCTCGACACGGCGACGCAACAGCGCCTCGTCCCCCTTCTCGAGCAGCTTCTGGTCGATGTTCTGGACCAGATACGCCAGGATCGCGTTCTTGGACTCCGAATATAATTGCGCACTGATTTCAGGGGTAGTCGCCATAATATGCCGCTCTTTGTTCTAGCTCAAACTCATTGCATGAACGAAAACCATTTCCCTGTCCGTTTCTTCTCGAAGGAGGCGCCCGGCGCCATGGCCTCCGCCAGTCCCAACAGCGCCCGCGTCACCGGCTTGTTTGGACTGGTGCTGACAAAGGTTTGTCCCAGGTTCACCGACGAACCCACGAGCGCATCGTCGCTCGGGATTTGGGCCGTCACCGGAAACTCCAGGATTGTCTCAACCTCTGTCGGAGAGATTTCCTTCGAGGTGGTCGTCCGATTGACGATGACTCGGATTTTTTCTTTCGGGTAGTTGGCAGCCAGGAGGTTCTTCAAATACAACTTGCCGTCGCGCAGACGCGGCAAATCCATGCCCACCACCACAAGGATCAGGTCCGAGTAATCCATTGCGGCGAGAGTCGATTCCAAATTGGCGTAGCCCGTGTTGACAATGATATATTCGTAATGCTCCCGAAGTGCTTCCAGGATGCTTTGCACCATGTAGCGGGAAAGCGTCGATCCATCGAAGGTCCCGGTCAATGGCGCGGGCAGGACCGACACGCCGGTCGGGTGTTTCGACATGACACTGTCCACGACATCGTAGTCGATGCCCCCGAAGCCGGGAAGGAGGTCGCCGAGTGTCCGTTTCGGTGACACATCCAACAGCATGGCGACATCGCCGCCCCAGAGGTTCAGGTCCACCAGCGCGACGTTCTCACTGGTCCTGGCGAGGGCGACAGCAAGATTGGTGGCAATCACGGTCTTCCCACAACCGCCACGCGGACCGGTGATGGTAATGACCCGATGCTTGGGGGCTTCGGGTTGAGTTGCTGCCGGGGCGGGGGGAGCCGTGCCGGCTCGCTTGGACGCCTTGGCTTGGAGGGCGGCCACTTTGCGGACTTCTTCGAGCAGACGGTCGGCTGTGAGGGGGCGGGTAACGAATTCCTTGATGCCGGCACGCAACATCTTATGCCAGACTTCCTGACCTTCCGAACCCGTGAGAATGAGGATAACACCCACTTCGGGCAGGTCCGCGCTGATCTGTTCGGCGGCCGCCAGCCCGTTGACCACCGGGCAGATCCTCTTTGATGAGGACGACGTCAGGCCGGTGGCGGCTGACAAGATCCAAACACTCCTTGCCGTCCCGCGCTTCCCCGACGACCTGAATGTCTGATTCGCCTGCAAGCAGGCTCTTCAGCTTTTCCCGTTCGCCCAACTCATTTTCGGCGATGATGACGTTGATGTGATCCATGTCGATGGCCTACATCCCCTTGCCAGTAACCTAGCACATCCGATACCGGCAATCCTCCTTCATCACGGTCCCCTGATTCTACTCTGCCGGCCGGGCTGGAGAGAAGTTCGTTGATGTATCCGGTGTCGGGGCCGCAGTTGCTCCCGCGTTCTTCACCTTGGATTTGGTCGGCGAATCGTCGGATGAATCGTGATGGGGGAATCCGAGATGGTCGGGATGGTGCAGACCCCAGTCGTCCTTGATGGCATTATCATGCTCGCGCTCGTCGGCCTTGTCCTCATCACGACGGCCAATCACGCCATCCTTACGCCATGTGGTCACCCACTGTTTCATTGCGGGCGACTGCGCCCCGGTGGCCACGAGGTTGTCTTGAGGGGTCCTCAAGATTTCCGGCGTCATGAAGAACAAAACTTCTCGCTTGGCCTGGTCGAACTGCTTGTCGCGAAACAGCGCGCCAAGCACCGGAATGTCACCCAACCAAGGGAGCTTCCGCATAAAGTCCTTGCTGACGTTGTTCTCCAGCAAGCCGCCGATGACGATCGTCTGTCCGTCGTTGACTTGCAGGACCGTGTCCGCAGATTTGTCACCGATGACGGGGAGCCCACTGAAGCTTTGTCCGGTGAGCTGACTGACTTCCGCATGAATGGTCGTGTTGATGCGGTTTTCGCTGTCGGCTACCGGCTTGATCTTCATGCGCACGCCGACCTCTTTGAATTCCACCGTGTACGATTGGGGTAATTGTTCAACAATCGGAATCTCCGACCCGACAAGAAAGCTCGCTTCTTTGCCGCTGAACGTCACCAACGTAGGCTCGGATAGCAATCTCGCGTAACTCTTGGAAATCAATACATCCAAAAGCACGTCCAGGGTGACGGTATTGGGCTGAATCGTGGTTCCGGGCGTGCCGAATTCGCTCGAGGTGGGAATGAAACCGCTGATAATGGAACCCCCGCCCATGTACTGCATCGCGTACTGCACTTGACCTTCAGGCCCAAACCACTGGAACCCGATGTTCTTGATGGCTTCCGTATTTACTTCCGCAATGCGGGTGCGCACCCTGATTTGGCGGGGTTTCACGACCTCGAGCAGATTCACGACCTGGGGCTTGAAGGCAGCGGCGACCTGGACGGCGCGTTGCGCGGCGAGTTCGTCGTCCACCTTGCCGTCGAGCACCAGCGAATCGCCAATGGCCCGTACGGTAATGTTCGAGTTCCCGATCATCTCACGAATGGTCAGTGCCGCGGCGTCGTTGACCACTTCGATGCGGGTCAACTGGGTCGGCGAGCCGTCGTTTTTGACGATCGTCAAGCTGGTGACGCCGGCCTTTTTGCCGATGACACTGAGTTCCTTGTCAGAAAGTGGTACCACGTCCGCGCACAGGGGGTCGGCAATGGCGACTTTCGCGATGTTTTCACCAGGAATCGTGACCGCTTCGCCGACGCCCACCTGAATGCTTTGCTGAGCACAGGCGTACGGAGCCGAGAACAGTCCGAGCGCCAACACGGCCATGATCATCCCCACTACTGCGCTCCATTGGTTCTTCTTCATCTCTATGTGTCCTTTCGATGTGTCCATTTGTTTCGAAATCCCTGCTGGCGGTTCCTATTGTGTCGGCACTGTCGTCTCTTGTGTGCCTCGGACAATTGTGATTTCCGAGCGCTGACGGTTTGACGGCGAAATAATGATCGGGGTGGATGGTGAATCCGGGGTGCGTGGGGTCATTTCAAATGTCTTCGACCCCTGGATATCCTTCACGGTGACGCCCTGGCTCCAGTTGACAATCTTCTTGTCCGAAGGTGCGCGAAGCATCACGCGCAGCACACCCGCGCGATCCGCTGCCATCAGAAGCTCGGCTTCCTCGGGTTTGACCGCAAGCGTCATCGAGCTCTTGGCACCCGTTGGCCCCTGGGTGTTCGTCTCGGCTTGGTTGACTGCCAATACAAGAACGTTCTGAAGCACCATCCGTGTTGTCTCCTGATGCGTGTTGGGTTCGGAGTATGTCGCTAAAATGTCTACGTGGTCACCGGGCTTGACGGCATTGCCGGCGGCACTGATTTCGCTGGCCGCAATGGCCATGGCCCGCATGCCTTCCGGGATGTCATAGGAGAGGCTTGGTGTCTGGCCCTCCGCCAGGAGGTCTGATGATCGAATCTGCTCCTTGGCCTTAAGTCGCACCAGGGTAACGCGCCCTTCCACCTCCTTGCGGTCCAGCACGGCTCCGGGGGTGAGGAGATCTTTGGGGTAGGGCATCAACGTAATCATGTCACTGGTAACCTTGGTGCGCGACGGGATGTCTTCCCGAGCGACTACGATCGGAACCCAGTGCTCCTTGGCCTGTTTCTCTAGGTTGCTTTCAAACCGGTAAATCCAGTAGACCGCGATTAGCCCTAGGGCTACCGCCGCCAAAATAAAACCGCCAGCACCTGGTTTTTTAGCCATCGAGTCCTCCTTGTCCAACTTTTTGACCTAAGACAAGCAAATGCTGTGCCTTCAATAAAGAAAAAGCAATGTCAAAATTGAGAAAGGCTGGAAATCGCGGCGCGATTGCGCACTCATGACGGTGCGACATCCGAAATGACCACGAGAACCAATCGCCGCCCCAGAAATCCTCAAAAATGTTCAACCTACATATCAAAGTCACAATCCCCATCATCTCCTCGAATCGCTGCATCGAGGCAGTTTCATGGCCATTTATGCCCTTGATCCACTTCTTGCGAAACCCGTGTGTCCACGGCAGTCCGAGCAAAGAGAACGGCCCAGAGAGCCAACACGATGCGCGGAATGGATCACCACTTCAGGCTGATGGATGTGCCAAGCCAGTAGTTAACGAGAGAGAGAAAAGCCAAGGGGGTGAAGAGGTTGCTACCTCGTTCACCCCCATCTTGGGCATGTTTTAGTTGCCAAGTTACGGCAAGTTCGCATTCACGCTTGACAGCGTGTTATTGATATGGGAGCCGAGACCCTTCAGCACCAATACCGCTACGACAGCAATAAGCGCCAGAATCAGCGCGTATTCAACCAAGCTCTGGCCCTTGCGCGACTTCAAACCGGCGTACAGTTTTCGGAGAGTTTTCTTCATCACATTCACCTCCTTCATCTGATATCTGATTCTCTTGTTCCTCTACCTACCCGACAGACTTCCGTTTACGTCCACTTATGCCAGCAGCATACGTGCCACCGACTTGGTAGCCGCGAACCTGCACGGACGAGATATACCGAAAGATTTGTGCAACATCCTTTTCGAGAATATATTAAGGTACATACACGAACCACTGCCCATGAGTGGTATCCTGACGGGGTACAAGGACGAATTCCCATTCCTGACCAATGGTCTGAACATGTCATGATGGAGTGTTCAGTTTTTGCACACCTTTATTCTCGTCGGTGCAAATCGAATAGTTTCACTTCAGTTTCCATAAGCAAATGTGCGTCACGGACATCAAATTTCCCTTCAAAAAGACTTGTGGTCTCCTCGGGCGGCACAACCAAGACGATGTCGTCGCCGGCTGGTATCGGCAGCTCTGTTTGAAAAATGGTCCGCCGATGGTAGCCAATCCATTCCTTCGTGCCCAGAGCACCTGGCAACGAATTGTCGGCGACCATGAGCAAGTTCGTATACTCAGGCAAATAATACTCGAACTGGCGAAAACCCCAATAAAACTCCTCGCGTCGGTGGCAGATGACGACATTTCCCGATGGCCAATTCTGCCGTATCGCACCGAAACATGCCGATAAACCTGCGTCATGCTCGCGGATTTCCATAGCGGTCAGGCGCATATCCAGAAGAGGGCGCATCGTCGCCCGGGGCGAGAACAGAAAAGCGGAGACGTTGATCGCCACGACAAGTATCCACAGGAAACATGGAAGCCATGGTTTGGTGCCTGGCTGTGCCGTCGCCAACCATTTCGAAAACCTGACGATCCCGAGACTCGCAAGGATCACGACCGCCGGAAACAAATTGAGCACGTACCCCGGCATGGTGACGTACATAAATGTCCAAAAGAGCGCCATGGATGCGCCCCAGAGCGCCAAGAAACAAATCTGCTCTCGGTTCGCTCGATAAATGGCCTCCTTGGTTTCTCTCTCCACAAAAAAGACCCACCGGGTAAATTCTACTACCGAAATGATCGCGCCACCCAACAGGCCAGCCCAGCAGGCTCTTCCAATCCAACTGATGTTCGTTAGCAATGCGTCGAATCCTCCGCCACCCCAGATTGTCTTCGGTGCATCGAACCGGCTCTTCAGTTGGAGCACGTGAAGATAAGACTCAAGCCCGCCAGCCGAGTTCACGGTCGGTATGAACCAGAAGAGGGAAAAACCAACGGTTAGCAGGCCCGCAAGCAACAATTTCCATCGGGAGGGCTTTGCAGGGCCGTAGAATACATACAATGACAACGGCACCAACAGCGGCGCGCTCTGCTGACGAACACCCGCGATGGTTGCCAGAAGTGCGGCAAGCACGATTGTTTGGGTCCATGTCACTCCCGCCCGGACAGCACGCCAAGCCACGAATACGAAAGTCACCACCAAAGCGCTGTCGACGACCGTTGTTAGTGCCACTTCACTGTGGAACCAGCAGAGCGGGCTTGTCAGCAAAATCAATCCCGTGCCCACACCGCATTCGCGTCCGAACATTGACGAGGCGAGCAAATAACCAATCAACACCAGCCACGCCCCGGAGAGCACACTCAGCCACACCAGGGCCGCGTGGGGGTCGCCCACCACCAGGTTCATCAGTCTGCCCAAGGCAATGTATAGATAATAGCCCGGCGCCTGCGGCTGGCTGATACGAATGTTGTATTCGCCCATGGCCAGTGCGAACTGGGCGCTGTCCCAGTGGTACGCAAAGTGGCTGCGAAACGGGATCCGCATCGCCAGCGCGATGAGAAACAGCACGACCCCGATGCTCCCGTCGAGTCGTGCCCGTCTTGTCGCATTCACGGTGTTGTGAGCCGTCCGATTCATCCGTGCCTGCAGTCCACCGTGTCCACCGTGGTGGCCCGCAGTTCCCGCCAGAAAAAAGCTGCCAACGCGAAAAGTCCATAAAGCGGCAGATCGCTCGCCAGTACGTACAGGAACATATGCCGTCCGAGGGCGGGCGACTCCGGTGGATCGACACAATTGAAAGCCAGTACCAGCAAGACCATGCAAATAACTTTGCCCGCGGTCGGTTTCGCCGCAATGCGCAGCGCCGCCACCGTCAACGGAAACACCAGAAACACAAAATAGTGGCCCTGCACCGTCACCGTCCCGATCAACATCGCGGTGCATAACAGGCAGAATTGTGCTTCCGGATCACGCCGCGACGCCACACAAACGCTGTAGGCGGCAAGAAAGACGCCGACACCCGCCAGAGACCCGGCAAACCACCACCACTGTCTGGCTTCGGGAGATGAGCGGAAGTTGCCCAACAGATTGCCAAAATTGGCCACCAAGGCCGGCAATGAGAATTGAAATGTCCGCCCGGCTTCTTCCCATCTGGCAATCGCTGGCATCCCGTACCGAAAGAAATCCCGCCAGAGGCCGGGTCCTGTCAACGCGACCACTGCCAGTACAAGTCCGATCACGCCAATCAACCGGCCCCATCGCCCGCGTCCGCCGCCTCCCCCGGACCAGATGAACCACGGCGCCAACACAAATGGATAGAACTTGAGAACACCCGCCGCCGAAATGGCCAAACAGGCCCAGCCGTGTTTGCCAGCTCGGTGCGCCGCATACGCCGCCAATACCAAGGCGGCCAATAATAACTGCGGCTGCGAGAAGACAAGATTGTAGGTCACGGTTCTCGAGGTAATCGCCAGCACGGCGACAAACAACCAACCGCGCGCCGACAATCTTTCTCCGAGTACCCGGCGGGTCAGCCAGAGGATGACCACCAGGCAGGTGAGTTCCAACGCCACCCATACGGCGAACGCCGCCTGCGGCGGCAGCGCGGCCAACGCCGCGAATATCCAGAGAAAGGACGGTGGATACGTGGCAATCGGCAGGTCCGCAGCGTACCGAAAACCCAGGGCATGGCTCACCGCTTCCAGCAACGTCGTGTACGGATTCTGCCCGGTCAACAGCATCCGACCGCTGCCGTAATAATGATTAAAATCGTAATCATTCCATCGCGGCGGAAGAACCGCGGACCACCAGACCAGAACCGACACCATGAGCATGATGGCTCCGACATCCAGTACGCGATGCGTCGCCAGCCGCCTCAACCAGTTCATCATCCTGCTCACGAGATTCCTTCCAGTAGCAGACCGTCAACGGCACCTCCAGTCCAAACATCGCCAGAACGAACCGGGCTTGAACCGCATGCGCTTGGTGTCATCCGAGGGCGGGGCCCGGCCCAAACTCTCGTTGGTTCCACATCTCTCGCCAGAAGAAGGCCCCCAACCCCAGGACTCCATACAGCGGAATGTCGTTGACGAAGATGTACCAGGTCGGGTGCCGCTGAAGGTAATCCGGGGGATTCAGATGATTCAGCGCCAGCAGAATCAAGGTCAAATAGATGCCCTGCGACAGTGTGGGTCGTGCCGCAATGCGGAGCGCCGCCACCGTCAGCGGAAACACCAGAAACACAAAATAGTGCCCTTGCACGGTGACCGTTCCCGCCAGCATGGCAACACATAGCAAACAAAACTGCATTTCCGGATCGCCCGGAGTTCTCCCACATACGCAATAGGCGCCGGCGATCACGCCCAACCCCGTCATCGTTCCCGCAAACCACCACCACTGCTTCTCGCCGGGCGATGGATGGAAGCCATGATGCGCGTAGCCGAGATTGGTGACGAAACCCGACAGCGAATAGTTGAACGTGCGCCCGATCTCGTTCCCGACGCCGATGGGGATCGAGTATTGGAAGAAATCGCGCCAGAGAGACGGCCCTGTCAACGCGACGACCGCGAGAACAAATCCAATGACTCCGAGGAGTCGATTCCATCGGGCACGCGCACCGCCGACTCCGCGCCACAGGAACCACGGCAATAGGACGAATGGATAAAACTTGAGGATTCCCGCCGCCGAAATTGCCAGGCACGCCCAACCGTGTTTGTCGGCGCGGTGCGCCGCATACGCCGCCAATACCAACGCGGCCAATGCCAACTGTGTCTGCGAGAAAAGAAGATTGTAGGTCACCGTTCTCGAGGTAATCGCCAGCACGGCAACAAACAACCAACCGCGTGCGGACAATCTTTCGCCGAGCAACCGGCGTGTCAGTCGCAGAATGACCATCAGACTGGCGATCTCCACGGACACCCAGATCGCGTACGCGGCTCGCGGCGGGAGCGTTACCAGGGGCATGAACAACCACAGAAAACTCGGCGGGTAGCCAGCCACCGGGAAATAGTCGGCATATAAAAACCCCCGGGCCGCACTCATCGCCCGGATCGATGTTCGATAGGGATTCTGCCCTTCCAGCAACATCCGGCTGCCCACATAATAGTGATCGAAATCGTCACCACTCCATCGCGACGGAAGCACGACGGGCCACCGGGAAACGAGCGCCAGCAGGACGATGACGGCCCCCACGTCCAGCAGGCGATTCCGGGCCAAGCGCCTCAGCCAGGTCATTATTCTTGTCACGTGGCCCCTTGGTAGCAGGATTGAGGAATCACCTCTAGCTCAAATTGTGAAACACGAACTGGGCCGTCCTTTCCATTTGGGTCCACATTAATGTGCGACTGACACTGGTGCTGGCGGCGACGGCGGGAAATATCGCTCGTAGTACGTGGGAAACTGGTAATATGCCAACTGGCGCTGCCGCCACGTCTGCAACATTTCCCGCAACAACTGCGCCACGCCGGGTTGTTGCTGGAGGAGGTCGTTGTCCTCGCCCGGATCGTTTTCGACATCGAACAGGCTTGCGCGGCCACCCTGGCGGTCCAGCATGAATTTCCAGCGGCCCTTCCAGAGCGCCGCGTCATAACGCGCCACCGGATTTTCCACGTCAAAGAACAGCCAGCGCCTTTCGATGGCGGGCCGGTTCGGGGACAGCACGTCGATGCCTTGAAAATTGGGGTGTGGGGGCAGTCCTAACAGTCCCAGCACCGTCGGCAGGACATCGACGAGTTCCACGGGATAGTCATCCACGTGTGGTGCAACCCAGCCCGGCGCACACAAGACAAACGCCGTCCGAATCACCGGCTCGATCGGCGCCCGGGCATGTGTGACGTAGTTGTGCTCGTAGAACGCCTCGCCATGGTCGCCGGACACGATGATGATCGTGTGGGAGAGTTGGCCGTTTCTGCGCAACGCTTCCACGAGCCGCCCGATCTGCCGGTCACATTCGTGCAGCGCGTTGTAGTACGCATTGCGCACCACGTCGACCTTCTCGATGGGGTAGGAGAAATAACCCGGAGTAAAATCAATCGTGGATGGTTGGTAGACCCGTTGGGCATCGCGCGGAAGCTTGTAGGGAAAGTGGGATGTCTGCAGGTTCAACCCGAGAAAGAACGGCGTGTGACGCGTGTCCTGCTCGGCAATCCACGTGATCGCCCTATCCATGATTTGCGAATCGGGAAGGTTGTCGAAAATGAGTTCGCCACGTGCCGGCTTGTCGCAGCGCGCGGAATCGTAAAGAAGATCCAGCGCGGGAGTTATCAGGAAATTGTCCATCCCATCCCAGCGTTCATTCTGGGACGAGATGATCGCGGTGGCGTAACCGTCCGGCTTGAGCACATCATAGAACAGTGTTTTCGGCCACGGATCGTTCTGGTGAAAGTACACGTGCCGCGGCGTTCGCAATGGAAACAGCGAAGAATACAACGCCGTGGTCGCATAGTCGGTGTGCGTGGCCTGGGAGTAGGCCCGTGTGAAACGCACGCCTTCACGGGCCAGTTGATTCACCGTTGGAATCACTTCCTGTCCTTGGTGCCGTAAGCCGACCACATCGTGGCGCATCGATTCGATGGTGATCAGGACCACGTTCGCGCGGTTGGTCACCTGCGCGGTTTTGTTCCACGCCTCTGCCTCCGCCAACGGGCGCAATTCCGCCGGGTCAATGCATGGCTGGATTCGACCATCCCGTTGTGACGAAACCCAATTGGCCGCCAGCGTGACTGTCGGATGCAAGCAGTTGAGAAGCGTATCCTGCCAGCGCGCCATTTCGCGAATGTTGAGGTCCATGCTGCTTTTCAACAGCAGCAGAACCCCCAACCCAAGGCAGTACCAGGTAATTCGTTGCGCATGGCGTAGATTGGCCAAATCTCCGTCATCGATGGACCATCTTCCCGCGATCAACCACGATCCGCCGGCGATCGTCCCCGCGCCTGCCGCCACCAGGATCGCCGCCGCAACGTACCACGGCCCGTGTTCAGCCTGTCGGGCATACATCCATAACAGCCGAAAGTTGCTTGCCGAAAACCGGATCGCGTCCCAGTCGAGAAACCGACTCGTACGCAAATACACGCCCCAGCTCAGTCCGTACACGGCAACACCGGCCCCCAGCAGCCCGCCCCAAATTCCCCGGACCAACGGATGTCGCAGCCGGCTCCCGGCCAACCACACGACCCAACCCATCGTCACCCAAAACCATGTCTCGAACGCCACGGCCACCCACCGGGTCCACCGGGTCGCGACGTAAATGTTGTCGCGCACGCCCGCGAGCAACACCAACTCCGTCGCCCAGCCCAGCGCCACCAGCAGCAACACCCGGGGATTCGGGGCCAAATTTGCGGCCAGCCAACGCCCCCAGGTTGTTCCACCGGCGCTCCGCGCCGTTTTACGTTGCCGATTCACGATCGTCCTCTTCTACTGTGCCGGCTCATCGAAGTCGAGCGCCGCGCTGCACCGCCAGACTTTGTTTGCGATCCCGCCGACCCGCCACACTTCGACGTTGAACATTGCGGCGTGGCTCCGTAAGCTGCCGTCAATGGCGGCGAACGGAAATGTTCCCGAGACGGAGTCCCGTCTACAATCAAACTCCGACGCGCTCCACGGTTCCCGTGTTCGATGTGACGCGGAAATCCTCATCGTTAGCGCCCTCATTCTGTTTTTGGAACTGGTCATGATCCGCTGGATCGGCACCGAGATCCGCATCTTCGCCTATCTCGGCAACCTGGTTCTGGTCGTCTGCTTCTTCGGAGTCGGACTCGGGTGCTACTTGTCCGGGCGACCAGCGTCTTTCGGGCGGATGAGTTTGAACCTTTTCCTGTTGGTCACGCTTGTCGCCAACCCGCTGCACTGGGAACGGCTCGAATTCAGGTACGTGACCTATTTGTTTAGCGGTTCCGAAGACGCCCCGATCTGGCAGGAAATGGTGGGCACGGGCGGCATGGATTTCGTGGCGGGCATCCTCTTGATCGGGATTCTCTTGTATTTGCTTGCCTTCATATTCGTGCCGTTGGGACAAACTCTCGGGCGAACCATGCAGCGCGCCCCGCTCGCGATCCGGGCCTATTCGATCAACATCGCCGGCAGCCTCGCCGGAGTCTGGTTGTTTAATGGCTTGAGTTGGTCGTCCACTCCGCCGGCGGTCTGGATGCTGGTTGTGGCGGGGCTGCTGGCCTTGACCCTCTTGGCGGGGCAAGCGCGACCCTGGCTACCTGTCATCCTCACGCTGGCGGGAGCAGCCGCGATGTGGGTGGGCGGACGGTCATCCAGCGTCACGATTTGGTCACCCTATCAGAAGCTATCCATTTCGCCGCTCATCTCGACGTTCGGAACCAACCGCGTGCAGCGCGGTTACCTCGTGCAGGTTAACGGAACCACCTACCAGGCCGCG
This sequence comes from uncultured Verrucomicrobiae bacterium, assembly GCA_963766065.1. Lineage (GTDB taxonomy): Bacteria > Verrucomicrobiota > Verrucomicrobiia > Palsa-1439 > Palsa-1439 > Palsa-1439. The sequence goes on from CAVYAC010000063.1 coordinate 16,592, forward strand.
CTCGATTTGTCTGACCAATTCGTCTCGGCACACCCGGAATTGTTCTCCAAGGAGCAACTGGATCGCAACCACTACAATGTCCCCTTCAGCTTCAACCGGATGCGCGCCGCATACTGATTGTCGGCGCCGGCACCGGCAACAATGCGGCGGCGGCTCTTCGTCATGGCGCCCGCCAGGTGGACTGTGTCGAAATCGATCCGCAAATCTATGCCCTGGGCCAGCGAATCCACCCCGAGCAGCCGTACAGCTCCCCGGCGGTGCGCATGATCGTGAATGACGCCCGCGCATTTTTTAAGCAAGCCACCGGGCCGTATGACTTGATTTGGTTCGGCTTGCTCGACTCCCACACGATCGGGTCGTCCTACAACAACATGCGCCTCGACCACTATGTGTACACGCTGGAGAGTTTCGACGAAGCCAGAAGGTTGCTGGCGCCGGGTGGTTTGCTGGTCGTCGACTTCGGGGCCCAGCGCGCATGGATCGCCGACCGTTTGTTCCATGTGCTCCGCCAAGCGTTCGGACACGATCCATTTGTCTACTCCGAGGAATTGGCTTCCGGAACGTCGAAACAATTGCCAACGGTCACCCTGGTCACCGGTGAACGCCCGGTGACACCAACGGTGATTCAGGACTCTGCCTTGCGCGAGTTTGTCACCGCCGCGCAGTTGCATCCACCCGGGACGACCCGACCCACGACCGATGACTGGCCGTATTTGTATCTCAAGCGGGCAGAAATTCCCAAACTGCATCTGATCATCTCTGGATCCATTCTCCTGGCAGTGATGACGGTGGGGCGTCGCACGCTGCAAATGAACACTCGGGCCGATTGGCATTTCTTTGCCTTGGGGGCCGCGTTCCTGCTGCTGGAAGTGCAAACCGTCAGCCGCGCCACGCTGCTGTTCGGCATGACCTGGATCGTCAACGCCATCGTCATCTCCGCCGTGCTCGTGATGATCCTCCTGTCGAACCTCGTTGCGTGGCGCTGGCCCCGCTTCCCGCAGTGGGCCATCTTCTCGGGTCTGGCCACCACGGTGGCGGCGTTGGCCGTGGTGCCGCTGGACTGGTTCAACACGTTGCCCTACGCCACCAAGGGGATTGTCGCCAGTGGGTTTCTGACTGCGCCCGTGTTCTTCGCCGGATTGATTTTCATCCAATCCTTCGCCACCTGCACGGACAAGGCCCGCGCGCTCGGTTCCAATCTCATCGGCGCACTCGCCGGCGGTCTGCTCGAATCGGTGTCGTTTGTCACCGGCATCCGTGCGCTCGTCATTCTCGTCGGGGTCTTCTACTGGATTGCGATACTGCGTCGGCCCGCCGCAGTTCGACGTTGAACATTGCGGCGTGGCTCCGTAAGCTGCCGTCAATGGCGGCGAACGGAAATGTTCCCGAGACGGAGAGTCGTCCACAACCAACCTCCGGCCCGGTATCGTATGGCGGCGTCTTGCCGTGGCTGATGCCGTCGCTGACGCAATGGTTGTGGCTGGTCATCCTGCTCATCCTGCTCGCGCAACCGTGGCGCACGATGATGGCCGCCAGCGATGGCGACACCTGCCTGCATTGGCGCGTCGGGGAATACATGCTGCAAACCGGCCACCTCATCCGCGCCGATGTGTTCTCGCATACGCGTTTCGGTCAACCGATCGTCTCCAAGGAATGGCTGTCGGAAATCATTTTTGCCTTGGCCGGTCGGGTCTGGGGTCTCTATGGCTTGTGCGTCGTGACCGCGCTATTGATCGCCACGGCGTTCGCCCTGTTGCACCGCCAGTTGGTGCGGGAAACCGGCAATCACGCGGTGGCGATCCTCGTCGCCTTCATCGCCGCGTGGGCGGCCTGCACGCATTGGCTGGCGCGCCCTCATGCGTTCAGTTTCCTCATGACGGCGTTATGGTCGGACGCGCTCCGTCGCTTCGAACGCGGTCAATCCCCCCGTCGTCTGCTTCTCACGCTGGGGGTGTTGACGCTTCTCTGGGTCAATCTGCATGGTGGCTACCTGGCGGGTTTCATTACGCTGGGCATCTACTGGCTCGGCGCGGTGATCGAACTGGTATTGGCTCGTGCCGACCCAACCCGATCAAGAGCCGTGCGACAAAAACTGAAGGTGTTCACCGTCGCCATCGCCCTGTGCGGGGTGGTTTCGCTCCTCAATCCGAGCGGCTATCAACTCCACGTTCACAACCTTCACTTCCTCCGCTCCAACTACCTGACGAACTGGCTGGCCGAGTACGCCTCGTCGGACTTTCACGGGTTCGACTCGCGCGGGTTTCTCGCCTGGCTGGCGCTGACCTTTCTGACGCTGGCGTTGGCTCGACCACGCCTGTCGCCGACGGCGGCCTTGCTGCTGATTGCGTGGACGTATTTGGCCCTGTACGCCGTGCGTAATATTCCCCTGGCCGTTATTTTCGTGGCCCCGGTCCTCGCCACCGCGCTCGCGGACGCTGCGCCCACCTGGGTCCGGGGTATGTCGGACCGCTTGCGCGACATCTACGAAATGTCCCGCGCGTGGTTGTTGGTCGGCGTGGTAGCCGTTGTGGCGATTGTGGCGTTTCCCCGACCGACGGAAATCCCCGCGAAGAAATGGCCCGTGGATGCCGTGGCCTACATCCACCAACATCCCGACCTGTTCACGGGAAACATGTTCAACTGCTACGTTTGGGGCGGGTACCTGCTATATGCGCTGCCCGAGCACCGCGTGTTCGTGGATGGCCGCACCGATTTCTACGGCGAATCGCTGATTCGCCAGTATGACGATACGTCCCTTCTGCACACGAACTGGCAGCAGGCACTCGAGCAGTATCATGTGGATTGGACGTTGATGCCTGCCGATCATCGCCTCAACCTTGCGCTGGCGTTGTTGCCGGGCTGGCATTGCGTGTATTCCAACGATGTGGCCGCCGTGTTTTGCAAGCAACCGTGAATGCAGTTTCACCCAACCTCGACACGCGCCCCCGCTGGTGGCTTCCCTCCCTCAGCGCCGTGCTCTGGGTGGTCCTGTTCCTGGGATTGAATTTCACCAGTGCCCGCATCGTGCTCATCAGCGGGGACAGCGACCCGGCGCTGCATCGGCGGCTCGGCGACTGGATGATCCAGCACCGCGCCATCGTGCGCCAGGACACTCTGCTGCACACGTACCACGGGCCGTCCCTGGCCAAGGAATGGCTCAGCGAGGTACTCGTGGCCGCTGCTGGCCAATGGTTCGGATGGAACGGTGTCGTGTTACTGGCGGCGTCGTTGATCGCCACCTGTTTCTGGCTGCTCCACCGCCAATTGCTGGCAGAAGGCTGCGACGTAGCGATGGCAACCGTTCTCGTTCTGGCGGCGATCCTCGCCTGTTCGATGCACTGGCTGGCGCGACCACTTTTGTTCACGCATCTCCTGACCCTGGTTTTTGCCTGGCAATTGCGATGGTTCCTGCAAGAACGCGTTCCCGCGCGTCGATTGTTCGTGCTCCTTCCACCGCTGATGGTGTTGTGGGCGAACTTGCACGGCGCATTTCCGACGGGCCTGGTCTTGATCGCCCTGTACGCGATCGGCAGCGCCATGGATGCGTGGCGTCAATCCGCGCCGATGGCAAAGTCCAAACAGCTTGCCGCACTGTTCGTGATTTGCGCCTGGCGCTTGCCTGGTAAATCCGGTCGGTTGGAGGTTGCCCGCGCAAATTGTGAGCTTCCTGGGGTCGCGCGAGCTTTCGACCGTGACCACCGAGTTTGCTTCGCCCAACTTCCATACCGTGGGCATGCACGGGTTTCTGCTATTGCTGTTGTTGCTGGCAACCGGGTTGATCGTCATCCGTCCGAAACTGGTTGCGACGGATGTCCCGCTGATCGGCGGCTGGGGTTATTTTGCGCTGCTCTCGGCACGCAACGTGCCCATTTTCGCCCTGGTAGCGACCCCGATCCTCGCACAATGGTTTACGGAGTTCATGCGGGCCAATCCGGACTCGCCGTGGGTTCAACGATACCGTGATTGGACCGCGGGAATACCAACCACCGGCCACAAGACCGATGCCGCTGTCATCGCGATTGTTGCGATCGGTGTGCTATTGGTGGTGGCCAAACCCGCGATCGCTGGTGGCGCGCCCTTGTTTGCGACCGATTATCCGCCCGACCGCTACCCGGTGGCCGCCTTGGATTACGTGCGCACACACCCTGACGCCGTCCGCGGAGAAATGTTCAACTACTTCCTCTGGGGCGGCTACATCGAGTTCGCTCTTCCGCGACGAAAACCGTTCATCGATAGCCGCAATTATTCCTACGGCATCGATTTGTTCCACGAATTTCGCACCGCTGACGAGCCGAAGCCGGGATGGGAAGCCGTGTTCGCGAAGTATGGCGTCGGCTGGACGATCCTGCCCGTGCAACATCCGCTGAATCGAATTCTGGAACTCAGCCCGCAATGGACGCTGGTGTGCTCGAACCAATTGACGCTCGTTTTTTCGCGTGTGTCATGACCGACGCCACCCTCCAGGATCAATCGTCCCCGTTGCGCCGTTGGTGGCTGCCATCCATCACCACAGTCATCTGGCTGGCGTTCTTCCTGGGGACGATTCTGTCACCGAACCGCGCGATGCTGATCGGGTCCGACAGTGATCCCTGTTGGCACTGGCAACAGGGCAACTGGATGCTGCAACACCACGCCGTGCTGCGCACGGAATTGTTTTCGCACACACGCGGTGGCACGCCGCTGGTGGACCTCTGGTGGCTGAGTGAGATCGTGACCGCCGTGGCTGGCAATCTGCTGGGCTGGAACGGTATCGTCCTCGTGGCCGCCGTGCTGTGCGCCACATGCGTATCGCTGCTGCACCGACAATTACTCGCTGAAGGCAACGAGATTGTGCTGTCCACCGTGCTCACGCTGCTGGCGGCGGCGGTGTGCGCGATCCATTGGTTGGCGCGCCCACATCTGGCCACACTACTCCTGGTGCTCGTGTTCGCCTGGCAATTGCGATGGTTCGCCCGGGGACGGACGACGACGCGCAAACTGATGTTACTTCTGCCCGTGTTAACAGCGCTCTGGGCCAATCTGCACGGGGCATTTATTTTCGCATTCGTATTGATCGGGGTCTACTGGGCCGGCGCGGTGGTGACGTGGGTCCGCGCGACTCCGGACCAACGGCTTACCTGCCGCCATCAAGTGGTCGTATTCACGGGACTGGGGTTGGCGTGCTTCCTGGCTTCCCTCCTGAATCCCAACGGCTGGAGATTACCCGTGCAGATCCTCCACTACATGAGAAGCCCGTTGCTGATGGGTCTGGCGCTGGAATATCTCCCGCCAAATTTCCATGACCCGGGCAACCTGCCACTGGTTCTGGAGTTCATTCTGATCTTGCTCATGCTGGTGATCGCGCGACCGCGACTGACGGCGACGGACGGACTGCTGTTGATTGTCTGGCTGGTGCTGTCACTGCGCATGGCGCGGAACGGGCCGCTGTTTGCGCTCGTCGCCACGCCGATCCTCGCGGAACACTGGAATGCCTGCCTGCGCGCCGCGTCGCCGTCCCGCATCATCCATCGGTACCGAAGCCTGTCAGCCAGTCTGACGTCGGCCAATCAAATGGCCGGGGCCCGTGGCCTGCCGATGTTGGCCGTGCTGGCCATGATTCTGGTCGTGGCCAGGCCGCAACTTCTTGGTGGCCAGCCCGTGTTGACCACCGAACTGCCCGCGCAACGATTTCCGGTCGCCGCCGTCGAATTCCTCCACCGCACGCCCAACGCGGTGCGCGGCGAAATGTTTAACGAGTACACGTGGGGCGGATATCTCGCCTGGGCGATCCCCGAACGAAAGGTTTTCATTCATCCCAACCTCGATGTCTACGGCGAAGAACTTGTGAGGGAGTTCATGCAGGTGAACGAAGCCAAGGACGGCTGGGAAACGATCCTGAAAAAATACAATGTCGGTTGGACGATCCTGCCGCCGGATCATCCGTTGAATCTCATTCTGGCCCGGCGCGCCGACTGGAAGCTGGTCTACTCCGATCCGGTCGCATCGATCTATGGGAGAACCCCATGAACGCCCGCCACCGGTGGCTGCCAACCATCGGGCTCTCGTTGTGGCTTGTGTTCGTCCTGGGGTTGATGCTCTCCCAGTGGCGGCTGGTCATGATCAACGCCGATGGCGACGCGTGCCTGCATTGGCGGATCGGGAACTGGATGCTCCAGCACCGGGCCGTGATCCGCGTTCAACCCGTTTTCGTTCACGCGGGCCAACGCCCCGCTGATCTCGAAAGAATGGTTGGGCGAGGTGCTGTTTGCCGCCGCCGGCGATGCGCTGGGATGGAACGGCATCGCGCTGTTGGCGGCGGTGCTGATCGCCACGTGCCTGTACCTCCTGCATCGGCAGTTGTTGGCGGAGGGAATCGATCTGTTGCCTGCCACCGCGCTGACGTTGCTGGCGGCGGCGGCCGGCACCGTACATTGGTTGGCCCGACCCCATTTGTTTACGCTCTTGCTCGCGGTCATTTTCACCGGGCAGTTACGGCGTTTCGACCGGGGACAACTGGGACCGCGCCCGTTGCTCTGGCGGCTCGTGCCGCTGATGGCGTTGTGGGTGAATCTGCACGGCGCGTTCTTCACCGGTTTCGTCATCATCGCCACGTTCGTTGCCGGCAATGCCATCACATTCATGACAGCGCGGGCCGATGCGCGGTCGGCAATTCGAAGCAAGCTCGTTGGTCTCGGGTGGCTCCTGACCTGTTGCGCGCTGGTCACCCTTCTCAATCCAAATGGCTGGCAGCTCCCGGCGCATGTCGTCGAATTCCTCCACAATCCCGTGCTCGCCCGCTACGCCAACGAATTTCGGTCCCCGAACTTCCACTCAGCCGCCGCGCGCGGACTCCTGATCGAGTTCGCGGTGATCGCGCTGACGTTGGTGTTCCTGCGGCCGGTACCACGCGCAACCGACGTTGTCGTCATGGGCACATGGGGATTGCTGGCCCTATTGGCCACGCGCAACATACCGATCTTCGCGCTGGTCGTCACCCCGATCCTCGCGGAGCAGTGGCAGGCCGGCCTCGCCAATGCCAGGCCCGGTCGCCTGGTCGATATCTATCGCCGACTTTCGGGGAACGTGACCACGCTCAATCGTACCGCGGATGGACGGGCAACGGTCGTGGTAGCGCTCCTCGCGCTTGTGGCCGTCCTGGCCAAACCAAAACTGGTTGGTGGCGAACCCGTGATTGCCAGCGACGTGCTTTCCAACCGCTTCCCCGTCGCGGCCGTCCAGTTCGTGACGGCCCATCCCCAGGCTGTCCATGGCGAAATGTTCAACGACTATGGTTGGGGAGGGTACCTCATTCTGGCAATGCCCGCCCACCGGGTATTTGTGGACGGTCGCAACGACTTCTACGGCCCCGATCTCATCCGCGAGTTCAGCAGCGTGAACACCGTCGAAACCAACTGGGAAACGATCCTGCACAAATACGGCGTCGGCTGGACGATTCTTCCGCGCGCGCATCCGCTGAATGTGTTGTTCTCGTTGCGGAAAGATTGGACCCTGGCCTATGCCGATGACGTCACCGCCATCTACGCCCGCAAGCAGGAGTGAGGCGCACACAGTACGGCAAGCCCAGGCCGCGCCCTGATCGAACAGAGGTCACCGCGCATCTGGCGGTGCGGGTGGGGGCGAGATCAGCAACGGATACATGATGTAAAAGTCGGTGATCTTTTGCCGGTAGCCGTCGATTTCGATATGGCAATACTCAATACTCGGGTCCTTCTCGTACCGCCGCTCGATACCGAAGATGGGGAGCGGCTGGCCCAGCCACGCGCCTTCCGGTTTCCACTTCCACTGATGAACAGTGGGGGGTAGCAGCGGCGGCAGTTTGTCCTCGGTGTATCCGAGCTTGGCGAGGTACTGTCTTGCCATCTCCAGCGCTTGTTTTTTGGTGATCTTCGACGGGCGGATGAGCGGCTTGATGTCCTCCGCGCGCCAGAGCGCGGTCATCGAGTGCCTGTAATCTACGAAATTGAAGACGAGGCAGTAGCGCACATTGAAGCCGAAACCGAGCGTCTTGGCTATTCGCAGGCCGACCACATCGAAGGCGCTCCGGTAGGTTCCAGCGCGGCGGAGAATCGCCTCTCTCATGGGTCCACCGAACCATGTGACGTCGTTTGTCGTCAGGGGTTGCGGCAGGTCGATGTCGAGGGTTTTCGAGAACGCTGCCACGTATGGAAGAATTTCTTCCAAGTTTGTCACCAACTGCGATCCTCCGGGCTCGTCGGCACCAAGCGCGTATGGGACGCAACCAGCTAACAGCATGCAAAGGAGCAGAGGCGCTCTCACTGTGGATTCCACCGTAGTTGCTGATCTCCCCAGATCGCGGGCACCGGAAGGGAGCTCGTGTAGGGGGCCCTAGCCTGGTTTACGGCACCGATTAGGGGTGTCTGCCCTTGAGACCAGTTATAAAAGACACCGTCATCAAAGGCGGCTAGGTCGGCATTAAAATCGGCATGGGTTACCAAGGCATACTGCATTATGTTGGTCCATCCCAGAAACGCTTGTGGCTGAATGCCGTTCGCTGCGTAGTACGTGTCGTTTGTGCGTATCCGCTCGATGCCGAAGGCGACGCACAGGTCCCCGCTCGCGGTGTCGCAACCGTCAAGGTACACAAACCGGTAGGTGTGCTTTACATGGTACAGCTTCTTAAACGGCCACCACCACAATCTTGTATACCCGTTGCCGAGCGCATCTCCGATCGCCTGTTTGGACGCGCTTGCCCCGGAACTTCCCCCCACAGCTTCTGCGTCGCCATGCCCGAAGTAATAAAGGTTCGCCGTCCCGGGATCACTGAGCCATCCCAGCCACGATTGCCACACAGCAGGGGTTTGCACTCCTGCATCGCCTTCGCCAATTTCGTTGTACGTGGTGGGACCTGTGGTGTAATACGGGTCGGATCCAGCGATGTCAGTAATCTCCCACATCATCTCGTTGAAGCTGGCGGGTAGTGTGCCGCCCCAGCCGTAGATCAGATCACCCTCGTAGCTTAGCAAAAACCCATTTGGATATCCGCCGACCGTACCCTTGGGGGCCGGCCGCATAACTTGAGGATTTCCTCCACCTGCGGGGAGCGTGCTCACTTGTACTAGAACGTAATCCCCGCTGAACGAGACGCCGTTGGAGTCATTCCCATCCCAGACAATGTCGATGCGACCGGTCGTGGTGCTGTCGCTATAGGTTCGGAGTGTGTTATTGGATGGGTCTAGAATGTTTACGGTCCACGTTGCATTGCTGGATGGAAGTAGCGCGGTGATGGGGAGGCTTGTCCCGAAGACGGTTGGGAAGCCAGGAAGGATTATGTCGTTCTGTGTTTGTACCCAGATAATGGGGCTGGCAAACTCGCTGCTGTCACCAAATCCATCTGAATAACTTACAAAAGCTTGGAGTGTATGCCAGCCGTTGGTGACGCAGACCGTGTCCCACTCAGCGGACACCAAGTCATTCGACCAGCCAGGTTCAACAATTGACATGCTTGGTTCTCCATCCAGCAGGAAGTAAATGCCCCCCAACTCCTGATTGCCGGGCAGGCAGACTTGGACGGAAATGTTGGTCACGTCGCTGACGGTGTTGGATTGCGGGAGCAGGATGGTAATGTTCGTGAGGCACGCGGGCGACACGACCAGATTGACCTGGCCGTTTGTGCTGGTATCAACCACGTATGCGAGGTTCGTATTGGGAGCCATTTGAACAAGGGTGCCATCATACGTCAGCGTCCCGCCGTAGGTAAAGAGCGTATAGGTGCCATTGGTGAGACCGCCGCCATCAGTGATGTTGATGTATGCATCCAGTACCATGTTGCCAGTGACCGCAATCGGGCGGCTGTTAGTGCCGAGGGCGAACTGCAGGGTGCCGTTCAGCAGGGCCGTTCCAACCGTCAGCGTGCCGCCGTTGTAGACGAGTGTGCTGCTGGGGGTGGTGTCCATAAGCAGCGTGTCGATCGTGCACGTGCCGTCGTTGACGGTCAGCATGCCGCCCCTCACCTCGAGGAGGCCGGTCCCGAGCGGGCCGGTCACGATCAATCGGCCGCCATTGACCGTGACGGGGTTCTGCGTGCCGGCCGTGACGTCTCCGATGACCATGTTGGTGGCCACCACCGCGCCGGCATTGCTGACGACCAGTGCCGCGCTGCAAGGGGTTGGAGCGACTCCGATATAGAGGCCGGACAGATTGTTCCAGACCGAGCCGGGGCCTGTGACCAGCACATTGTTGGTGGGGTCTGCCCCCTCGCAGTCAGAACCCACGAAGCACTGGTTATCGACCACCTGGCCGCCATTACTGATCTCCAACGTATTAGATCCAGAAGAGCCGCCAAATTCCAAATCGCCGGCAATGCTCCGACTGAGCCGTGTCGGTGACCAGCACAGTATCGTAGCCGCCTTCGTTGCTGCCGACCCACCCGCTGACGCTGGTCACTTGGCCGCCATTGGCGATCAACAAGCTATTACTCGCACTGTTATCCTCGTCCTCCTCGCCGAGGGACAGGTCATTGCCGACGACGATCTGGGCGCCATTGCTGACCACCAGGAGATTGTCTCCGACATAGCCTACCCGCAAATAGCTGGCATTGCTCCAAACCGATCCGGAGCCAGTGACCAGAACGCTGTCGCCCCCGCCTTCCACATCGGCACCGCCACTGACCAGTTGGCCCCCCTCACTGACCACCAAGCTGTTGGATCCGCCGTAAAAATACACACCGTCGCTGTTCCAAACTGAGCCGGGTCCGGTGACCAGGACGCTGTTATTACTGCTAGTGGCGTATGGGCCCAGCGTGGCGAGATAATCGAACACCGCGCCGCCATTGCTGATCACCAGATTGTTGCCGATACCGCCGATGCCAACATACAGACCGTTTGCGTTGCTCCAAACCGAGCGGACGGTGACCAGGACGAAGTTGTTGCTACTGCTAACATCGAGGCCGGAATGGAAGTTGTAGCTCAAATAACTGTCTCCACTGCTAAGCAGTGCGCCTCCGTTTTGGATTAGCAACACATCGGCATATGTGTTGGACGACCCGACGACAAGGTCACCGTCCCAGTTAACGATCTTGCAAACAATATTGGTCTGGTAGTTGGCGGTGTACGGCACCAAGGCAGGGCAGGTGTTCGTCAGGATCCAAGTGGTAATCGTACTCCTGCAGGTTCGTCAACGGGTTGCCATTGTAATAGCAGCTTGCGCAGGATTGATCGCTGGTCTGGCCCGTCGGGTGGCCGAAGTATTTGAGCATCCGCCAGTTCCGGGATGCCATCCCCATCGGTGTCAGTCTGGCCGGGATCGTAATCGACGATGGTCGCCTGTCCCGGCAGAAGCAGCGTGAGGCTCTTGTCGTCGAGGTTCCACGAAGATTCCTGATAGAGGCCGGGGCAGCAGCGCTGATCTGATTGCCGCTGGCGGCGACCGCGATGGCGTCAGCAATGTAGCGCTTCGGGCCGTGGCCGTTGGTAATCACGGCGCTCAAGCCGTCAAAGCTGGCATCGCCGTAGTTGTTGTCGGCGTACCAGATGGTGGCTTGTGCGCTCGGTGCGAGCCACGAGAGCAGCGCGAGGAAGGCGACCAACCATCGCGCGCTCCGAGCCAATCCCGGTTGCGACAATGCGGAGTTCATCAAGCTATCTCAATTCGAGAGCTTCGGCGCTGGTGACGCTGACCGGCGGCGCATTGCTGGAGGTCTGTTGTGTAAACGTGCCTGTCGTGCTGTCGAATTGGTAGCCCGCTTTAAGCTGCCAGCGGGGGGCGTGCAGGGTGTCGTCAGCGACGACCTGGCCTGTGACGGTGTCGATGCGGTAGGTGGTGGTGACTGTCGCCCCGGCGACAGGTTGGGGGCGCGGTATTCGCGAGGACGTTGCCGGCGAGGTCGTAGAATGCCCCGTCGGCGGCCACGTAGACCTCCAGGTGTTTTTGGTGGACGAATTCCAAAACAGAGCCGCGCCGTTTTGCTTGCTGGGCGGAACGTCGTGTGAAACCCGTTGGGCGACGCCGGCTGCGGGTGGGCGTCGAGAAGGAGGAGGTGGATCCGTCGTGCCGTAAACAGTCAGTTTGTTCCAGATGACGGCGTTGTTGCCGACATGCAGGTCTGAGGCCGATATTGTGCCCTGCTCCAGAATCCAGGCAAATTGCAGCGTAGCCACTGGTCTTCACTGGCGACCCACAGGCAGCCGAGATAGCCTTGGGTTTGATTGGAGAAATAGAACCCACCGCCATCACCACCCGGGCCAGCGAGGTTGATACGGGGATAAGCGTTCGAGGAATTTAAGGTGATGCCGAAAACATTTGTCCATCCGTTCACTATGGAGATCGTAACGTTCCGGCTGAGCCGATGGATGTCTGGTTGGTCGCCGTTATGTCAGTGCCGACATTCAGGGAGGGGGCGGACAGATTGCCGTTTACGGCCAGATTTCCTGCGCGCGCCTGCGAAACCAGCCCCGCAATCGCACAAGCCACGAACAAAGTCTCCACTCGCCGTCCGACATCCTCAACTGTCGTCTTCATAGTCGCCTCCGTTCACAACGTTTCTCCTAGACCGCCGCTGCACCCCCGCCTCGAAAACGCCAGCCACCTTGAGGAAGACAGTTGGGTCTATGTCACAACGGATGAGGTTTGTCGAGTGAGAAAGTGAAAGATTTCACGAGGCAGCGGGCACTACCCAGTTCGGTTGGTGGATCTAATTGGATGTAGCTGGGGCTAGCTGGCCTTCTCAGCGGACGAAATCGGGATCGATCTCGTGCTTCTTGAGTTTGGCGTAGAGCGTCGTGCGGCTGATCTGGAGGGTTTCGGCGGTGCGCTTGATGTTGCCGCCGTGTTGGCGAAGTGCGTTGACGAGGATTTGTTTTTCCGGTTCGCCGAGTTGATCCGACAGCGCCGCCGACGGAACCGCCAGCAAGGGCTTGGCTTCCGTGATCCGTCGGGGCAGGTCGGGCGCGTCGATGATCGATGTCTTGGCCAGCACCACGGCCTGCAACACCACGTTCTCCAGCTCGCGCACGTTCCCGGGCCAGGCGTACCCGCACAGCACGCTGACCGCATTGTCGGTAAACCCGCGCAGGTCCTTGCCGTTCTGACGCGCAAACCGTCGCAGGAACTCCATCGCCAGCAGTGGGACATCCTCGGTGCGATCGCGTAGCGGCGGCAGGTCGATCTGGACGACATTGAGCCGATGATACAAATCCTCGCGAAACGTTCCATCGGCCACGACCGTTTCCAGCGGTCGATTCGTTGCGGCGATGATGCGCACATCCACTGAAATCGGCTTGGAACCGCCCACCCGCTCAAATGTCCGCGTTTGCAGGACGCGCAACAATTTTGCCTGCACGTTGAGATTGATATTCGCGACCTCATCCAGAAACAGCGTGCCGGTGTTGGCGCGCTCGAACCGGCCGACGTGCCGGTCTACCGCGCCCGTGAATGCCCCTCTCTCATGACCGAACAATTCGCTCTCCAAAAGCTCGCGAGCCAGGGCGGTGCAATCCAGTGTGACAAATGGTTTGCCGTGACATCCACTGGCTTCGTGGATCACGCGGGCGACCAGTTCCTTACCGGTTCCCGTCTCGCCGTGGATTAATACAT
>CAVYAC010000064.1:0-27323 GCA_963766065.1 uncultured Verrucomicrobiae bacterium
CGGCGAGCGCGCGACGCCGATTCCAGGTTGGCGTTCACCTGCTCCATGGTGCTCATGCCGCTTAACACCACCGACACTTCGGGCTGGTCCCACAGCCATTGCAACGCCCAGTCGGCCGGGGAGCGCTTCACGCTGGAGCGTTCGATCACCTGGCGAATGGACGACGGCGGATGGGCCAGCCTGCCGCCGAGCAGAGGTTCCATGATCACGACGGCCAGGCCCTTTGCGGCGGCGAGTTTCAAGCCCCGGTGCCCGCCTGGTTTTCCGTGTCCATGTAGTTGTACTGAATCTGGCAGAACGCCCAGTCGATCGTAGCCGTTGATGATGTCCGGCAAAGGTGTCGTAATTGTCGTGGAACGAGAACCCCACGATGGCGGATGCGCCCGTCGCGGATCGCGGCTGTGGCCTTTTCCAGAAGTTTGTATTTCGGGACGATTTCGGTCCAGCGGCTTTCTATCCAGCGCATGGAGCAGATAGAAATCGATGTGATCGGTCTGGAGCCTGTGCAATTGCTCGTTCAAGATCCGGTCAAAATCGGCTTCCCTTTGGATCATCCATACTGGGGACTTGGTGGCTATTCTCACCTGGTCCCGATGCCCGCGCAACGCCCTGCCGAGAACGGTTTCGCTGTTGCCTCCGTGATAGATGTAAGCGGTGTCAAAATAATTCACGCCCCTCGTCCAGGGCGTGGCGGATCATGCGCACCGCTTCCGCTTCGTCGATATTTGACCGTTGCCATCTCCGTCGACGGTGGGCAGGCGCATGCAGCCAAAGCCCAGCACCGAAGCGTTCCAGTCCAGCTTGCCGAATTTGCGAAATTGCATGGTCGCAAAGGTCCGGAAGGTATGGGCTGAGGTAGGATTCATTCGCGAACCACCGCAGGCGGGCGGCTTTCCGGCGTGTTGATGGATGGCCTCGCCCAGCCAGGCGATGGTTTGGCCCAGGTCCTTCATGTTGCGCGCAGCCTCATCGTCCTTGGCCACCTCACCCTTCTCCCATCCAAAGCCAAGGTTCCAATACGTGGAGCCCGGCACAATGGCGCCGGACATGAGGAACATGTGGTTCATCGTGTCAAAGGCGTGCGTGCCGCCGCCGCGTCTGACCGCCACCACGGCCGCGCCGATCTTGCCGCGGAACAAGCCCGCCGTTGGCCAGCGCCACCAGCCCGGCGCGATCCAACAGCGCCTTCATTTCCGCGCTCACGTCGGTGAAGTAGGTCGGCGAGCCAAGGATGATCGCGTCGGCCGCGACCATTTTCTCGAAGCACTGGTTGAAAGCATCATCCTTCTGGCTGCAGCGGGAATTCTTCCTCTCGAAACACTGGTAACAGGCCTGGCATCCGCGGATGGGCGTGCCGCCGAGCTGGACGAACTCCGTTTCCCAGCCGGCGGCGGCCAGCGGCGCCAGCACCTTTTTCAGAAGAATTTCCGTGTTCCCGCCCTTGCGCGGGCTTCCATTGATGGCAACGGCTTTCATGACTCCAATCCATAAAATCACAAACAATTCAAACTCTCACGCTTTGACCGGGCCGTGTCAATGACGAACCCAAGGTGAAGGGATTCATGAACCGGAGCCGTAATCGGGTGGTTGCGGGGATCCGGAATCGGGCCGGGAAAGTGGTAGGGTGAGTTCGGAGCTTGAGAGGACATGCCGAAGTCAGACCCAGTATTAGCGGAGAGTCGCGGGACGAGAACCGCGGGGTCGTTGGGGGAAACCCTGTCGCGGTTGACGAGGGAAGGCGAGCTGTACGAGAAATTACCGGAGCGGCAAGGTGCGATGTTACGCGTGCGGTCATCGGTGCCTGATCCTGGACGGGCAGACGGGATTTGTCGCGTGCGGTTCAACCGGGGCGGCACGTTGTTTGTCCCGTGGCATTATTTTGGCGCGTTGCAGTGCGATCCCATCGAGAAGAAGCCGTTTTTTCACGCGTTGCCCGGCACGCTGGCGATGAGTTTCGGGATGCTCGGGTGCGACCTGCATTGCGGTTATTGCCAGAACTGGGTCACGTCGCAGGCGTTGCGCGATCCGCTGAGCACGGCGCCGCCAATACCGATGACGGCGGAAGCGGTTTGTGCGGCTGGCGGTGGAGAAGGCGCCGACACCGTGACGAGCACTTATAACGAGCCGCTGATCACGAGCGAGTGGGGCGTGGAGGTGTTCAAGGAGGCGCGCAAGCGGGGTCTGCACACGTCTTATGTCTCGAATGGCAACGGCACGGAGGAAGTGGTCGAGTACATCAAGCCGTGGGTGGATTTCTACAAAGTGGATTTGAAGGGGTTTGACGACAAGAGCTACCGGGAATTGGGCGGCAAACTCGACAACGTGCTCAAGACGATCGTGATGCTTCACGAGAAGGGGTTTTGGCTGGAGGTCGTCACGCTGTTTATCCCCGGGTTCAACGACAGCGAGGCCGAGATGCGGGGGATCGCGAAGTTTCTGGCGGGCGTGTCGCGTGACATTCCCTGGCATTGCACGGCGTTTCATCCGGATTACAAGATGGCGGACCGGGATTGCACGGGTGCACGAACGCTGATCCGGGCCTGCGAGATCGGCAAGGAGGAGGGTTTGCGATACGTGTACGCGGGCAATCTGCCCGGGCGGGCGGGCGACTGGGAGAACACACGGTGCCCGAACTGCGACGAGCTGTTGGTGGAACGTGCGGGGTTCATGGTGTACGGATATCATCTAACGGACGATGGAAAATGTCCAAAGTGCGCGACGACCATCGCCGGGCGCTGGGACGCCGCGAAGACACACGCGGCGCTACGGGGCTTCAAGGTCACCGATCGCATTCCTCATGCGGTCAGACCGCGGTGATTTACGGAAAGCTGGCGCAAGAATGTTTTTGCGCCGTAAGCGCCAGATGACAGGGCAACGGTAGCCGGATGCGCCATGACGCCTGCTGCTAGTTCTCCAACCTGATAAAGCTGACAGAGCCGTGCCGCTTCATTCATCCGTGAGATGGAAATTGCATTCAGGTGGATCGCGTTCTCAGTTCGGTGGAAGGGCCGGTACCTATCGTTGAATAAAATGGGGCGAACTCGGAGTGAATAGGCGAGATTCGACCCGTCCGACCCAATGGCACAGCATGTGCACCCACAGGTTGTCACGGTAAACAAGAGCAGTGGAGTACATGGAAATAAAAATGACTATTCGGAAGCTGTATCGTTCGTTCCAGTCGCGGAAGGGCCAGGGGCTTGTGGAATACTCGCTGGTTCTGGCGTTGGTCGCCACATTTGCACTGGCAGCCCTGCGAGGTGTCGGCAAGGGTGTAAACGCCACGTTCACTGCGGTCAATTCCAACCTGCCCTAGGTCAGCCAATCGCTGTGCTGGTTTAGAAGTATCCTTACCCTTGGCAACACGGCCGGGCGCGACGGCGCCCCGGCCGACTCGGTTCCCCCCGTCTACATTGTGCGCGTAGCGCGACGCACAACTTTTGTCGCTCGCCGTGAACGGTGACGATTCTCTCCACCACTTCCGGGAAGAAGGCCGGGATTCCGGAACAGCGGGCGGCGGAGCCAGTTGTCGCGTGGAACCAGCGTTGGTCAGGCCCGGCATTCGGTGGGAATTGGGCCAGAAGTAGGCGGCAAAGATTCGGGTTGCAAAGCGGGGAGGGATTCAGTAGAAGAGACGACGCTTTCGAGGCCACAGGATGCGGGTTGTGGCCTTGATTTTTGGGCGAAAACAACAGCAGTCGAAATTACGTACGGTTGTCAGTCGTGGAGTCGTCAATTCAATTGAAGATTTTTTCTGGCAATGCCAATCGACCCCTCGCGCAGCGGATCGCCGATTACATCGGCGTGCCGGTGGGCGACGCGTCGGTCTCGTCGTTTCCCGACGAGGAGACGTTCGTCAAGATCAACGAGAACATTCGCGGCCGGGACGTTTTCATTGTGCAGCCGACGAGTCCACCGGCGAACCAGCATTTGATGGAGCTGTTGATCATGATCGATGCGTGCCGTCGAGCCAGCGCCCAGCGGATCACGGCGGTGGTCCCGTTCTTTGGATATGCGCGGCAGGATCGCAAGGACCAGCCGCGGGTGCCGATTACGGCCAAGCTCGTGGCCAACCTGATTACGGCGGCGGGGGCCAACCGGGTGTTGACGCTGGACCTGCACGCGCAGCAGATCATGGGGTTTTTCGACATTCCGGTCGATCATCTGTACGCGGCGCCGGTGATGTACCGGTATTTTACCAAGAAGAAGCTGAAAGACCTGGTCGTGGTATCGCCGGATGTTGGCGGCGTGAAGATGGTCCATGCGTACGCGAGCCTGTTTGGGGCGCCGTTGGCGATTGTGAACAAACGGCGGAAGTCCCCGACCGAAGTCGAGATGCTCAACGTCATTGGGGAGGTGGACGGCAAGAATGTGTTGCTCGTGGACGATTTGACCGAAACGGCGAGCACCGTGACGCGGGCGGCGGAGATTTTGAAGAAGCACGGGGCGAAGAAGGTCTATGCGTCGGTGAGCCACGCGGTGTTGAACCCCGCGGCGCTGGACCGGCTCAAGGCGTCGGAGTTGGAGGAGTTGGTAACGACGGACACGGTGCCGCATTCGAAAATGAGCGGGTTCAAGCTGACGGAGTTGACCGTGGCGCCCTTGCTGGGCGAGGCGATCAAGCGGATCCATGATTCCGAGTCCGTATCCTCGCTGTTCGATATCAACGGGGAGACATCGTCGGACTTGAGCGCGGCGGCCGCGGTCCGGGCCACGGAAGTGAACTGAGAGGATTTTGCGGTTGATTGTTTGGAGGAGAAATCTGGTATGGCAAAGAAAGTACAATTGAAAGCGAAGGCGCGCGCCGAGAGCGGACGGGGCGCAGTGAAACGGTTGCGGGCGGAGGGAGTGGTCCCTGGCGTGATTTATGGCGCCCACATGAAGCCTCTCCACGTGGCCGTGGCGGTGGAAGAATTAGGGAAGGTGTTGCATGACGCCACCAGCGAGAACGTGCTGGTGGATTTGCAGGTGGACGAGGGGGGCACGATGAAGAACCGCCTCGCGCTGATCCAGGAGGTCCAGCATCATCCCTATGAGGACACGGTCCTGCACATTGATTTTCATGAGGTATTGGCGACGGAGAAATTGCGCGCGCGAGTGCCCATTCGGCCCGTGGGCGAACCGGCGGGCGTAAAGAATGGCGGCGGCGTACTCGAATATGTGATGCGCGAACTGCACGTCGAATGTCTGCCGCAGGACCTGCCCGATGTGATTGAGGTCAACGTCGAGAAGCTGGAAATTAGCCAGAGCATCCACATCGGCGACATTGCGCCGCCGCCGGGTGTGGCGTTGCTCGACGCCAAGGGGCAGACGGTGTTCCTCGTGGCCGCTCCGATCACGGAAGAGGAATTGGCTGCGATGACCGAAGCGGCGGCTGCTCCATCGGCCGAACCGGAAGTCATTACCGCGAAGAAGGAAGAGGGCGAGGAAGGCGCTGTCGCCGCCGAAGGCGAAGGCGAAGCGAAACCGAAGGCCGAAGCCGGGAAGGCCGAGGCAAAGGCCCCGGCCGCAGGAGCCGCTGGCAAAACCCCCGCCGCTGGTGCAGGCGGCAAGGCACCGGGAGCCGGAGCGGCTGGCAAAGCGCCAGTAGCTGCGGCTGGGAAGGGCGAAGCCAAATCGGCAGCCAAACCGGCAGGCAAGCCCGAAGCCAAGAAGTAAGGCGAGCGAGGCGGCACGACGGTGTCGGCCAGGCCAAAGCTGGTGGTGGGGCTGGGAAATCCCGGCCGGGAATACGATGGCACGCGCCACAACATCGGCTTCGCAGCACTGGATGGGCTCGCGGACAAGTTGGGTTGTTCTTTTCGAAACAAGTCGCGCTTCTCGGCGCAGGTCGCCGAAGCGGGAGCGGGTGACGCCGGCAAGGTTACGCTGGCGAAGCCACGGACGTTCATGAACCGCAGCGGTTCCGCCGTGCAGGCGCTGCTGGTCTGGCTGAAGATCGAGCCGGGGCAGTTGCTGGTCGTGGTGGACGACGCGGATCTGCCGCTGGGCCAGATTCGGTTGCGGCCCTCGGGAGGAAGCGGGGGGCATAACGGTTTGCGCTCGATCATCGAGATGCTGGGCGGTAACGAAGAGTTTGCGCGGCTGCGAATCGGTATTGGACGAACTGCGCCACTGGGCACGGACATCACGGGCCATGTGCTCGGGCGGTTTGCGTCCGCGGAGCGCAAAGTTGCGGAGGAGGCCGTGGCGACGGCGGTGGAGGCGATGGAGTGTTGCCTGCGGGATGGTCTGGCGGAGGCCATGAATCGGTTTAATCGGAAAAGTCCGCGCCCGGGCGCGGAAGAAGGAGAGTAGAGGTTGAAGACATACGAAGGATTGTTTATTCTGGACACTGGCGGCAAAGAAGAGGTGTCCAAGGAGTTGGTGGACAAGCTCCAGAAGACCATTGAGACCGCGGGCGGGCGTGTGGACAAGGTGCAGCGCATGGGCGCGCGGCCATTTGCCCGTGATACGCGCAAGCGCACATCGGGGTTTTACGTGAATTTCGTTTTTGATGCCCCGCCCAAGACGGTTGCGGAATTGGACGCCAAACTCCATCTGGAGACGGAAGTGTTCCGGTGGCAGTTTACCGAGTTTGTCGAGCCGCCGGTCCGCAAGCCGCGCAAAATCCCGACCACGGGCGTGGTTGAGTAACAGGAATCATGGCTTCGTACAACAAAGTGTTGTTGATGGGCAACCTGACACGTGATCCGGAAGTGCGGTACACGCCGAAAGGCACGGCCCTTGCCAATCTCGGTCTTGCGGTGAACCGCGTATACACGACCGAAGGCGGAGAGCAGAAGGAAGAGGTTACCTTCATCGACATCGAAGTCTGGGGGCGGCAGGCCGAGACGGCGGGGCAATACCTCGCCAAGGGCCGGCCGGTGTTCGTGGAGGGGCGGTTGAAGTTGGATAGTTGGGAGGACAAAGAGTCCGGCCAGAAGCGCAACAAATTGAAGGTGGTAGCGGAGCGTGTGCAATTCCTGGGAGCACCGCGGGGCGGGGCGGAGTTTAAGGATCAGCCACCGTCAGATGAAGGACCGTCGCGGCCGTCGGGTCGCGGCCCACGCCCATCGGCGCCACCGCCGCAGAACAAGGGAGAACCGGAAGCACCGGCAGCCGAGGACGACAACATACCGTTTTGAACCGAGCAGTCAGAACATTTAATTCAGTGAGGAAAACCAAGCGATGATGGAAAGAACTTTTGATAGTCGGGAGAATCGAGAAAGCCGGGACGGCAAGCGGTCGAAGCGGGATATCATTATCAAGCGGGACTGCAAGTTGTGCATGGACCAGATCGATATCGATTACAAACAGGCGGATTTGCTGAAGAAATTCATGACGGAACGAGGCAAGATTTTGCCGCGACGGATTTCCGGCAATTGCGCCAAGCACCAACGGCAACTGGCCACGGCGATCAAACGCGCGCGGGTTATGTTACTCGTGCGCTAGGACGGAGTCACCACTACCATGAGCAAGCAAATCATTTTGACCGCCCTCGTTGACAACCTGGGGGCCGAAGGCGACACGGTCACTGTCGCCGACGGATACGCGAGAAACTTTTTGATTCCGAAAGGACTGGCGATGCCGGCCACGCCGGGCAACCTGCGGCGGGTGGCATCGCTGCGCAAGAAGCGCGAGGCCTCACTCGCGGCCCAACTGGAAGACGCGAAAACAGCGGTCGCGCAGTTGGTGAAGCAGTCCTACACCATCACGGCAGCAGCGGGAGAAGACGGCAAGTTGTACGGATCCGTCACGGCCTCGGACATTTCGGATGCGCTAAAGAAGGAAGGGATCGAGGTGGATCGGCGAAAGATTGTGCTGGAACACCCGATTCGCGAGCTGGGCGTGTACGACGTCGATGTGAAGCTTCATCCCGAGGTGGCGACCAAGGTGAAGATCTGGGTGGTCGGCCCCGAAGGCGGAGGAGTTCCCGCGAAGAAGCCGGCGGCAGCGGACGAAAAAGCTGGTAAGAAGACAGCGAAAGCCGATAAAAAGAAATAGCCGCACGAGTTTCGTGGGGACGGCTATATGGCTTTGACCAATCCTCTTGCATCCGAAACCACCTCCCCGGGAGGAGGGGCCGGCGTAGCGTCGGGCCGGGATTCGGGGCGAGTGACGGCCTTGGGGAAGGGGAGGTCGGCCGCCATCCTGGCTCTGGATCGCGTTCTGCCAAACAGTCTCGAGGCCGAGATGGCCGTTCTGGGGGCGATGTTGCTCAGTCCCGCCGAGGCTGGCTCCGAGATTCGCGATCGGCTCAGCGACACTCATTTCTACTATTCCGCCCACCAGGCCATTTTCCGGGAGATTTCGGCGTTGCAAGACGCGCTGCAGGCGGTTGATCTTATTACGCTGACGCAGCGGTTGCGGGACAAAAACCAACTGGAGGAGATTGGCGGACCGGCCTATCTGAGCGATTTGATCACTCGGGTGGCGAGCACCACCAACGTCGAGCACTACATTGACATCGTCTGGGAGAAGAACCAATTGCGCCAGCTTATTGGTGCGGCGCACGAGGTCATATCCCGGTCCTTTGAGCAGCAGGACGACGTCAAAGCGTGGATCGACGAAGCCGAACAACGGATTTTCAATATTACCGCAGAGAAGACCGGCGACGTGATCAAGCCGGCCAAACCCCTTGTCATGGATGCCATGTCGAGCATCGAGCGGATGTACGAGAAGCGTGGCGAAGTGATGGGCCTGGCGACCGGATTCCGCGACCTGGACAAGCGGACATCGGGCCTGCACGACGGCAATTTGATCATCATCGCCGGTCGTCCCTCGATGGGGAAAACCGCGCTGGCGATGAACATCGCGGAGAAGGTGGCGGTCGACCGCAACATACCCGTCGGCGTATTCAGCCTGGAAATGTCCGGGCAGGAACTGATCACCCGCATGCTGTGCTCGCGGGCCGAGGTGAACCTGCGATCGCTCCACAACGGCTTCCCGTCGGACCGGGATCATCATCAGTTGACAGCGGTGGCCAGTCAGTTGATGAAGGCGCCCTTGTATATCGACGACTCGGCGGGGTTGACAGTCAATCAGGTGCGCGCCCGCGCGCGGCGGATGAAGCAGCAGTACAAAATTCGGTTGCTGGTGATCGACTACATGCAACTCATGCGGGCGCCGTCCCGGCGCGCGGAGAGCAGCCGCCAGGCCGAGGTGGCCGATATTTCCGCCGGGGTGAAAGCGCTAGCCAAGGAATTGAGCATCCCCATCCTCGTTCTGAGCCAGTTGAACCGGCAGCCGGAATCGCGGGATGAGGGCAAGCCGCGGCTGGGCGACCTTCGCGAATCCGGGGCGATTGAGCAGGATGCTGACGTGGTCGGATTGTTGGTGCGGCCCGAGGTGTACGAGGACGACGAAAACAAGCAGAAGGAACTGAAGGGCCAGGCGAGCCTGATCATTGCCAAGCAGCGAAACGGGCCGACGGGGAATATCGATTTGGTTTTCCGCGGGGAATACACGCGGTTTGAAGATCAGGCGCGGGTGGACGAGGGAGATATACCGAGTTTTGAAGGGGGCGAAGAATGAGGCGGCTGGAGTGGTCACTCCTGCTGTTCTTCGCGGTGGCGGTTGTGAGTTCGTATTCGTGGGCGCAAGATGCCGGGGACGAGGACATCGTCCGCGCCATTGAAATCCGCTTCGTTGGCCCCGAAACCGTCAACCGTTCGATCGTCACGGCCAATATCCAGACCGCTGTGGGCAAACCACGGTCGCGGGACATGATCGAACAGGACGTCCGCAACCTCATCAACACCGGTTATTTCTTTGACGTGCGCGTGCTGGAGGAGCCCGTGGTCGATGGCGTACGGATCGTCTTCCAGGTTCAGGGCAAGGCGACGATCAAAGAGATTACGATTGAGGGGGAGAAGCGGTTCAAGGACGCGCGGTTGAGGAGGGAATGTTCCCAGAAAGTGGGGGACAGTCTGGATGAGCGCAAGGCGCACGACGACGCCCAGAAGATGCAGGATTTGTATCAGAAGGCGGGCTATCCGGAACGTCAAGGTCACCTACGAAGTCGGACTGGACAAGGACACAGGCAAGGCGATCCTCAAATTCAGGGTGCAAGAGGGGGAACGGGTGTTCATCAAATTGATCAAGTTCACCGGCAACAAGGCCTATACCGACCAACAATTGTGCAAGATATTGAAAACGCGGCGGCATTGGTGGGGTTCCTGGATGGCGGGGACGGGCGTGTTGAAAGAGGAAGACTTCAAAGAAGACCTCGATAAACTTCGCGACCATTACCATTCTCACGGCTACATCGACATGGACATTCGCGGGAGGCGAATCCAGCGCGTCAGCCCCAAGTGGATGGTGGTCTACATCGACCTGTTCGAAGGGGCGCAATACAAGGTTGGCACGGTCACCATCGATGGCAACCGGCTCTTTCCGACCACGGAACTGGAGAAGCAACTCAAGATGACGGCGGGCAAGACGTTCACCCCCACCGGGATGTCCGCGGACCAGAAGGCGCTGGTTGATTACTATGGGGCGCGCGGGTATTTGGACACTGATGTGCGCGAGATCCGGGCGCCGAACGTCGAGACGGGCCACATCGACATGACGTACGCCATTCGGGAAGGGGAGTTGACCTACATTGAGAAGATCGAGATTCGCGGGAACGCGAAGACCAAGGACAAGGTGATTCGCCGCGAGCTGGCGGTGCATCCCGGAGAAATCTACGATACCGTACGCGTCGATCGCAGTGTCGATCGCCTCAAGAACCTCGGCTATTTCTCCAAAGTGGAGGCCGATCCCGAACCCACCGACGTACCCAACCGCAAGGATCTGGTGCTCAACCTGGAGGAGCAACGCACGGGCTCGGTCAATTTCGGGGCCGGCTTCAGTTCGGTGGACAGCCTGATCGGGTTTGTGGAGATGACGCAGGGCAACTTTGATTTGTTCAACTGGCCCACGTTTACGGGTGGCGGCCAAAAGCTTCGCCTGCGGTTGCAGGTGGGGTTGAAACGGCAGGACGAGGTTCTGTCGTTTGTCGAGCCATGGTTTCTTGACAAGAAGCTGTCCCTGGGGTTTGATCTGTTTCACCATGCAGCCAATTACCTGAGCACAGAATATAACGAGCAGAGCACGGGGGCGTCCCTGTCGCTGGAAAAAGCGTTCACGGAGTTTTTGCGGGGGCAGGTCCAATATACCATCGAGTACATTTCCATCAGTGTCGACAAATCGGCCTCGCCGGAGTTGCAGTCGCAAAACAGTTCGCACCTCCGCAGTTCGATTGCGGGCACGGTCACGTATGACACGCGCGACAGCGTCTTTCTGACGACGCATGGGACCCGCACGGAGATGAACGCCGAGATTGCCGGCGGGGGACTGGGAGGGGACGTCAACGTATACAAACTAAACCTCACAAGCTCGGTGTTTTTTCCGTTGCCCAACCAGCAAGTGTTCGAGTTGCTCGGGGCCGCCCGGGTGGTGGATGCGTTTGGTTCGACAGAGGCAAACGGCACGAATGTCATCGAGACGATTGTCAACCACAATGGCCCAGTCGGATCGAGTTCGGTGCTTCGCCGGGTGGATCCCGTACCCATCTTTGATCGCTTGTTTCTGGGCGGGGCCAATACGCTGCGGGGCTTTGCTTTCCGGCAAGTGGGCCCGCAGGATGTCAGCGGTGAACCCATTGGCGGCAACACCTCCGTCAACGGGACAGCGGAGTACAGTTATCCGATCATTGAGCGTGTGCGGGGCGCATTTTTCTTTGACGTCGGAAACGTCTATCCCAACGCGTATGAAGTCACGGTGAGCAGCTTGAAATCCGATGCGGGGATCGGTCTGCGGCTCAACCTGCCGATTGGGCCGTTACGACTGGATTACGGGTACCCGATCATGACCGACAGCCAGGCGGGACGGGTCGGAAAATTTCAGTTTAGTGTTGGCTACCAGTTCTGATATGCTGGAGACTGTAAACCGAAAGGAACGACAGAAAGGTTGTGGGTATAAAATGAAGAACACCATTGCTGCATGCATCACCATGGCTGCGTTGGGGCTGGCATTGACGGCCTCGGCGCAGGTACCGGCGGGCCGGATCGTGACGATCGACTTGAACAAGGTCTTCAACGATTATTACAAGACGCCGATTGCGTCGGCCAAGCTCAAGGAGACGGCGGATTCGTTCAACAAAGAGCACGACGACATGATGGCCGGTTACAAGAAAGAGATCGACGAGCTCAACAAATTGCGCGACGACCAGGACAAGCCGGAGTACACGGCCGACGTTCGCGAGCAGAAACGCAAGGCGGTGGCGGACAAGTTGACCGAGACCCAGAAGATGCAGCGCGACATTGATGATTACCGCACGAGCCACCGCAAGATCCTCGAGGAGCAGACCCAGCGCATGCGCCAGACGATCCTCAAGGAGATTCAGGACGTGGTTGACAAGGAAGCTCGTGACGCCGGCTACCTGCTGGTCATCGATAAATCCGGCAACACGCTCAACGGCGTCCCGGGCAATTGTATTCAGCCAGGATACGCTGGAAATCACCGACGACATCACCAAGATCCTGAACAAGAACCAACCGAAAGGCGCCGAGGCGCCCAAGCCAGCGGACAGCAAGGGCAGCACGAAGTAAGTGTGCAGCTAACCGCACGCGATATTGCGCGGATGGTTCGTGGCGAGCTATCCGGCAGCCCCGACCAGGTGGTGACCGGGCTTGCTGGTTTGCGTGAGGCGACGCCGAACGATGTCAGCTTTCTGGCCAGCCCCAAATACCAGGCGGCGGCGAAGGCGACGCACGCCCGCGTGCTGATTGCCGCCCGGGACCTCCCCGTTGACTTTGATGGGGTGGTTATTCGTGTCGATAATCCGTCGGAAGCATTTGCGGAGCTGGTCCGCCAGGTGGCACCCCCGCCGGTCACGTTCCCACCGGGCATTCATCCGACGGCGGTCGTGGCCTCCACCGCTCGATTGGGCAAAGACGTTCTCCGTTCAACCGCACGCGGTGATTGAGGACCGGGTCGTGATTGGCGACCGCACGGTGATCGGGGCCGGTGCTTATATCGGCCACGAGAGCCACGTGGGATCCGATGGCCGGTTTTTACGCGAATGTCAGCCTTCGCGAGCGGACGATTATCGGGGACCGCGTGATCCTGCATTCGGGTGTGGTGCTGGGCGCGGACGGTTTTGGTTACGAGCAGGTGAACGGCACCCACAAGAAGATTCCCCAGGTGGGTAACGTGGAGATCGGGGATGACGTTGAGATCGGCGCGAACTCGGCGATCGACCGCGGGCGGTTCGGCCGGACGCGGGTCGGCAAGGGCACCAAGATCGACAACCTGGTGCAGATTGGCCACAACTGCGTGATTGGCGAGCACTGTATCATCTGCGGGTTGGTGGGCATCGCCGGGCAGTACGATCATCGGCAATCATGTGACCCTGGCTGGACAGGTCGGTATTGCGGGGCATCTGACCATCGGGGACAAGAGCATCATCATGGCGCAAGCCGGGGTGACCAAGGACGTTTCTCCCGGCTCGATCATGCTGGGCGCGCCGGCGGTTCCCCACAAAGAATTCAAGCGAATGAACGCGGCCGTCCAACGGTTGCCGGAAATTCTCGCCAAGTTTCACGATTTGAAATAGTCGCGCGTCGCAGCTCGGTGGTGTGACAGGTTGGCGCTGTCAACTGTGACACCGCGCGTGGAGTGTGACAGAGTGCTCCGGGCGCTCCTCGCGAAACTCTGCGCCGGTGTGACAATTCGCGTCATGGCACCGTGTGTGCTAAGATGGATCGGCCAATGATTCGCCCCGATAAATTTACGATCAAGGGCCAGGAGGCGCTACAGTCGGCGCAGGAGATCGCCCAGAAGCTCAACCATCCCGAGGTTGACACCGAGCACCTGTTGTCGGCGCTCATCCAACAGCCCGACGGGCTTGTGCGTCCGTTGCTGGACAAGCTCGGCACAAACCCGGATACCATTCTTCGTTCACTGGACGACGCCTTGAACCGTCGATCCCAGGTCCACGGAGCGGACGCGAGCCAGTTGTCCATGAGCAAGGGACTGCGGGCGGCGCTGGAGGCGGCGTTCACGCAGGCCGACAAACTGAAGGACCAGTTCGTTGGCACGGAGCACATGCTGTTGGGTCTTGCCGAGACGACGAATCTTCTCAAACCGCACGGCGTGACGCCGGCGGCGATCCTCAAGGCGTTGCGCGAGGTTCGCGGCAACACCCGGGTGACGGACCAGAATCCCGAAGACAAGTATCAGGCGTTGACCAAGTACGGGCGTGACCTGACGGAGGATGCGCGGCGCGGCAAACTCGATCCGGTCATCGGTCGGGACACGGAGATTCGCCGGGTCATCCAGGTATTGTCACGGCGGACGAAGAACAACCCGGTTCTCATTGGCGATCCCGGCGTCGGCAAGACGGCGATTGCGGAAGGGCTCGCGCGGCGGATTGTCAGCGGCGACGTGCCCGAGGGACTCAAGGGCAAACGGCTCATTTCCATGGACATTGGCTCGATGCTGGCCGGGGCGAAATACCGCGGCGAGTTTGAAGACCGATTCAAGGCGTTCCTCAAAGAGGTGATCGCCAGCGAAGGCAACATCATCGTGTTCATTGACGAACTGCACACCGTGGTGGGTGCGGGCAAGGCGGAGGGCGCGCCGGTGGACGCGGCGAACATGCTCAAGCCGTCGCTGGCCCGCGGGGAATTGCACACGATTGGCGCGACCACGCTGGACGAGTACCGCAAGTACGTCGAGAAAGACCCGGCGCTGGAGCGGCGGTTCCAGCCGATCTTTGTCGGCGAGCCGTCGGTGGAAGATACCATTGCCATCCTGCGCGGTCTGAAGGAGCGGTATGAAGTGCACCATGGCGTGCGCATCCAGGACAGCGCGCTCGTGAGCGCGGCGGTGTTGTCACATCGGTACATTGCCGACCGGTTCCTGCCGGACAAGGCGATTGACCTGATCGATGAAGCGGCGTCACGGCTGCGGATCGAGCTGGATTCGCTACCGACGGAGATCGACGAGATCGAGCGGCGCGTCATGCAGTTGGAGATCGAGCGGACGGCGTTGAAGAAGGAGAGCGACAAGGCCAGTAAAGAGCGGCTGCAGAAGCTGGAAAAGGAGCTGGCGGATCTCCAGGAGAAAAGCAAGAAGCTCAAAGCGCAGTGGCAAAACGAAAAGGGCGTGGTCGATGAGATTCGGAACCTGAAATCCGCGATTGAGATGTCGCGGGAACAGATGGAGCAGGCCAAGCGCGAGGGCAATCTCAGCAAGGCCAGCGAAATCCAGTACGGGCGACTGCCCGACCTGGAGAAGAAGATCGAGGTGGCCGACCAGAAGCTGACGAAGATCCAGAAGACCTCGAAGATGCTGACCGAAGAGGTCACGGAGAACGACATTGCCGAGGTGGTGGCGCAATGGACGGGGATTCCCGTGTCCCGACTACTGGAAGGTGAGCGCGAGAAACTCGTGCACATGGAAGACCGGCTGCGGTTGCGCGTTGTCGGGCAGGAGGACGCGATTGCCGCCGTGTCGAATGCCGTGCGCCGGGCGCGGAGCGGGTTGCAGGACCCGAATCGGCCCATCGGCTCGTTCATTTTTCTGGGGCCAACGGGCGTCGGCAAGACGGAACTGGCGCGGGCGCTGGCGGAATTTCTGTTTGATGACGAGAACGCGATGGTGCGCATCGACATGAGCGAATACATGGAGAAGCACACCGTGGCGCGGCTGATCGGCGCGCCGCCGGGGTATGTAGGTTATGAAGAGGGGGGACAGTTGACCGAGGCGGTCCGACGCCGGCCGTACTCGGTGGTGCTGCTGGATGAAATTGAGAAGGCGCACCACGACGTGTTCAACGTGATGCTGCAGGTGCTCGATGACGGACGGCTGACGGACGGGCAGGGGCGCGCCGTGGATTTCAAGAACACCGTGGTGATCATGACGAGCAATATCGGCTCGCAGCACTTTGCCGAGAGGCAAGGGGACGACGAGGCGGTGCGACAGCACGTGATGGACGATTTGCGGGCGCATTTCCGCCCCGAATTCCTGAACCGCGTGGACGAGATCGTGCTGTTCCACGGGTTGACGCGCGAGGACATCAAGAAGATTGTGGACATCCAGTTGGTTCGCGTCCAGAAACGGCTGGCGGACCAGAACATTGCGGTGACGGTCACCGACGCCGCGAAAGACGTGATTGCGCGCGAGGGGTATGACCCGGTGTTCGGGGCGCGTCCGCTGAAGCGCGTCATCCAGAAGAAGATTCTCGATGCGTTGTCCTTGGAAATCCTGTCGGGCAATTTCAAGGAAGGCGACAGGATCAAGGTGGTGGTGGACAAGAAGCGAGCGGGTGAGCTGGCGTTCGAGAAGGCGTAATGCGGTCGGTGCCGACTACCCCTCACCTTAATCCTTTGTCGCCTCGACACGACTGGCGGCGTCTCGTCGGACTCGGCTCCCGCCAAGGGGAGGGGAGATTCAGTCGCTAGTCTGAATCTGTTACTCGGACGACTTGTTCGCCGGGGGGATTGGTTTGGCGGTGACGAGCGGCTGAATGGTTACGGGGCCGGCGCCGAGGGCCCCGGCGGAATATTCTGGCTTCGTCCGTTTAGACATGCCACGGTCCTTGGCGCCAGGGCCCTTCTCCGGCGGTGCGGAGCATTATTTCCTGATCCGCTGGTGTGAGTCCCGGGGGTGCAGTCTTGGCGAGACCGGATTCGTAGCGCAGCTCGACGGAGCCAAAGCGAATCGAGGCGCCATCCTTCAGTTTCACCGCCATGATGGGTTCGCCATTCACAAACGTGCCGTTGGTCGACTTGAAATCGTGCAATTGATAATCGTCGCCGTCACGGACCAAAATCCCGTGGCGCGACGAAACATTTGTATCCTGGATACGAATGGCATTTTCAGCCGTTCGCCCAATTGTGATAAGTTTATCCGTCAGCTCGATCGTCGTGGCGATGGAGTTTGGCGAGAGTATGTGTAGCTTTGGCATAGGCAACCCAGTTCCTATTGTAGCGAAAACATGCGACCGAGTCAATTACGAGCCGCGATAAGGGTATGGTCAAAAGTGGCGGTCGTAGGATCGAATGTCCCCCTCACCCGTCCCCGCAAACTACGACGGGGCCGGCCTCTCCCTCGGCGGGGCGAGGCGTGTCATCCTGCCATTTCCTCTCCCCTTGGGGGAGAGGATCAAGGTGAGGGTGCTGCTGGCTTCTGACCACCGCTTTTGATCACACCCCCGCGATAAACGAGAGCAACCGTGGAAGCTGGCTTGAAATGACCGTACTTTTCGCACAAAATCAATCAACCCAAACACGATTATGCCGAACCATTGGCTGCTGAAGACGGAACCGAGTACATACGCATTTGCCGACCTGGAGCGGGACAAGAAGGCCGTGTGGGACGGCGTCTCGAATGCGCTGGCGCTGAAACACTTGCGGTCGATGAAACGGGGCGATCTGGCGTTCATTTATCATACGGGCGACGAGAAACAGATTGTCGGGATCGCGGAGGTTACGAGCGACGCCTATCCCGACCCGAAAGAAAACGACACGCGGTTGGTGGTCGTGGACTTGATACCCCGAGATCGGCTGTCGAGGCCGGTGACGCTGGCGGAGGTTAAGGCCGATGGCGAGTTTCGGGATTTCGAACTCGTGCGGATGGGACGATTGAGCGTGATGCCGGTCAGCGAGGCGAGATGGAAGAAGTTGGTGGGGATGGGGGCAGGGAAGGGCACCAAGGACTAGCCACGCTTCATATTTTTTTCTTCATCGCTTATCCCACGCCATCACGCTCGTCGCTATACTTTCTATATTCCACTCCGAACTCCAGTTCCAACGCGAGACGAAGAAGGGCCGGGTATGCAAACCAATATCCAGACTCCAATCTCTTGGTGACAAACTCGTCTCCGAGATCTATCTTGGCCAACACAATGTCCTGCTGGCTCATTGGACTGGCGTCAATCTCCATGACTTTTGCCGACTGCTTGGATAGCAGATCTCGCAGTTGTGCGGCTGTCGATATGCCGAAACGATTTAGTTCAGACAGTTCCTCCTCGTATGAGGAAGGGAAATCGTCGTTCTTTTGGGGAAAGTACTCCGACAGAATCGTGTGAACACTCTGTGGTGTTAATTGCGACATAGTCTCACACCTGCACTTCGTTACTACATTTTGCCAGGCCGGGTTTCGGGGCCATGGTGAAATGAATAGCATGGCGGACGTGGCGAATCGAGCAGTTTTCGGGCGTGACGCCCCAAAGCGGCGCGCTCGGCGAGTACGCCCGACCAACTGCGTCAGACGGCGCGATACCTAGACCCTTCGACTACGCTCAGGGCAGGCTCTCGGCATCGCGCCCTACAATTCGGAAGCGGCGACGGCTCGCCGGGAGGCTCGCCCTCCACGCGCACTCAAACAGCGGGTTGCTGTTGGGTGAGGCAGTGGAAGGAGCCGAGGCCCCAGATGAGGTTGGTGCTGTCGATGCCCACGACGCGCCGATCGGGGAAGAGGTTTTGTAACGTGTCGAGGGCGGCCTTGTCGGTGGTCGGGTTGCGATAGGTAGGCAGGAGAACCACGTGGTTGGCGATATAGAAATTGGCGTAGCTGGCCGGCAATCGCTGGCCGTCGTACTCGATGAGGCCGGGCATGGGCAACTCGACCACGCGGAACGGTTGACCATCCTGATCGCGCATGGCGTGGAGACGTTTGCGGTTTTCCTGCAACGGCCAGAAATTGTCGTCGTGGGTGTCGGGCTCGATGACGGTCACGACGGTGTGCGGGTCGACGAAGCGGGCGAGGTCGTCGATGTGGCCATCGGTATCATCGCCAGCGATGCCGTCCCCGAGCCAGAGGATGTTGGAGACGCCGAGGTAATCGCGGAGATACTGCTCGATCTGCTGCTGGTTGAGGCTCGGGTTGCGGTTGGGGTTCAGCAGGCAGGAGGTCGTGGTGAGGAGCGAGCCCGCGCCGTTGACGTCGAGGGAGCCGCCCTCCATGACGATGCCCGGACTAAACACTTGGAGGCCGAGCAACTCCGCGACGCGTTGCGGCACGGCGTCATCGTCATCGTACGGGGGATACTTGTCACCCCAGGCGTTGTAGCCCCAATCGACGATGGCAACTTCATGGCCGCGCGTGACGAAGATGGGACCATGATCGCGGCACCAGGGTTCGTAGGACGGGATGCGGTGGTAGAAGACGTTCTTCTCAGTTTCGCCCACGGTGCGGCGGGCGACGGATTCGACCTCGTCGTTGCGGACATTAATATGGACGGGCTCGTGCGCGGCGAGGGTGCGGACCATTTCGCCAAGGGTTGGGAGCACCTCGATATAGCGGTCGGGAAAACTAATGCCGTCGGGACGCGGCCAACTGAGCCACGTGGCCGCGTGCGGATGCCACTCGGCGGGCATCTGATAGCCGAGTTCGCGAGGTGTTGATGGTCCAGAAGTCATTGGTCAATGTGTTAACAGGTTCCCAAGGGCCGCGAAAGAAGTTTCGTTATCCAAGGACAGGATGGTAGCTTTCGTCCAAATGAACAGGAGATTCGGATTGGTGGTTGGGCTGTTGTTTGTATTCATCAGCAGCATGCGCGGACAGGAAACGAACGCACCGCCGTCAGGAGTCGACGTCTACGACGGGTTTGAGGCGCCGGTGTTGGGCAAGATTTGGGACACGAGTCGATGTGTGCCGGGCGCGGTGGAAATCCAGACGAATATTGTGCGCGCGGGGCACGGGGCGTTGAAGGTGACGGTTCACTCCGGCGACAAGTTTGAAGCCGGCCTCAACGGAAACAGCGACAGCGAACGCGCCGAATTGATGGAGGGGAGCAAGAAGCTGGTTTCCCGGGAAGACGCGGCTTATGAGTATTCCTTCAGCGACTACATTCCGATGGATTTTCCGATCGTGCCGACGCGCCTCGTACTGGCGCAGTGGAAACAGTATTGTCCCCAAAACGGAAACTGTTCGGACGACAGTCCGGTGGTGGCGCTGCGGTACGTGTCCGGGAGGCTGTTTATCACGCGCCAGGTTGGCCGTCATCCCGAGACGCTCTTTGAAACGAGCGAAGACCTGCGTGGCAAGTGGACCGATGTGCGATTTCAGATTCGATTCACGACCAACGACAACGGCCGTGTCAAAGCCTGGCTCAACAACAAGCTGGTGGTGGATTACACGGGGCCCACGGCGTATCCCGAGAACGCGGAGACCAGTTACCCGCACCCGAGCTGGTTTTACTTCAAAATGGGGCTCTATCGAAACGTCATGCCTGAACCCATGACGATCTACATCGACGAGTATCGCAAGCGGCAGTTGCACAACGGTGAACCATGAAGCAAGACCGTCGAGGCGGAACGCGCGGCAGATCAATCCAGCAAGCGCTGGGTGATGCCGCCGTAGGCATCGATGCGGCGGTCGCGGAGGAACGGCCAGTGCTGGCGGGTCACGTCGACCTTGTGGAGGTCGCATTTCGCGATGAGGACCTCTTCCTTGTCGTGGCTGGCCTCGGCGATGATCTCGCCAAACGGATCACAGACAAACGAGCCGCCCCAGAACTGGATAGTGCCTTCGAGGCCGACGCGATTGGGCGCGGCGACGAACACGCCGTTGGCGATGGCATGGGACCGCTGAATGGTGACCCAAGCATCATGCTGCTTCGCGCCAAATTGTTTCTTCTCGCTGAGGTGCCAACCGATGGCCGTCGGATAGAACAGGATTTGAGCGCCCTTCAAAGCGGTGAGACGGGCGGCTTCGGGGTACCACTGGTCCCAACACACGAGCGTGCCGATGGTGGCGTTTTTCACCGCGAACGATTGGAAGCCGAGATCGCCTGGCGAAAAGTAGAATTTTTCGTAGTACAACGGATCGTCGGGGATGTGCATCTTGCGATAGCGGCCAACCAGTTTGCCCCGGGCGTCGATGATGACGGCCGTGTTGTGGTAGACGCCCGCGGAGCGTTTTTCGAAGATCGAGCCGACGATGGTGATTTTGTGGGCGCGCGCGGCGGCGGCGAGCGCGGTTGTGGTTGGCCCCGGGATCGGCTCGGCGAGCGCAAACTGGCTGTGGTCCTCGGTCTGGCAAAAATAGAGCGACCGGAACAACTCCGGCAGGCAGACGATTTGCGCGCCGCGCTTGGCGGCTTTTTCGACGAGCGCCAGCCCGTGCTTCAGGTTCGCCGCCGGCTGCGCGGTACAGCGCATCTGGATGAGGCCGATAGTGACGATATGGTGTTTGGCAGCCATGTGAAAAAATGCGGCAGAACCATGATGAATTTCTTGCATTGCTGCAAGAAATTTGTTTCTCTTCGCGGCGGGAGCGAGAAACCAACACATGCATTTTGTACCATCGAAGATTTTTCTGACCAAAGGTGTCGGCACACACAAGCACGAACTGCGGAGTTTTGAGCTGGCGTTGCGCGACGCGGGCATTGAGAAGTGCAACCTGGTGACGGTGTCGAGCATCTTGCCGCCACGCTGCAAGATCATTTCGCGCAAGCAGGGCGAGCAGTTGCTACAGCCCGGACAGATCACGTTTGCGGTGATCGCGCGGATTTCGACGAATGAGCCGCACCGGCTGATTGCGGCATCGATTGGCGTGGCGCAGCCGGCGGACGAGGACGCGTACGGGTACCTGAGTGAATTACACGCGTACGGGATGAACGACACGACGGCGGGGAATTTTTCCGAGGACATGGCGGCGGCGATGTTGGGAACGACTTTGGGCGTTGATTTCAACGAGGACGCGAGTTGGGACGAGAAGGAACAGGTCTTCCGCATGAGTGGAAAGATCGTCCGCACAAGCAATTGCACGCAGACGGCCGTCGGCCATCCGCAGGGGCAGTACACGACGGTGATCACGGCGGCGATATGCCTGTTTTGAACTCGGAGAGCGTGGTTTGCCTTTCCCGGCAAAGGCATCTATTATAACGCCGTGAAGAATGACGTCGTTGAAGTGCAGGTGAAGGGCGTGCTGCCGACCACCACGGGTTGCGCGGTGTTCGTCGGCAACGATGAGAAGACGTTCGTGATCTATGTGGACCACAGTGTGGGTGCGGCGATCACGATGTTTTTGCGCAACACCCCGAAAGAGCGCCCACTCACGCACGATCTGATCGGCCACATTTTTACGGGATTGGGCGTGAAGGTCGAGCGCATCGTCATCAACGACCTCAAGAACAGCACGTACTACGCGCGGCTCGTCTTGCGTTCCGAGAACGAGCTCGGCAAGAAGATTCTGGAAATCGACTCACGTCCGAGCGATTGCATTGCCCTGGCCGTCCAGCAGAAGAGCCCGATTTACGTCGCCGCCAAGGTTTTTCACGTGGTCGAGGACATGTCCGAGGTGCTCAAGCGCATGAAGCAGGAGGGCGGCGAAGAGTTCACCGGTCAGGAAGAAGAAGGCCAGCCGGAGTGAGCCGGGGGCCACTGTTATTACTGCCACCACGGTCGATCGGCCCAGTAAACGTAAATGGAATAACCAATGACCGCCGCCGGCTCCATGTCCAACAGGGGTTTGTATAGATCACGCGTGGCTGGCGGAAAATAGAGGCCGCGCAGGTTGGTAACACTGACGGCGACGAAACCGGGCAGGCTTGGGCTGGACACACGCTTGTCGTCATAAAACGGGCCGCCAGGAAGGTACGTGCAGTCGATGTTGTAATAGGCTGGATCGGCCGTGCCGAAGTAGCTCAGGTTGATGTGGTGTACGTCGTGCTGGTCCATCCACTGCTTCAAACCCTTCAGGTCCTGTCCCCAATCGATATTGGAATCCGCGAGATACTCGTGGCCATGGCGTGGGCCGCCAACAAATTGGTTGAAGAACGCAAGATAATGCGGATAGACGAGGGCGAATTCGACAATCGCCAGGAGACAGAGTGCGGCCAGTGTGAGGCGAAGTGGTCTGGGCCGCGCCGCACACAGTCTGGTGATGGCGTAACCGCCCAGCAACAAGGCGAACGGATAGACGGGCAGGATGTGGCGCAATCCGATATTCAGTTTCGCCAATATGGCCGCCGCCAAAAATGCTCCCGGTGGGAGCAAGATATACACCGTATCATCATCGACGAAACGCTTCCATCGATTCAGCGCCAGGATGAGTCCGGCGGCGAACAGCACGATCACGGAGATGGGGGTTTTGATCAGGAACGCGAAGGGAAAGAACCACCACCAGCCTTCCGTGCGGTAGCTACCCGCGAGAAACCCGCTGCGTTTTTGGGCTTTGATCTGGCCGAGCAGGAAGCCTTCATTATATGCGTTCGGAAGCAGGTGGTGTTCATCCACCCACGCGACCACGCCGGTCAGTGTGGGTATGCGCTGGAGGATGCCGGGATCTTTATGAAATTCCATGCGCCATTCGGGTGCGTTGGATGGCAGATAACGAAAGTCGTATGCAGCCCAGATTGCTGCCCACGCGGCGAGCACGAGCATTGCGAAGATAGCCATTGCCACGGAGAGTCTCTTCCATCGTGTGGACAGTTCTGTCAATTTACCGATTCGGACGGCCACGCAGACATCTGGCAAGCGCGTGTGACCAGCAACACCAGCACCACCGGGCCAAGCAGCACAGCGGAAAACTTGCTCGATTGCGCCAGCGCAAAAAAAACAACCAAGCCGACTAGGTTTCCCACCGTGAGACGGCGCGCGGTCCGCCAGAGGAAGTAGGCGACGCCAAACGCAAAGCATGTTACGCCAAAATCAGTAGTGACGAGCGGCAATTCGCCAGGATGTTGGGTTCGAGGGCGTAGAACCCGAGCACGACCACCGCCGGCCAGAACCCGAACAACTCGTGCGCCCAACAGAACAGCAGCACACCGAGCAGCTCGCCCAGCAGGACAATCATGAACCGAGCCGCGTAGAGGAGATGATCAGCGTCGTTGGAGACGTAGAGCGTATCGTGACAAAAGAAGAATTGTCCTCCCATGACCCAGGACGCGGGGGCCACCGGGTCGATTCTCTGCAGGTCCATCTTGATTCCATTCATGCCGAGTAGCGGCAGCGCGGCCCACATACGGACGAACGGCGGATGCTCCGGGTCGGTGCGGTAATCGTGGAATTTGAGCGCGCTATAGCCCGCGACCAGGTGCTGCGGTTCGTCCCAAGTCGCGGATTCACGCACATAGCTGCTGACAGTCAGCGTCAGGAACGCGACGGCGAAGACCAGCAGGCAAAGGATGCAGCGAAGCTGTTCCGAGACTTTCATGGATGCGGATTATACCACCAATTCGTCTCAACCCAATATACGTGGATCGAATAACCGATCACCGCCGACGGCTTGCGCTCCAAGAGGGGGATGTAGAACTCGGGCACTGGTGCGTCGCGAAGGACACCGTGCAGGTGTTGCACGCTCACGCCGACGTAGCCGGGCAGTTGTGGGTTGGTGATTCGTGACGCTGCAAACGAAGGTGAGCCGGGCAGATACGTGCAATGGATCCCGTAGTAAGCGGGATCGGCGTTGCCGAAATAGCTGAGGTTGATGTGGTCAACGTGGTGCGCGTCCATCCATCGTTTGAGCGGTTTGAGGTCCTGACCCCAATCGATATTCGAGTCCAGAAGGACCAGATGGCCGTTGCTTGGGCCCCCGATAATCTGATTGAAGAAGGCGAGACAATGTGGATAGACCGTGGCAAGTTCGACGGAAGCGAGGACGACAGGGACCAACAGAAAGCTGGCACGCCACTTCGCACGCATCTCGTTGAGCGTTACCCCCGCGATGAGAAGCACAAACGGGTAGATCGGCAGGATGTGACGCAACCCGATATTGAGGTGCGCCAGCATGGCTGCTCCGAAAAACATGGCCGGCGGAAGCACGAGGAACATGGTGTCGATGTTCCATCGTCCCGGTCGTTGAACCAGAAGTGCTAGCCCACAAATGAGGAGCAACAGGATGGTTAATGGCGTCTTGACCAGAAATGCTGTGGGGAAATAATACCACCAGCCGATACGACTGGATTGGCCTGCCAAATACGCGGTGCGGTGCTGCGCCTTTACCTGGCTGAGAATAAAGCTCTGCGCGTAGGCATCTGGAACCAGTTTATGTTTGTCCAGCCAATCGGCGACACGCGCGAGCGTACGCACCGACTGCAAAAACTCTGGGTTTTCACGCATAAGCAGGAGATCGTGGCTGGGAGCAATCGGCCCATACCGGAAGCCGTACACGGCCCACACCGCCGTGTATGACGTCAGAGCTAGAATCGCCGCGACCGCAAGCGAAACAAGCGGCTTCGCGCGTCGGGAACGAAGTTCATCTCCCTCAACGAGGCGGCAGGGCCAGGAATCCACACGAAAGACGTGAATGGCCAGTAACACGAGCACAATCGGTCCGAGAAGCAGCGCGGAGAATTTGGAAACCTGGGCGAGCGCAAAGAACACCGCTACGCTGGCGACGTTGCCCCAAGTGAGTGTTCGTGTCGTGCGCCACAGGAAATAGAGAGCGCCGAAACTGAAGCACGCCATGCCTAGGTCGGTGGTTACGAGACTCGAATGGGCGAGGATGTTTGGTTCGATACAGTAGAGCGCGAGGATCGTTGCCGCCGTCGAAAACCCGAACAGTTCGCGCGCCCAACTGAAGACCAAGATTCCCAGCAGAATCCCGAGCACGACCGTCATGAACCGGGCGCGGTACAACAAGTGATCGGCGTCATTGAGTTCGTAGAGGAAGTGATGACTGAATTCCCATCCATCGGCCGTGCTCCACGAGGGGCGGTTCGTATCGATCCGGACATCGGGCATGGCCAGCAACGGCAGTGCCGCCCACATGCGCAGGAACGGTGGATGTTCGGGGTCGATGCGGTAATCGTGCAAGCGCAGTGCCGCATAACCGGCGGTCAGGTGCTGCGGCTCGTCCACGGTCGCGGATTTCTGCGTGTAGCTGCCAACGGTGAGCGCGGTGAATGCCACCGTGAATGCGCAAAGTACGACCGTCGTTCGAAACCGGGCGGTTCCCTCCATGGCCGCGGATTGTACCGAGCCGTAGTGATTGCGACCACAAAAACCTGTTGCCTACCACCATGGCTGGTCAACCCAATATACGTAGATGCAGTGGCCGAGAACCGCGACTGGCCGGTGCTTCTGGAGACCTGCGTACAGGCCCTTGGCGAAATCGCTCAGGTACAGGCCGCGCAGGTTGGTGGCGCTGACCGCGATGTAGCCGGGCACCTGCGGTTTGCCAATCCGACCGTAGTCAAAGAACGGCGAACCGGGCAACGGATTGTACTCGATTCCATACAGGCCGGGTCGGCGTAGCCGAAGCAACTCAAATTGATGCGGGCCACTCGATGCTCCATCATCCATTGCTTGAGGAGTTTCAGAACCCTGGCCCCAATCGAGATTGGAATCGACCAGATAGTCGGCACCATGCTGCGGACCACCAATGCTGACGTTGAAAAACGCGAGACAGTCCGGATAGACGGCGGCAAATTCTGTGACTTGGGCCAGACACAAGCAAACAAGAGCGATGCCTCTCCATCGACGTTTTGTTTCCGACACTGACGATGGGAACAGAGCCGCGATGGTCCGCCCGGCCAGCAGCAAAGCGAACGGATAGACGATCAGGACGTGCCGCAGACCGATGTTCAAATGACCGGCCCGCAGGTCCACGTGCGCTCGACGGTCACGGGACCGTCACGCTCGACGGCATGGACGCGCCCGCGATACGGCGCCGTCACGGCCCCCTGCGGGAACGACGGCATCGCGGTATAGACGTGAACTTCGTTTCCAGACTCAGCCAAAGCACGAGCGAGCGCCGCCACGCGATTCGCTGCCGCGCACGGCTCCGGCGGATAGAATTGCGAGAGGATCGCGATCCGGGGCATCTTCGTTTTCGTACACCTGCAAGCGCGTTCTTCCTCCGAACGGGAAGCCAAAGGCGATGCGCGTCCTCAGGCCGCCTCGTACGGAGGGCCGGAAGGTGAATTAGCGCCAGTCCCTGGTGGTCGGGACGGTTCCTTTGAACGGCGCGATCCTCGGAGCGACCGCCTGCGGCGCAATGCCGCACCTCGAGCACGAGCCGCTTGCGCGGGTGCGCGGCGTTTTGCTCCAGCAAAATCGGCGCGTTGTCCAAGACGATGCCCGAAGCTTTCTCGTAACGTTCCAGGATGCGGTCGGTGAAAATTTTTGGATCCCGCCTCCCACGTCGAGAAAGGTGAACTCGCCGCTCGGAAAGCGTGCATCGAGGCAGGATGCGATCGACGCGAACAACTCGTCGTCGACGAAATCGTGATCGAAGTTCGTGAGTTGCGCTTCACTGAGCCTCTTCGGTCTCCGCAAGCCCGCTCTCGTGCAGGCTCGCCTCTTCCTTGCTCTTCCGCCACGGCCATCCTTTTCACTCAAAAAGCACCTCCCGGTAACGCCCAGCAGCCGCTCCGACAGAGCACGACTCAGCCGAGACGCAAA
>CAVYAC010000065.1:0-19094 GCA_963766065.1 uncultured Verrucomicrobiae bacterium
AACGGTCCCGGCTTCCCGTCTATAGAGAGGTCTGTGATTGACCTTATTCTTCAAGGGGTGTAGGTTTATCGCCCGTGAGCGCTCCTTTGGAGAGTGACCCGAGACTCCTGCCCGGACCCGCGATATGCCGTACGAGGCCGCTAGAGTTCTGCCTGCTGTTGGAGTGTCTGGTGCCCTTGCCGTCACGATGCAAATACGCCGTGCCATTCGGGGATCAATTCGCCTGCGTGAACTCCGATTACGATCACGAGCTGACCGGCGATGATGGTCCGGGGTAGGACGCGAACAGCACGAAGCGCGAAGAAGACACGAGGGTCACGAAGGCGGATGGCCCCCTGCCCCATCGGGCCAACCAGACGTAGAAACAGTGTTGAGGCTCGCCCCTAAGACACGCTTGCGGTTTCCACCTGCCAGCTATCGGATGAGCGTGTTAGATTTAGGATCGGTCCATCCGTTGTAGAAGACAGCCCGGTCGTCCGAGCTCAGGTCCGCGCAACCGGTTACCAGGAGCGCGGACGACACGAGCAGGAGCAGAAGACACAGTCGCATGGCGAACTCGGCGATGTTCTTTCCGTTTGACGATTGACCCATGTTGGCACACTCTACCTGTTCAATAGACGCACGCGA
Organism: uncultured Verrucomicrobiae bacterium; assembly: GCA_963766065.1. Classification (GTDB taxonomy): domain Bacteria; phylum Verrucomicrobiota; class Verrucomicrobiia; order Palsa-1439; family Palsa-1439; genus Palsa-1439. The sequence continues at coordinate 628 of CAVYAC010000065.1, forward strand.
TGTGAACTTGGTTTCATTAAATTGCCACAGCCTGTGGCCGTTTTCCACCAATGGGGAGGCGAGGCGGGGTCGGTTGAGGACGGGACGAGGGGCAGAAATCAGGAGTCAGAATTCAGGAGACAAAACACGGAGGGGCGCAAAGACAGCGGCGTCCTGATCTCGAAATCGGGGTAACCTTCGCCCGGGTGTGACGGCGATCCAATGTTGACGGGGTGAGACCTGTGCTCAAGACATAGTCAGTGTCACGCCGATCCGGTCACTTCTCGCCCGACTGGGTTACCGTGAACATCTCACCGGCGATGGTCATCGTGCCCGTGAGAACGTTGGTGCTCGTGTTCGCCGGTATGGTGTACGTGACGGTTCCCTTGCCGGTGTCGTCGCTGACCGCCGTGATCGTGATCCAGCTATTCGTGGTGCTGGCCGTCCACGCGCAGTCGTTGAAGTTCGGGGTCACCTTCACGGTACCGGTGCCGCCCGGCGGCCTTGAATTTCGCATGCTTCGGGCTGAGCTTGAACGTGCAGCCGCCGGGATCCTGTTTGACGGTGAACGTCAAGCCCGCAATCGTCATCGTGCCCCCCAAGGCGGTGGCATTTGTGTTGCCAGGGACGGTATAATCGACGTTGCCGTTGCCCGTGCCGCTGGCGCCCTCGGTGATCGTGATAAACGGGTCGTTGCTGGCCGCCGTCCAATCGCAGGGAACCCCCAAGGACTCCACCTTCACCGTCTTGGAACCGCCCTTTCCCGGGAGTGTGATACTCGTTGGGTTCAAGAGAAAGAAGCAGTACAAGGAGGCGGCCTGGTTGACCGTGAACGTCTGCCCGGCAATCGTCATCGTGCCGGTGCGCGCGATGTAGTCTGTGTTGGAAGCAACCGTGTAGCTGACGGTCCCGCCAATTGAGCCGGTGGTTCCCGACAGGATCGCAATCCAATCGGCACTGCTGCTCGCGGTCCAGACGCAGTCAAGCGGATCCGTCACGGTTACCGTGCCGTCGCCGCCGCCCGCGTCGAAGGACGCGTTGGTTGGCAGAATCGAGGAGCTGCAGAGGAAGTTGGCTACCAGAGTACCATCACCTGTCGCCGTGAACGTGTAGTTTGACGACGTGCCAACCACCGCCCCGCCTTCCGTCCAGTTCACAAAGCTGTAGCCCTCATTGGGTGCGGCGGAAACCGTGACGCTCGATCCGCACGTCACCGAGCCGCCGCCGCTGGTGGCGCCGTCTTCCTCCGGCGAACTGTCCGTGTCGATCAGGACATTGATCACTGGGGTGAAGTTGGCCACCAATTTCGCATTGGTTACCGCCGTGAAGGTGTAGTTCGGCAATGTACTCACGGAAACGCCGTTTTCAGTCCAATCGGAGAAATTATAGCACTGATTCGGCGTCGCGGTTACGGTGACATCCGCCCCGCAGTACACGGTGCCACCGCCGCTCGTGCTGCCACCGCCAGACGGAGCGGAACTCGTGGCAATCGTGTCCGCGCAGGTGAGGGCAGCGATCAGGCCTCCACCGTTGGGCGTGCCCCAGCCGGTGCAGAGGTCATCACCGGCGACCGCGAAGAACTGATCGGGACTGCAGGTGGTGGTGTTATTCCCGGTGGTGATATCGTGGAACGCCGACGTGTAGTTTGCCCCCGTGCCGATCCCGTAAATGGCCGGGTTAAGAAAACCCACAGGGGGTTGACCGTACGCCGCGGCTTGCTGATTGACCAGGGCGATAAAGCCCGCCCACAGCGGCGTTGCAAAACTGGTGCCGACACCTGTTTCCTGCTGGCCATTGTCGGCTTCGAAGGCAACGCTATCACCAACCATGGCGACATCCGGAACGTTCCGCATGGTCGTCGATGCCTGGTTGGCGGACATACTGATGCCCTGTTGATAACTCGGAATGGAGTAGCTGGTGCTGATCCCGCCGCTGCTGGCGGAACAGCTATCACAGTTGGGGCGGGAACAACCGTCGTTCCAGACGGTTTCCGACACCCAATTGCCGCCCCGGACCGGTGGTCGTCAACGTTGTCCCGCCGACTTGCGTGATATACGGGTCATCCGACGGAAACTCGGCGGCTGTCGATCCGGTAAAGGCACCGGTGTCGCCCGAAGCGTCGAAGAATGACTGTCCCTGTGCCGCCAGTTGCTGAAAGAGTTGGTCGGCCGTCGCGTCGGGGCCATCAACGCCAAAGGACCAGGAACAACTGAGTTGCTGGGCCTGATTGTCCGAGGCCATTCGGCTCGGAACGTCGTTCGCGAAGCCATTCGGACCGGCTTCGTAGACGATGACCTTGGATAGTCCCGGTGCCATGGAAATCGACATCTCGATGTCCAAGGCCACCTCGCCGTTGCCGCTGTTGGGGCCGGTGGTCGGGACCCCGTTGAACCCATCCAACAACACATTGTCTAAGGGGACGCTCGGCAATCCGGTCTGTGTCTCATACGTCGCAATGTCGTTGGGATAGTAGCCATCAAACTCAACCAGTCCGACCACCTGGCCAGCGCCGGTGAGATCGGTGACGCCCGGGAGATATGCGGCCCTGAAATCGTAACCCATATAGGCACCGCCTTGCCCCGAGCCGGCGTTCGGTGTCGCGGTCTTCGCCTTGCGGGTGGGTTTTCGGATGAGCTGCTTCGGATGCGGCACGGCGTAGTTGTTCAGGCCGCCGATGTTCAACACTGGAACAGCCAGATCGAGCGAGGGCTCGACGTTTGGCGCATAGAACGTGCGGGCTTCCGTCGGGTGCTGGTAGACGTGCATCGTCAAATGGAAACTCTTCTCGATATTCGCCACGGAGCCCTTCACATCCAGCAGGACGCGATTGGGATGCCTGCCGGTCACCGTCAAGCCGTTGGCCGTCACGAAATCGATGAGAGTCTGGTAATCCTGTTCTGTCGGGCCGAACCGTTCTGCGAACTCCTCCGGCGTCAGATACTGGCGGTACTGGGGACTTGCCGGATCGTAAAGATGCTGGAGGAATGTTTTGAGGACTTCTTGGTGACGCAACGGCAACCCAATCGCCAAATTCAAGCGATTTGTCGTCGGGAGATGGGCCACGGGCTGCAGTCTCCGGTTCGTAATCACCGCTGGGACATGACCACGCAATACCTGCCGTTCGGCAGCCTGCGCGAGGGTCGTAAGCGCGAGGAGCAAAAGCAGTGCGGCGACGGGGGGAGAAAGAAACGCATGTACCGTGGAGTCAGTTGGCGCAGCCTCGACTGGTTCCTGTCGGTTGCGTGGTCGGTTACGTACAGACTTTCGCATCTCGCCTCAACCCTCTAGCATAGCAGAACGTGGCACACGATGCCAAGTGGCGCGCTGCCCCATGCTCAGGCAGGATGCGGGACTTTGCGGTCAGAATTCTCTCGACTTTGTCCTGGCTAGCCGTTACACCGACGTGTTCTTTGACAAGGTCAGAACAGGAGGTCACAAGAAAGGCACTTTTTGCGAAACGAACCCATGCAACTGACCTATAAAACAGGTCCGTAATGGATTGCGGTATAGCGGATTACGAAAAAGCGATTCGCGAGAATCGGTTGGGTTCGTCCCCCTCTAAATTGGCTTCGCTTTACTCCCTCGAGGAGGGAGAAATCGAGAAGGAACCGGGGCCGCGTGAGGCCTTGGTGGCCAACGTGGTCTACGCTAACGCTTCGATGCGGTGGTTGCTTCGCCTCCGCCCGGCACAAACTCTAGGCTGGGGGCATCGGAGGAGGCGGCGCTGGCGGGGCTGCTGGGAAGACATCGTAGTGCGGGCCGTATTGGGCGAGGTAGTAGAGCGAGTACGATCTCGTGAATGCGAGCAGGGGCAGGAGCAGGACAGTGCCGATGTAGGGAATGATCACTAGGCAGCAGGCGATGCAGCACGTGACGACGAAAGCCGCGAGGACGATCATGATGACGAGCATGCCCAACACGATTTGGAACAGCAGGTAGACGACGAACCGGCCGACGTTGAGCGAGAGCAGGCTGAGGAATTCTGACCACGCGCTGAGGCATTTGCTGCCGCGCAGAAACATGATTGGCACGACGAAATCGATCGTGAGTTTTCGGATCACAAAAAAAACGATGCCCACGGCAACGAACATCAGTCCCAGGGGAAGCAGCTCCAGAAGAACCTGGAAAATGGATACGCTCCGGTTCATCAGCCGGATGAAGGTCACTATCATGATCGCGAGGAACGACAGCATCGGGACCATGGAGATGAGGCCGAGCACGAGACGGAAGGCGAACAGGCTGTTCCCCGCGGCGGCGTATTTGTTCCACGGGACGTCGATCTCGGCTTTGTTGAGCGCGACACAGTGAAGGAACATGAAACTGCCGCGGCTGCGCAGCCAGATCAACAGGATGCACAAGGTAATCAAGAAGACCCCGAGCACGATGGTCAGCGGGAGCAACCAACTCAGGTTGTTCATCACGAAGTCGCGAACGCGTTCGAACCATTCGTGGAGATTCTCGGTGGTGAGCCGGTGTTGCGATCCCCGGCTGTAGTTGAAATTGAATCCGCCGCGCTCGCCCAAGGTGGCCAGCCAGGCGCAGAAGCCGATCACGAACCACTTGCCGAGGTCGAAGGGACGAAACAGCAGGAGCCTGACCCGGTCGATGGCCGGGCTGATGGGCCATGTGACACTGACGTTGGCCAGCTGGGTGGTCATCGTTCGCCATGAGCCATGCGCTTCGTTGGATCGGAGCGTATTCGATCCCGCGCGAATTGAGAAGGATATTTGGCTGTAAAGCGGCCTTGCAGAAAGCTGCTTGACGGTGGGGGCGCGGGACTGTAAAAGTGGCGCGACTCGAATGACTTCGGGCTCCGACTGCGGTCGGGTACAGTTGCCGCGAAGGCCATGGGGGTGTTGTGGAGGGCGCAGGGTGGACGCGTGGGGAGATAAGCGATTTGGATGTTTGGTAATTTTCTAAATTATTTCTCGACCGATATTGGGATCGATTTGGGAACCGCGAACACGCTGGTGTATGTGCGTGATCGCGGCATTGTTTTGCGAGAGCCGAGCGTGGTGGCCATCCAAACGGGGACCAGTCATGTCTTGGCGGTAGGAGAAGAGGCGAAACGGATGTTGGGTCGCACGCCAGGCAACATCCAGGCCATTCGCCCCATGAAGGACGGCGTCATCGCGGATTTCGAAGTCACCGAGGCGATGTTGCGCTATTTCATCAGCAAGGTGCATAACCGCCGCGGTTGGGTCAAACCGCGACGTCATCGTGGCGGTTCCCAGTGGCATCACCGAAGTGGAAAAGCGAGCCGTCAAAGACAGCGCCACCCATGCGGGGGCGCGGGACGTTTACTTGATTGAAGAACCGATGGCGGCCGCCATCGGCGTTGGGCTGCCGGTGCAAGAGCCGGCAGGCAACATGATTGTAGATATTGGCGGCGGCACGACCGAAGTGGCCCTCATCAGCCTGGCCGGTATCGTGCTCAGCCGGAGCGTGCGTGTAGCAGGAGATGAACTGGATGAAGCGATCATCCAGTATATGAAACGCGCTTACAATTTGATGATTGGCGAACGCATGGCGGAGGATATCAAGATCAAGATCGGTTCGGCCTACCCACTCGAACAAGAGCTGACCATGGAAGTCAAAGGACGCGACCTGGTGGCCGGCCTGCCGAAGACGTTGACGATTACCTCCGAGGAAGTGCGCGAAGCGTTACAGGAGCCGATCTCGACGATCGTCGAGAACGTCCGCGTTACGCTCGAGCGCTGCCCTCCCGAACTCGCAGCCGATCTCGTCAACCGTGGCATTGTGCTGGCGGGCGGCGGGGCGCTGATTCGGGGCATCGACAAGCTGCTCGCCGAGGAAACGGGGCTGCCCGTTCACATCGCCGATGATCCGCTCAGCGCGGTGGCGATGGGCACGGGCGTCGTGCTCCAGGAACTCGGCTACCTTGAAAAACTCGCCAAGAACTCATCGTAAGCGCCCTCCCCTGCTCCACCCACATGAACTTGTAGTGACGCTTCCGTAAGCGTCACTCGTTGACGACGGTCGCGGACCGCTTCGACAACACGGAAGTTTTGTTTGAACCGTAGAAATTGGGTCATTATCGGACTGCTGGTGGTGGGCTGGATTGTATTCCTCGGCCAACCGACCAGCTTCTCGACCAAGCTGCGTATGGTTTTTGTACAACTTTGCACGCCGTTTGTGGAACTGGGCGACTATTTGCCGTTCGTCCAGTCGCGCCGGCTCCTTGCCCGGCAAAACGAGCAGTTGCGCCACGACAATGATCTGCTGCGCCAGGAGGTCCGCGCTCTTAGCGAAACCGGCCGCGAGAACCTCCGGTTGCGCCAGCTGCTGAATGTGAAGCAACATGCCGCGTTCCGCACCGTCGCCGCGCGCGTGATCGGTCGCGACGCGTCCAACTGGTGGAGAAGCCTCCAGATTGACCGGGGAGCAATGACGGTCTCACCGACAACATGGCCGTGCTCAACGCCGACGGCCTCATCGGCAAAACCGTCTCCGTCACTCGCGGCCAGGCGAGGGTTCTGTTGCTCATCGACCCGAATTGCAAAGCGGCAGCGTTCTTGCAGGACACACGCGAGCCGGGTGTGGTTTCTGGAGTTGACACTGCCTTCAACATTTCGCCGCGCCTGACCATGACTTACGTGAACCGCGACGCGAAGGTCGCTCAGGGTGAAAGTGTGATTACCTCCGGTCTCGGTGGCGTCTTCCCCAAGGGCATTCTCATCGGCACCACCACTCGCGCCCGGATGAATCGACAAACCGGTATGTACCAAGACGTGGACATCACTCCCGCGGTGGATTTTCGCCGCTTGGAAGAGGTAATTGTGATCGCGGGACAGGAATGAACGTTCTCATTGCCATGGCGGGAATTCTCCTCGCCGTAGCGCTGCAGGCGCACATGCCGACGCTCTGGTGGCTGGGCGGCACGCGCGTGGAACTCCTGCCCGCGCTCGTTGTCTACGCCGCGTTGACCATGCATCGGCGGTGCGCGCTGGTGCTCGCGCTCGTCGCGGGGTTGACCCAGGACGCATTGTCCGCCGCCCCCTTCGGCATAACCGCGCTTGCTTATGGCATTGCCGCCATCGTGATCACCAGCCTGCGCGAAGCTCTCGATCGCGATTTGCCGTGGATGCAGTGGAGTGCCGGCGCGTTGACTTCCATCACTGCGTGGATCATCGTCTCCTTCGCCGTCGGCCTGTCGATTGGCAACGTGTTCAAAATGCTGATGGCCGCGTCTATCGCCGGAATGGCGACAGTCGGGCTCTTCTTCGTCCTTGATTACGCCCGCCTGGCATGGGGGTTCGAATGATCATCAGCGCGCCAGCCCGTGAGCACAACCCGCGTCTGCGAACTGTCGGGACGATCATCGCGGCCGGCCTGTTCGTGCTTCTTCTCGCCCTGTGGCGCGTCCAGGTGGTGCGTGGCAGTGATTACGGCGCCAAGCAAGAGAACCAGTCGTTGCGACGCATCCGCGTCCCTGCGGCGCGTGGCGAGATCGTCGATCGCAACGGCGTCATCCTCGCGAACAACCGCCCGAGCTACGATGTGGCCATCTATCTCGACCAACTCGGCCGCGTTTCCAAAAAGACAAATATCGTGCGCGTGGCGCAAACCAATCTCGGCGTCATGAGTGCCGCGCTCGGGATGCCAGTGACAATTACCGATAACGACGTGCTTACCCACTACGAGACGCGTGGACCGCTTCCCCTCCCGGTGTGGCGGGATCTTCGACCGGAACAGGTCGCCGCCTTCGCCGAACGCGCCAGTAATCTTCCCGGCGCAGACCTGATCGTGATGCCGGTGCGGCAATATCCTCAGGGCCCGCTCGCGGCACATTTGCTGGGGTACGTTGGCCGAGCCGACGAGAACGACGAGGACGAGATTGAAAAATTCTACTATTACCAGCCGGACCGCATTGGCCGTCAAGGCGTCGAGAAGGCTTGTGATGAATACCTGCGCGGCTCGCCCGGTGGTCGCACGATCCGCGTAAATCCGGCCGGTTCGCTTGCCGAGGATCTCGGCGAGAAAGAGGCCGAACAAGGTGGCCGCGTGACGCTTACGATTGATGTGCGGCTGCAACGAATCGCGGAGAAAGAACTGGCCGCGGCCCCGTCATCCGACGGAAAGAAACTCTCCGGGGCGGTGGTCTTGCTCGATGTCCGTACAGGCGAGGTACTCGCCATGGCCTCACTACCCAGTTTTGATCCCAACATTTTCAACCCCGGCACGCCCGCGCAAACAGTCAACGCGGTCCTCAATGATCCCGAACATCCGATGCTCAATCGCGCCACCGGCGCACGGTATCCACCCGGCTCGACCTTCAAACCCATCACGCTGCTGGCCGGATTGGCGTCGGGCGCGATCTCGCCGCAGGACACCGTCACATGTTCCGGGTCCCTGGTGATCGGTAACTGGCAGAAACACCCCTTTCACTGTTGGAACCATAGCGGGCATGGCCCTCTGAATGCCTACACGGCGATCACGGAATCGTGCGACGTTTGGTTCTATGAAGAGGGGATGAAAACTGGTGTCGATGCCATCACCAAGATGGCCGCCGAATTTGGTCTCGGTCAACCGACCGGAATTGACATCGGCAGTGAGATCCGGGGTCTCGTGCCGACCCCTGCTTGGAAGCGGGAGCAGCAGGGGGTGAAATGGTGGGAGGGTGACACAGCGCAGTTGTCGATCGGGCAGAGTTACCTCCTGGTCACGCCGCTGCAGATGGCCTGCGTCGCGGCCACCTTCGCGAATCGGGGCACAGCCCTCCACCCGTATGTCGTCAAGCGGATTGAAACGGCTGATGGTCAGGTGGTTCACGAAGGCCAACCCGACGTTCGCGCCCGACTCGAAGCAACGCCCCAGCAAATCGAAGTGGTGCGTCATGCCATGCTCGGCGCCGTCCAAGAGGCCAGTGGCACGGCGCATCGAGCAGCCGTGAAAGGTTTAAGCGTCACCGGCAAAACAGGTACCGCCCAATACAAGGTGGCTGGCAAGGATTTACCGGCGGACCGCGCGTGGTTTATCGGGTTCGCACCATATGACCAACCGCAGTTGGCAATATCCGTACTGATTGAGGCCGCCCGTGACGGCAGTCACACAGCGGCAGCAGTTGCCAGCTCGATTTTCGCCCAGGTTTTTGGAAAAGAAGGAGGGGGATCGGGTCCGGTCGAGCACGGGGTGTATGAAGATTAAGTACTACATCGAGTTGGTCAGGCGCATGGACTGGTTGTTGTTCAGCGCCATGGTCGCCCTGGCCGTTGCCAGCGTGCTGTTTATCTATAGCGCCTCGTACCACGGCCCCGGCCAACCGATCAAGAACTTCTACAAGATGCAGATGGTATGGTTCGGTGTCGGGTTATTGATCTATCTGGCCACGGCGTTGGTGGACTACCGTCTCATCTGCCAGTGGGCCACGGTGTGGTACGCATTCGCGCTGGGATTGCTCGTGCTGGTCTTGGTGGCGGGCGTAAAGGTGTACGGCGCGCGCCGCTGGTTGGGCCTGGGCAGTTACGGGATCCAACCGGCGGAAATCGCGAAGCTCGCGATACTCCTGACGGTTTCATATTATTTGTTCCATCACACGCTCCAAACACGGCGGGAATTGAAGACTGTTTGGGTCACCGTCGTGATGATGGCCGTTCCGTTTGTGCTGATCATGCTGGAACCAGACCTGGGTTCGGCGCTGGTCTTGATTCCCATGTGTTTCGGGTTGATGTTCGTGGCAGGTGTGAGAGTGAAACATTTGGCGTTGGCTGCGGCGTTGGGAATCGTCCTTGCTGGCGTCGGTCTGCCCATCATGTGGAAGTTGAAGGAAAACAGGACGGGCCGCCGAAGCTACCAAAAGGACCGTCTGACCGTTTTCTTTCATCGCGACTATGACCTCACGGGCGCCGGCTGGAACCTCAATCAATCTCTCATTGCGGTCGGGTCCGGCGGCATGACGGGCAAGGGGTACCTACAGGGCACGCAGAACCTGCTCGGCTATCTACCCCGCTCCGTGACTCCCAACGATTTTCTCTTTAGCGTGATTGCTGAAGAAGAAGGATTTATCGGCAGTGTCGTGATTATTGTGTTGTATGCCGTACTGTTGTTTCCGGGCTACGGATCGCTGCGAACGCGCGCGACCGTTTGGGAATGCTTCTGGCCACAGGAGTCGTGGTCATGCTGTTTTTCCATATTTTCATTAACGTGGGCATGACGATCGGCCTGATGCCGGTCAACCGGTCTGCCCCTGCCATTGCTCAGCTACGGAGGATCGTTCGTGTTGGCCAGCATGACCGCCCTCGGGCTGTTACAAAACGTGTGGATTCATAGGAGGATCTATTAACTGTGGATGCGATCAAACAAATCCTGAAAAAGGGCGAAGAATTGTTCAGCGGACGCCGAAAAAAGCGAATCTTCAAGGAAATCATCGTCAACGCCGAGGCGTTGGAGAACCGCGTCGCCGTGCTCGAAGACGGCCAACTCGAAGAGTTCAGCATCGAACGGACGACCGAGACACGAATCGTCGCCAGCGTGTTCAAGGGCCGAATCAAAAATCTGGAGCCCGGGCTTAAGGCCGCGTTCGTTGAACATCGGGTTCGAGAAGAACGCGTTCCTGCACTATTGGGACATCATTCCCGAGCAGCTTGACCAGCGGGTCGATCTCCTCGAAACACCGGAGGGCGAGCGCGCCCCGCAAAAACCCAAGATTTCCCAGAAGGATATCCCGCAGTTGTATCCGCCCGGCTCGGAGGTCATCGTGCAGGTCGTCAAAGGCCCGATTGGAACGAAGGGCCCGCGGATTACGACCAACATCAGCATCCCGGGCCGCTACCTGGTCCTGATGCCGTTCAACGCGCAACGCGGCATCTCGCGCAAGATCGACGACGAGAAGGAACGCCAGCGTCTGAAAAAAATCCTACAGCGCCTGCATATTCCCGAAGGGATGGGCGTTATCATCCGCACCGTTGGTGAAAACCAGAAGAAACGTTACTTCATCCGGGATCTCGAACTGCTGCTGCAAACCTGGAAACAGGTCGAGGAAAAGATCAAGACACAGGCGGCACCCTTCTGCGTGTTTCAGGAACCCGACCTTGTCGAGCGCACCGTGCGCGACTTCCTCACCGAAGAAGTCGATCGTATCGTGGTGGACAACGAGCAGGCCAACGAACGCATTCGCAACATGATCGGTCAGATCAGCCGCCGTTCTCGCGGCAAAGTGCGACTCTACAATGAACCCACGCCGATCTTCAGCCGGTTCAACGTCGAGAAGCAAATCGAGAACGCGTTTCGCCGCCAGGTCTGGCTGAAATCGGGCGGCTACATCTGCATTGATGAAACGGAGGCGCTGGTCGCCATCAACGTCAATACAGGTCGTCACAAATCACAAAAGGATCTGGACACAACGATCCTGCAGACCAATCTGGAAGCCGCGGAAGAAATTTGTCGTCAACTCCGTCTTCGCAATATCGGCGGGTTGATCGTGATCGATTTCATCGACATGCGGCACCGCAACGACCAGCAGAAGGTCACCCAAAAAGTGCGCGAAGGCGTCCGCCGCGACAAGGCCAAGACCCGCATCCTGAACATCTCGCAGCTCGGTCTGATGGAAATGACCCGGCAACGCCATAGCGAGAGCATGGCCAGCGCCGTCTACGAGGACTGCCCGTACTGCAAGGGCAAAGGCATGGTGAAAAGCGCACTGTCCATGTCCGTGGAAATTCAACGGAAGGTCGCCGAGCTTCTCCGCAAACTGCGCGAGCAGGGTCGTCACGAGCAGCCGCAACTTCGCGTCTACGTCCATCCGGAGGTGTTGAATCGCCTGCGCACCGAAGACGAGACCGTGTTGATCGAGTTGGAGAAGAAGCTGAACGGCAAGCTCAGCTTCCGCGCCGACCCGACGTTCCACTTCGAGCAGTTCAAGATCGCGGACGCCATCAGCGGTCAAGAACTGGCGTGAGTTGCCGCTTCTGGGCAACGCTATCGGCGGTCGGCAATCAGCGGTCGGCCAAAGTCGCGGCGTTAATCATAGAGGAATAGAGCAATGGAGTGAGGGAGTACTGGAGTGGTGGAGTTTTGGGGAACTGGAGCGGTGGAGTACTGGAGAATTTGGAGTAAAGGAGTGGCGGAATACTGGAGGAGGAGCTTTCAGCTCACGGGGGCGACGGTTTCAACGGCTTGTGAAGGGCTGGTCCCTCTCTTTGGGAAAGTGTCAAGAGTCGGTGACTGGATCGGATGCACTTATTCATCCCTGACCCCTTTCCCTTACCACGGGGGCATGGAATCGATTGTCTGTAAAGAGTAAAGCGTTGACCCCCTAGCGTAGCCAGTAAAGCGTTGACCCCCTAGCGTAGCCACTGCTTGGCAGTACGAGACGCTAGCGCTCTCGTGCTCTGGCAACTACGAAGCAGAACGACAGCGCCAGAAGGTCGAGACAGTCTCCGCTGATTCACCTTGTTTGCAGCAACGCCGCCTTCCGCGTGTCATTGCCAGCATCGCGCCAGCGGCCAAACCGACCAAGCCGCACGGTTCGGGCTCCGGAACTGTCACCGTCACGTCTACCGGATTTGAGAGATCCGAGGCAACCACGGAGTACTGTGCGCTCGGGCTCACTTTAATCAGATCGCCGTTCCCATGGTCCGCTACATACAAATTGCCGTTACTGTCGATGGCTAGGCCGATGGCCAATATCAGCGCATTCGTCATAAAGAAAACACTCCCGTTACCACTCTGATCGAACCTCGCAATCGCGCCATCACCATAGTTCATCACATACAAGTTTCCACTCTTATCAAATGCGAGCCCCCCAGGGTTGTACAGAAACGAATCCGCGAATACGGATTCAACCCCATTGGTATTGAACTTCACAATCGTGTACAAGCCAGTCGATGTGTACAGATTCCCTGCACTATCAAAGGCAAGGGGACCGAATCCATCTGCGTTAGTGGTGGTGGCGAACGTTGAGATATTCCCGTTCGGAGCAATTTCGAGGATTGCAGAGGCTGCTCCCCCTGGCCCACCGGCTGTTGACGCGAACACGTCGCCCTGACTGTTCACCGCGAGCGCAAACGGATAATAGGCGTACCCCGATAGATTGGCAAATAGTGAACCTTGTCCTTCAGGACTGAACTCCTCGATAGTATCATTCCCGTAATTCGCCACGTAGAGATTTCCGTAGTTGTCGGATGCAATACCGAAAGGCGAGGCCAACCCGCTGGCATCTGTCGCAAACGTATACCGGGATACACTCGAATTAAACTCCTGAATTGTGTCGGCGACTCCGTCAGCATAGTTCAACACGAATACGTTGTCCGCCGACCCTTGCACACAAGCGAAGGAGAAACATGCTGTCGTGATCAAACCGAAAACTAGGGTTTTTGCGGTTTTGCTCATATCCTAGCCCGCCTACCTTTCCATCAAGCCGTTTAGCTGCGCAACATCTTATTCTACTTCACATCGCCAATCTCGCAAGTACAACCCCAACGCCCCCCAGGGCGATTGCATTTTGATTGTTTGAGGGGGGGCGGAAGGGATTCTTTGTAAGTAGGCCGGTGGAGCCGGTTTACGACGAGAAGTTTTTGCTTCCGGTTTGGTCGGATTTGTGGTGGAAAATGGAGTCTGTCCGGGGTCACACATGAAAAGTGAAGTCAAGGCACAACGCTGTGTTTCGGAGAAGTCTTGGTTCGTGACTTCACCGGACACGCGTTGCTGTCCCTGATCGTGTCGTTGCCGTTGCATCGTGCGTCGTTGGACTGCGGTGTCGCTGCCAAGCCGGATCACGTTGACCGTGCGTGGGTCGTTGTCTACCAGTCACACATCGGAGACTCAACCGCGGCTCGCGGTTGGCCTACAGTCACTTGGGGTTTCTGGGTCGGGGGCCTATGCAGATCTGGAGCCTCACCGTGTGATGGGCTAGACCCCGAAGCGGAGACTGCCCCGACCTCCCGGATCCGCCACGCGAAACCATCGTCCACGGCCTCACGATTGACCGCAACGTCGGACTCAGGCGCCTGCGTTAAGCGGTGCCGAGAAACTTCTGTGGATCGTACGCCTCCTTTCGTTTCCACAAGCCCCACAGGCTGGCCAGCACTTTGCGCTGGGTATTCAGCCGCGCGTGGGTCCGCTCGTGCGTGCGTTCCAGACTGGCTTCAAAGAACTCTTTGACTTCATTGGCGGCGCGAGCGTGTAACGCCCCGAGCCACGCATGGTAGCTCATCGCTTTGAGCTGGCTGTTGCCCGCCCGATCCAGTCGCTTTCGTCCCAAGGGCTTGCCGTCACTGCTACGATCACGCAGCCCCAACTGCGCGTAGCGCCACAATTGGCGCTTGCCCGCAGGTCTATTCATTCTGCAAATGCGGACGGGCCCACCGCCTCACCATTTGCGGACCAGACGTTCCCACGCGCAGCCCTGTCCGCCTCCTCGAAAACTTCCAGGCCACCGATTCCAAAAAAACCTGACCTCTCGGCTTTCCCCGGTCTGGCATTCGGGCCAGACGGCGGTGGGATCGTAGATGTCCCAGCCCAATTCCTGCAGGACGCGAGCCAAGGAAAGTAGAGATGCTTCGACAGGCTCAGCATGACAGTCGGGGAGGCGCGGGTGTGGTGTGCGGCAGTTGTCGCTGAGTGTCGATTCGAGCGTGTTCACGGCGTCCTCACCTCAGAACCGGAAGCGGACGGAGGGAGTATAGGGGCGGGGGAAAGGGAAAACAAGGATGAAGGATGATGGGTGAAGGAGGAAAAGGGAACAGAAGACAGAAACCCCTCACCTCAATCCTTTGCGACCGCGGCATGACATGGTCGCGTCTCGTCTGACTCGGCTCCCCCCAGGGGGCGAGGCGGAGGCCGGGGGCAAGAAAATAGCAGACAGTGCTGAAGTGTCTAGGTGGTTAAGTGCCCAGGTGCCTAGGTGCAGACGTGGCTCAGTGCCGAAGAGCGCGAGGCGCGAAAGGCGGCGGGATGGTTGATGGCGGGGACGGAATTCGCGTCGGAGACGCGACGCTACAGCGGCGGGCGAACTCCGTAGACGACATGCGAGCGGGCGACCGATGTTTCATAGAAACGTCGCGACAACGCGCAGGCTGAAGCTCCGACAGGAGTCGCGAGTCCTCTCGGACCTGCGGCTACAGGGAAACGGCAGGCGCCAGCGGCAGTGTTCTACTAATTAACTTGATATCTATGCTATATGTTGCGTCAATCTGGGTGTGGAAATTACAGGGGTGAGGAGGGGGTAATCTGGGGTGGCAGGAGGTAATACGAGTTCACGATTTTGGGGTGTTTACGGATCAATCGATGGCGCATTGAAGAACAGTAGAAGGTAGAAGGGTCGGCGCTTTACAATCTGCAAAGCTCACGGACCGGCTCTGCCACCGCCCATCGTCAATCTCTCACCTCGCTCCTTCTCGCGGCTCTCCCCGCCAAACCGGCTGCTTGCCACCGCTTCGCATCTCGGATATGACTCTCCTGCGTAATGCGACACGTGTTGACCATGTTGGGTTGTTTGGCCGCGATCGCTGCTCCGGTCCGCGCTGCGGACGAGCCGCGCATCATCACTCCCGAGCCGTCGTCGTTCGAGACCCTGTCGCGGTTTACGGAATTGCTGGACACGCTCCAAAAGGATTACGTTCAACCTTCGCGCGTCAATGCGGAGTGGTACACCACGGTCGGCCTGCGCGCCTTCGTCCGTTCCATTGATCCGGAAGCGGACCTGCTCACACCCGAGGAAGCGGCGTCAACCACCGAGTCCAATGCTGCCCCGGCGGACATTGGCCTCACGTTTGTCATCCGCGGAGGCATCCCCACGGTTGTGTCCCCGTCTGACGGCAGTCCCGCGCAACGGGCAGGCCTCTGGCCGGGGACCAGATCATTGCCATCGATAATTCGTCCACGCTCCTCGCGCGACGCTCCGAAGTGGAACGGCTCCTTGGCGGTTCCATGGATTCCGAAGTGAGTATGCGTGTGGTCGATCCATTCTCCGGGAGCGTGCGCGACGTCCGTCTCCATCGGGCTGCGCACGGTTCATCCCCTGTAACCACGTTGAGAATGCTCGACAAAGGCGTCGTGTTCTATCGCCTGGCTGAATTCTCGAAGGATACAGCCGACAACCTGCGCACAGCGATGACCCTCGCAAGAGGCGAACATGCCACTGGCATCATTCTCGACCTCCGAAATAATCCTGGTGGCATGTTCCTTGCCGTTCAGCCTGCCGCATCGATCTTCCTGCCCAAAGGCGCCGAGATTGCCTCGCTGGAATATGCGGTCCCGGCCTTGCACACTGGATTCGTCAGCGACGAAGGCGCAAAAACGATGACCCCCATTGTGGTGCTCGTCAACGGCGGCACGGCCGCAGAGGCCGAAGTTTTTGCGGCCGCGCTGCGAGACAACCATCGCGCCCAGATTGTCGGCAGCAAGACCTTCGGCCGCGGGTTTCTGGCCATGTCAACCCGATTGGCGAACGGCTCGGTGTTGGTGATGCCCACCGCCTACTATATGCGACCGTCAAAGCAGATCCTCCAAGACAAGGGGCTGGTGCCGGACGTGATCGTCGAGTTGCCGCGGGAAACAGAACGTTCGCTGGCGCTGGCTGGTTTCGGTGCCTTTGATTGGAGGAACGCCAAAGCCGAAGTGCTGGCGACCGACCTGCCGCTGGCGAAGGCGCTCTCATTGCTGGCGAAGTGAACGCAGTTGCGGTGTATGGGCTCGACTGCTAGCATATAGTGCATGTCCGCCATAAACTCGAAAGTCTGTCTCATCACGGCGCTGGCTTTTCTTCTTGCAGCCTTTCCATCGAAGGCCCAGGAAGCCGCCTTGAAAAAACTGACCGCCGAAGCCAACGATTTTTACCGCCAGGCGAAATATACCCAGGCCGTTCACGTCGGGCAGGATGCGCTCAAAGTCGCTGAAAAGACATTCGGTCCATCCCATCGCGAAGTCGCCACCGTGCTGGGCAACCTCGCGGAATACCAGCGTGCCTCGGGGAACTACGCGGAGGCAGAGACGCTGCAGAAGCGGGCGCTGCTTCTCGATCAGAAACTGCTCGGGGCCGAACACCCCGATGTTGCCGTTGACCTCAACAATCTCGCCATGCTCTATGACAGTCTCGGTCGTTACGCGGAAGCGGAGCCCTTCTACAACCAGGCACTCGAAATTGACCAACAGACACTCGGCCCGGACCACCCGGATGTCGCCACCGATCTCAACAATCTCGCCGAAGCGTACCGCGCCCAGGGGAAGCTGTACCAAGCGGAACCTTTTTATCGACGGGCACTCGCCATCTGGGAGAAACAACACAACCAGAATCCCCGCGCCGTCGCCACCGTACTCAGCAATTTGGGCGTCCTGACTGCCGCCCAGGGAAAATACACGGAGGCCGAACAACTCTTGTCGCAAGCTTTGCCGAAATGGCATCAAGCAGTGCAGGCCGATCACCCCGCTATTGCCGCGACCTTGCGAGCCCTGGGCTCCGTGCAGGTATCGTTACATGAGTACGTGAAGGCGGAATCGTCTTTTTCCCAAGCCCTGTCCACCGACGAAAAATCGCACGCCAAAAACAGCAACCGACAAGTGGCCAAAGACCTGACCAATCTTGGCCTTGTCCTCTTCCAACAGCGGAAATATGACGCCACTGAGTCAAGGTTCCTACGGGCCCTGAATCTAGACGAGGCGAATTACGGCAAGGAACACCTCACCGTCGCCTCCGATGCCAACAACCTTGCCGAGGTGTATCGCGCGGAAGGGAAGTACAAGACCGCCGAACCGCTGTACCGGCGGGCGGCGTTGATCGACGAGAAGCTCCTCGGTCCGGATCATCCCGATCTCGCCAACGACCTGAATAATCTCGGCGCTCTGTATTTTTCGGAGGGTCGTTACACGGACGCCGAACCCGTTTTGAAACGCGCGCTGGCCATCAAGCAGGACGCGTTTGGCGCTGACGACCCCCGGTTGTTGCAGATCCTCGACAACTACGCCATTGCCCTCCGTGCCCTCAACCGCAACACCGAAGCGGCGCCCCTCGAGGCCCGCGCCAAGGAGATTCGCGCGAAGTCGGTCACGCCATGAACGAGTCGAAGCTGAGACAGTTGCTGCACGATGTGCGCACCGGCCATGTGCCCGCCGACCGTGCGATCAAACAATTGAAATCCTTGGCGATCCACGACCTCGATTTCGCCCGCGTGGACGGACATCGTTCTCTGCGCAAAGGTTTTCCCGAGGTGATCTACTGCGAAGGCAAAACGCCGGCGCAGGTCGTGAAAATCGCGCAAACCATCCTGCGCCACAACGATAATCTGCTCGCCACCCGCTCCTCGAAAGAAACGTTTCGTGCCGTGAAACGCGCGTTTCCGAAGGCGAAATATCACGAAGCGGCGCGGGCGGTGACGGTTGTGCGCAAACCGTTGCCAAAACGCGTCGGCACGGTTGCTGTGCTGTGCGCGGGGACAACCGATATTCCCGTGGCTGAAGAGGCTGTCGTTACCGCCGATGTCATGGGCAATCGCGTAAAGAGGTAGCAGGACGTTGAACGAAGGCACGCCAGA
>CAVYAC010000066.1:0-3013 GCA_963766065.1 uncultured Verrucomicrobiae bacterium
CCGGTCGTGTGCCGCGCGGCGTGGTATCCTTGACACCGTAGGCGAGACGGTATAATCGGAAAGCCGCGACGAGACGGGGGTGGAAGTCAGGGAGTGCTTGCCGTTAAGTCGTCCTGCGTTTCCGAAATCCCCAAAGTATCAGGACTCCCAAAAAGGTCAGCAGGAGCGAGGACGGCTCGGGGATGAACTCGAACATGAAATTGTCCATGGCAAAATTGTTGCCGCCATTGGGACCAAAGGCGTCCTCGCCACCGTAAGCGTTGAAATACAGACGGTCGATGTCCAGATAGTTGAACGTAAACAATGTTGGGTTTGTGGCACTGGCAACCACTATCGTGTCGTATATCTCCTGTGCGCCGTTAAAGCCTTCGACTTCGATGTTCAGGTTGCTCTTCCACGCGCCGGTCAGGTAGGCACTAAAGAAGTTGAAATTCGTACCCGATGAGTCAATCTCGGCAGGATTCCCGGCGTAATTGAACGCCACATTGGAAGCCGACTCCATTCCGTAAATATAGCCGTTGGAGAAGCCACCAACAGATTTGGTCGTGAGAATCGAATTGACTACACCAAAATTGCTCCAAGTGAGGCCTTGATAGGCGTTAGTAATCAATCTTCCGAAGCCGTTATCGTAAAGATCATCGAAGGTGACGACGGTTTGCGAACGGGCTGAAAACAGGGGGAGCGTAGAGAACATACCCAGCAGCAGGAACAGTTTTGCTTTCATAAAGAAAGCCCTTACGCTTCTTCGTTGGAATCGTATGAAATCGGGGACGCAATTACCAGACAATTCAGGCCAATCGGGCAAACGGAACGCGCGAGTCTGTGTCGTAGTTGCCAGAGCACGAGAGCGCTAGCATCTCGTGCCGCCGAGAAGCGTCATCGTCGCCTGTTCGGCAAGAGAGACTGTGTTTCGTGGCGCTCCGAACGGCCCTATCCGCGCTGGTGGATGTTCGATAGCCCGAGGCATTTTTCTTGTTCGGTTCTGTGCGAGCGTGCTAACGTTACCCCATGCGCCGATTGATTGTGTTCGCATTTCTGGCGGCCTTGTTGGCTGTGCCATCGGGAGTTCGTGCCCAGATCTCCGTGCAAGTGAAGATGGAACGCGACACACTCGTTTTGTTCGAATCCATTCCTGCCGTCGTCACCATTCGCAATTTCTCCGGCCGAACCATTGATCTTGCCAACCAGGGCGACACGCATTGGCTCCACTTTCTCATTACGGATGAATCTGGTGCGAGCCTGTCTCCGGTGGGGGATGCGTTTACGACGGAGCCCGTCAGGGTCGAACCTGGCCGTGCCCAGAGCATTTCCGTGGATCTGTTGACGCATTTCGATCTACGGCAGCGGGGCGTCTTTACCGTGCGAGCTGCGGTCGAAGCGGACGGTTTGCATGCGATATCGCCGCCAGTCAACTTCACTATTATCAACGGCCGTGAGATTTGGCGGCAAACAGTTGGGCTGCCGCCGGCCAGAGTGAAACCAATCAACAGTACCGCACGTATTCTCTGGTGTTGCGGCGAAGCTCGTACGACGAGGTGCTCTACGCGGGGGTGCAGGATGAGCCGCATGATCTGGTGTACGGCATGATTCCACTGGGGGATTCTATCGCCCTGGGAAATCCGACTGCCAAAGTGGACGGTACCGGTCATCTGCATGTGTTGTATCGCAGCGGACCGCGCGCCATCAGCTATGATGAAATCGGTCCCGACGCGAACATCGTGAAGCGCCTGATCTACTCGGACCTCATGTCCACGCCGCAACTGGTTGCGCAAGATGACGGCGTGGTGACGGTGCAGGGTGGAGAGCAGGTCTATCCGCGGCTGGAACGGGTCATGACGGATGCGGATCTCCAGCCTCCGCCACCGGTCATTTCGAAGCCCAAAAAACGCAAGCATTGGTGGTGGCCATTCGGCCCGAAGAATACACAGCCGGCAACCACCAACAGTGTGGCGGCTGAGGCGACGAGCAATGCGCCCACTACGAATGTCGGGCCGGGCAGTTGATTATATACCCCGGCGACGGGGTCGGCTCAGGCAGCGGCTTGCGCTTGCGGACAAATCTCCAGCGCTTGAATGGCGCGCTCGTCGTCGGTGGTCTTAAACACCGCGATCGACTGGTCGCCCCCCAACCATGAGGCGTAGGAGTAAAGAATCTCGACTCCCGACCCCCCGAGGTGCGCGCCGATGATTGCCGTTGAACCAAGTTCGTGTGACGCGCCCACCAGCACAACGGAATTCGCCTTGCAGGAAAACCCCGCACTCTGGAGCGCATCCTTCGCGATCAACGCGTCGTCCGTGACCAGAAGAACCACCAGATCATCATGTTCCGTGTAGGTGCAGTAAGCCAGAACGTTCAGGCCACGGGCGGACAAGGCCGACAACACTTCCTGCACGGCCGCAGGACTGTTAACGACACGTACCGCAAGCTCAACCTCTTTGCGTGCTTTGGCCACAGATTCTCTCTCGCGCTTCCAGTAGTATACGCCGATGTCAGCATAGATGCAATCAAAATGCTTTGCACCGCAAATGGTTACACGTGAGCGCCTGTGGGCCTTGACTTAGTTGACCTGCGGGCTTTCCGTCGCGTAGGCCTCAACCGGAGGACATGTGCACACAACGTGGCGGTCGCCGTAGACATTGTCAACGCGACCAGTGGCAGGCCAGAACTTGTGCTCGCGCGTCCATGGCGCCGGGAAGGCGGCTTGCTCGCGACTGTAGGGCCGGTCCGACGCGTCCGCGGTTACGGCTTGCGCGGTATGCGGCGCGTTCTTCAACGGATTGTTGGACTTGTCCATCCTGCCGGATTTGATGGCTTTGATTTCCGAATGGATGGCAATCATCGCGTCGCAGAACCGGTCGAGTTCGGCTTTCGACTCGCTTTCGGTTGGTTCAATCATCAGTGCTCCCGGCACGGGCCACGACATCGTCGGCGCATGGAAACCATAATCCATAAGACGTTTGGCGATATCCTCAATCTCCACGCCCGTGATGGCTTTGAATTGTCAACAATCGAC
>CAVYAC010000067.1:0-42063 GCA_963766065.1 uncultured Verrucomicrobiae bacterium
TGTTAGAGAATTGTCAGTTGGGCAGGAGTTGGTAAAGAACAAGGGCTCAACCCAAACCGAGCAAGGAATGGAGTCGAGCCCATGTCAGAGACCTATGCGGTCTCCATATCGGTCAGCCTGACGGTACGGGGACGGTTCACCAACGTCAAGCATTTGGAGGAAGCGGTGCAGCAGCAAGTTCAACAAGCCGCGCAACAGTTCTATGCCCAAGCCGTGGCGGCCTACCAGCGGCAG
This sequence comes from uncultured Verrucomicrobiae bacterium, assembly GCA_963766065.1. GTDB lineage: Bacteria > Verrucomicrobiota > Verrucomicrobiia > Palsa-1439 > Palsa-1439 > Palsa-1439. The sequence continues at coordinate 235 of CAVYAC010000067.1, forward strand.
TGGCTGGCGGCGCATCGGGAGCGCTATCAATCGGTGCGCTGGCGCCAGCGGCAATTACTAAGCCCGTGGGGCGAGCTGGCGCTGCCGGTGCTGATGGTGCGGGAGCGCGGTCGGTCTCGAGGCGGCTATCACAGCTTGGGCAAGGTGCTCTGGCGCGGCAAAGCCACGCGGTTGTTAAGCCCGCAGGTGGAACGGCAGGCCTTGGAAGCCGCCACGGGGCAGAATTACCGACCGGCGGCGCGCCAGTTGAGCCAGCGCTGCGGGGCGCGGGTGTCGCACTGGGCGGTGTGGCGATGCGTCCAGTATTACGGGGCCAAACTCCAGGACCAACTGCAGCGGGACTGGTGGCCGGACCCGCCGCGTAAGGTGGCGGCGGAGGTGGTGGTGACCGAGGTGGACTCGACGTGGTTGAAGTGGCAGCGGCGGGGGTGCGGCCACGAGGGGCCGCAGCATTTCCTCATGCATTTGGGGCTGCATTACACGGGCCGCAGCCGCCGCCTGGATCAGCGGGGTCGTACCGACGTGAGCCTGGACCAGAAGACCTGGTTGGTGGGCACGGGCAGCCTCGGTGAGTTCGGCACGCGCCTGCGCCGCCACCGTGACCGACACTATCCGGCCGGGCCGGGGTCCCGCTCCCTGACGGTGCTGCTGAGCGATGGCGACGAGGGACTGAAGTGGGTGCGGGAACGCGAATTCCCCGAGACACTGTGGCTGCTGGATCGCTGGCACATCGGCCAGAAGGTGCGCGAGTTTGTCGGCCCGGATCAGGCCGCGTGGCGCTCGATCATGGCGGCGGTGTATGCCCACGACAGCGAAGCGGCCTTGGAGGCGCTGCGGTCCATGGAACCGGCCTCCGACGACCCGCGCCGCGAGGGCTTCCACGAACTCTTCGGCTATCTGCTGGGCCATCGGGACGGCATCGATGCCTTCGGTCAGATCCCCAAGCGCTACCGTCAGCGCCACGGGTGCCTCGGCCCGGTGGTGCGGGCGGGCAGCGGCGCGGTCGAGAAGAACGTCGAGGTGCACATCAACCGTCGCTTCAAACGCCAAGGGCGCGGCTGGAATCCGGTGCGCGCCGACCGCCTGGCCCAATTACGCTGGCTGCAGCAGGACCACAGAAACTGGAATCACTGGTGGAACAACGTCTGCCTCACCACCACGAAAATAAACCCGGGTTGGCCCACCACTGACAATTGACAAACAGTACCTCGTAGCCCGCCCAAGCCAAAATTATCTTGACTCTTAGGCGCGCATCTGTTCCACTCTCGCCCATTGGGCGCGGCGTGGTTCATTGGGTTGGCAATTCCACGCACACACGTCAACAACGGCGAGTAACGAAAGGGTGACATATGAAATTCTATGTGCGAGCAGGTTTCTTGTCTCTGAAGTGGCTGGCGGTTCCCCTCCTTGGCGCGTCCTTCCTCGTATCCACGGCACGCGCGGATATTCTGACGTTTGGAGTCGAGCTTGACGGATTTCAGGAGATCCCGCCCAATTCGAGTCCCGGGGTCGGTGACGCGGAACTGACACTGGATACCAGCAGTGGGTACGTGAACATCGCCGCCAACGGCGGCAGCTACGCGGATCTGCTCGGCAACTCGTCAGCGGTCAGCATCAACGGCCCGGCCGGCTACGGGACCAACGCCGCGGTAATTCTGGCGTTGACGCTGGCGTCGCCTGGCACGCAGAGCGGCACATTTTCCGGCAATGGCACTCTCTCCAGCGCGAATATGACCGCGATGATCAATACCGACACCTACATCAATCTCCGCAGCAACGTTTATCCCAGCGGTGAAATCCGCGGCCAGATCGTCCTCATACCAGAACCGTCGAGCATAGCGTTGGTAGCGTTGGGCAGCTTGGGCGGATTCCTGGTCATCCGCCGCCGCCGCAAGTAGCGCCCGATAAAATCCGTAGCCGCTGGCTTTGGCCTGCACCGGTCTTTGTTTTGTTCGCACCCTGAAGGGTGCGGCTACAAGGCGCTCTTACGTCAGCGATCGTAACACCACCCGTGCGGGGGCGCCGTCGGCGCCTTTTAATTTCACCGGCAGCGCGATCAATTCGTAGTCTCCCGCCGACACGTCCGAGAGATTCAGCCCCTCGATGATCACCACACCTGCGCCCAGCAACGTGTCATGCACCGGGTGCGTCTTGCTGCCGTAGGCCTCCACCGACAGATAATCCACGCCCACCAGCGTGACGCCGCTATGAACCAGATACATCGCGGCATCGCCTGTCAGTGCAATGAAGTTCTTGTCGAACTCCGGGTCATTGTTCGCCCAATGCCGCGAGTTGCCCGTCTTGAACAGCGCCCGCGTCACTCCGTTCCAATCGCACGCCTCCAGCGTCGCCGCCGAAATGTGGCTGGTGAGCCCGGTCAAATCGAACACCCGGCACGGGCCCAGGAGCACCTCCAGCGGCAGCTCGTCAATCCCCGAACCGTCCCGGTAAAAATGAAACGGCGCATCCATGTGCGTGCCCGTGTGCGCGCCCATGTCGAGGTGGGTGAGGTTGACCACGCTGCCCTTGGCAATGCTGCTGGCCAGGTTCATCGAGAATTTCGGGTCCCCCGGCCACGTCGGCATCCCGTTTTGCACCAGCACGCTGACATCATGGATTTTCATTTGTATGCTCCCAATCTCGCTGTCCCCCGCCACCACTATAGCCCGCTCAAGGTCCGTCATGAAAAACAACAACCATAATTATAAGGCTTAACGAAACAAAAATGGCGACCCAGCCAAGATAGCCGGTAATGAAAATTATCCAGCGTTTTCTGCTGGAAGTGGAATTCACCACTAATGGATTAAAACCGACCAACGCAGCACTTGCAAAAACTAGCAACCAATCAGTCCAGCCACGAGCTGCGTTGAAAAGCAGTCGTGATCCGATAAACAACGGAACGAAGACGATCACCGGGAAAAGCGCCAACAACAGTTTCCCCAAAACTGTAGTTCTCATTCAAAGAACCTTTCTGGTATTAGCAGAGCAAAGCCCAAGCTTGAAAGGCTCGCACTCACTTCACATACGTATCATACACGCGCAGCAATTCGCTCACGCTCCATGCCTGGGCGAAGCAGCCCACGGGACGATGCGGCGGGTTCCCGTCAAAAATCTCCGCCACGCTTCCCAATCCGGCCTCCTCCATGTGATGCAGCAGCGGCGCGATGATCTTGCCAATTTCCTTCCGCTGCGTCTTGCCCGTCCCGTTCACCTTGGCGTACGCGTCGCAATACGGCCCGATCAACCACGGCCAGACTGTCCCCTGATGATAGCAGCAATCGCGTTGAAAGCGGTTGCCCGTGTACTTCCCGCAAAACCGCTCGTCTTTTGGCGACAACGTCCGCAGTCCATACGGCGTCAACAACTGTTGCGTCACCACGTCGAGCACCGACTTCTGTTGCGTCTTGTCCAGCGGCGAGTACGGTAGACTGACCGCGAAAATCTGGTTCGGACGCACGCACGCATCGTGCTCATCTCCCCGGATCACGTCGTACAAATACCCGCCGTCGCGATTCCAAAACGCCTTCACGAAATTCGCCGCCACCTGATCCGCCAGTTTCCGCAGGATCACCGCCGAATGGATGTCCTGGAATAATTTCTCTTCCATCTCCGCCAGCATCAGCAGCGCGTTCAACCACAGCGCGTTGATCTCCACCGGCTTCCCGTGCCGCGGCGTCGGCACATACCCGTCCACCTTCACATCCATCCATGTCAACTGCGTGCCCGCCGTGCCGGCCGTGATCAACCCGTCGTCGTCCGCGTGGATGTCGTACCGCGTGCCGTCCTTGTAAAACTTCACCACCTCGCCGAGCGCGGGCAACAGTTGCCGGGCCCCGTCGTCGTCATGGCTCGCATGCCAGTATTTCCAGGCGGAAACCACGAACCACAGCGACGCGTCCACGGTGTTGTATTCGGGCGTCTCGCCCTTGTCCGGAAACACATTCGGGATAATCCCCTTGTCGCAGTACTGGGCAAACGTCAGGAGGATCTTCCGCGCCACGTCGAACCGCCCGGAACGTCAGCGTCAGCCCCGGCAACGCGATCATCGTGTCGCGCCCCCAATCCGTAAACCACGGAAATCCCGCCAGCGCCGTCAGGTTGTCCTTCCCGCGCCGCGCCAGAAACGAGTCCGCCGAAATCAACAGCGCCTGCCGCGCCGGGTCCCGTTCGCGCTCGAATTCCTTGCGCCGCGCCCGCTCCCGCGCCGCCAGGTCCTCGGGGTTGACCGCGCCCTTCTTCTCGATGGTGGCCACGATGTACGCGGTCTGACCTTCCGCCAGCCGGTACGACAACTCGAACGGGGTGAACAGGTCCTCGTTGAAATCCAGGCCGCGCTCTTCTTCCACCGGGTACGTGAACTTGAGATACCAATCCGCTTTCGCATCCACCGCTTCGGCCTTCGTATGGAAATACAACCGCGGTTTGTCCGCGAAGGGTTGAACGGAGACCACGCCGTTGCCGCGTTCCACATCGAGGTCCATGTCGTCATTGCGCTCGGCCAGCGCGTTGTAATCGCGAAACGCCAGCAACGGACGCACCTTCAACTCAATGGGACCGCGCGACCGCCGGTTTCGATAACCGACCACCACCGTGTTCTCGCCGGCCACGAGAAACACGCTCTTCTCGATTTCAAAATCGTTGTTCGCATACCGGAACACCGGCCACGGACGCAGCCGGAACCCCATCTGGATGTTGAACCCGTGCGGAAAGACCGTGCCGGGGTACAGATTCGTGCTGATCGCCGACTCGTGGCCGTCCACCACCACGCGTTCCTCGAATTTCGACAGTAACACGTGCCGCTCCACCGGCGGATGCGGCGACGCGACCAACAACCCGTGCTGCCGCCGTGTGTTCGCGCCGATGATCGTGGACGAAGCGAATCCGCCCAGGCCATTGGTCTCCAACCATTCCTTGGCCAGCGCGTTCTTGAGATTCTGGCAGTCGCACTGATCGAAAACAGTTTTCATGTCGCGTCTCGCCCGCGGCAGTGTCCGGACGGACTGACTCTAACCGGTGATCGCACCCGCGAAAAGAACATTTCGACAGCATCCTCACAAACCCGAAAAAATCAGGCTTCCACACCGCAACAAACAGACACCACTCGCGCACGTCATGCTCGCGAGTGGTGGCCCCGAAAGCTTTCGGGGCGAATCTCTGTTATCCTGCCCAACCTCTCGCCCGCGCCACGGCTTCCTTCCACTTCGCGTACAAACTCGCGCGCGCGGCCTCCGACATCTTCGGCTCGAACACGCGCTCGATGCGGCGGTAAGAGATGAAATCCGCCGGACTCGACCACACACTGGCCGCCAGCCCCGCCAACCCTGCCGCGCCGAGCGCCGTCGTTTCAATCATGGTGGCCCGTTCGACGGGCACTCCCAGAATGTCCGCTTGGAACTGCATGAGGAAATTGTTCGCGCAGGCGCCGCCGTCCACCTGGAGCTTGCGCAGCGGTCCGCCGAATTCCGCGCGCATGATGTCCACCACGTCCCGCGTCTGATACGCGATTGCTTCCAACGCCGCCCGCGCGAGGTGTGCCCGGGTCGTCGCGCGCGTCAGGCCAACGATCGTCCCCCGCGCCGCCGCGTCCCAATACGGCGCGCCCAATCCCGTCAAGGCCGGCACAAAATAGACCCCGTCGTTCGACGGACAGACCCGCCGCCAGGGATTCCGTCTCGGCCGGCGTTCTCTACAATCTGCAATCCGTCGCGCAGCCACTGCACCGCCGCCCCACCGACAAACACGCTGCCCTCCAGCGCGTAATCCACCCGCTCGCCAATCTGCCAGGCGATCGTGGACAGCAGGTGTTCGGAATCGCGCGGCTGTTCGCCCGTGTTCATCATCAGGAACAACCCGTGCCATAGGTGTTCTTGATGACACCCGGTTCATAGCAGCCCTGGGCAAACATCGCGCCTTGCTGGTCGCCCACCACACCGCAAATCTGGCGGAAAACCCGAACAACCCCGGCTCCATCAGGCCGAAAATCCCGCGCTGGCGCGCACGTCGGGCACGTTCCGCGCGACACGCCAAAAATGCCCCAGCAGTTCCGCGTCCCAGCGTCGCTCGTGGAGATCGAACAGCATCGTCCGCGACGCGTTGCTCACATCCGTGGCGTGGACCCGTCCACCGGTCAGGTTCCACACAATCCACGAGTCAATGGTTCCAAAAACCCCGTGCCGTGTCGCCGGCACGTTTCGCAGCAGCCATTCCATCTTGGTCGCGGAGAAATAAGGATCACACACCAGCCCGGTGCCGCGGTGGATTTCTGTGGCAAACCCGCTGCGCCTCAGTTCTTCGCATCGCCCGGCCGTGCGACGGCCCTGCCAGACGATCGCGTTGTGCAGTGGCTTCCCGGTCTTCGGGTCCCAGCAAACCACGGTTTCGCGCTGGTTGGTCACGCCCACCGCCACAATCTGGTCGGTGTCCACCCTGGCCACGGCTTCGGCGATCACCGTGCGGGTCGTTTCCCAAATCTCCTCGGGATCGTGCTCGACCCACCCCGGCTGGGGAAACAGTTGCCGAAACTCCCGATAGCTCGACCCGACCACGCGCGTCTCGCGGTCGAAGACAATGGCACGATTTCCCGTTGTGCCCAGATCGATGGCCAGAATCAACATGCGTCGTCGTGGCGCGGGGCTTGAGCGGGAAAATGTTCGGCGAGCAACCGGCCCGCCGTGCTGATGCCGTGGACCACTCCCTCCGTGAACTTTCCCTGTCGAAAGTAGTCGCGCATCGCTCCCACAACGTCTTCCCAAAACCCTTCCCCGCACTTCGCGTGCACGGCCTGGTCTCCCAGGACCGCAAAATTCTGTGATTCCGGCGCGATAAAAATCAGCACCGCGTTGCGGTGCTCGGTTTTGTCGAGGCCGAGCTTGACGAACTGGTGCGCGGCGGCGTGGCGCGGGTCGTGGACCTTGTGATGGCTCACATACACGCGAATCTCCCCCGTCGTGTGTTTCTCCGCCTCCGCAATGGCCGCGGTGACCCGGTCATTATCCAGTTCGCGAAATAAATGTTTCGTCTTCATCGCCTTACCAGCTTCCCCCGGCGCCGCCCCCGCCAAACGATCCTCCGCCACCCGAGAAGCCACCACCTCCCGAAAACCCGCCGCCACCGGAGAATCCACCTCCGCCGCCGGATGAGTACCCGCCACGGCCACCACCGCTGAGGAACACGTTCAACAACGTGTAGCCGACCATCCGGCCCGCGCTCGAATACACAGTGCCGCCGTACCGGTAGGCTTGAAATCGCCCGACGAAGACCAGAACCATGACCACCAGAAAGATCCCGATGACCCAGTCCGACCCGCCCGATTGGTTCGACCGGGATTGATCTGCCACGGTCTGACCGGTGCCCTTGTACTCGCCCTTGGTCGCCGCCAGAATGGCCGTCACGCCCGCGCGCAAGCCGCCATCAAAATCCCCCTTGCGAAAATGCGGTGTGATCTCGTTATCGATGATTCGTTTCGCCAGCGCGTCGGGCAACGCCCCCTCCAACCCGTACCCGACCTGGATGTACATCTTGTGGTCCTGGACGAAGACAAACAGCACCGCGCCATTGTTCCTTCCCTTCTGACCAACACCCCACGACTGCGCGACGCGCACCGTGTAATCCTCAATCGACGAATCCGATTCCATCTTGGGATATACCGCCACCAGGATCTGGCTGGAGGTGTCGCGCTCGAATTGCTCGAGTTGCCGGTTCAAGTCCGTGGCGGTCGCCGGCGACACGACATGGGCGTAATCATTGAAATACTGCGCCGGCGTGGGAGGCATGACCTCCGCCGCGGACGCAGGCAGTGCCGCCAGCATCGCCACGAGGAGGCAAAACAATCTCATGAGCGCCAATCTCTCGAACTACTTCGTCGATGTTCCCAAGGAATTGAAGTCAACCTTCGGCGGGTTTTCCGCGCCGGTCGTTGCTTGAAAATAGGGCTTCTCTTTGAATCCAAAATAGCCCGAGTACAGCAACGTCGGGAAACTCTTGATCGCCGTATTGTATGCCTGGACAACGTCGTTATACCGGCCGCGCTCCACGGAAATGCGGTTTTCGGTGCCCTCCAATTGCGCCTGCAACTCGAGGAAATTCTGGTTCGCTTTCAAGTCGGGATAACGCTCCACGACCACGAGCAGCCGCGACAGGGCGCTACTCAATCCCGCTTGCGCCTTTTCAAACTCGGCAAACTTGGCGGGGTCGTCGGCCACCTGGCTCGCGTCGATCTTGCCCACCGAGGCGCGGGCCTGGGTGATCTCGACCAGGGTCGACTTCTCAAAATTCGCCGCGCCCGACACGGTGGCGACGAGGTTCGGAATCAAATCGGCCCGCCGCTGATACACGTTTTGCACCTGCGCCCATTGTTTCTCCACCCCCTGCTGCAGGTTGACCAGACGGTTGTACCCGCAACCTTGCACCAGGGTCATCATCACCAGTGTCCCGATAACAATCGAAATCCGCTTACGCATGGTTCACCTCGCTGGGTTCATCGATGTGCATTGGAATACTGTGCTCCCGCATCTCCCCAAAGCAATGCTAAACTTGCTGCGATTCCTTCGGGGAAATGGCGCTCCCGGACCGATTCGAACGGGCGACCTGCGGTTTGGGAATGCGGGGTGAGCCCGTTTTGCACTTTGACGATTTCCTAGCAAACTGCGTAATTTCAGTCATTTGTGTCCGTGGCTCTACCCGGCAACACCATGCAGTAACATGCAACAAAAATGAACTTCTGCGCCACGAATGTGCCACGGGAAAGTGAAGCTGGGGAGCTCCACCGGGGCCGCGCAGTTCCTTGTATTACACGCCTCAAGCGAACGGATTGACCACCTTCACTCCATCCGCCTTTGCATTAGCGTCTCGTGGTTTCCTCCGGTATGGTGGTGCGTCTTCATGAACGAAGCGAGTCAACCTACGCCCGAGGCCATGGCGATTCTGCGCCGCCTGTCCGATGGCAGCACCGAGTTGCTGCAGGTTGACCGCGTGCGACTCCAGCGCTGGGCCCATCAAATCCAGCGGCGCGCCCGCCAGCGTCAGCCCGTCAACCGTCTCCTTCGCCAGTGGGAAAATGATTTCCACCGCGCCGAGCACCGCTGGAAACGGCGCACCGCATTTGCCTTCAACGTCCAGTTCCCTGCGGAATTGCCGATCAGCGCGCACCGCGACCGCATCACCGAAGCGCTGCGGCAACATCCGGTCATTATCGTCTGCGGCGATACCGGTTCGGGCAAAACCACGCAATTGCCCAAGCTCGCCCTCGCGGCGGGACGCGGTCGCGCGGGCCGCATCGGCTGCACCCAGCCGCGCCGCCTCGCAGCGGTCAGCATGGCCCGCCGCGTTGCGGAAGAATTGCACTGCGCCTTTGGCCAGCAGGTCGGTTTCCAGGTCCGCTTCGAGGACCGCACCCGCGACGAAACGGTCATCAAGTTCATTACCGACGGCATCCTCCTCGCCGAGACCGCCACCGACCGCTGGCTCCGGCAATACGACACGCTGATCATCGACGAGGCCCACGAACGCAGCCTCAATATCGATTTCCTGCTCGGCTACCTGAAGAGCCTGCTGCCGAAACGCCCCGACTTGCGCGTTGTGGTCAGTTCCGCCACGCTTGACGTGGAGAACTTCGCTCGCTTCTTCGACAGCGCGCCCGTGATCACAGTCGAAGGCCGCACCTACCCCATTGAAAACGTCTTCTTGCCGTCGCCCGACCCCGAGGCCAACGTCGCGCGCCAGGTCGTCCATGGCGTGCATTTGGTCCACGAACTCGATCCCCACGGCGATATCCTCGTTTTCTTCCAGGGCGAACGCGAGATTCGCGACACGGCGGAAGTGCTCCGCGGCAAACAATACGCGCACACGGAAATCCTGCAGTTGTACGCGCGGCTGATCGCCGAACAGGAGCGCGTCTTCACCGTCGGCGGTCGCCGCCGCATCGTGCTCGCCACCAACGTCGCGGAAACGTCCCTCACCATCCCCGGTATCCATTACGTCATCGATTCCGGGCTGGTCCGCATCAACCGCTATCAGCCCCGCCGCCAGATTCGTCGCTGCAGATCGAACAAGTCTCCCAAGCCAGCGCCCGCCAGCGCCGGGGCCGTTGCGGTCGCATCGCCGAGGGACTCTGCCTGCACCTCTACAGCGAAGAAACCCTCGCGCAGAGCCAGCCGTTCACCGATCCTGAAATCCGCCGTGCTTCGCTCGCCGGCGTGATCCTGCAGATGGCAATCTTGAGATTGCCGCCCATTGAGGACTTTCCGTTCGTGACTCCGCCTCACCGAGCCCTGGTCGAGCAAGGTTATCGCACGTTGTTCGAGATCGGTGCGCTCGAGGAAAAGAAGCAGCTCACCGCGCTCGGTCGCGATCTCGCCGAGTTTCCCGTCGATCCGCAAATCGCGCGCATGATCGTCCAAGCCCGTGAAGAAAACGTCGTCAGTGAGGTGCTCGTGCTCGCTGCGCTGCTCAGCATTCAAGATCCCCGCGAGCGGCCTGCGGAACAGGAGTCCGCCGCCGACACGGCCCACCGCCAATGGCAGGACGAGCGCTCCGATTTTCATGCCGCGCTCCGTTTGTGGAACGCGTGGCAGACCCAGCGCAAAAACGCCAACTCGCTCTCGCGCTTGCGCCGTTGGTGCCGGACCAATTTCGTCAGTTACCGCCGGATGGTGGAGTGGCAGAACTTGTTCCGCGAGTTGGCCGATGTCGTGGTCGATTTGCGCTGGAAAGTGCGGATCAGCGAGAAAGTCCACGACGATTGTTTCTACGACCGCATCCTGCGCGCGGTCCTCGCCGGCATCCCCATGCACGTCGGCCGCCGCGGGGACGGCCCCGAGTACCAGGGCCCCCGCGACCGCACCTTTTACATTTTCCCCGGCTCGGGACTGTTCAAAACGTCGCCGTCGTGGGTGACGGCATTTTCGTTGGTGGAGACGCTCAAGGTTTATGCGCGCATGGTGGCGGCCATCGAGCCGGAGTGGCTGGAAAAGGTCGCGCCGCACCTGTGCCACACCACTCACAGTGATGTGGGCTGGAATGCCGAACAAGGCTTCGTTTACGCCCGCGAATCCGTCACGTGCGGCGGCCTCACGATCCTCAGCGGGCGACGCGTCCATTTCGGACGGATTCGGCCCAACGTCGCGCGCGAGGTTTTCATTCGTGAAGGTTTGGTGACGGGTAACCTGCGCAGCCGCAGCCCTTGGCTGAAGTCGTACCAACACCTGCTTGAAACGGTCAAAAGCTTGGAGAACAAAGTGCGCCGCCCTCAGAGCCTCTTGAATACGCAGGCGTTGTACGATCACTTCCACAAGGTGCTCCCGCCGGAGATTTGCTCGACCCGTGATTTTGATCGCTGGCTACAGCAACAGGGTCAGTCGATCGAGATTCCCATGGCGAATGCCATGTACCACCAAGCGGAGCCGGTGAACCCGCAGGATTATCCCGATCAACTGTCCTTCCGCGGCCACACTTTCGCGATCGGTTACCGCTACGCTCCCGGCGAACCTAACGACGGCATTACCTTGCAGTGTCCGGAACAATTGTTGGCGACTCTGCCCTCGTGGGCTGCGGATTGGGTCGTTCCAGGCTGGTTGCCAGAAAAATTGCGGTTGCTCATTCGTACCCTGGCGAAAGACTTGCGCGCAGTCTGCAATCCGCTAACGGACATCGTTGACGACTTCCGGCGCGTTGCCCCGCGCAACCAGCCGCTGATCAACGCGCTCGCTGCCTACCTGAGCGCCCGTTTCGCCATCAGCGTGCGCCCCGAACACTTCGACGCGAAGCGCCTGCCGGAGTGGCTGGTCATGAAGATCGCCGTGCTCGACGCGCGCGGCCAGGTCCAGCGAGTTCTTCGCTCGAAACCTGCCGAGATCGCCGATGCCGTCGAAGTCGATCCGTCTTCGACCTGGATGCCAAGGGGTTTGTTCCAAACGGGCCTGCGGCGCTGGAACGGTGGGCCGCTCCCTCGTTCTGTCGCGCTGGACGAATCCACCACGGGTTACCCAGCGTTGATTGACGAAGGTTCTGCCATTGGTGTACGGCTGTATCTGGATGAGCACATCGCCGCGGAACAACACCGGCGCGGATTGATTCGGCTCTTTCGTCTCGAACATGCCAATCAGGTGTCGGCGCTGGAGCGCCGGCTGCCGTTTCCGACCAGCGTGCAAGCCAGACTCGGCACGCTGCCCGGCGACCGGCAGAGCGTGCTGGAGGATTTTGTAGACTTAGTTATCGAAGACGCGCTGGATCCCACCACCTTTCAGCCTCGCCGCCCCCTCGCGGAGGTTGCGGCGGAGCGCGCCCAGGCTCTCGCGCGGATTGTTGCCGACCGCGATGCTGTGCTGCGCAAGCTCTTCGAATTGCGGAAGGACAAAACGCCCGTGCTCGCGGCCATGCTCACCGATATCGACGCGCAACTGGCGTTCCTGTTTCGGCCGGGATTCCTCCGCGGCGAAGACATTGAGCGGCGTTATCCACGCTATCTGCAGGCGCTGGTCGTCCGTCTGGATCGCATGAAGCTGGCGCCCTTCAAAGACCAGTCGAAATGGGAACCAATCCACCCCTTCCAGGAAGCATTCGACGCGGAGCTCGTGAAGCAACGCGGATCACGCCTTTCCTCCGAGCTGCTGCGTTTTTCGATGTTATTGCAAGAATTCCGCATTTCGCAGTTCGCGCCCGAGCTCGGCACACTCGAAAAGGTGTCGCCCAAAACCCTGCGAGCTGCGCTCCAGCTATTGGACGCGCCCGCGCCATCTGCCGCACCGCCGCACTTTTCAACCGCCCTTTATTAGAAACGGATGCTGGCTTACATCACCGGCAACGTCAACGAAGACCTGTTGCGCAGAATCGAGTACCTGCTCGAATCCCTCACTCCTTTTGCTCTTCTTGGACGGCGAGGAGCGAACACGGGGAACCGGTGCTGTGGATTCGGGGTGATCCTCCATGACATCGGCAAGATCGTGTTGTCCCTCGCGCACGAAGACATGAAGGACAAGGTGACTTTTGAAACGGAGAAATGCGGCCTCTCGCCCTACGAAATCGAAATGAAGCTTCTCAACGTCAACCACGCTGAGATCGGCGGGCGTCTTCTGTGACACTGGAACCTCCCCGAGCATCTCGTCGCCGGGGTGCGCTACCACCACCACCCCGCCGAGGCCAAGGGGAACGAACGGCTTGCCGCCTGTGTGTACCTGGGGAATTTCATGGCCTATCTCATGGGCTACGGGTACGGAAAGCATTCGCTGGATCTCAAGGCGCGCGACGAGACGCTGCAGATTCTGAATCTTACGGCGGAGAACATTCCGCAGTACATGCAGGAGAGCTTCGAGAGACTCCGACAGGTCAAACACCTGTACAAGCTCAAGTAGTTTCGCGCAGGACGTGCATACCGCTTGCCCTTCAGTCGGGGTTCTCTCTTGTGGCTCCAGCGTTCTTCAAACGGCTCGAAGGGGCGGGGTCATCACCAGCCTTCTGAGGTAGGTAACTACGGACGCTAGTGTTAGAGAATTGTCAGTTGGGCAGGAGTTGGTAAAGAACAAGGGCTCAACCCAAACCGAGCAAGGAATGGAGTCGAGCCCATGTCAGAGACCTATGCGGTCTCCATATCGGTCAGCCTGACGGTACGGGGACGGTTCACCAACGTCAAGCATTTGGAGGAAGCGGTGCAGCAGCAAGTTCAACAAGCCGCGCAACAGTTCTATGCCCAAGCCGTGGCGGCCTACCAGCGGCAGTGGCTGGCGGCGCATCGGGAGCGCTATCAATCGGTGCGCTGGCGCCAGCGGCAATTACTAAGCCCGTGGGGCGAGCTGGCGCTGCCGGTGCTGATGGTGCGGGAGCGCGGTCGGTCTCGAGGCGGCTATCACAGCTTGGGCAAGGTGCTCTGGCGCGGCAAAGCCACGCGGTTGTTAAGCCCGCAGGTGGAACGGCAGGCCTTGGAAGCCGCCACGGGGCAGAATTACCGACCGGCGGCGCGCCAGTTGAGCCAGCGCTGCGGGGCGCGGGTGTCGCACTGGGCGGTGTGGCGATGCGTCCAGTATTACGGGGCCAAACTCCAGGACCAACTGCAGCGGGACTGGTGGCCGGACCCGCCGCGTAAGGTGGCGGCGGAGGTGGTGGTGACCGAGGTGGACTCGACGTGGTTGAAGTGGCAGCGGCGGGGGTGCGGCCACGAGGGGCCGCAGCATTTCCTCATGCATTTGGGGCTGCATTACACGGGCCGCAGCCGCCGCCTGGATCAGCGGGGTCGTACCGACGTGAGCCTGGACCAGAAGACCTGGTTGGTGGGCACGGGCAGCCTCGGTGAGTTCGGCACGCGCCTGCGCCGCCACCGTGACCGACACTATCCGGCCGGGCCGGGTCCCGCTCCCTGACGGTGCTGCTGAGCGATGGCGACGAGGGACTGAAGTGGGTGCGGGAACGCGAATTCCCCGAGACACTGTGGCTGCTGGATCGCTGGCACATCGGCCAGAAGGTGCGCGAGTTTGTCGGCCCGGATCAGGCCGCGTGGCGCTCGATCATGGCGGCGGTGTATGCCCACGACAGCGAAGCGGCCTTGGAGGCGCTGCGGTCCATGGAACCGGCCTCCGACGACCCGCGCCGCGAGGGCTTCCACGAACTCTTCGGCTATCTGCTGGGCCATCGGGACGGCATCGATGCCTTCGGTCAGATCCCCAAGCGCTACCGTCAGCGCCACGGGTGCCTCGGCCCGGTGGTGCGGGCGGGCAGCGGCGCGGTCGAGAAGAACGTCGAGGTGCACATCAACCGTCGCTTCAAACGCCAAGGGCGCGGCTGGAATCCGGTGCGCGCCGACCGCCTGGCCCAATTACGCTGGCTGCAGCAGGACCACAGAAACTGGAATCACTGGTGGAACAACGTCTGCCTCACCACCACGAAAATAAACCCGGGTTGGCCCACCACTGACAATTGACAAACAGTACCACTACGGACTTGCAGGACTGTTTTGCATTGACATTACCCCGAGCAAGTTCATACTGACTGCACCGTAGACCTCAAGATGGGAGCCGTTCTCAACACGAACACGGGTGGGGATGGAGACAGCATGGCCGAAGCGAAGAAATTCAAGGTGCGTTTCTTGCAAGGGTACACCCCCACGGAAAAGAGGCTGCTCGCCTTGCTGGGTGTGGCCGCCATAGCAATCGTGGTGCTGGCCATTGTTCGGCGTTGAGAGCGCGGTGGTTTCCTCAGCGATGTTGGGTCACTTATCGCTCACGGTCGGTCGGTAGTCGAGTCCCAACTGTTTTGATCGATTTGAGCAGGCTCGGCTAGTCTTGCAACGTTTTCGCCGAACTCGGCTGTAAATCCTCCGTTGCCTCGCCCAGAACTTCACGCACCTTGAGTTTCACTGCGTTTATTGTCACCGGTTTTTGGAGAAAAGGAATCTGTTTGTTAAACATCCCATTGCCGACCCCCAGCTTTTCCGGGTAGGCGGAACAGAATACAATCTTGGTCTCGGGGTAGAGCGAGCCGACCCTGTACGCCAATTCCTTGCCTCCCAGCACCGGCATCACGATGTCGGTCAAGAGCAAATCGATTTTTAGTCCACGGGAACGCTCAAAGATGCGAAGGGCTCGGTCACCGTTTTCTGCCTCAAGAACGATGCAACCCATTTCCCGCAATACGGCCGCCAAGAATTCTCGAACCTCTGGCTCATCTTCTGCCACGAGCACGGTTTTGGCGTCGCTGGAAGGATTCGATGACACAGGATTCACGGCTTCCGAAACTGGCTCTTCTTGGGACTGCCCAACGCCAAGCAACTCGTCAACCGCACCGAGCAGTTCGTTGGCGACCACCGGCTTGCTGAGCAACTTGTCTACGCCTTCGAGATACCCTACGGTCACCGAGTCGAGGTTCATTGCTGTAAGTCCAATGACCTCGGCGTTCGGACTGAGTTGCTTGATGAAGTTGAGCGTCTCGCCACCGTCGAGTTTCGGCATTTTGTAATCGAGCACCACGATGCGGATGTCACGAGCAGCATAGCGGAGCATGTCCAGTCCCTTCGGGGACGAAGACGAAGTCAGCACATTGAAGCCACGTTTGACCAGCAACGATTTGACGGTTTGGAGCAGCATGGGGTCGTCATCAATGACCAGAATGGTGGATTTGGGTTCGTCCCCATCATTGGAGGGTTGTTCCGGGAGCCGTTCCTGTTGACCCTCGCCTCCGGAACTGAATAATGCGATTGCGGTGGATAAGATGCCCATATGTCTTTTTCTCAATTAACTATCAGTTCACATGGAAGACATTGGTCGATGTCGGGGGAGGAACTGCGGAAACATTGATAACCTCCTCCACTTTCTGAACAAGGTCACCCAGGCTACAGGGCTTTTTCAGGGAACCCAACAGACCTTTCTGAAACATTGCGAACGGCACGGATTTTTCGTAGCCCGTCACCAAAACAACCCGCACGTCGGGGTTGACCCGTTGGAGTTCATCGAATACCAACTCGCCCGTCACCGGCGGTAGCACGAAGTCCAATAGCACCAAGTCAATCTCTCGCCATCTCTCCTCGTAAATCTGGATGGCTTCATCTGCACTGGAAGCGGCAATCACTCGGTAGCCTTGGCATTCCAACAACTCCGTGAGGAAGCTTAGAAAATCCTCCTCATCGTCGATAGCAAGAATGTACGGTTTTACCCGGCAATTACTCGAAGCCATGCTTCCACAAAGAGCATTCGGCTTGCCAGCGTTGCGTATCCAGCCAGTATCCTCGCCGCTCAGCCCCCCTGAATCCCCCCAAACGACACTCACCCGATGACCGAAGAATGCCCCATTTGGGTGAGTGCAGGCAATGGAGCCAAAGCGAGACTGGGGACGTAAAAACGAACACAACCCGCCCATTACCAGCCGCCGTTGCCCTGCCAGTGTCCTGCCGCCACCAGCCGCCGGTGCTCATTGCTGATTGCATGATACGGCGGCGGGCAAGCCTTGGAGTCTCCGCCCAGGACTGACTACTTGCGGCGGCGAATCGTCAACGCCCCCAGCAACCCAACCATTACGAGACCGAGCGCGGACGGTTCGGGAAGAGCCGAGGCGGAGCGGTTCCTCGCGCTCCGCCCGAAGGTTGTTGACGGCGATTCCGCGGCGATTGGAAAAGACATCAGCGCGGGTGGCGCGGGGCCGTGAATCAGAATCGCTTGGTCGTCAGCGAGTTAAGTTGGCGCTCCCGGCCCGATTCGAACGGGCGACCTGCGGTTTAGGAAACCGACGCTCTATCCATCTGAGCTACGGGAGCGCAAGCACTTACAAATACGCGATTGGCTTAGTGGCAAATGAAGGCACGAAAAAAGAAGCTGCGAGATCAAAGCCATCCGCATCATGGCGCCAATACTAGAGCGCAAGAATGTGTCTGGTCAAGCCATGTGGAAGATCAGCGTAATGATTCAGCGCAAGCGTATCCGCGAGACGTTCAAGACGGCTGGGGCCGCCGCCGAGTGCGCCAGGATCATTCGCAACCAATACCGTGAGGAAGGCAAGACGTGCTTTCACCATGCCGACCGACCTGCGACTTGAGGCGCCCCGTCGCACTGAAAAACTCGCGCCGCACAACGTAGCGCCGACGCAAGCGATAGTCATGGTTGGTGGTGACGACAAGCGCGTCGAGATCTGGGTGAACGGGAATGCGTGCCACCGGCGGTACCTGACGGCCAATAACGAGTTCTGACACGATGTCAGCCTCCCAAGGCAGACTGCGACACTCTGGCAAAACCGGGCATCGAGAAGACGCTCTCACAGATGTCGATATATCTACGCAACAAATTGTGTGGCAGCCACATATGCCAGCCACAAATGTCTCGAATGTGCTGAATGGCATACCCCATGCGTTGTCAAGTCATTTGGTATCCGACAGGTGTCGAGCCAGAGCGCATCTCGTTGGCTAACTGTTCGAGAGAAAACGGAATTTCTTTACCGAAGAGAGAGGAGAATTAGCTGTCATGGCTGTTGACCTTGAGAAGATCCTGCGTCCCGTTGATAACCCCGTTCCGCCGTTTCCGCCCAAGTATATGATGCTCGCGGGCGGGGAAGAGATGGTCATCCGTCAGGTGACCCGGGAGGAAATCCCCGACATCCTGCAACATGTCGAACCCCTGATTCACGTCGAGCGTGACTACTACGACGTCGTCGCCGCGCGGCTCTATAGTGAGCTTCTGGCCTACTATCGCTATCGCGTTCAGGACGAATACGTCCTCGTGGCGCAAATCGATGGCGAACTCGTCGCGGTGGTGAACGGTCGCCTGTTGAGCAAGGACGTCGGCATGTCGTACCACACCGTCGCCCTGCGGCGCGGCTTGCGCGTGGGAGCGCACGCCTTCGCCACGAAGATGGAGTACCACCTCGACATCATCGGTCAAAAGGAAGTCCTGATCGTGGCTGAGTCGCCGATCGGCTTCCGCCGGTGGATGATCGAGTATGAACTCGAGAAGCGATTCCAAATCGCCCATGAACTCGGCGGTGTTCCCTCGTGGGCTCTGACAAAGGAACTATTCAATCGCGCCCGCGCTACTCTCGTCGTCGGTAGACGCCCCGTGCCGCAGCACCTCCTCGAAAAGGCCCAAGCCGCGATTCTCCCGCCAACGGACCCACCAAAGGCGCCCGCCGATCTTCTCGCGGCTACGCGGTCGCTCTATGACTCAACGGGCACGGCGCTGATGTCTCAGCGCTGGAAGCAGGAAGGGAAGGCTTGATCATGCGCGAGGTCTATGTCGTCGGCATCGGAATTACGAGTTTTACTCGTCTGGAGTATCCGTTAAGTGAAATTGCTGCGTATCCCGCGATGATTGCGCTGAAGGATGCCGGTCTTTCCAAGGTCGACCACGTGTATGTGGCCAATATGGGCGGTGCCCGGGCCAATCACCAGACCGGGCTGGCCAGCGCCGTCGTCGACACCCTGAGCCTGACTCCTGCTGGCGCCGAAGTCATCGAGAACGGCCCCGCGTCCGGGGCTTCCGCCATCAAGCAGGGGTTTATGGCTATTGCGTCAGGACTCCACGATACCGTCCTGGTCACATCGGCAGAACGTCTGCGTGAGGTGAACAACCTGGAAGCGACGGACATCGTGGCATCGCTGTCTCATCCACTGGCTGAGTACATCTACGGCGTGACGCTGCCGTCGTTGGCGGCGATGTTTACGCGCCTCTACATGCAAAAATACGGCGTGACCGAGCGGCATCTGGCCATGGTGGCCGTGAAGAACCATGACAACGCATTGTTGAACTTTTTCGCGCACTTGCATGAGAAAATCACCATCGAAGGAATCCTCGATTCCCCCGAGGCGATGACCAACAATCCATATGTTGCCGAGCCATTACGGTTCTTCGATTGCTGTCCGGTCTCCGACGGCGGCGCTGCGGTGATTCTGGCAACGGCGGAAGTCGCGAAGCAATTGAACAAGCCGATGATCCGGCTGGCCGGCGTCGGGCAGGCGACAGACACCCATTGCGTCCATGAACGTGCGGAACCGACGGACCTGCTGGCCGTCCGCGGCGCTGCGGCCAAGGCATTCCAGATGGCCGGCGTCGGTCCGGCCGACGTTAATGTCGCCGAGCTTCACGATGCGTTTACAATTCTGGAAATCGTCGAGAGCGAAGAGGTCGGCTTCTTCAAGAAAGGCGAAGGACACCTCGCACTGGAGCGCGGTGAAACCCGTCTGGGCGGAAGGCTCCCGATCAATACGTCCGGCGGCTTGAAAGCCAAAGGACATCCCGTCGGGGCGACCGGCGTGGCCAAGCCCACGAAATCGTCCTGCAACTTCGCGGCGAAGCCCATAAACGACAGGTGAAGGATGCGCGCATCGGGTTCACCTGCAACTTCGGCGGTTTCGGCAACAATGTCGTTTGCCTCGTCTTCAAGAGGGAGAACTGACCATGGTCCTGGAGATTTACGCGTATCAATGCAAAAAGTGCGGGCAACTTCATTATCCGTTCCGCATGGTGTGCAAGAAGTGCGGAAACAAGGAACCGTTCGAGTTTGACACGGTTCCTCTTCCGAAGAATGGCAAACTGCTGACGTTCACGACCGTCCACAATCTCCCCCCCGATTTCAACGTCGCCAAACTGACCCTGGGAATCGTTGAGTTGGAAAACGGGATGCGGATCACAGGGCAACTGAAAGTTCCGAGCCCGAAGATCGGGATGGCGGTCAGTGGCAAGGTCGAGATCGTCCGTGAGGCCGAATACAGCAAGAACTTTGGGATGGTGTTTTACCCGGCATGACGCTCGTGAGTATTGGGGATCAGGTGAAGGAAGGAACCTACCCGTTCCACTCCCGATTCCGGCGTACTGTCAACTTCCGGTGCCGCAACCGACTCATTTCCGTCGTTGACGAAGAAATCGGTGATGGACCGCTCAACATCGTCGTTCGGGACTTCCATCGTGAATCGACATGCGTCGAGGCGGCGCCCCTGATCATCGGCGCGAATTCGGTGGCACTGGGGAGCCTCCACTTTGAGTTTACCGCCCGCGACTATTATCATTCGGACGTCACCTTTGATGATTGGGATCCACATCTCTTCGATCACAATCTGTCCGTCTTCGACGAAGAACTGCGGACTGCATCCTCTTCGAAAAGCCTGGCATTTCTTCTGGATGAACACCGGATCATGAATTTTCGACCGGGATTTGAACGGGCGTTGACGGATCAGATCCGTCGCGGCGTTCACCAGATGAGAAGCGGTCACCTGCTGGATGGAGTTCGAACCCTGAGAGGATGCGGGTTGGGGCTGACTCCGAGCGGCGACGACTTCATTGCGGGGTTGCTCATCGGTTTGAATCTTTTGCAACAACTACGAGGGCAGGATTATCAGAAGATTGCGGAGGAAGTGTTTCGAACAGCAAAAGCCGGCAACATATTCTCCAATTCGTTTCTGGATCTCGCCCGCCGCGGCCTGCTCTTCGGACGCATGAAAGATCTGGTCCTTGCGCTCATGCATGAAGGCGAGGAGATGGTCAGAAAGTCGGCAGCGAGACTGATGGCCATCGGCGAAAGTTCTGGAGCTGATTTGGGAACGGGATTCTTGCTCACGGTTCGCGGCGAAATGGGGGTTTCATGACCGTTGCCGGCCAGATTCGCAAAGGCGCCTACTTCGATTCTGTCACGTTGATGCGTGTGGGCAAGGAAATCTCCGCCTTGCCAGGCGTAATCGACGCCGCCGTGGTGATGGGGACAGAATCCAACAAAGCGATCCTGAATTCCAGTGGCCTCCTGAGCGCCAGGTTCGACAATACGGGTGACACCGATCTTCTGGTCGCGGTAAAAGGTGAAACCG
This sequence comes from uncultured Verrucomicrobiae bacterium, assembly GCA_963766065.1. GTDB lineage: Bacteria > Verrucomicrobiota > Verrucomicrobiia > Palsa-1439 > Palsa-1439 > Palsa-1439. The sequence continues at coordinate 21,494 of CAVYAC010000067.1, forward strand.
AAGCCGCGGCGCAATCGGCCCTGGTTGCTGTCGATGGTCTTCTCAAGAAGACGGTCAGCACAACCTCTAGCGGGAGTGAATCACGTCCAACAAGTCTGGCTGGTGCGCTCAACGTAGTTCCCGGCGCCAATCTCGCGCTGATTTCGATTGCCGGCCGCTACGCGGGCGATGAAGCGATGCACGCTCTCGAGAACGGCCTGCACGTGATGCTGTTCTCGGACAACGTGCCGCTGGAGAAGGAAATCGCACTGAAGAAATTTGCCCAAAAGCGTGGGCTGCTCGTCATGGGGCCAGATTGCGGCACGGCCATCATCAACGGAGTTCCCCTCGCCTTCGCCAACGTCGTCAATCAGGGAAACATCGGCATCGTTGCCGCCGCAGGCACAGGGCTTCAAGAGGTCAGTTGCATCATCTCCAATGCGGGCGCAGGGATCTCGCAGGCCATTGGCACCGGTGGCCGCGATGTGAAACAAGAGGTCGGCGGTATCATGTTTCTGGAGGGGCTGAAAGCCCTGGCAAAAGACGAACAGACGCGTGTCATTCTCCTCGTTTCCAAACCACCGCACAAAGACGTGCTACGCCGGATCGAAAAGCTGGCGAAAACAATCCGTAAACCCATCGTAACTTCGTTTGTCGGTGCGTTCACACAAGAAGATCGTCCCTCCACTCTCGAAGAAGCGGCCCTGATGGCCGTTGCCTTGTCACAGGGACAACCACGCGATGAAGTCTTCAGCCGACTCGCTACGCGAGATGCGGAAATCAGCCGGATCGCGAAGCGCGAAGCCGCCAAACGGAAGAAGGCCCAGAAATATGTGCGCGGACTCTTCAGTGGCGGCACGTTCTGCGCCGAGGCTCAAATCCTTTTCAAGACCCTGCTGACGGGCGTATACTCAAATGCACCTGTGGGCAACACGAAGCAACTCCGAGATTCTCTCGTCAGCCAGAAACACTCGGTCATCGACCTTGGTGAAGACGAATTCACCGTCGGTCGGCCGCATCCGATGATTGATTACACATTGCGGAATCGGCGGATCCTCGTCGAAGCAGCCGATCCGGAAGCCGCGGTCATCCTGCTGGATGTCGTGCTCGGCTACGGCGCGCACCCCGATCCGGCCGCCGAACTCTCGACCGTGGTTCGCCAGGCATCGCGCAAAGTTTCCGTCGTCTGTTCGATCACCGGAACCAATCAGGACCCGCAGAACCGGGGCCGTGTTGAGGCCGCTCTGCGAAAGGCCGGTGCCATTGTGATGCCATCCAACGCCGCTGCGTGTAAATTGGCAGGTCGAATTATTCAATGCCCGGGAAGGAAATGACGTCGATCAATCAACTGTTCGGCAGCGATCTGAAGGTCATCAACATTGGCTTGTCATCCTTCAAACAGGCGTTGGATGATTCCCATACGCCATCCGTGCAGGTTGACTGGAAACCTTCGATGGAGGTCGATCCCAAGTTGGCTAACCGCGTGAAGATATTTCGCCCGGCGATTGAAAAGGCCAATGCCGAGGTCGTGAAGACCATTTTGAGCGGCATGCCGCACCTCATCGGTCTGGAGCGGGCCATCGATGTTATCCCGGGGATGAAGTCGGACATGTTGCTGCACGCGGGACCGCCGATTACGTGGGACCGGATGTGCGGGCCGATGCGTGGCGCCATGATTGGCGCGTTATTGTACGAGCGGAAAGCGGAAACCGTCGAAGAAGCCGGGCGGCTCGCGGCATCCGGCGCAATCAAATTCTCCCCCTGTCACGAACATGCTTCCGTCGGCCCGATGGCAGGCATCATCTCGCCGTCGATGCCGGTGTTCGTGCTGAAAAATGAGGCCCGCGGCAATTTCGCATACTGCACGCTGAACGAGGGGCTCGGCAAAGTGCTGCGGTACGGCGCGTATGGTGAACCGGTGATTGAGAAGCTGCGATGGATGGAAGGCACTCTCTACCCGGTCTTGAAGAAAGCCGTGGCCAAACTCGGGAAAATCGACCTCAAGAATATCATCGCTCAGGCGCTCCACATGGGAGACGAGGTCCATAACCGCAACCGCGCCGCCACCTCCATTTTCTATCGAGCGATCGCGCCGGCGATTGTCACGACCTGTGACGATCCAACCATCGCTGCTGAAGTCCTGGAGTTCATCAACCACAACGATCACTTTTTCCTGAACCTTTCCATGCCCGCCTCCAAAGTCACACTGGACGCGGCACGTGGCGTCAAAAACAGCAGCGTTCTGGTCGTCATGGCCCGGAATGGCACCGACTTCGGCATCCAACTCTCGGGCACGGGTGACGAATGGTTCACCGGTCCGGCCGATGTACCCGACGCTCTGTTCTTCCCGGGGTACACGCGGGCGGACGCGAACCCTGACATAGGCGACAGCGCGATCACGGAGACGAATGGACTGGGTGGATTCGCCATCGCGGCGGCACCGGCCATTGTCCAGTTCGTTGGCGGCAGCAGCGATGATGCGATTCGGTATACGCGACAGATGTATGAGATCACCGCCGGCGAGAACAACATCTACCAGATTCCCTATCTGAACTTCCGCGGCACGCCGACGGGCATCGATGCCATCAAGGTCGTCGAGAAGAATATCCTGCCGTTCATCGATACCGGCGTCGCCCACAAGGAACCGGGCATTGGCCAGATTGGCGCCGGCGTGTTGAGCGCGCCCGCCGAGCCGTTCCAGAAAGCTTTCGCGGGATTGGCCGGAAGATTAACCAAGAAATGAGAGACAACCGATGAATACCAAACAATTCCTGCACTTCATGGACAAGGTCCGTGTGTACGACCTGACGCAGCCACTGAGCATTCACACGCCGCCGTGGCCGAGCTATATGCCGCTGGGAATTCAGTACTTCAAGCGCATTGCCGGCGCGCACATGGGGCAGGGCGCCAACGGCCAGATCATCACGACCAGCAACCACGTCGGCACGCACATGGACGGGGAGATTCATTTTCACGCCAGTGGCCGATCGATTGGTCACGTCCCCATTGAAGAGTGGATTGGCCCCGGCGTCGTCGCCGACATTTCCAAGAACGTGGGTGACTACGACCTGTATTCCCCGGAGACAATTACGAAGAACGTCGAGGTCAAGAAGGGTGATATCCTGATCATCAATACCGGCTATCACCGCTACGCTTGGGACCAGAGGCAATCCGATGAGTTGCGGTATTTTGTGAAGCACCCGGTCCCGGCCCCGGCTTTCACCAATGGGCGCTGGACATGAAGCTCAAGTGGATCGGTCTCGATTGTGGCAGCGCGGATCATCCGATGAACACCATCATCCGCAACTGGCACCCCGCCCGGTTCGCCGAGGCCGAGAAGAAATTGAAGGCCAAGTACGGCAAGGGATGGGATGAGATGTTTCCGCCGGATGAGTACTATCAGGTCATGCACCTGAAGTTGTTTCCCAAGAAGCTGGTGCATGCCGAAAATGTCGGCGGCGAAATCGACAAGATCGGCAATCAACGAGCTTGGATTGGCGCTTTCCCGCTACGCGGCATCGAAATGGAATCCGCCATGTGCCGCATCGTGGCCCTGCTGCCACCGAAATAGGGAGGCGATCATGGCAATCGCGCACGAGTTTGATTACGTGAAGCCCGGCACGCTGCGCGAGGCCGTCAAAACGCTCGCGCGCTACGGAACGCGCGCTCGCGTTCTCGCCGGCGGAACGGACTTGATCACGCTGATTGCCGAAAACATGGTAGCGCCCGACGCCGTGGTGGACATCAAGGGTGTTCCCGGTCTGGACAAGATTGAATTCAAGAATGGTGTCCTTACGATCGGCGCTCTGGTCACGTTCAGCGACCTGCGAGATTCCCCAATCGTTGCGAAGAAATTCCCTGTAATTCACGAGATGACCGGCTGGGTCGCTTCGGTGGGCATTCGGAACCGGGCCACGATGGTTGGCAATATCTGCTCGGCGGTTCCCTGCTGTGACAGCGGTCCGATTCTGCTCGTTTATGATGCCGTGGTGCTGGTGGTCGGCCCGTCAGGCAGGCGAAAGGTGCCGTTGTGCGACTGGTTTCTCGGTCCACGCAAGACCGTGCTGAAGCGTGGCGAGATCGCCACCGGAATAGCGGTAGCGCTGCCCAGGAAGAAACATGGCGCCTGTTTCGTCAAGCTGCGCCGGTACGAAGGCGAAGATCTCGCGCAAGCCAGCGTGACGGTTCTCGCGTACGCCGACAACCACTATCGGGTTTCTTTCGGCTCGGTCGCGCCACGCCCGATTCGCGGGGAGAGAATCGAAGCTTTGTTGGAGGGCCGCGCGTTGTCGGACGATCTGATTCAGGAGGCGGTGCGACTCGTGCCAACAGAAATCGCACCGATCACCGACATTCGCGCGACCAAGGAATATCGGATGCACATGGTGGGCGTAATGCTGGAACGGGGATTCCGTGCCGCGGTTGAACGGATTGCGGGCTCGGGTCCCGCGTATGGCACCAGCGTGATATAGGAGGCGGCCATGACAAAGCGGATCACTGTCACACTCAACAACGAGACCCGCAGCCTTGATGTCGAGCCGAGCGACATTCTCCTCGATGTCTTGCGGGAAACACTGGGCGTGAAGAGCCCAAAGATTGGTTGCGAACGCGGTGACTGTGGTGCCTGCACGGTCCTCCTGGATGGCAAGACCGTGCGCACCTGCCTGATCCTGGCCATCGAGGTGGACGGTCACGAAATCACGACGCTCGAAGGGTTGAGCCAGTCGGGGTTGACGCCCGTGCAACAGTCGCTGCTCAAGCACAACGCCTTCCAATGTGGATTCTGCGCGCCCGGCATGGTGCTCTCGGCGACGGAATTACTGGGCAAAAACCCGAACCCGTCCAAAGACGAAGTCAAAGAGGCCATCTCGGGCAACTTATGTCGTTGCACTGGTTACGAACCGGTCATTGACGCCATTGTGGCCGTCGGCAAGAAAGCGGGGAAGCGCGTATGAGTTCGCTCAAAATTGTTGGCGAATCGCCCGAACGCATCGACGGGCTGGAGAAAGTCACGGGAGCGGCCATTTACGTGGACGACATTGATTTTGGGGCGCGGCTGCTTCATGCGGAGATCGTCGAAACCCCATACGCACATGCGTTGATCAAGAGTATTGACACGTCGGCCGCCGAGAAGGTTCCCGGTGTCGTGCGCGTGATCACTGGCAAAGATTTCCCGTACCGTTTCGGATTGTACATGCAGGACCGATTCAGTTTTCCGACCGACCGCGTCCGTTTTGTCGGCGAACAAGTCGCTGCCGTGGTCGCACGCGACGCGAAGACGGCCAAACGGGCGGCAAAACTCGTGAAAGTGGTCTACGAGGAACTGGAACCCGTCCTCGACCTCACAAAGGCGCTTCAGGATGATGCCGTGTTGGTGCACCCTGATCTGGGAAATTACACGCGTTGCCCATGGTTTTTTCCGCAAGCGGGCACGAACATCGCCCACTGGCGCAAAACGAGGAAAGGTGACATCGAGAAAGGGTTCAAGGAAGCCGATGTTATTCTCGAAGACACCTACACGGTCCCCCGCTATTCCCACTGTGCGATCGAACCCCATGTGATCGTCGGCCTCTACGATTTGTCCGGTCGGCTAACGCTCTGGTCGGCTTCGCAGTCGCCCTACACGCAACGACATGTCCTCGCGCAGGCGCTGGCGCCGCTCGGATTGTCCCACAAGGACATCCGCGTCGTGACGCCGTATGTCGGTGGCGGTTTTGGCGGCAAAGCCGGCGTGTCGATGGAGATCATCGGCGCGGCATTGGCGATGATGGTGAAGGGGCATCCAGTGAAGGTCCGTTGGACGCGAGCTCAGGAGTTTTACAATACCTACCAACGGCAGGGCGTCGTCGCGCGAATCAAACTGGGCGCGAAGAAAGACGGCACCATCACGGCAATCGAGCATTCCTTGCACTGGGATGCTGGTGGTTATGTGGAATACGGTGCCAATGTGGTGAATGCGGTCGGGCTCTCCGCCACAGGCCCGTATCGAATCCCCAATGTCAAAATCGATTCCGTCTGCGTCTATACCAACCTCCCGCCGAGTGGTCCGTATCGTGGTTTTGGGTACTCCGAATTCCATTTTGGGTTGGAATCCCACATGACCCGGATGGCGCACAAACTCGGCATGGATCCCGTCGAGTTCCGGAGGAGGAATGCCATTCGCGAAGGCGACACGTTGGCGTATGGCGCGAAGATGAACCCCTGCGGTCTCCAGGAGTCGATCGACCGGGTTGCCGCGGAAATCGGCTGGGGAAAGAAAGAAGTGTCGAAAGATCCCAACAAGGTCATCGGCAAGGGGTTCGCCTGCTACTGGAAGGCACCGGCGATGCCGCCCAATGCCGCGTCGGCAGCATTCATGAAGTTCAATGAGGACGGCAGCCTGAACATCAGCGTCTCGGGCATGGAAATCGGCCAGGGGTTCCTGACCGTGATGGCCCAAATTGCCGCTGAGATTCTCACGGTGCCGATCAAGAAGATCCGCGTCGAGCTACCCGACACGGACCGCAACGCGTACGAATGGCAGACCGTCGGCTCTCACGTGACGTGGGGTTGCGGCAATGCCGTGAAAGCTGCGGCGCTGGAATTGCGCGGAAAGATGTTTGAAGTTGTCGAGCGGGCCCATGGTCTGTCTCGCGACTCGCTCTATCTTGAAAATGAGCGCGTGAAATGCCGGGAACGCGCGGATTTCGAGTTGCCGTTGCGTGATTTCGTCATCAACGGCATTCAACTGAAGCATGGGAACTTCATCGGCGGACCGATTCTCGGGAGCGGCGTATTCATGCCCGAGTTCACCTCCGCATTGAGCGACCCCGAGACCAGTCAGGGCGGCCATCCGAATGTGCATTACACCGTGGGCGCCGCCGCTGTCACTCTCGAAATCGACAAGAAGACGGGCAAGATGCGCGTACTGAAAGCCACACTGGCTGTCGACGCTGGCAAGGCGATCAACCCCGTCCTCGTGAGAGGCCAGATTGTCGGCGGGGTCGTTCAGGGGCTGGCGACGGTGTTGTACGAAGACATCCGTTTCGACCAGAAGGGCAAATTGGTCAATGCCAACTTCACGGATTACAAGATCCCAACCTCGATGGACGTGCCGGAGGAAATTGTTCCGATTATCGTGGAGGTGCCGCAACCCGATGGCCCGTTCGGCGCCCGCGGGACCGCCGAACACACGATGATTCCATGCGCGGCCATGGTGGCCAACGCGGTGGAAGACGCGCTTGGCCGGCGAATGAAGACCATGCCGATAACAGCCGAGAAAGTGGCGTTGGAGTTACTGGGCATCCCCTACGATGACGTGAAGGGATCGACCATGGGCCTGTGTTTTGCCGGGCATCCGGACGCGTACACGTTCCACACCAAAGCTCCGGCAAAGAAGTAGAATCCGGCGGCTAGCGCGCCGACAGGCACGCCCCGGCAATCACCAGAATTGCTCCGAGCGTCTTCTTGAGCGTTATCGGATCCTGCGGAGATTCCAGCACACCAAAGTGGCTGATGACCATGGCCATCAGGATTTGACCCGAAACCAGCAGGATAAAAAACGGTCTGGCCCCCACCTTGGGAATGAGAAAGGTTGTCCCGACGATGAAAAAGGCACTGATGATCCCGGCGACGTGCAGATAAACCGGCACGTTCCGAAGTTTGGCCAGCGAATGATAGTCACCCCCGAACACGAGAATTACGATGGAGGTGATGGTGGCCACCACGAAGAAAACTGCGGACGCGGCCATGGAGGATCCCAGATATCGCGAAACCGAGCTGTTCATCGGCAAGTAGACGGAAAGGATCGCCCCCATCAAAAACGCGATAATTGCGAACATGGATGTTTGCACTGTGTCTTCCTCCCTGCCATTGATCTCACGGTTGAAGTACGCCTTCGCTTCGGTCGCCGCCCCGCCGCTGAGAATCGACTCAGTATCCCGGGGGACGTTGAAATGGTCCGGTCTGCTCGACAAGTTGTTCGGCGATCGCCAACAATTTCATCTCGCCCCAACGTTGGCCGACTACTTGCACGCCGATCGGCAGTCCCTCGGCTGAGCGAGCCAGCGGCAGGACCACCACGGGATGGCCAGTCAAGTTGAATGGGCTGGTGTAACCTGTCCCGCCCAGTCGATAGGGAACGGGCCGACCGTCCACATCGATCGGCGTGCCGGGAGCGCAATGAGGGAAAGCGGGGCCAACGGTTACGGGACACAACAGTGCGTCCCATGTTTCGAAGAAACGTTCTACAGCGGCAATGTGCGCGTCGCGTTTGGTCAACGTCTCCGTGTACTGACGCAGCGTGGCGTTGAGTCTTCGGGCCATGCCGCGCAATTCAGGATCGTCGGACGCGGCGTTGACCCCGAACCTGGCCGCGCATTCCTCTTCGAGCTCGGGCGACATCGCCCCGCCAACTTCGCACTGGCGCAGTTCGCCGTATGTCTCCCAGAGATCGGGGAACTCAAAATCGTCCGGCAGACACTGCGCGACCGTGCAGCCTCGTTCCTCCAGCGCGGCGACCAGTCCCGCCAATGCGGTCCTTGTGTCGCGGGTCACCGGCAGCCTGCCAAAATCATCGGCCCAAGCCACACGCAATGCGTCCCAAGGCCGTGGCACTGCTGGAACAAGGGGCACAGGAGGAACTTCCGGCTGACGTGGATCGGGACCCGCGATCACCTGCAGTGCCAGCGCCAGATCCTGCACGGATCGGGCCAGCGGCCCGGGCGTGGCGACGTGCCGCACACCGCGTGATTGGCCGGGCAGATCCGGAATGTGACCAACGGTCGAGACGCGGTGCTCGGTGGGTTTGAGTGAATACACACCGCAGTAGTGCGCCGGAATTCGCACCGAGCCGCCGTAGTCGCTGCCCACTTCCAACGCCGACAAACCGGCCGCGATGGCGGCGGCACCGCCGCCAGTTGACCCGCCCGGTGTTCGTTCCAGATCCCAGGGGTTGTTCGACCGGCCGAAGATGGCATTGTCGCTCTGGAACCCATGGACGAGCATCGGCAGGTTGGTTTTGCCCAGTACGATGGCCCCCGCCGCGCGGAGACGCGCCACGACGGTTGCATCGACCACCGGGATGTAATTCGCCAGTGGCGCAAACCCGCTCGTCGTCCGCAATCCAGCCGTGGCGAATGAGTCTTTGATCGTCACGGGCACGCCGTGCAGCGGCCCCCAAACCTCGCCGCGGGCCAGGGCCGTATCGGCTTCGCGCGCCCGGGCCAGGGCCTCCTCTTCGTTGAGTGTGACGATGGCGTTGAGCGCTGGATTATGACGGGCAATGCGCGCCAGATAGGCGTCCACGACCTCCACCGCCGACACGCGACGGTCACGAATCGCCGCCGCCACCTCCTGTGCGCTCGAGAAAACCAACCCTTTCGCCGTCTGTTCCCGGGCTTGGAACGGCCTCACGCTCACGGCTCCGGATGATTTCGACGCCGTTACCAAGCCGCACAACTCCCCAGCCACGCGCAGGCGGTGACTGCTTCAATCCCCCCAAGCCATGATGTGTAAAAGTCCACTGGAGTCACTGATGTTGCCTGAACGTTGGAGGTTTGTCCATCCCCGACCGGAGACAGTGAGTGATTCCCATGGATCCGAAGCGTCCGCCTACGCAGTGCTTTGGCGCGACAAAATGTCGATGGCTGCGAACGGGCTCATCTTAACGTGGACATGTCGAATACTCCTGTCCTGAAATCCCCAGTGGGGTCAACACCTTATGGCGCCCGCGGGGGCTCTCGTGTCTAAGGAACACGCCACCTTGAACTCGGGGAAGAAAAGGGGTATTAGAGCAGAGCGTTGCGAGGGCCAAACCATGAAGATCGATCCTCCAAGCCGGGTGTCCGATTCGAAGAATGCGACCGCTTCCATCGCCGAAACGGCGTCGAAGGTGATCGAGAATAGTCCGTGCCATCTTCCCGGAGCCGGCGATGCCCGTTGAATTCAAGGACTACTACGACGTTCTCGGCGTGCCCCGAACCGCCAGTGATGCGGAAATCAAAAAGGCCTTCCGCAAGCTCGCCCACAAATATCATCCCGACGTCGCCAAAGACAAAAGCACGGCTGAAGAAAAGTTCAAGGAAATCAACGAAGCCAACGAAGTCCTCAGCGATCCGGAAAAACGGCGAAAGTACGATGAACTCGGGGCGAACTGGAACCATCCGGAACGGCAGGCCCCGCCACCAGCGGAAAGGTTCGGCGGAGGCCCCGAAGCAGGGTGCTGAATTCCATTTCGATGGCACAGGTTTCAGTGATTTCTTCGAGCAGTTCTTCGGCAGTCGCGGTCGTCCATTCGGTGGCTTCGGCAGAGCGGGTGAAAACGGCGAAGAAGGCGAGACATTCGCCCAGCGCGGCCAGGACATCGAGGGTGACATTCTGGTGACGCTGGACGAAGCCTTGCACGGTTCGAGCCGCACGATTCGGCTGCAGCGTACCGATCCGAGCACCGGACAATCGACCACGCAGACCTTGCGGGTGAAGATCCCGCCCGGCGTTCGGGAAGGGCAGACTCATCCGTGCTCGCCGGCAAAGGCCAGGAAGGCATCGGCGGCGGGGAGTCGGGAAACCTCTATCTGCGCGTGAAGTTTGCCCAGCACCCCGACTTCCGTGTGCGGGGCGCCGATCTCTATTACGATTTGGATCTGGCCCCGTGGGAAGCCGTGCTGGGTACCACCGTCCACATACCCACCCTCGACGGAACGGTGTCCTTGAAAATTCCCGCGGGCACCGTGTCGGAACGGCAATTCCGTTTACGCGGGAAAGGGGTTGCCGACGGTCGACGGAACACGGGGCGATTTGTATGCCATCGTGTCCATCGAAGTTCCGTCGCAACTTACGCCGGAACAAAAAGTCCTGTGGGAGCAGTTGGCCGCGAAATCGGCATTCAACCCGAGGAAAACTTCATGAGCAAACGATCGGTTCGAGACGGTCCATCATCCATTGCTCTGGAGTTGTTTCAGCCGAAACCAAACGTTCTGTACAGTCTCGATGCCGCCGCTCACCTCGCCGGTGTCCCGCGCCGCTCCATTCTCATCTATTATCGGGCCGGCCTCGTGCGACCGGTCTTTCACCCGCCGTACGGCGTGATGGAATTCACGGAAGAGGCGATCCATACACTGCGGCAGATTGAGTACCTACGGTACCGTTCACAGACGTCGACCTGGCCATGCTCAAGACCATGTTCGATCTGCTCGATGAGGTGGAACGCCTGCGGGCCGAGCTGCGCTTTTTGCGTAACCATTGAGGAGGAGAGACCATGAGCGGACAAACCCCCGCCAGTAGCTCGACCCCCAGTCTTCGGCCCGCGGACATCGACGGGTTCAGTTCACTCGCGGAGCTGGCCCGGGACCTGCGCTGGTCATGGAACCATGGCGCCGACGAGGTGTGGAGCCAGCTCGACCCCGTGCTCTGGGAGCTGACTCGAAACGCGTGGGTCGTCCTGCAGACGGTCTCGCGGGAAAAACTCCGCCTCCTGTTGGCCGAATCCGGCGTTTCGCCAGAAGGTGGATGCTCTCGCACAAGCGGAGAAGCGCGCCGCCGAGTCACCCGCGTGGTTTCAGCACACTCATCCGCAATCGTCCCTGACTTGTGTTGCGTATTTCAGCATGGAATTCATGCTGGGTGAGGCTCTCCCGATTTATTCGGGGGGGCTTGGCAACGTGGCCGGCGATCAACTCAAGGCCGCCAGCGATCTGGGTGTGCCGGTGGTCGGCGTCGGCCTGCTGTACCAGCAAGGTTATTTCCGCCAGGTGATCGACAGGGACGGGGTGCAACAAGCGCTCTATCCGTATAATGATCCCGGGCAATTGCCGATCACGCCCGTGCGCCACCCGAACGGCGAGTGGTTGCGCTTGGAGATCGCGCGCCCGGGTACTCGGTCTGGCTCCGCGTCTGGCAGGCGCGGGTCGGAAGGGTGAAACTGTACCTGCTCGACAGCAACGACCCGGCGAACTCCCCCGCCCACCGCGGGATCACCAGCGAGCTGTATGGCGGCGGGCCGGAGTTGCGGCTCAACCAGGAATTGATCCTCGGGATCGGTGGCTGGCGGCTGCTCGGCGCGCTCGGCATCCAGCCGGAAGTCTGCCACCTCAATGAAGGGCACGCCGCGTTCGCCGTTTTGGAACGCGCCCGGACTTTCATGCAGGAAACCGGCCAGCCCTTCGATGTCGCTCTGGCTGTCACGCGGGCGGGCAACCTCTTCACCACCCACACGGCGGTGGCGGCGGGGTTCGATCGGTTCTCTCCGGGACTCATCGAGCAATATCTCGCTCGGTACGCGCAGGAGAAGCTCGGCATTTCCCTTCACGAGTTGCTGGCTCTGGGACGCCAGAATAGCGATGACGCTACGGAGCCTTTTAATATGGCGTATCTGGCACTGCGCGGGAGCGGGGCGGTCAATGGCGTGAGCCGGTTGCATGGCGAGGTGAGCCGACATCTGTTTGCGCCACTCTTTTCCCGCTGGCCAGTGGACGAAGTGCCCGTCAAACATGTGACCAACGGAGTCCACGTGCCAACCTGGGACTCAGCGGCGGCGGATGATCTCTGGACAGAAGCGTGTGGCAAAGACCGCTGGTTGGGCCCAATCGAACCGTTGGATCAGGATATTCGCCGCATTCCCGACGCACGGCTTTGGGAACTGCGCACGGCCGGCCGCCAGTCACTGATTGATTACATTCACACCCGATTGCCGCAACAACTGGACGCTTCCGGACGCCCGCCCGGGTGGTGGAAGACGCGAAGCATTTGTTCGATCCGAACGTGTTGACGCTGGGCTTCGCGCGGCGGTTCGCCACCTACAAGCGCCCGAACCTGCTGCTCCACGACCCGTCGCGGCTGCTGCGCCTGTTGACCAACCCGCAACGGCCCGTCCAACTCATCATCGCCGGGAAGGCGCATCCGGCCGACCAGCCGGGGCAGGCGTTGATCCAGGAATGGATTCGCTTCGAGCGTCGACCCGAGGTGCGCGAGCACGTGGTCTTCCTCAGCGACTACGACATGCTCCTTGCCGAGCGTCTGGTGCAAGGAGTGGACGTCTGGATCAACACGCCGCGACGGCCCTGGGAGGCCTGCGGAACGAGCGGCATGAAGGTGCTGGTCAACGGCGGCATCAATCTTTCGGAGTTGGACGGCTGGTGGGCCGAAGCCTACACCCCACAAGTGGGGTGGGCCTTGGGTGATGGCCGGGAGCACGGCGACGATCCTGCCTGGGATGCCGCCGAAGCCGGGGCGCTGTACGACCGGCTCGAAAACGAGGTCATCCCGGAATTCTATTCCCGCGACAAGGATGGTTTGCCGACCGCATGGGTTGCGCGCATGCGGGAGAGCATGGCGCGGTTGACGCCCCAATTCTCCGCCAGCCGCACCGTGCGCGAATATACCGAGCAGCATTACTTTCCGGCCGCGACAAACTATCGGGAGCGCGCTGCCGACAAGGGCGCGGCGGGTGCGCGAGTGGTGAAGTGGCAGCACATTCTCGATGAGAAATGGGCTGGGCTGCGCTTCGGCGAAGTGAAGGTGAAAACGACAGGCCAGCAACACGTGTTTGACGTGCAGGTTTATCTCGATGACCTCGACCCGGAAGCCGTGCGAGTCGAGCTCTATGCTAATGGAGTTAACGGCGACGGCCCAGTGCGGCAGGAAATGACACGCGTCCGTCCGTTGGTGGGGGCAGCGCATGGCTACCTCTACAGCGCGACAGTGCCCGCGCTTCGCCCGGCTGCCGATTACACGCCGCGAGTGATACCGTGCTGTCCCGGCGTGGCGGTTCCTCTGGAAGCCGTGCATATCCTGTGGCGAGGCTGATCTCACAGAAGGCGAGATGATGAGAACAGCTCAAACCAGCGTCCTGACGATCAACGGCGGCTCGTCGAGCATCAAGTTCGTGCTGTATCAGATTGGCCAATCGCTGGAGCGAAAGCTGTCGGGGAAAATTGACCGCATCGGCCTGAGCGGCACCAACTTGACTTTCAAGGACCCGACCGCGAATCGGCAGGACACCAGCACCATCGCCGCTTCCGATCACAAGTCAGCCGCGATGGTCCTGATTGATTGGCTCGAAAAACAGAGCGGTTTCGCCTCGGTTCAAGCCGTGGGACACCGCGTGGTCCACGGCATGAAACACACCGAGCCCGAGGTGGTCACCCGGGAATTGCTGGATGAACTGCACCGCCTTCGGCCCTACGACCCGGATCATCTGCCCCGCGAGATTGAACTGATCGAGGCGTTCCGCCAGCGGCATCCGAAACTGCCCCAGGTCGCCTGCTTCGACACCGCCTTCCACCGCACCATGCCGCGGGTCGCCAAATGGCTGCCGATTCCGCGGAGCTACGACGCCAAAGGAATTCAGCGCTATGGTTTCCATGGGTTGTCCTATGCCTATCTGATGGAAGAACTCGCGCGCCTCGGCGACCCGTCGGCAACGAAGGGCCGCGTGATCCTCGCACATCTCGGCAACGGCGCCAGCCTGGCTGCCGTGCGCGACGGCAAAAGCATCGACACCAGCATGGGTTTCACGCCGACCGCGGGATTGGTGATGAGTACCCGCTCGGGCGACCTCGATCCCGGCCTCGCGCCGTATCTGTTGCGCACCGAACAGATGACCACAAAACAGTTTTACGAAATGGTGAACCACAAGTCCGGGTTGCTCGGCGTTTCGGAGACCAGTCCCGACATGCGGGACCTGCTCGCGCAGGAAACTGCTGACGTTCCGGGCCGCGGAAGCCGTGGCCCTGTTCTGCTATCAGGCCAAAAAATGGATCGGCTCGTTCGCCGCTGCTCTCGGTGGATTGGACACGCTCGTCTTCGCAGGAGGCATCGGCGAGAATGCATCACCCGTCCGCGCGCGCATTTGCGAGGACCTCGGCTTCCTCGGCATAGAGCTGAATGAGTCGCGCAACGCGGCCAATGCCGAAGTGATTTCCGCGGACACCAGCCGCGTTACGGTCCGTGTCATCCGCACGGACGAAGAACTGATGATTGCGCGCTCCGTGTGCCGCGTTCTCGGGCTCAGCGCGACGAACAAATGAAATTGAAATATAAAAGCAGGGGCATCTGCTTAACCCAAACGATCGGAGGCCGAACGCCTTCCGCACTGGGCCGGGATGCTGAACATCAGGCACTTACGGAGATTATAACACCGGTACGGCTGACGCCGCTATTCTTCATCCGATTCCCGGAAAAGTTGTATAATGGATATGGAGAAATGGAAATCAGAATGGAAAGTGGAACTAAATGAAGCCCATCAAGAAGGCAGTAGTTGACAGACGGGCGGAAGAAACCGCGCGGCAAGTATCGCCGCAGGTTTATCACCAACTCACGCAATCCCAGCCCGAGGCACGCCCTGAAACTTCGCGGCGGCGGCTCAGGGAGGAATTACGAGAGCAAGTTCGCCGACGGCTTAATGGAGGACCTGCTGCATAGTTTTGATTTATTGCGGATGTCAACGTCGCCGCTGCCGTAGCCGCATCGAGTTCAGTTCGCTCACGCTAACGTTTTGTTTGACGTGCTACTTTCCTGCCAGTTCGTCAGGCGTCAGCGTGAGGATCATGCTGACCAACAGCTGTTCGTCCGGTTCCAGAACCTGACCAGCAATACGCCACACCAGGTCTTGCCGCTCTGACGGCCTCATGCCCTTGAACTTCTTCGCGATCACCGTGAACCGCCGCAGTTTCGTCTGAGGAACCGGCTCGTGGCACACTTCCGCGTCAATTCCGACTTTCCGCAAGCCATCTTCGAGTGCGTCTGTCAACACTCGCTCAACATTTTTGGGATTCCCTATCTTAGCCATGATTGTACCTCCTCAATTTGACTGATAAATTGATCCGCGTCTTGCAAGGTCGCCATTTGCGGCGAATAGCGGGCTTGAATCGTCCACTGCGCACAAATGCTTTTGAGTGACTGTAGCACACGTGTTTGCCCGCGCTGACCAGCAGCGGCCAGTCTCTCGGTCAGCCTTGGTAGCCGTTCCAGCATACCGCCCAAGTCGTGCCACCGATAGCAAAGAAACCACAGGGCGCGCTCGTTTCCACTGCGCTCGGGCGGGCTGCCGGCGCTCTGCAGCCAAGGATGCTCTTCCAGAAGGTTGGCCTTCAAGAGACACTCCACAACAAACCCGGCCAAGTACATTGCTCCATTCGCGCGCGCATTCAATCCGCTCTTCTGGAGGAATCGCGCGTCCCCAAGACGGCGCTCAGCCACAGTGCGTAGTTGCCTCGGATTCAGCTTCTGACGTTCAAATATGGTGCGCGCCTTCGCCATGTTCTCCGCCTATAACCGTATCGAGTTCGGTTCGCTCACGATTACAGACGACACCTCGTAGTATGCCAATGTGAAGTGGGCAGGGCAAGCTCGTGATTGATTGCCGGTATGCCTGCGCCGCATTTGAAATTCGGCCACGGCCTGCTTGACGACCGGATTACGTCAGCTACATACTCCTGTATCAGAATGAACACGCTCACCCTGGAACTGCTCCAAAAGATGGACGCGTACTGGCGTGCCGCCAACTATCTGTCGGTCGGACAAATCTATCTTTGGGACAACCCCTTACTGAAGCAGCCGCTGACGCTCGCGCACGTGAAGCACATGCTGCTGGGACATTGGGGCACGACACCGGGGCAGAACTTCATCTATGTCCACCTGAACCGGATGATCAAGAAGTATGACCTCGATATGATTTACGTTTCCGGCCCCGGCCACGGCGGCCCGGCCGTCGTGGGCAACACGTATTTGGAGGGAACGTACAGCGAGGTGTATCCAAACATCAGCCAGGACGAGGCCGGGCTGAAAAAACTCTTCACGCAGTTCTCGTTTCCGGGCGGGATCCCCAGCCATGCTTCGCCGGAATGCCCGGGGTCGATCCACGAAGGCGGCGAACTGGGGTATTCGCTCAGCCATTCGTTCGGGGCGGTATTCGACAATCCCGATCTGGTAGTCGCCTGCGTTGTCGGCGATGGTGAAGCGGAAACTGGCCCACTGGCCACAGCGTGGCACTCCAACAAATTTCTCGATCCGATCACCGACGGCGCCGTGCTGCCGATTCTGCATCTCAACGGCTACAAAATCTCCAACCCGACCATCCTCGCCCGCATCAACCGCGAGGAATTGGAACAGTTGCTCCGCGGCTACGGCTGGACGCCCCACTTCGTCGAGGGTCACGAGCCGGCGTTGATGCATGAAACCATGGCCACGACGCTCGACACGGTGGTGGAGCAGATCAAGCAAATCCAGCAAGACGCCCGCGTCCACGGCAATCTCACACGTCCACACTGGCCGATGATCGTGCTGAATTCACCCAAGGGTTGGACGGGACCGAAGATGGTCGATGGCTTGCCGGTGGAAGGCACATTCCGTGCGCACCAGGTGCCGCTCTCCGACCCAGCCACCCATCCCGAACACCTCAAGCTGTTGGAGGACTGGCTGAGGAGTTACCGGCCCAAGGAACTCTTCGATGAACAGGGCCGCCTGAAACCAGAACTCGCTGAACTCGCGCCTACGGGCGAACGACGCATGGGCGCGAACCCCCATGCCAACGGCGGCGTTCTGCTCCGCGATCTGCGGATGCCAGATTTCCGTGATTACGCCGTCGACGTGCCCTCGCCGGGCGCGCCCGGCATCGGTGACACGCATGTGCTCGGGCGCTTCCTGCGCGATGTGGCCAAGCTCAACGCCGAGCAGAAGAACTTCCGTGTCTTCGGTCCCGACGAGACGCTCTCCAACGGCTTGGAGGCCGTTTTTGAAGTGACCAAACGCCAATGGGACGCCGCGACCGTGCCGAACGACGAATTTCTCGCCCCCACCGGGCGCGTGATGGAAATGCTCAGCGAGCATCAATGCGAGGGTTGGCTGGAAGGCTACCTGCTCACCGGGCGGCACGGACTATTTAACTGTTACGAGGCGTTTATCCATATTGTCGATTCCATGTTCAACCAGCACGCCAAGTGGCTGAAAGTCACGTCGCAGCTGCCGTGGCGGCGCAAAATCGCCTCGCTGAACTACCTGCTGGCCTCGCATGTCTGGCGCCAGGATCACAACGGCTTCACACATCAAGATCCCGGTTTCATCGATCATGTCGTGAACAAAAAGGCCGAGGTCGTGCGCGTGTACCTGCCTCCCGACGCGAACTGCCTGCTCTCCGTGATGGATCACTGCCTGCGTAGCCGGCATTATGTCAACGTCGTCGTCGCGGGCAAACACCCAGCTCCGCAATGGCTGGCGATGGACGCTGCCGTCAAGCACTGCACCGAGGGCATCGGCATCTGGCAATGGGCCAGCAACGACCAGGGCGCCAAGCCAGACGTGGTCATGGCCTGCTGCGGTGATGTGCCCACGCTGGAGACGCTCGCCGCCGTCTCCATCCTGCGACAGCATCTGCCCGACCTGAAAATCCGCGTGGTCAACGTTGTCGATCTCATGAAGCTGGAGCCGAATACCGAACACCCGCACGGGTTGAGCGACGTGGATTTCGACGAGCTCTTCACAAAGGACAAACCGGTCATCTTCGCCTTCCATGCCTACCCGTGGTTGATCCACCGCCTGACCTACCGTCGCACCAACCACGACAACATCCATGTCCGCGGCTACAAGGAAGAGGGCACCATCACCACGCCCTTCGACATGACGGTGCTGAACGATCTGGACCGCTTCCACCTCGTCATGGACACCATCGACCGCGTGCCGCAGACCGGTGAAAAGGGCATCTACCTGAAGCAGCAACTCAAGGACAAGCTCATCGACCACAAGCTCTACATCGACAAATACGGCCAGGATATGCCGGAGATTAGGAACTGGAAATGGCCCGTGAAATGAGTGGGCCACCCCCTGAACACTTGGCGGTATCCCAATTCGAAGGTGCCGGGCCGTCGATTAGAGCGATCAGGATTTACCGATGTGACCGCCGTTGTCTGGTGCATCGAATGCCACGGCCTCCTCTCATTCGAGCAGGGCCGGTTGCGGTGTTGCGCATGCCAGACTCGTTTGGTACGGTGAAGCCGCAATAGCAACGCACCGGAGATGCCCGGTGAGACCGTCACGCCCCCAAACCGCCAGCTCATATTCATGTTCATGAGCTCTTCAACAGAGCAAACCAGAACCAGCTCATCAGACGCCGCCGCGCTCGTCGCGCTGCTGGCCGTAGCCGCCGTCAGTTTTTGGCCGAATCGAACCATCGCCGCGGACAATCTCCTGTCCGATACGGCCGATTACGTGTTGCCCGCGATCAACTTTCTGCGCGGCAAGGGAATGGTCATCTTCGCCGCGGGCCATAAGTTCCCGCCCAATCATGTCTTTGGCTTCTCCTTGCTTCTCTGCCCGATGTACGAGCTCCTCGGCTTCTACCCCGGCAACGGCGTGTACGCCGTCTTCGCCCTCGCGCTGGCTTCCGTGGCCTTGACGTATTGGATTGGCCGGGAACTTTTCGACAAGGAAACCGGGTTTTTGGCCGCGCTCTTCCTGACTGTCTCGTGCGGCTTTCGTCAGAACGTTCAAATGATTGCGCCGGACGCCATCTCGGCGTTCTTCTGTCTCTCGGCCCATGCTCTCCTGATCAAGATTTTCGAGAACCGACAACGTTCCCTCTGGCTTTGGTTCCTGCTCGGGCAATCTCTCGGCTTCGCCCTGACCCTGCGCCCCGACAACGTATGGTTCCTTTTCCCCGTTGCCGCGCTCTCGCTGCTGCGATTCAACCGACGGAAGACTACGCCCGCCCGGAGCAGCGTTGCTCGCCGGCGGCGTCGCCTTTTGGGGAGCCGCCATCTTGGTCGCTAACTATCTCTACACAGGAGACTTCTTTCGCACCACCTATCACGTGTGGCAATCAGCCCTGCATGACCGGCCCCATGGAAGCGAGTCCTGGCGCTATCTGCTGTTGCCCTCGTTCCCGGAGAGCAATCTGGCCGCCATCCTGCGCACCTCGCTTTCGCAGTGGAATGGGGACCGCCGGCAACGACCGGGTCATCAGATGGTTTTACTGGGGATTGGATGTCCTGTTCGTCATTGGTCTCGTGAAAATCGCCCGGGCGTCTACGCGCGAACCCGTGGCGCGCGGGTTTTTGATCTGGACCGCCCTTCTCGTCATCCCGTTGACGCTATTTCTCAGTTGCTCGATGATCATCTTCGGCGACCGGCACATGGTGCGAGTGGTTCCCTATCTATGTTTGGTGGATGCCGTCGGGTTTATTGGACTCTGGGAGTTTTTCCCGAAGGCCGGTCGGTGGCTGGAATCCCCCGGCAACGCGTCCCTCCGCATACATCCACGAAACTTTCTTTGTTGAACCTGCTGACCCGGGCTCGCCTGCTGTTGCTGTTGCCCATGGCCATCGTGTTCGTGTACCTGATTGCCCACCCTCAGACAACGCTGCTCGCCTACGTGCCCACCACCGCCTACCTCATGCACGTACGCTCGCTCATTCCGGAGACCAATGCCGTCTTCATCTCGAATTTCAACCCGTTCTACGTCGAACACATCCTCGTCGAACGGAACGGATGCAGAAATGGTCCCGCTCCACCGCTTTGTCTACGGAGCCGACGACTACGTCCAGTGGAAAAAACCACCCCACCCGGAATGATCGCCGAGGATTTTCCAACGCGAAATCCCGTCCCCCGCTACCTGCGTATGT
>CAVYAC010000068.1:0-46266 GCA_963766065.1 uncultured Verrucomicrobiae bacterium
CCCTAGCCACCCTGGAGCCCTGAATGTGCTTCCCGGCGGGCTTGATGTAGTGATATTCTGCATCCTCGGTGAGGGCGACTTAGCCACGAGGCTCAGCCTGCCTGTTTCGGGTTCGAGTCAGCACGGGAATGGACTTGAACCATAGTTCCGTTATCACGGGCGTGTCCGAAGCCGAACGCCCCGCGACTCCTGTTGCCTCCAAGCCAAACTCCGCTCGGCATCCGCCAATCCAACCACATAGTTGCATCGTGTGCCTTCCGCACGCCAGAAGAAAGCCATCATGAAGAAACTGCTCGCTACACTCATTGCCATAGTCTGCCTGCAATTCACCGTTTCCTCGAACGCCCAAGTGCCGGGAGTCATCAACTACCAGGGCCGCATCGTGGACAACGGCACCAATTTCACCGGGCACCGGGCTGTTTGAGTTCGCCTTCGTCAATAGTGGCGGCTCGACCAATTACTGGAGCAACGACGGCACGCCTGTCGGTCAGCCAGCCAACGCCGTGTCGCTGACGGTGACCAAAGGCATGTACTCGATCCTGCTGGGCAGTACTGCCGTCTCCAACATGACCATGGCAATCAGCCCGTCGGTGGTCAACAACTCCAATGTGATATTGCGGGTCTGGTTCAACGACGGCGTGAATGGCTTCCAGCAACTCTCGCCAGATCAGCCGCTGAGTTCCGTTGCCTATGCCCAGTTGGCGGCCGTCGCCTCCAATGTTCCCAATGGCGCCATCACCTCGGCGCAACTGGCCTCCAACGCCGTGACCACAGCCAACATCGCCCCCGGAGCGGTTACGACAGCGGCCATTGCCAATGGAGCAGTCACCGCCAGCCAACTGGCCAGCAACACCATCACGGCAGCCCAAGTCGCACCGGGATATGGTCTCGTGCCATCCGGGACGCTCGTGCTCTCCCCGACACCCGCCAATCCAGCATTGGTGGCCGCCGGGTTCGCCCCGCTGATCGCGTTCCCTTGGACTGAGGCGACGAACTCCGCCCCGTGGAGCGCACGGGAAGGTCATGGGGTCGTGACGCTGAACGGCCAGATGTGGGTACTGGGAGGATACAACGCCGGCTGGCTGAATGATGTGTGGTCGTCAAGCAACGGGGTGACTTGGACCGAGGTGACCAGCAACGCCCCGTGGAGCGCACGATCCGGCGCTGGAGTCGTGGCGTTAAACAACCAATTGTGGGTGCTCGGTGGAAATGACGCCAGTGGCACCAACAGCTCGGTGAACGATGTGTGGTCGTCGAGCAATGGGGTGACTTGGACCGAGGTGACCAACACCGCCCCGTGGAGCGCACGGTCTAGTTTTGGAGCCGTGGCTTTCAACAATCAGTTGTGGGTGATGGGCGGAATTGGCTCCAGCGGCTGGCTGAGCGATGTGTGGTCCTCGAGCAACGGAGTGACCTGGACCGAGGTTACCAGCGCCGCCCCGTGGCCGGGACGGTACGCACTCAGCGCCGTGGCGTTCAACGGCCAAATTTGGGTGATGGGCGGATGGAACGGCAACAATTACCCCTACTACTTCAACGATGTGTGGTCGTCCAGCAACGGAGTAACTTGGACCGAGGTAACCAGCGCCGCCTCATGGAGAGGGCGTAGCGCATTTGGAGCCGTGGCGCTCAACAACCAATTGTGGGTGCTCGGCGGATTCTACAGCCTTCCCAATGGCGCCGACCAAACCTATTTTGGCGATGTGTGGTCTTCGACCAACGGTGCGTCCTGGGTCCAGGCGACCAACGCCGCCCCGTGGACCTCACGATCCAGCCTCGGAGCCCTTGCGCTCAATAACCGGCTGTGGGTGTTGGGAGGATTCGTCAACATCGGCAGCGGCTACACCAACGATGTGTGGTATTCCCAAGGCGTCACCAACATGCTGGGCTCCTATTTCCTGTACCAGAAACAATAAGCCGCTCCGAAGGCAATCATGAAGTCACAGATTTGGACACACGGGCTGACTCTGGTATGCGGTGTGGTTTTTGCCGCGCTTCTCACCCCAGCCGCTTTCGCCTCCAGCGTGGTCACCGAAAGCACCATCGACGGCGGGGGACTGCACGCCACCAGCGCCAATTACGCCTTCGACAATAGCATCGGCGGCATCGGTGGTATCTCCAGTGACTCTGCCGACACCGCCAAGAACGGTTACATCGGTCAACTGACGGAGGTAGTTAGCGTCGTCGTCACGTCCCAGCCGGACGCAGTCGCCGTGTCGGGGACCGCGCAACTCAGCGGCACCGCCACGCTCGATGACAGCACGGTATCGATTCTCAACGGCTCCGATGTTGATTGGAGCAGTCCCAATGAGCCATACCCCGTCGCGTCGATCAGCGGCACTGGAATGCTGAGTCCGGCCAACGTATATGCGATGTCAACCGCGACAGTGGACGGGTATTATCTCGGTGCGACCAACAACACGGTCTTGGAAGTCTTCGCCCCTGACAGCATCGGCGACGGCATCCCGGATTGGTGGCGTCAGGAGTATTTCGGCGCCGCGACACCGACCAACACACACGACTGTGCCACCTGCGATTCCGACGGGACTGGACAGGACAACCTGTTCAAATTCGTAGCGGGATTGAACCCGACGAATCCGGACTCCATATTCGTCCTGAAGATTGTCCCTGTCACGGGCCAGCCGACGGAGAAGACGCTGACGTACAACCCGATTCTCGTGGGGTACGGGCAGACGTACACGGTGCAATACAGGACCAATTTGACGGGCGGCGCTTCGTATGCGACCCTCACGACCACCAGCGTGCTGACGACCAACGGGAATCAGGTGAGCCTCAACGACACGCAGGCGACTCAGACGCAGAAGTTCTATAGGGTCAATATCAGTTTGCCGTGAGAGAGGAAAGGGGGTGTGCAACGCCACCGAGGGACACCCCCGAGGAATCAAATTCGGATTTTGCATCCCCGGGGCCGGCTCAGCGGTGTTCGTGCCTGTGCCCAAGCCATCGCAGGAGCCGGTGTTCGCAGTCCTGAATTTACTGGAACTTGTGTCCGTCTTTTGTTAGAGATTCTCCCCGGTTGGAGAAACTGGCGAGTGGCTCCAGCCTTTCCGTCGTCGCTTTCTTGGAGGTTGTCGAGGAGGGTTAAGTTCGGATTGAGCGAGCAATTCGAGACAGACATCGAACGAGTCAGACGCATTTGCGCCGTGGAGGTTGGCTCGATGCGGTGTCGCCACCACTTCATGGACGCCAAGATAGAAATCGATTCCACCATGCCCGACCTGTTCCAGATTGAGGTGGTCACCTGCTGTGGGGATTTCGAGCGCCAAGTCTGCGACACGCTGAGGGATCGCCTCGATGCTGCAGGGGACGAATACTCCTTCGTCGTGGAGGGCTTCACGGAGAGGAAAGCCGCCTGACGCAGAGGATGTAGCCCTAGCCAGCGGATTTGGTTGCTTCGGACAGGCGGCCTCTCAGATCCCGGACAGTGACGATGTACTGGTGCAGACGGTCGATTGGGTCGGAGATGTGGCTGGTGCAGAACATCGCTTCGACGCAGGCGAGCAGTTCATCGATCTGCAATGGTTTGACCAGGAAATCATCGGCTCCGACCTTCACGCACGCCCTTGCCTTCTCGCTGTTGGTCTGGCCCGTGATGACGATGATAGGAATACGACGGGTGGTGACCATCGACTGAACCGCCATGCAGAAGGTGAGTCCGTCCACTTTGGGCATCCCGATGTCCAGCAGGATCAGATCGGGGTTGGTCTCCACGGCTTTTTGCAGACCTTCTTCGCCGTCCGATGCGGTATGCACCTCCACGCCGTCGGTCACGAGGATGCTTTGAAGCACATCCCGAATGCCCGGGTCGTCGTCGACCACCAAGACCTTCTTTTGGCTCACCTGCAACATGGACAAAACAGCATAAAATGAGCCGATTTGGGTCATCCCGGAGTGCAGTTCCCAGGACAAAAGCCGTAGTTAAGATTCAAATTCGGTTTTTCCCTCCACTGGGGAGGGGCTCAGCGGCTACCGTGATCGCCTCGCCGCCTGAGCCAGCGCCGGATCGAGGCCGAAATATGCTGAAACCCACAATTGCAAATTGCCACCGAACCGTCACGGTGCCATCATCCGGTCGAAGCCATAATATGCTTTGCACTCCACCCATGAGTCCCGAAACAAGGCACCCAACGCCACATTCCGACATCAACGATCTCCTGTCATTCTGGTTGGAAGGTGTGAAGACTGCCTTGGGGGACAAAGTCATCGGAGCCTATCTCACGGGTTCGCTGACCTATGGCGACTTCGTGCGACGGAGGAGTGACATAGATCTTTGCGTGGTGGTGAAACAGGCTCTCTCCGTTACCGAACTTGAGTCAATCAAGCAGTTGCATGTGGACACCGAACAACGCTTTCCATTTTGGGCCAAGCGTGTCGAATGCTCGTACCTGCCTGTCAGTTTGATTCACGAAGTCCTGCCGCCGAAGACACCAAGACCCTGGTGGGGACACGGGGTCTTCTACGCCGAGGCACCCTACGGCAACGAGTGGCTCATAAATCAGTATTTCCTGTTCACTACCGGCGTGGCTCTTGCGGGTCCTGCCTTTCGGACGCTGGTGGGTGGTGTCGATCTGCAGGAGGTGCAGAAGGCCAGTGCGAGAGATCTGTTTCAGGAGTGGGAACCTAAGATAGCCTATCCCCCTGAATACTTGTCCGACCCACACATACAATCATACGTAGTTTTGAATCTATGTCGCATTCTATACACCGTCCTGAAGGGCGTTGCGGGCTCCAAGAAGGTCGCCACGAAGTGGGTGAAGGCGGCGTATCCCCAATGGAGCGACTTGATCGAGGAGGCGGACAATTGGGGGCATGGGAAGAGCATGGATCGAAAGCACGAGGTGGTTGACTTCATTAAATTCACGATAGAAAGAGTGAACGAATGGAATGTAGTTTAACGAACATGAGCCGATCCCAAGCGGGATTCGCAATATCGGATGCATTTCAGGCACGGTCGGCAGACGGATGCCGATGTACCGCACAAGCCGCCAGGGACACCCTTGCCAAACCAAATTCGGTCTTTCCACCCCCCCGTGGGGGCCAGTGGTCCGTGAGACGACAGTGAGTCAGCGCCGGAAGACCCGTCGTCGCAACCTCCGTGCGATCTCCACTATGCCACGAGCCAACAGCCACAGCAATGGCTCGACGAACATGTACACCACGCCCAACACGACGAATGCGAGCAAGATTGCGGCGATTAGGAAGACAAGCGCCATGACAGGATCACACCACCGTCCCGTTCGCCAGCGCTGACTCGAACGCACGGTCCGTGAACGCCGAGGAGATGGACAAGTACACCATTGTGTTTGAGACGTTGCGATGACCCAACCTCGTCTGGATCACCTGAACCGGCACTCCGCTATTGGCGAGGTGCGTCCCGATGCTGTGCTTCAAAACATGGGGGTGCGCCTTCTCGGGCGGCAGGCCGATTGCGTGGGCGAGTTCCCGGAAGGTGCGAAAGAACTGGCTCCGACTTACCGGCGTTCCCTTCTGGGAGATGAACACGAAGTCGGTATCACTATCGGGACGCTTCCGAAGCCATGCCCGCAACGCCCGGACCTCGTCATCCCCCAACGCCTGCCAGTTCGAGATCGACCCTTTTCCACGCTCGCAACGGATGTTTCCGGCGTCCAAGTCGATGTTTTGCCTCGTAATGTTGCATACCTCCGATGCCCGCAATCCGTGGCGGTAGGCGAGAAGGATCATGACGAAGTCCCGCACGCTTCGCTGTTTCGCCTTTGCCAGCAGGGCCTTCAATTCATTGTGAGTCAGGAACTGCAGAGTCGCTTGGCGTCTGGACTTCATCGGACCTCCGTCGAAAACGCATCAATATGGTTATAGTGGTGCATCCGTGCGGGCCTACCATTTTCCGACCCAATCGGCCAAGGCCTTTGTTTAGTCACGTCCAACTCAAGGAGTGCTGATCAGCCACTGGCCGGCGCCAGGGCGCCTGGATCTACACGGTCCACGCAAGGGATGGCAGCACCGGCACTCGTTGACTCGACTGACAATCCACGACTTTGCTGGCGATTCCGTGGGCGTGATCGGACTCGCACCCTAGGAGTGCCGGCTGGCGCGGATCCGCCTGAGATGAGCCCCTGGCGCCTGGCGGATCGGGGCCGGCGGGTTAATTGGCGCAGATGCACGGCTGGGGATCAGCCTTGAAGCGGCCGTCTTTATGTGGTATCCAACCATCTGTTCTCGCTGGCGAGGAGAACATTCGGGTCATCCGTATGCGATTCGCAATCGGCAAGAGAGTATCGAAGTATCCCCACGCCTTTGCTGTCTTTGTGCTCCTGCTAGTGGGGTCGGCCAGAGTCGGCGCTCAAACTCTGACCACGCTCTGGCAATTCGGCGGAAGCCCCAGCAACGGGGTAAATCCCAAGGCGGGTGTGGTGCAGGGCACAGACGGCAATTTCTATGGCACGACCTACTCCGGCGGCACGAACGGCTTCGGTACGGTGTTCCGGATCAGTTCGGCAGGCAAGTTGGCCCTGCTGTGGCAATTCGGCAGTAGCGCCGCCGATGGCATCAACCCCGATGCCGGTTTGGTGGAGGGCAGGGATGGTCGGTTTTACGGCACGACCGAAAACGGCGGGACGAACAGCGCCGGCACGGTGTTCCGAATCAGCACGAACGGCAACTCGACCACGCTGTGGCAGTTCGGAATTGGTGCCACCAATGGAGTCAACCCGGAAGCGGGACTGGTGCAGGCAAGCGACGGCAATTTCTATGGCACGACCATCGGCGGAGGGACAAACGGCGATGGCACGGTGTTTCGGATCATGACCAACGGCAACCTGACCACGATCTACCAGTTCGGCGGTTACTTCACCAACAGCGTGCAACCTGAGGCCGGGCTTTTGCAGGGCAATGACGGCAATCTCTACGGGACAACCATCGGAGGAGGTACGAACGGCGATGGCACGGTGTTTCGGATCACGACGAACGGCAACCTGACCACGCTCTGGCAATTTGAGAGTGGTCCCACCAACGGGGCAAACCCCGCAGGGGGACTGGTCCTGGGCGTGGACGGCAGTCTCTATGGAGCAACCGTGGCTGGCGGGACGAACAACGGCGGCACCGTGTTTCGGATCACGACCAACGGGGCCCTGACGACGCTCTATCAGTTTGGCCTCATCGCCACCAACGGCGTAAACCCCAGCGGGGGCATGCTACAGGGCAGTGACGGGGACTTCTACGGCATGACCGGCGGTGGTGGTACGAACAACGGCGGCACCGTGTTCCGGATTACGACGAACGGCAACCTGACCACACTTTGGCAATTTGGCCGCATCGCCACCAACGGCTTGGTCCCGGGCGCTGGGCTCGTGCAGGGAAGCGACGGCGATTTCTACAGCACCACCACCGGCGGCGGAACGAACAGCGCCGGCACGCTGTTCAAAGTGGCGGTTCCCCTCAGCCCGCCCCCCAATCAAGTTTCTGCCATCCACTTGTCGGGTACGAACATCGTCTTCGCCATCCCGTCGGTCGCCTCCGAGACCTACCAACTGCAGTTCAGCCCCTCGATGAACCCCACGAACTGGACGAACATTTCAGGAGCAGTTGTCAGCAACAGCATCGGTTCCCTGCTTACCGTGACAAACTTCGACGGAGCATCGCAGACGCAGAGGTTCTATCGGTTCGCCATTACGCCGTGAGACTTGTCGGTCGGCACCTCCCTGCTCGACACCAGCCAGGCGTCCCGGCCCTGGAACGTGAGACGCCTGGCGATGATCTCCCGGTCCATGAGCGTGCCATCCTTGCATCGATGCATCCAAACGCCGGCATCGGCCGTGTCCCAGCGGCGCAGTTCCGATAGGTGGGACAACAGTTTGCGGACCTCCACGGCCGGCCGTATGTCGGTGATCTTCATGCCGAGGAACTCCTCCCTCGTGTAACCGTAGAGGCGGATGGCCGCCTCGTTGACGGCCAAGAACCCCAGCGTCTTGTTGTCGAACACCCACAGGGGGGTTGGGGCATCGACGAACAACTGGCGGTACTGTTCTTCGGTGCCGCATAGTGCCTGTTCTAGGTCTGGAAGACTGTTGCTCATCCCGAACTCTCTCCAGGGACCTGTGCGGCGAGACGCCCTCGTCAACCGAGCCGACCCGGTCGGCTGACAGAGCATTGTATGCCTGCGGAGAGGAAAACTCAACTGAGACACCGCCCCGGCCCTGCCGACGACTTGCCGCCCTGTCCCTTTTCAATCGTGCGACGGTGCGTCTTCTTCGTCATCGGGCGGGTGGATGTCCGTGAGGGTATACGGCTCGTAGACCTGTTGGCTGTCCACCAACAATAGACAGGACCGGTCCGGATCCTCGGTTTCCCGGACGGTGGCCAGTCTGCCCCGGAGGAGGTACTGCGGCCAGTTGGGTATTGGGACAACGACCCACTCGGCATAGAGGGGGTCCCAGAGCACCGGGTTCCCAGGCACTTCTACCCACCGATCCATCATGGGCATCGTCATTTGGCACGCCCTCCCCTGGATTTGCGTCCAAGACAGCGGCAGGGTGAGTATAGGCTCATTTCGAGCCTCCTTTGCTGTTGGCGATGGCCTCGGCCCGTTCCTCGTCGGCCATCCCGGGGATGTCATCCAGGACGTGATCCCAGGCGTAGTCGGGGGTCTCGGGCGGCGATGACGGTTTGACCACGGTTGAAGGAGGTGGCAAAAAGTGTCGGCCCGACACTTGTGATTCCGGCCGACACTTTTCTTGCTGATTGAGAGGGCTTTGCAGAACTGTCGGCGGTCCCATATAGGACATAGTATTTAAGTTATGTGTGTGTGTTGTTGTTTGGTCTGTAGACAGATTCGTAACTGCTTGTGGCTCTGGCAGAAAAGTGTCGGCCGGTTTCGAAACTGTCGGGCCGACACTTTTGGGATCGGCTGGAAACCACATCCTTCGGCGATGACCTTTGGTCTCGTAGACCTCTCTGACTCCTCGAACCCTGAGTGTATCCGCCAGGTTCTGAAAGGTTCGATGGTCAACGTCCAGATTGCGGTATAGTTCCCGGTCTGTGATCCCTGGACGGCGGGCGATTGCCCGTTCCAGGCGGCTGATCAGCATCGCCAGTTTGTCACCGTGCATCAGCCCCAGCAACTGCATGCTCTGGCCCAGGAACCACTCCACCACGACCAAGGCCCTGTCCATCGATGACTGCTCGACAATGCCCTTCTCACAGCCCTTGGGGTCGAGGATGGCGGCGATGCGTGGCAAGTAGTCGCCCCGCAGACGGCTCCAGGAGGCTTCCTCGGCATCGGTCAGCGTCACGGCATTAACCCGGCCCGATTCGGGCAACTCCGGTGGGCGAACAATGAGGAGCGGGCCTGGTCCATAAACACGGAGCGCATTGCACACCCTGTCAATATCTATGGTGCGCCGCCGGTGCGCCCGGGGCGCCCCTTCCGGCACCGACACCACCAGGAACCTGGCGATGAACCCTGCATCCACGTTGCTCGTACCATAGGTGGACTCGATCAGGGCGGGCTGTCCCTCCACCAACAGGGAAGGATAGAATGGTTCCACGATCACCTTGTGCAGGCGCCCGTTCGGGGACACCGTCCACGTTAGCCGCCCCTCGTCGTAGCCGGATAAGAACACCGTTGAACAGTCCGGTCCCCACAACGTCCTTCGTGCTGAGAAGCCTCTTGATCTCGTTGATCCGATAGATGCCGTAGGGGGCGTGGGGCGGCGGGATGTGCTTCCGCTTCTCGTCTTTGGTCAGGTCGTTGGCGATGGCGGCGGCGCTGACGCCGTCCAGACGATAGATGCCCAGTTTCTTGGCCACGTTCATCTCCAGGTCACTGGTCAGCCCCTTGCCCTTGCCCGACTCCGCCAGCGGCATGAGATAAGTGTTGAAGTGGCGTGGATTGTAGTCACTCTGCACCCCGACAGTGCGTTCGCAGGCGGCAAGTTGCAGGCAAGCGAGTTGGATGGCATTGCCAAGCAACAGCGTGGCGGGCAATTCACCCGCCTCGGAAGCCAGGGTCATATATGTGTTGATCGGGCTTCCCTTGACGGTCTCCAAGACTTCCTCCCAGGTTGGCGGGCAGTAGGTTGGTTCGACCTCATCGGCCTCCTCCGCCACGACCACCTCCACCGCCGGTGTCGGGCCCGTGGCCGGTACCGGGTCCGGATACCGCCAGTCGGACGGCAAGGGCTCCTCCACTGGAATTCCCTTCCAGTGTTCGCCTCCGGCGCACGCCTTCGAGATCGTAGCGTCCCGGTAATCGGGACGGTTCTGCCATTTCTCCCGTTGTCCCCTGGTGGTGCCGCTGAACATCCTCTCCGTGCGGGACTCGTCACCTCCTGTCCAAAACGCCAAGTGGGAGGCGAGCGCCAAGTCCGCCTCTGATTCCGACGGCTTCCCGTCGAGTCCGCCGCTGGCGAGTTCCTGGATGGCCGACCAGTTTTTCGAGCGTCGCATGTGCTCCCAGAGTTCGTGATCGCTGGACGGGGTCTCGTACCTGACTCCGGTCCCGTTCCGGGACGATTGGGCCACCCTGGCTGGCTTGGTCTCCACCTTCTTGTCGGGGAACGCCGAGGCGTACAGGTCATCGATGGCCTGCTGGGCAGGCCGCACGTCCGGCGGATATTCGTCGAGCCGATCCCCCGAGATGGTGAAGAAGGTGTTGCTCTTGAACAGTTCCAGTCCGAGGGTGCCGTTCTTGCGCTTGTGCTTGCCGCCAAGGTCGTGGGCGGCCTTGACGTACACGTGATAGCCGTTGCCGCTGACGGATCGTTCCGTGTAGGAGGACAGCGAGGCGAGCCATCGGCTTACAGTGTCCGGCGAGCGGCCTTCCTTATGGTCGATGTCGATGCCCATCACGCCATCGTGTCCATCAAAGACACGCCCGATGCCGTGGCTGTCCTCGTGGGTGGTGTGGTAGGTGATGGCCTCCGACCAGGTGGTCCAGGTCGTGGGATCGTCGTTGCTGGCCTCGTCGCCGGTCAACGGGTTCACCGGAATCTTGGTGGGCTTGGTTTCGCCCTTGGCGTTGGTGGCGTAGCCGATCTTCCAGGCGACGAATCGCCGTCCTTCCTTCAGTTCCTGGGGAAACTTGTCCAGGGCAGACGGATCGAGTCGTTTGAATGCATCATTTTTCATTTCGGCGATGATCTCCTATGGGTCGGGAGACCAGGGCCTTCACAGTTGCCGCCAAGAAATTGCATGGGGATGCGTTGGGACTGGTCGGAAAGAAAACGGCAGGTCGTGGCTGAAAAGTGGGGCGCATCTCCCCGTCTGGGCGTTTCCGCCCTCCACTACCTGCCGTCGAGTTGTGGGTCGTTGTCATCAATGCGTTGGCGCTTATCAGTTCGCCCTGACCAAAATGATTATACGGGAGTCCGGGGTTTCGCTCCTGCCTCGCCGGCCACGGCATCCTCCCAACGGGTCGGCTCGGGCGGCGGCTCGGCGATGTAACTCCTGGGCGGGTAGTCGTACTTGAGCGGAGTTTTGCCGACCAACAAGGCGCCCGAGTAGTAGCCCAGGTTGCATTCCGTGCAGAAGTTGTGTCCTCTTGTTCCAGGCCTGTGCCGCCAGGTATGGTTCCTAGGACACGTATAGAAAAGCATGCCGTCATCGCCGCAGAGGGAGTCCCAGTCAGGTGTTGACCTACTCATTGGTGACCCTCTCCGTGGTTCGGAACCGTTCAGCCTTCAGCCGAAACTTCGCCGGCACCGTCCATGACATCGGGACGTGCCCCTCCTCGATCATGTGAGCCCAGCGCCGGTCCTTGCGACCGGCCCCGATGAAGCGGGCGAGACAGGCCGGGCACTCGACGGGCACCAGGTCCTTGCCAGACGTGTAGGCACGGGCCTCGAAGCACTCGTCGCAGAGGGGTTCGTGGCATGGCCTTCCGCAGTCGACGCACCTGTCGTAGTCACGGTGTCGGTAGTTGGGATTCATGACACCCACGCCTCCCTCTTGGTATCCGTCAACATTTGGTCGGAGACGACGAGAATCATCGCACGCCCAACACCGTCCATCGGTGCCCACATCATGCCCCGCACAAGGCGGACTTGGTCAGGCACCCATCTGTGGATTCCGGCGACTTCTGCTTCGGTGACGACCACGACGCCCACCTCACACCGTTCGACGGCGTATCCGGCCGCATACTCGTTGAGGGTGTGTTGTTCGAGAGCGATTGCCTCGAGAAGTTGGGCGACCTTCATGCCGGCGCCTACGGTGTCATCATCGGTGCGAAGACCAATGTCACAGCAAGCGCCGCCGCAGTCGCAATCCCCATCATCGCCTGCTGCGACGATCTCATCCCAGGAGACCGGGGCGAGAGCGAACTGGCCTGCGTCCGGTGCCGGGGCGGTGGGGGTTGTGGGAATGGTACTGTCGAACATGATTAACCTCTCTCTCGAGATGAGCCGCCGCCGACGGCTGGGACGGAGTGAGTCTCGGCAGGGTTGCCGAATTGGTGCCGTCCGGCCTTCGCCGGACCGACTGCGGCGGCTGTGAAATGATGTGCGTACATGACTCACGTTTTCCCGGTCGAATTCTACGTAGCCATCTCGCTTGGCAGGGGGAGGCTACATATATGTAGAAGGCGATCCGCTTTTTGTGGGGACATGTGCGTCTTCAATCCCACCGTTGGAGGATCAACCGGGCACCCAGGCCGGCATCCGTTTTTGTCCAGACGGGGACATCAAGGATTAACTGGCTTGCAGGTTGGGTACAAACGCCACGCTGGCCGGCAGGCATTCCGTGACCATCCAGGTCGCATCGGCTCTTTGCCGAAAAAAGAATCTTCTGTTCCCACGGTTTTGGGCAAACTGGGTCGGGAAGGGAATGGGGGCCTCCAATTTGGTCGGCCTTCTTCAATCGCCCCGTCGCCATCACCATCCGTTGTGCCGGGGTGCGAAAAAGGCGCTGGACGGCTTTATCTCGGATGGTGTTTGGCAACTCACCCGTACCCGCCCGGGGTCACGCCAGACATTTTTGCACCGACGCAAAAATCTTCGGTGGGCTTGCACCTTGTGGTGGCTCACGCCTCGAAGCCAGTTTGATTCCGTGTCCGCCATTGCTTCAGCAAGTGTCTCATCTCACTCGGCACGTACAGCATTCCCGTGAGCGCCGCCGTTCGCCTGAGATAATCACGTGTCCAGCCTCGACGAATCCTCGTTGCGTGACTGCACAAGAATGGTAGTTCGTTGGCTCGGACGGGCATCACATACCCGTGTCGGGGACTAGGCCCCCAAAGCAGGTCGTAGAGGACGGCGGGAATCAGAGGACACCCACCGGCCCGGCGCACCAACATTGAGCCAGCGCAGGCCGGCGGCATGTACCCTGGCAGGATGGCACCCCAGAAGGGGGAGACGAGGAGTTGATCAGGCCTCGTCCCCTTCATGATTGGGATCTTCCAATAATCCAGCAACCGACGGACTGATTCGTTGCACGGCACCGCCAGCCATGTGGCTCCATCTTCATCGTCCTCTCTGCGTGCGCCGGAGAACAGGCCTGCAAGAACATCTGCACCGAAGGAATCTGCGGGAGTTACTCGCCAAGCCTGGCACCTCACGAGCCAGCGTCGGCCGTCTTGATCGGGCGGAGACAGCCGACCTGGAATCGGCAATCTCTCCAGGTCCGCCTCCAGCCATGGGCGGCCCGGCTGTATCCGTGGGTAACCCCGATGCGCCACCAGCGCACGGGATAACCTCAAACCCGTCCAGAATCCGCCCGTCCATGGAGACATGGCGCCATCGAGTCCCTCAATGTTCGGAACGTGTGCCTTCGCTCGACGTGCATACCCCTCCATCTGCCATCGGGTGGGCACTGGGCCGGGGCGGTCCAGAACGGTGCAACCACATCTGGGTGAATCCAGGGTCTCGGATCTCGCAACACCAGAGCCTTCGCCGTCGAGGTGATGATCGCCTTGCGCCTGGGAAAGGTCTCTTCATGAGCCTGGTTCGCCCGCTGGATGTCCCGGCCCCACTGCTCGACCAGGCGCATCAGTTCCCGTCGGGAGACTTCCCGTTGTTCCGGCATTCGGACCGGGAAAGTGCGGCACCGTCGTTGGAGCGGAGAGAATCGAGGCATCGTTGAACTGTGCATTCCGTGGGCGCATGAATGAAACCTTCAGGCCGGCTGGAAGATGGCGCCCCGGGACAGGCTATCCGAGAAATCCGGACTGTACGGGACGGCAAGGCAATCGGTACGTGGGAGGACACTCCGGCTCATCGGGCAACCCGATTTCAGGCCAGCCCCGCCCGCATCCCGCCGCCGGTATTGCCGATTCCATCCTTGAAGTCTCCTCCGCCGGTTCCGCCGGCGGATCCGCCGGCCACTTGCATTCGTAAAGACGAGGCGTATGTTGCGGTGGAGAGTCGAGGGTCGGGTCTCATGAATGGACACGTGCTGGAAGTCTCGACGTATGTCTTCCGCCTCCTCCGCAGGCGGGAACTGCTCTGCATCACCTGCTCCGACGAAAAGGATGGTCCCACGCAACGCATCGTGGTCGAGGATGACGTCTACAGCGAGATCATCGACCGTGCCATCGCCAAGCGAAAGAGCATCGACGAAGTCTTCCTTGAGTTCGTCACACGGGGTTGTTCGCCACGTCAGCGGGTTCGTTGTATCAAGAGGTGGAGGTTGTAGCGCCCTAAAAGCCGCCAGGTGCTGTGAACTGCCGCTCCCAGACTCCCTCGAAACAACTTGCGATGTGGTTGGAGAAAGTCCTGCGACAGCCACAGCACCTAGCAAATGATTGCGGTCATTGTTCGTCCAGCAACCGTCGCCGCCCGGCCACCCACGCATTCACGGAAGCCGAAATCTTCTGGCGGTGATCGCTCGACAGTCCGCCCCGTCTCTCCACCCTATATAAAATCAAAGTGTCGAGGTCATGGGAAGTTCGAGCAGGCTATACGTAAAGTTCAGGCCATCCGCCCCCCGCCGCCATTGCTCCCGCTGCAGGTCCCCGCCCTCGTCCTCGCCCATGGCAGAACCCAACACGGTCAGCATGTCGAGACCGCCCTCAGCCCCGCCGACTCGACCGCTCGCTGAACGTCGGCGACGCCCAGTCGGACGGTTCCCTGTCTCTCGGTGAAGACTATTTCCTCGATCATGGTCGTGGTCACGCTCTTGACGCCTCTGGCGAGTGTCTTCGACTCCAGCGCCGCTTTCGCCATCAGTCGGACTCCTTCCGGTGACACCTCGATCCCCGCCCCGAACGCCGCCAACAGGCGGTTGGTGGACGGAATGACGGCATGCTCGGCGATCTGGATCAGTTGATCGAGAGTGGGCGTGGGGAAGATGACGATGCCCGTCAATCGGTTGATCCACTCCGGCAACATCCCGAACTGCTCGAGACCATCATAGAGCGCACTCGCTCTCGACGAATCCCCCAGCATGTCTTGAAAGCCAATTCCGTGGACGCTTCTCTTGGAGATCAATTTATCCAAGCCAACAAAAGCGCCCCCGAAGATGAACATCGTTCCGTATGTGTTGAAGTTCACAACCCGTTGCTCGTACATTGATCGTCGGCCTCCGATCTGGATCTGGGTCCCCTCCATCAGTCGCAACACTTCCTCCTGAACCGAACGGCAACCAATGTCCCGCCAGTGGGTTTCGGTTATCGCCTTTTTGTCCCATTCATCCAAAAACAGGGCACCGAACCTGGCCTTGTCGGGGTCTCCCTTGCTTGAATTTACTAACGGAGCGAGGCTATCGCTGACGTCCATGCCCACATAGCCCGAGGCAGTCAAATCGCCGCTGGAGATGGAGGCGAACGGAATTCCGGAAACCCGTCCGGCGTTCTCCGCCAAAAATGTCTTGCCGGCCCCGCTCGGACCGATGAACAACAGGCACTCGTTTCCAATCCCCGGGTCCTTGTCGTTCCTGATCAGTGCCGCACGGCGAAGGTGGATCGCCATTCTGCAGGACAACATGCGTACCTCCCGTTCGAGTCCGATGACCCGCTCGCCGATCCGTTGCGTCAGTTCCTTGGCGGACAGGGGCACATGTTCCTTGGCTTTTCGTTTGGCCTTCGCCTGCTCCGTCCGATACCACGCCCGACGCAGGTCCCCTTCAGTGGGTGCCAGGGGTGGGGCTTGCGGACCACCCGAGAAAAAGTCCAGGACGGGTCTGGCGGGGACGATGCAATCGCCCCGCTCGTCACGCAACTCGAGTTGACGGCGGATCAGGAGTCGTGAAATGGCGGTTCTGACTTCCAGCACACGGGCAGGATCGTCAGCCCCAATAGCGCATGCAATCTCCCCGATTGTTGTTCCGAGTCTCGCCGTTGTAAGGCTCAGATACGCCAACACGCACACAGCCTGCAGGGTCAGAGGATCGATCTGTTGCCCGCTGTTGTTGTAATTGAGGATTCCACGAAGCGTGGTCGATGACTCCTCGTACAGCGATGTGATCAACTCCTCTTGCGCTTTTGCGATCTTGGAGTCATCCCGGTTCAGTGATCCTCCCTGAGACTCGTGCCAGAGCAGGCGACCGAAATTCAACATTTGGATCTGGATGGAGTTCGACACTGGCATGCGGACAGTGGGCCATGGAATGCCGACGGCGGCCAAGAAGAATCTCGCCTGCAGGCGGACTCAAGGAGTGCCGGTAGACGACCCCGATTGTCCGACCGACGAAATTAGCGGCGGCACAAGGGCGACGACGATGCCGAGGCGGAGGGGAAGGCGGAGCCGGTGGAGACGGTGGGTGCCAGCCACGTTCCGTGCGCTCGTCAGCCAATGCATCCAGTGATTAACTCAGGCGGCGTGCGAACCGTCGCAGAACGGCTTGTTCTCCGACCGGCCGCATCGGCACAGGGTCAACCGATTCCGGATCTCGTAGGTCTTCCCATCGGCTGACACCACAGGAATGCCTCCCCGGACCCAAATCGGGCCGCTGACCTGTCTTGCTGTGTCCTCGATAAGTCCGAGCGAAGGTTTGAACTTCGGCTCTATGGGTTTGACTGTTTTACGATCCCAAGCCACCAACCGTCCGGCGGGACAATGACCCGCTTCGTGTCTCACCACTCGCTGGGCCTCAGGCTTGTCCGTCTCCTTGACCAGATTCCAGACCCTGCCCTTGGGATCGCAGAACCGGGCGAAAGCGCACAGATTCTCCTGGTCAGTGAGTAGCATCGTAGGTCCTTCGATGGTCTCGACCTGTTCCATGTAGGGCTGATGGCTGGCCGTTTCCGTGCCGTCGAACCGGGCCTTCTTGTGGGTGCCATCGCAGAAGGGTTTGTTGGCTGACTGACCGCAACGGCAGAGCGCACATTGCGGTTGTTCCGGGTACTTCTTTCCTTCCCGGTTATCGAGTGATTCACCCTCCGCATTGGTGACGATCCACTGCTCGCTCAGTGGCAAATTCCCGCTGACGAGGTACGGGCCGTCCTTGGTGACTTGAATGTTCACAGCGGGTTGCTCGCTCTTCTTCATGTGATTGCTCACACGATAGCACGCCTGCTGGATTTGTCACGAACCTGCGAAACCATTCCCGCCGCATTTGTCCGCATGGGTACCTGCCACGCCGCCATCCCGGGCTCGGGGAGGGTAAATAGCCCATTCTGTTTGGCCGAATGGTGCGGAGTTCTCCCCCAGCCGGTACACCTTTGACATTGCGGCGTTCGCCATAACCACCACGGGGAATACTCCAACGACAACCAACGCAGGCTGGATTGCTCAATCAATCAACTCGAATACATGGTCATCGGCTCCCATGGGCGGCGACATCGCCGGCAATCTCTCGTGGCAACAGTACACGGGCAAGACGTGGAATCAGGCATTCCCCAGCAACCCGTTCAAGGTGAATGGGTATTTCGTCTCCTACATTTGGAACTCCGGGGCGCAGACAGTGAGTTACCCCAGCAACCCGTTCTTCCCCGGCAACCCTTTCTTTGGAGGGTTCTTCTTTCAGGGAACTCCGAGTTCGGACTTTTGGGGACGTAGCAACAATGCACGGGCATGACGTGGAATCAGGCATTCCCCAGCGGCCCGATCAAGGTGAATGGGTATTTCGTCTCCTACATTTGGAACTCCGGGGCGCAGACAGTGAGTTTCCCCAACTCCCCGATCTTCCCTACAGACCCGCTGTTTGGTGGGTTCTTCTCTGGAAAGAGCGGCGAGGGCGGTAACCCCGAAAACGTCCGATTTTGCTTGCCCCCAAGCCCGATTTCAGATACTTATAGTCCCTTTGGGGCAGTGTCTATAGGTTTGCGAAAGGAACTTTATGCGTATGCGCCTTCTATTCGCCGGGGTTGCTGTTGTTGCCTTGACTCTATCCGCTCTGTCCAACGCCTTGGCCGCAGATCCAGCCGCCATCCATGAGTCTCTGACGGCGGGCGGCACGATGACCGAATACAGCGTCCTCAACCAGAGCCAACTCTCCTCCACACAGTTTGACATTGCGGCGTTCGCCATAACCACCACGGGGAATACTCCTACCACCTCCAACGCAGGCTGGATTGCTCAATCAATCAACTCGAATACATGGTCATCGGCTCCCATGGGCGGCGACATCGCCGGCAATCTCTCGTGGCAACAGTACACGGGCAAGACGTGGAATCAGGCATTCCCCAGCAACCAGTCAAGGTGAATGGGTATTTCGTCTCCTACATTTGGAACTCCGGGGCGCAGACAGTGAGTTACCCAACCGACCCACTCTACCCCAACAGCCCTATCTTTGGAGGGTTCTTCTTTCAGGGAACTCCGAGTTCGGACTTTTTAGTTGTGGGGCCGACTGACTCTTCCGTGCCTCAGCCTCTCACCGATTTCCAGTCGTTCGAGGGAATCAGCATCGACGTGCCAGAACCTTCGTCGTCGGCTCTCTCGATACTCGCTCTGGCTCTCGGGGCTATCGGCTGGCGATACCGCACTCGCTCATAGGCTGCGGCGATGGCCGGGGCTACTTCCGGCGGCAGGACGATCCCCGTCCCGCTACGAACCCACGTCCACCAGCGTTCCACGTATTTCCCAATGCGGATGGCGTCCGCACCTTGCTCATAAAGCCGGTCAATTCGTTGCACGCACGACTGGACGCTTGCGTAGGCTACTCCGACGATTCCTTCCGGTGAGAAGCGGTATCCAAGAAAGTCAAACCCTCGGCTGATCCGCCCAACGAAAGTCTTGTCGGGATGCTGCTCCACCTTCAATTCCGCCATCGTTTGGTTGACGCACCGCACCGCCGCTCGCAGTTGCCAGTGCGTGGGGGCCAGCACCACCCAGTCGTCCATGTAGCGAACGTAGAACCAGCCCTTCTTGGCCATGCGCTCGTCCAGCGGTTTGAGGTAGATGGCGGCCATCAGCGGGGAGAGGGGACAACCCATCGGGATGCCTCGTGTCACATCCTCGTACAGTCCGTCATTGTAGATGCGGCGGTGCATGTATTGCCACAGCAGATCGAGTACCTTGGGGTCGGCGATGTATTCCTGCAACTGGGCATACAGGATGTCGTGGTCCACGCTGGAGTAGTACCATTTCACGTCGGTCCGAAAGACGAACCGCTGTCCTCTCGACCGGCTGGCCACCAGCCGCACCGCCGCTTTCGATCCGCCGTTGTTGATCACGTGGCAACAGGTCTTGGGCAGGAGCGGCGCCAAGTGCCGTGTGAGGACGAGGGCCAGGGCTTTCAGGACAAGGGCGTCCTGCGATGTCCAGAGGGCCACCTGATCCTCGCTCTCGGGTATCATGTCCATCGCCTCAAACCGATACTGGCCGGTCAGGAGAAGCGTCTGCACCTGCTCTTTGACTTGCGCCCAGCGCCAGCGCAGCGTCCAGACATCGTTGTTGGGGGCGTAGCGTTGGCGGCGGATGCACAGCCAGCGGTACGCCTGCTCCAGCACCCCGTCGGAGGCAACCTCGGTTATCAGGTCGGCGCTCAGCAGAGTCGAGGGCCGGGGCTTTCCGCCCCGCACGACGGGGTAGTTTCGCAGTTCGCCACCGCCTCGACAACAGCCATCATCCATACGGTTGGATTCTACTTCATCCCCGAGCGGAGCGCCGCAACGGAAGTTCGGGGTGTAGGGTCGTGTCCTCCCATGGTAGACTGAACCCGTAGCAAGCAAGGTCCCCCATGATCACACAGAAACAAGGCGCTCGGGCAAAATACCAGGAGCGGCAAGGACGACGAGTTCAGGAAGCACGCACTCTCTCCAAGGAGTTTCCTCGGCTGAAGTCCCTGAAGGTGAATATCCGGTATCTTGATTCCGGCGCTCCTGACAACTCTCATCCTCTCAAGTTTGCGGTCAACATCCAGCACGCCAAGGCGGTGTTGCGCTTCCAGTGTCCGAATCCCGAGTGCATCCGGGGAGATTTCGACCTGACTGGGGAACTCGCCAAGGCTGTCAAGCGCCGCTGTGCCACCGTTACGGGTGAAATGCCCTGCCCGGGTTGGCTGAGCAGGAACACAATTGGCACCCTCCGATGTCGCAATATCCTGCAGTACAACCTACAACTGGGCTATTCACGACGACGGGGTTGAAGGCAGGGCGTGATGCAGAACAGGATGTGGTTTCAGATTACGGTGGGGTAGAATCCGGTATTCAGCGGAGGCAGATGCAAATGATGGTGCGAACTGGACTGACTAATTCAGGCAACCAACGAATTCCCGTCTGCCTGCGAACAATGATCGCCGTCCTGCTGTTCCTGTCGGTCGCCGTGGACCGTGCCGGAGCCTGGGGGTGGGAGGGTCACATCATCGTCGCCCGCATCGCCGAAGCGCACCTCACCGACAAAGCGAAGGCGGGCATCGCACAACTCCTGGGACCGGACAAGAAGATCGAGGACACCTCGGTCGCCAGTTGGCCGGACAACATCCGACGTGATCGCCCCGAGACCGGCCCTTGGCATTACGTGGACATTCCCTTTGAAGCCACCAGTTACGACCCGAGCCGTGATTGCAAGAACGGGCAATGCGTCGTGGCGCAACTCGAGCATTTCGCCGCCGTATTGGCTGCCACCAACGCCACCACGGTCAGCAAAGCCGAGGCGTTACGATTCGTCGTGCATTTCGTAGGTGATATGCATCAGCCCTTGCACTGCATCGAGCGCAACCACGACAAGGGCGGCAACCTGGTAAAGACCACCTTCCTCTCGGAGTCCCAAGCGGGCAACCTGCATAGTGCGTGGGATTCCCTTCTGCTTCGGCAGTATCTGGGTGCCAGGGACGTACTGCAGTACGCCGACGAATTGAACTCCAGGATCACGCCACAGCAGACTAAGGACTGGGCAGGCGGTACGTTTGCCGACTGGGCGTGGGAATCACATCAGCAAGCCGTTGCACACGCCTATGCCGGCATTCCAATTCAGACCACGCCGGTCAACCTGACCCAGCAGTACGTGGATGAGAACAGGCAGGTGGTGGAGACGCAACTGGAGCGGGCTGGCATACGTCTGGCCGACGTCTTGAACAAGGCGTTTCAGTGAGGTAAGTAGGAGAGGCTATGAAGACAAATCAAACTACGCTGGCGGTACTGGTTGCGGTCCTGCTCGGCTTCAGTTTGAACGGTTCCTTGGGCTGGGGAGGGCAGTCTGACCAATCGGGGCAGATACCGATACTGCCGACGGATCCATGGCAAGCCGTCAACCTCTTTAAGCCTGAAGACCTTGCAAGGTCCCTCACGGCGACCAACAGCGAGAAGCCTCTGTTGCTGTTTGTCGGTTACTCTCTGCCATATCAGGGCGGCCACATCCCGGGATCCAAATTCATCGGGCAGGCTTCAAAGCCAGAAGGCATCCAAGCCCTCATTGGCGAGGTGCAGGATCAACCACGGGAGAGGCAGATCGTTCTCTATTGTGGATGCTGTCCATGGGACAAATGTCCCGACATCTGCCGGGATTTCGAGCCGTACGGGGCTTGGGGTTCAAGAATCTCAAGGTGCTGTACCTGCCCAACAGGTTCCAGCAGGATTGGACCGCCCAGGGGTTTCCGGTTCAGAAAGGCGACGACGCAAAATGAGGCGCCCGCACCGAGACTGTCACGCCGTTTGTTCGTCAGACGAGCGACCAGGCTTATCCTGGTGCTTCAAGACCTCGTGAATCCCTTGGAGCAGATCCTGCCGTGTCGCAGGTTTCTGGACGAAAGCGCTTTGTCCGCTGTTGAGCATCTCACGTGGGATGCAATCGTCGGAGGCACTCATCCACAAGACCCGGGACCTGCGGGTTGATTTCATGCAGGAGCGTCCAGACCTGGTCGCCCTCCAAAATGGGCATGTAATAGTCCAGCAAGACGAGTGAGATTCCCTGCCAATGCTCGCTGTACAACCGGAGACCTTCACCGGGTCGCTGGCCGTCAGCACAACCCAGCCTTCCCGGACCAGACGGCGGATTTGGTCCAGGAATCCGGTGTCGTCGTCAATGGCGAGAAGGACTCCCTGTTGGGTTGGGGACTCGCCGGTCGTGGAAGCCCCAATGCTGGATGATGGACCATCGGCTGACATGCGGAATTCACGTTGCATACGGTGTGCCAATGTCACCCCAGGGTATCCTATCGATTCCACCTTGCGGCGTATCGATTCCTGCGCCAAAATTCCAGCATGTGCGGACGCTACACCCTCACTGCGGACCTGAAGACCATCGCCGAGCGATTTGCAACTCCTCCCCCGCCGCCTGAGTTGGCATCGTTTGCGCCTCGCTACAACATCGCCCCGACACAGAATGTGATCGTCGTTGGGGACGACGGGAGGAGGTTCATCACTCAGATGCGCTGGGGGCTGATTCCCTCCTGGGCCAAGGACCCCGGCATCGGCAACAAGATGATCAACGCAAGGGCGGAGACCTTGGCCGAGAAGCCATCATACAAAGCGGCCCTGCGGAAACAGCGATGTCTCATTCCCGCCGACGGATTCTTCGAGTGGCAGAAGCAGGGCGGGATCAAACAGCCCGTCCGCATCGTCCTGAAATCAAAGGAGCCGTTTGGATTTGCCGGGCTCTGGGATCTGTGGCTGTCGCCGGAAGGCGAGGCGATTCAGAGTTGCACAATCGTGACGGTGCAAGCCAACCAACTTCTTCAATCCGTCCATGACCGCATGCCCGCCATCCTGACGAGGGAGTCCGAGGCGGTCTGGCTGGAACCCGGGAATCCATCGCCGGAGAAATTGCTGGCATTGCTGAAGGCGTATCCGTCGGAGTTGATGGAATACTACCTTGTGTCGCCGGCGGTCAATTCCAGGCGGTCAACAAGCCGAGCAACATTGAGCCGTTGAAGTGAACGAAGTATCCTCGAAGCCAATCGTGTTCGTGGGGTCTTCCATCATCGCTTTGTGGGAGAGCCTTCCGCAGTATTTCCCTGG
Organism: uncultured Verrucomicrobiae bacterium; assembly: GCA_963766065.1. GTDB lineage: Bacteria > Verrucomicrobiota > Verrucomicrobiia > Palsa-1439 > Palsa-1439 > Palsa-1439. The sequence continues at coordinate 23,267 of CAVYAC010000068.1, forward strand.
ATTGCACGTCTTGAACACGGCGGTCTGTGGCTCGCAGACTGGGGACATCCTTGTCCGGGTGGATGAACTGGTGACCGCGCACGAACCTCACATGGTCTGCTATTACTGTGGAAGCAATGACCTCAACAATTCAGTCCCGGTCGGCAAGATTGTCGGCAACACCATCGAAACTCATGGGAGACTGCGCGGTCGATTGCCCAGCCTGAAGTTCGTTTACCTCTCGATCCTCCGCGCCCCCCAGAAGATGGATCGCTGGCGACTGGTCGATCAGGTGAATTCGGAAATGCGCCGCCAATCGATGACCCCACCACACTTCTACTTCATCGACATCAATCCGGTGGTCTTCTTCAGCCGACCAAACCCCGCGGTTCGACTTCTACCAGGAGGACCGGGCTTCACCTGACGGCGCCAGGCTACGCGGCGCTTGGAGAATTCCTAGCGCCCCGTGTGATGGAGTTGTTGGGTTGACCCACGAAGTCAACCGCGCCCGACAGCGCCAAGCCCTCAGTCGCAACCGTGCCAGCCAAGCCACGGGTTGAGCGCCAACGAGGGTAGTGCCAGGATCGGGATCGGCGGCGGGAAAATGAGCCTGTAGAAAACCCCGTATGACCGGCGTCGCAGTTCCACGTCGCGCTCGTCCCGCCAAGTGCAATACATAGGGCAGTTGACAGGCGTCGAGGGAAGGGGAGCCTTCGGGTTCGCCAATTCCTGTATGCCGCCGTCGTAATAGCCGGACATGCGGACGGTGTAGCGCGGCGACGGGGAAAGTGTCAACCCTTGCCAACGGGATTCCGTCGGCGCTAGACTCTCTTCATGGACCCCATTGACGAGTTGAAGCAAGGCATCAAGGAAGCCGCAAAGAACTTGGGCGCGGCGCAAAAAGCATTGCAAGAGGCTCAGATTGGCGACGCGGAGAAGGAGTGGCTCAAACATCAGATGGACATGGCGACCAAGCAGGTCGCGGCTCTGAATAACGCAATAACACACTTTACAGCCAAGCGGTAATTCCGTGACCGTCGGGCATTGACCGGACCCTTGGCTTCGGATCGCGCTGGCGGATAGGAGGGAAGTCGGGTAGGCTTAGCGCCATGGAGCGTAACGAGAACAAGCCCAAGAACCCAAGCCGAATCACACTGACGCGGGCGCTGATTGCGATCTTCCTTCTCTGCTTGATCCTGCTGTGGTTCTTCGGCGTGGTTCTTCGTCGCCGGTGACCCGATGAAACATCACCCGCTCGTCCAACGCTCCATCCGCAACGTCGAGCGGCAGGGACGACTCTATGGGATTCTTCCATTGTTCTGCCTCCTGCTCGTCGGAACTTTTGGGTGTCACGCAAAGCAAGACCGCTCCGCAACCACCACACAAGCGAATACCAACGTCGTGGCGTCTACCGACACGAATCGACCATGTTGGCTTCCGGAAGGCTACACTGTTCCCCCGGGCAAGACGGTCATTGGTCCCATCCAGGCACAAGATGATTGTAAATATGGAGACTACGTGGACGTCCTGGTGAGCGGTTCGGATCCGGCTACCAAGGTGGGGTCCTCTTACGTCACCATCACAAACCTCATGATCGTTACCGGTACGGATGCCCGGAAGGACTGTCTGTCGGCCGGAACCGTGGCAATCGAATGCACACGGGAGCAAGCCGAGTTGATGCAATCCCACGGGTCGTTGTCCCGAAATTGGGCCAGGCTCCATTCGCGGGAAGACGTCGAAGTCCGCAAGGTTGAACCACGTCGGGGGATCGAGATTTTGCACGGAACCAAACGACAGACCGTATATCTCATCGACTCAAACGGCATCGCAGTGCCGCCGCCACAACAAGAAGAGGAGAAGTGATAGGCGGCGGCTAAGCCTTGAGCCACGGGGTGGGTCCATGTCCAGGGTATTACTAAGGGTATTACTCTAACAACATAGAATTCCAGGGCGTAACCGTCGATAACAGTTCTGGCACTTTCGGTCCGTACTGGTTGCGAAAGAGGAACTTGGATGTTGTGATCCGTTACCGATTGTCATCGTGTGAAACAGGCGAGGTCACATTTGTAATCAGCAGGTTATCAGTTCAAGTCTGATCGCCGGCTCCATCATAGCCCACGCAAACTCAATAGGTTGCGTGGGCTTTGTTTTTGGAGTCTCCGAAAAGGCAGGGGGCACTGGATACCATACGTGGATACCACCACGCTTTTTTCATGGTCGCACAGGACAAGGCTGAGAAGAAATTTGAGCAAGGCATCCGTGAAGCACAGGAAGGAGGTCGATTTCGGAGAAAGGTGGTTTTCGGTTCGCGTGTGAAAAGATGCAATTCATTGAGGTTTTCAATCACGAATCGCGCAGGGAGCAGGTAGGAGTATGGTTGTATGGGGATCAGGATGGTCGGCGATTTGGTAGGTTTCAGCGAGGAGAAAACCACCCATTGATTTGGAGGCACATACGTCAATGTCTGGGATCGATTTGCTGGCACTTAGGTCATTTCACTGCTAGAACGGTGGTTGAGAGTAGGTGCCTGTGGACATATCGGGAGCAAGGCGCATTAGTGAACCAAGGAAAATGTAGTGCTGAGACGGTCGCATAACAGCATGATCGCCGGAGTCTGCGGCGGGATTGCGGAATGGCTTGGGTGGCCTGCACAGAGAGTTCGGATCGTCTATATCCTCCTTTCGGTGTTGAGCGCTGGCTTTCCATCTGTGTTGGTTTATCTGGCGCTTTGGTATTTGATGCCCCCGGCTGAAAGTTCAAATTAAGGCACTACCATAAATTGGGCTGAGTCTCTGAAAATCGAAATTAGGACAACGCCGGCGTGGTCGTGGCGCTGGTCAATTGATTGTCGCTATTCGCAACTAACCGTATGAGCACACTGCAGCCATACCGGGGTCCGTGGGACAACGCCCGCCTGCGCGAAGAGAATGCGCGTCTGCATCAGGAGAACCGCCTGTTGCACCAGAGACTCGACCATTATATTCGCCATTACTTCGGCGGCCAGCGCAACGAGGGGCTGGACAGACATCAACTGGAGTTGCGCCTGCAAGGCTTGGCCGACGTCGTCACATTGCCAACGCCAGAGCCCAAGCCCGTTGGCACTTCACGCAATGGCACTCCCCATCCGGTACGGCGCATGTTGACCGAAGATAAACTGGAGACTTACGAGATCGTCATCGAGCCGGAGAAAGTCCAGGCGCAGCCCGAGGGTTGGAAGAAGATCAGCGAGGAACGCACCAGTCAACCGGACTGGGTGGCCCCAAGATCGTCAAGCGAGTCTTCATCCGACCGCGTTACGTGAAAGCCGAGCAGTTTGCCATCGCACCGTTGCCACCGCAGCCGATTGAGCAAGGGATGGTCGGACCGGGCTTGCTGGCCCAAATTCTGGTCGCCAAATACGAGTAGCATGGTACAGGCTGCTGGAACTCGTCCCGATAGGAAAAAGGAAGCGCAGCCGACGGTCAGTTCACCGAGTCGTGAACGAGGCATTGTTGTTCGGTTGCCATTCAGTTCCGACGACTGCGCTCCTTCATTCGGACGTATTTTAATCCTTACGGTAACAACACCCGCACGCGGTAGTAGCGGGACGGAACGTTGGTCGCGCCGCCAAGATCCGTCATATTGGTGACTGTGCCGAAACCCGTGCCCTCTCCGCCAGCAGCTGAGATACCCACACCGAGGATATTGGTCTGGCCGGTGACCTGCCAGCCGCCATTATTGATGTAGTTGCCATTGGCGTCACCAGTCGTGAAATCCAGTACATTCGTCCGTGACTGAACGCCCGGCGACCAGGTTGTGTCCCCGCTGGCGCCGAGATAGGTCACCACAATGTTTGTGCTATTCGTCTGGGCAACACCGATAACGTGCAGGTAGGCCGCCGGGTTCGTAGGGTTGAATCCAGCCAGGAACTTGTTGGTGTTGCTCATGCCCGTGCCGGTGTAATCCGCCCTCGGCGCGGTGTTGCCGTAGTTGTTGGTGCTGCCGAAGTAACTGAGCTGCCACCATGCAAACGGGCTGTAGACACTGATGAGATTCGCCACGGTACTTGTGCTGGCGCCACCCGGACCGCTGGCGATCTCTTGCACGGCATAGCTGCCCGGAGTCACGTAGGTATCCGACGGGTTCTGGCTGGTGGATGCGTTGCCATCCCCAAACACCCAAGCCCAGCCTGTTACCGAACCGGACGAGGTGTCGGTGAAGTTGACGCTCAGGGGTGCCGGCCCATTGGTCGGGCTGGCGGCAAACGACGCCACCGGCGCGATCACTCCCGTACCGGAAACCAGATTGGTAGAGCTGTTGGCGGTACTGCTGAAAACCACGTTGGTGCTGTAGCCGCGTGCTGCCGCAGGAGTGAAACTGACCACCACGTTGGTCGAGGCGCCGCCGGAGAGGCTGAACGGACTCCCCATGACAATCGCGAATGGCGGCGCCACACTGGCGCTGCCGTTGAGCACGGAGCCACCGGTATTGGTCACCACAAAACTGGCCTGCACTGTCCTGCCCGTAGCCACTGCGCCGAAATTCAAACTCGACGGGCTGACTCCCAACTGGTTGGTGTTGAGCAATTGTCCGAACTCAGCTGCGGCGGGCAGGACATTTCCTCCGGAGTCAAACCAGGACGCCGTATTGAAACCGGCTTCGTTGACACCATTGACCGCTTGGTATTCCGTCCCCCACCAGAAGGCACCAGCGCCGAACCCGCCACTGACTCCACTCACAATCGGCGCCAACCCGACCACGTACTGGACCTGCCCGGTCTCACTGGGCACGATGCCGTTGATGTTCGTCGTCCAATAGGAGTTGTTCCAAGGAAACGCCGTTTCCATCACACTTACCGGCTTGTTGTATCGGTTAGCCGCGTTGTTGAGGCAGTTGCTCAAGTTCGCCAGCGTGCCATCCCAGAACGGATAATAACTCAAGCCGATGATGTCGAACGGCACCCCTTGCGCAGTCAGGTTATCGAAGAACCACTCGGTCGTACTCCAGTTCCCGCCGGTAGAAATATGCACGATGAGCTTAGGCATCGACGTACCGGCCGACGCGGCCTGAATTCCCTGGACCGCGGCATTCATCAACTGGGCCAGTTGCAACCAATTGTTGGAGGGGCTGCCGACCTCGCCGTAGGGCCACAACATGCCGTCGGTGATCTCGTTGCCGACCTCCACATAATCGGGCATCGCGCCGGCCGCCCTGAATGCTGCAATGGTGTTGCTGTTGTACGAGTACATCTGCTGCACGAGTGCCGTGTACGACAGATTTGTCCAAGCCGACGGGATGGCCTGGTGACCGGGGTCCGCCCAAGTGTCGGAATAATGGAAATCGAGACAGAACTGTAGCCCGGCATTCTTGACGCGCTGGGCGAGCGGGATCGTGTAGTTCGTGTTGTTGATGTAGTCGTAGGGATCTGCCGCAGCTTGTGCCGCGCTGCTGGTGAACAACCGCAATCGCACGCACGTCACGCCAGACTGACGGATAATTACCATTGCATCAGTTGTTACGCCGCTTTCTTTGTAGAGCCTGCCCTTGGACTCGAAAAACGCGAGAAGCGACATGTCCGCCCCGGGAACGAGGCTCCCCGGGAAGCACGGTGTAGAGCGTCGTTCCGGTGTTAAAAGTCGAGTTGGCGTCCGACGCAGAGTCGTAATGAGAAGTCAAATTCCACGGTGTGTAGAGGCCGTCCGACTCGGCGGGATACCCCCTGCTGGCCAAGGCGCCGTATGCCGCCTGCCCTTGCGGACTCGTGTAGGAGGACACCACATCAAAGTAGAAACTGTCGCCAAGGTTCAGCCCGAGGCTGCTCAACGCAAACGTCATCGTGCAGGACTTCGATCCGGTGCCCCCCGCCGCGTAGGAAGCCGATGCGTTCTGGGTCCACGTTCCACCGCTATAGGTCAACGCGCTGGCTCCCGTTCCGTAGGTGTTGATCAGGGCATTAACCCCTGTACTGATGCCAAGTTGTGGCCCGGCCGGATTCGAGAAGTTCGTACAACCGCTTCCGCCCCGGCCGACTTTTTGAATTTCGACCGTATAAAAAATGTAGGAAGCCATGTTCGAGCTTGAATTGATCGTGAACGTAATGTTGCTCGCGGTGTTGCCAATCACCACGCTGCTGATACCTGCGCCATCGTTGGCGCCGCTCCCGTCTGCGGTGCCAGGGCCGAGATAAGTGCTGGCCGCGGCGCTTGGCGCGCCTATCGAGAATAAATCAACCGAGATCAGAAGCAACAAAATCGTGGGGGCCAACTTGGGAGGGCGTAAGCGCATTTCAATCGGCCATTTGAATACCCGGTGCGGCACGAGTGAAGGTAAACCACCGCTTGCCTTCAATCAAGGCTTTCGTTCTCTGAATGCCGCGAGGATGTCTGGGCCTGTTGCCCAAACGGGAGTTTTCCGAGTGACGGATTGGGGGGTGAATGGTCATGCGAGTGGGACGGTGAACGGGTGCAGGGAGAGGTGTGGTACGTATGGCCAGAGATTGCCGAGAAGCTATCGCGAGATTGGTCCGATGAGTCCGGCGCCAGCAGGCCGGGCGGCTCGAAAAGGAATGGCTCAGTTGCTTAATCATAGGCTATGTCCGTATCATTCGCCACCTTTGCAGATTTGCCTAGCCTAACAAATGTGTGATTTTACCAGCCTTGGCCAACGCTCATTCCGGCTTGACCGAGCGGAATTTCAAAGCCGCCTCGGTTCGCGAACGGACATGGAGCTTGTGATACACATGCCGTAGATGCCAGCGCACCGTGCCGTCCGTCACGCCCATCCGGCTGGCGATCTGCTTGTTCGGAAACCCCTCGGCGAGCAGTTCCAAAATCTCCCGTTCGCGCGGCGAAAGGTCTTCCACCTCAGCGGCGGCGGCGAGCGGTTCCTGGAACGAAAATATGACCTTGCGTGCAATTTCGCGGGACATGGGCGCGCCGCCCTGCTTGACTTCGCGGATGGCGGAGATCAATTCCTCCTGTGTGCAACGTTTCAGCAGATAGCCGCACGCGCCCGCACGCAGCGCCTTGAAAATCCGCTCCGTGTCCTCATACACCGTCACCATGATAATCTGCGTGGACGGCAGCAACTGCTTGAGCTGCGCGCAGCACTCAATGCCTGACAGGTTCGGAAGCTGGATGTCCATCAGGACGATGTCCGGCTGGTGCGTGGGAATCACCTTCAACGCCTCCTCGGCCGTGGTGCAGGTGCAAACACAGCGGTTCTCCGTGTCGGTCTGGACAAATTCCGCGAGGCTTTCACGGATGGTCTTGTTGTCCTCCACGATGGCGATTTTGGTCATAAACTCAATTTGGCGGGTACACAGAAACGCAGCGTCGTGCCGCAGTCCTTTGTGCTGGTGATCTCAAACCGTCCGCCCAGCTTCTCCAGGCGCGCGCGCATGTTGGCCACGCCATCCATTGCCTCGGTGCGAGTTTCCGCGCAGGCCATGCCCGTTGTCGGCCATGGATAACCGCAATTCGCCGGCCTCCAGCCAGATGCCCAGCCGCACTTCCGTCGCGCCCGAATGGCGGACGACGTTGGTCAACGCTTCCTTGAAGGCGAGAAACAACTGGTGGCGATGGCGTGAATCCACCGCAAAATCCGGCGGGAAGGAATCGCCCTCCAGCCGCCACACAATATTCGCCAGCCCCAGAAAACGGTCGGCATACAGGCAGAAATAACTGACCAGTGACGCGAGCGAATCGTGCCGCGGATTCATCGCCCAGACAATTTCGTCCAACGCGGTCACCATCTCGCGCGACTTCCCGGCCATCTGCTCCAGATACGATTCACGTTTCTCGTCGGTGGCGGCGGGGGAACAGGCGCGCGAGCCCAACATGCTGATTTCCGTCAGGCCGGAACCAGTTCATCGTGCAAATCCTGCGCGACCCGGGCGCGTTCCTGTTCCATCGCGCGCTGCTGTTCCACCTGCTGGCGCTTCCGGATTTGCGTCGCCAGCTCGGCGGTGCGCTGCTCGACCTTCCGGTGGAGCTGCGTGATCCAAAGCACTGTCACCGCCAGGCCGCACGCCAGCGCGCCCACGATGATGAGCAGGCGTTCCAACGTCCACCACGGCGGCCGCGCCAGCACCTGGATGTCGGCGGCGGAATTGAGCAGCAGTTCAAAGGCGGAAATATCCTGGCCCGCTGCCTTGTTGGCCCCCAAGCTCGAATATACCCCGGTCAGTTCCAGGAAGCTTCCCACTGGCAGCGACCCGACGGAATCGCCAGTGCTGTTCACGCGTGCGGCAAAAGTGCGGACACCGTTCTGGATTTCCAAAACCCATTCCGCCAACGTCTTGCGCACGCTCACGAGCACGCCTTTTACGCGCACCAGCGTCGCATCGCAACCTGCCCGGGCCACATCATCCGCAGGCAGCACTTTGCCCGTCGGCAGTGGCACGTGTCCCGTCCGGCGCACCACCGCCTCGCGCAACACGGGAGCCGTTCCGCTCAATTCGACAAAGCCCGCTACATCCACAAGATCACCCGCCTGCAAATCCGCCGGCTTTTCGGCCACGAACCGCAGGGCGTTTCGTCCGTCGCTCAAAAAACCTTCCGCGCCACGCACATGAACAATCTGGCCGGAAACTTTCACGCGCTGGAAAACGCTGGCCTGCGGATCAAACAGCAGCAGTTCCGCGACGGTTTTCCCGGGAATTGCAAACAGGTCCTCCGGCGCCGGCTGGTCCAAGGAAATGGTCGCGTCGTAAACCCGGATTTCGCCGACCGTCACCTCGTGCGTCACATAATCCCAGTTGGCGAACAGGCAGCCGCGCACGCGGACCAGCGCGTCCTCGTAACGTGCCAGCGATTCCGTTTCCAGCCCGGCCAAACGCAGTTCCAGACGGATCCGGCCATCCCGCGTGAGCAGCATCACAATGTTTGCGTTCACGGCGGTGATGATGCCTTGCAACTCAACATATTGGCTGTCGAGGCTGCCGTTCAGCAACTGGTCCCACGTCGGGCGGGCCAGTTCCGGCAGGCGTCCCGCGCCCAAGCTGCGAATCTCCTGCGCTTTTACAATCGGCGCAAAAAAGCTGGGATCCGTTGTTCCGTCAACCTCCAGCATTTCCCCGATTCGAGTTGAAAACGCACGGTTGGTCGAATGATCCTCCACGTAAATCCCGCGCGTGGCATCCTGAATCGTGAACGCCTGGTGCTCCGGCAAAAGGCAGGTGACCACGCCCCCGATTTTCACCGGGTAGCCGCGCTCAGCTTCCTCGCGGTTCAGCCGGTGGACTTCCGCCGCCGTGGTCAGAACGGGCAGCGGAGGTGCATTCGTGTCACCTTTCAGAAAAACGGGGGGCGCGGTCTCGACAAATTCCAGCGTCTTCGCGCTCGAAACCAGCAAGGTGTCCGCCCTCTTCTCACCATCGGCGGCGCGGGCGCCTTGGCAAACGCCCGTTGCCCGAAGACGCCGGCCCAGCAGTCGCGACGGCGACAGCCCGGCACGATCGGCGATTTGCAAACGAATCCGGCCGGTGGCGGAGCTTACATCCAATTCCAACCCGCCGGTGGCTATTTCGGCGGCAAACGTAACCATTCCTTCGGCAGTCGCCCATCGAAGATCCTCGTCGTCAGCCAGGGTCTGGCCGAGCGCGACTGGTCGTGGCCGGGGAAACTCACCGGTGCCAATGACAGCCACTCGCAGCGACGAGTTGCCGACGAACAACTGGCTGCCGTCATCCGATTTTAAGAAAAACCGGTATAGACCGGCGCGCGGCACTTCGAGTTCGCCCGTGAACTGGATGCCGATATGCTCCGGATGCGGCAGGATGCCCAAGTCAAAATTGGAAACCACGCCGGACTTGATCGCCGCCAACCGGCTCGAAATCCGGCAACACTTCGCCGGCAACGTCGTAAGCGGAGAATTCCAGTCCGTTTGTCGGGCGATTGCTTTCGCCGCCGGTTTGCCGTAGGAAAAGCGCGGCGTCGGGAATTTTCTGGCGGGGCAGTCCCGGCACTTGGTAGGCCAGCTCCAAACCGAATTTACCGGTGTCATTGAACCAGTCCAGCCGGAGCGGTTGCCGTCCCGCCGGGAAATAGACCGCGCCGGATTTTTCAGTCATGTCGTGGAGGCCATTGTTGTCCACCAACGGGCCAACGACACCGAGCCGGAGGCAGTTCGCCGTCAGGGCTATCGTTCCGTTGCCCTCTACGCGCACCCGTTGGCCGGCCAGCGCCGGCCGGCCTCGCAAATCCAGTTCCAGTTTTTCCGTCCCGGAAGCGTCGTGCAAGACCAGTTGGTTCGCCGCCGGATCGGCCCACCAGACATCGCCTTCAATTTGGATGGAATGGCTGGCATCAGCGGTGGAAAGCCCGGCCACGCGCAGTTGCGCGACGTTCGTCAAGGCGGGAGTCACCGATGGTTCCAAACTGTCCTCTGCCAGCGTGCCCGGCGGCGAACACCAAGCAACACCCCGCAAGGGCTTTGCGCGACCAGATATGGAACATGACGGGCATGGCGCAATTCTATTTTGTCGGATGAAATTTGACAGCCGCAAAATCGCGAGGGTCATAGAACCATACATTTGTGGGGCTGTGCAAATCCGGTCGTTCTGGTATGAGGGTGTGCACGGATGGGAAGAGCCGACTTGGCCTTGACAAGCATAGCAGTTTACCAGTATAAATACCTGTAGGAGTTGTATTTAGCCTTCTGCTTCCGAGCCGTCTGGAAAACCATGGGAGAGGGTACAATGAAAAAGGGACTTTCTATTTTTGTTGTGGTAGTTGCGGCAGTTGTTTGCACTCTGTCAGCCAATGCTCAGACGTATTATGTCGCCGGCGATTTCAATAGCTGGAGTGCCACCGGCAATGTGATGACACAGATTACTGCTGGTGTCTGGCAGGCATCCTTGATTGGTCTGAGTGTAGGGTATCACGAGTTTAAGATTACCAACGGCTCGTTTACCACCGGCACGACGACCAACGACTGGCCACCCTACAACTCTTGGCTGTATACTGCTTCGAACGGGAATGTTACGGTCACTTTCAATTCCAATACCGTTTCCGACGGTTGGTATGGGGCGTTTGGGCGCATTGGGGAGAACGTCGACCCCGGCACGTGGACAGCCGTGGGCAACTGGCAGAATTGGAACACTACGAATCCCGCGACGGCGATGACGTCTGTTGGCGGGGGAGTGTACAAGCTTTCGACGAACTTGCCGCCGGGCGCCTACCAGTACCAAGCCGTGGTAACTGGCAGCGACACCAGCAGCACATCGAATAAGTGGGAGGCAATCGGCGCCGACTACCGCTCCGAAGGTGCCGTCTCACTGAACTTCACAAACGCAACCGCAGGCCCGGTCACGTATACCTTATATGTCAATGCCTTAGCTGGTATAATTACTGTCAGCAATCCGCCACCGACTTGTGCGTACTCACTCAGCCCCGTGAGCGCTATGTCCCCGCAGGTTGGTGGCACCGGCAGTCTAACCTTGACGACGGGTTCCGGATGCCCTTGGGCCGTGACCAGCAGTGTGCCGTGGGTCGTGATTTCTTCGGCAGCCAGCGGCACCGGCAGCAGTTCGATCAATTATTCCGTCGGAACCAACACGACCGCCAGCGGCCGATCAGGCACCGTGACGATCGCCGATCAGACATTCACCGTCAACCAATACGGCCAGCCCCCCGGAGCGGGAGTTGTGATCAACGGCACTGTCGCGACGAACTTTTACGGGTGTGTTCCTCTGTCAGTTCAAGCCATCGGGACCGATTTCGGCGACAACACCATGGGTCAAGTCGATGCAGCCAATGGGAGCGAGCTGGATTCGGCCTACGGCAGGATTGCGAACGGCGTCCTGTACCTTGTCTTCGGCGGGAATCTTGACAGCGACTATACCAAACTGGAAATCTTCTTCGACACCGGCGCACCCGGTGGCGAGAACACGCTCACGAATATCAATCCCAACGTTGACCCTTACTATGGCTCCAGCGCCCTTCAGATCATGGGCGCAGGTGGCGCAGGGGGAACAAACGGAACCCCGGGACTCACTTTCGATACAGGTTTCGCGGCCAATTACTGGATGGACGTGGATTGTGGGGGATCACCGTTTACTGTCTACGCTAACTACGCCCAATTATATCCCGGTGGCGGCGGCTCCAACGGCTACTACCTCGGCCAGACCATCGGCGACACCAACGGCACGCTGTTTGGCGGCACCAACAATCCATACGGAATCCAAGTCGCCATTAACAATAGTAACGTCGGTGGTGTCGATTCATCATCCACGTGTTACGAAGATCCCGGAACCTATGGTCAAGGATCAGTCATGACGGGTATCGAATTGGCCATCCCCATGGCAGCCCTCGGCAGCCCGACGGGAGCTGTACTGGTTTGTGCCTTCATTAACGGTCAGGACAATGATGACGTTTCCGAGCAGGTTTTAGGCCCCATCTGGGATGGAACCGGACTCTTCTGCACGAACAGTCTCGGTCAGGCCAGTTCGGTCAACTTCGCCAATGAGCCCGGGACCCATTACTTCGTCGTCGGCCCAGGGATGAGCATTACGGGCGTTGCGAAGAGTGGCAGAAACATTAACGTTACCTGGCAGACGGGAACAAATAGCAATCTCGTCTACCAACTCCAGAGAACCAGCACGCTGACGCCTGCGTCGTGGAGCAATATTGGCTCTCCGACGAACGCCACGGGCTTGGCTGTCACACAGACCGACACCAGTGCAACGACGAACTCGACGTTGTTCTATCGGGTGAGTGAAAGTATGGGCGGGTGTCCCTGATTAGGTTCTAGCGGTGACGCAATCCGATTCCAGCACATGCCGAGGAAGATGAACTGGAAGGCCGAAGACCGATCAATAGACAAGGCCGGCAAATCGCTTTGTGTCGCCACACGAACAGAAGCTGGCTGCAGGGCGTTTACGCTGATTGAGTTGCTCGTGGTCATCGCCATCATCGGCATTTTGGCGGCCATGTTGTTGCCGGCCCTGAACAAGGCAAGGGAAAAAGGAAAACGCGTGGTTTGCGCGGGCAATTTGCGACAGATCGCCCTTGCCATGCTCAACTATGCCCAAGATTACGACGGCAATTTCCCTACCTGCTATCCCGCGACAGCGACAGCGGACTTTGATAATAGCAATTGCTCCGCCAATTGTGCGGGATTGTTCGGAAACGGAGGTGCTACGCAGTTTTTTCAACTGCTCCTCAAGACCGGCTATATTGCCAACCCGGCGGTGTTCGTATGCCCGAGCGATAGGTGGTATAGTTCAAATGACCAGCCAGTGTTTCCAGCCTTCTCGTGGGACCATCAGACTGCCGGGAGTGCCACACCGATGAAGGGGAACAACAAGAGTTACTTTTACGTTTCGAGGCTGAACAGCAAACAAGGGTACCGAACCTATTTGCTCCTGGCCGACGACTCGCATTATATGCCGGATAGCTGCGGCAAGCCTTGCGGGCCGAACAACGAGATCACGCCGGACGTTGACGGCCGAGACAACCACGGCGCCGATGGACGGAATGCCGCTTTCACCGATGGTCACGCGGAGTGGATCAATGGCCCAAGTATAAACCAAGAATTCCAAGATATAGACGCTGACTACAAAGCACAAGGCCTCGGCTACGAGACCATCGACTAGCCCCGAAGGGTCGTGAGAACTAATGATTTTGTGGTTGACAAGTAAACTGAACCAGCGGTGTAAACATCGGTTGTGGATCTAGGTGTTGCGAGTCCAAACCGGTAACTAAGGTGAGGGAGATATGAGCAGGAAACTGAGTCAAGGGTTAGTGGTTCTATCGGCGGTTGGTTTGTTTTCGATCGGCGCGTTAAGCGCCGCGGCCCAGACGACGTACTACGGCACCGGCGATGCACTCGGCAGCAGCCTCAGTGACGGTGCGGGGATCAGCAGCGTGGTGGTCAACAACAATGCCAACAACATTACCTTTACCATCAACTCCAGCCAACCGATGGCTTCTTACATCTTTTATACGGTCGAACTGCAGATCACCGGCCAAGCTGCCAACGGCTCTACCAGTCTTGTCAATCCATGGGGCGAGCACATCGGTATTAGCTCAGGAGTCAATTCCCTGGTCAACACGTGGGACACGGGCGCCAGCGCCTTGACCTATAGCGGTGGGACGTGGACCCAGAACGAAGCGGAGAACTACTCGGCGGGTGGCACCGGATCGAGTTTCCTCACGGTGACGTTTGCGTTGAGCAGCCTCGGCCTAAACGTCGGGAACAGCTTCCTTTTCGATGTGGTGTCGTCCTATGCCAGCCCCAGCGGACAATCCGCGTATGGCGCCTTGGACAGCACGGGTTATCCGGCGGAGTCGGACAATTCCTACACGCCGTGGAGCGGGGCGAACTATTATGACTCTGCGACGGACGCCAACTCGACTTTCCCCCACACACCTAACGGCGGCGGACAGAGCCTTTACACAGTGGTTCCCGAACCTACCACGCTGGCCTTGGTGGGCTTGGGTGGACTCCTGTTGGCGTGCCGCAGGTTCTTCCGTCGAGCGTAATTAGCTGTTCGACAATACGGGAAGGCCGTTGCACGGAGCAGCGGCCTTTCTCCTGCCCGGAATTGACGCAGGACAGTGCGCGCTTCCTCGGCCAACCACACACAACAGATTTGCGCACTACTAAAACATTAACCAACTGAAATGAGATGTGTTATCAGATGCGGGGCGGGGAGGTCATATATGACAACGATGCGACAATGGACGCTGCCGGCTTTGGTGCTGGCAATGACGCTGACCGCCGGAGTCACGCGGGGGGCGAGCCGCTGGGGCCGGGAAACGGGAGGCTTCTTTGCGCCGGTCACGCCGGAAAGCCAGGCCGAATTCTACGCCAGCTCAAACCGCTCCGCCACAGTGCGGGTCGATCTGGATCGGACGCTTCGAAGAATCGCACCGGGCTTTTTGGGAATCAATCTCAGCAGCTTCAGCGACACGACTGATGTTTGGCGGGATTATAAGATTCCGGACACGTTGCGGTATGCCGGCGTGGGAGCGATGCGTTTCCCGGGCGGCGCGGAGACCGGCTACTATCACTGGCGAACGCCCGGGGTGAACGGTTACGAAGACATTTGGGAGCCGGAAGCCCAGCGCGGAAAGGGCGATCCGAAGTGGGGGCGATTTCAGGCGGTGTGGGTGCCCCCGGGAAAATGGGCCAGCAACACGCTGTTCATGAGCATTGACGAATATCTGGCGCAGTGCCGGCGTTTGGGTGCTGAGCCGATCGTGGGCATCAACCTGTCGTCGGGCGCGAAGTATGGTCGGCGCGAAGATGGCGTGAAGGAAGCGCTGGAGCTGATGCGGCACTGCCGCGACACGGGCTACAAGGTGACGTATTGGTATCTGGACAACGAGCCGTGGAACGAAGGCAACGCCAACTACACGTTCAGGGGCAACACGTATGCGGAAGAAGTTCTGGTCTACGGCCAGGCCATCAAGCGGGCATTCCCGGACGCGCGGCTGATCGGCAATCCGACCCAGCAGGACGCTGGCTCGGACACCATCCGAGCGTTCCTCACGACAGCCGGAAATGTCGTGGATTATCTGGACGTGCACTGGTATTGGGACTGGGGCAAGACCTCCTTCGATCACTGGTTGGACGAGCCGCCTTCCTACGGCGAGACAATCAACCGGATCCGTAGCGTATGCCGCGAATCGGGTTATCCCGGCATCGGTTTGGTCGTGCTCGAATGGAACGTGGCCCCGAGCGACGGGAGTGTGTCGTTTTCACCGTCACTTTTTGCCGTGATCCAGGGCAATCTTCTATTGGACTTTTTGAATAATGATGTGGAACTCACCTGCCTGTGGCCGTTGTTGTGGCGCACGTCCCGCGAGGTCTGGCCGGAGCAAGACGTTTTCCCGAGCATTGTCTCTTCGCTGCCGCCGTATGAGCGGACACTGTCGGCTGAGTTGTTCCGCATGTTCTCCGTGGTCCGGGGGCGAAACCGAGTGGCCTGTGAATCCAACACCAGCCGCAACCTGGTCTGCGCAGCAGTGAACGATCCCGACGGCAACACCGCGACCGTGCTGCTGGTCAGCCGCAGTCCGTTGCGCCGGCGCATCACGTTCGACTTCGCGACGGCGCGTTCTGGCGCCGCGCGATTGGAGGCAATTCCGGTCAAGGACCACAAACTGCGGACGGAGGATGGACTGGCGGTCCGGGATGGGAAAGCGGTGTGTTTTATCGAGCCTTACTCCTTCAATGCACTGACCGTCCGTTTCGAGAAAAAGGGCGAGAAGTGACTACGGGCAGGCCTTGTATTTACGGTGCCGACCTTTCGCTGCTCGGCACGATACCGGCGCGCGGCGGCTTGCGCGATCGCAGCGGCTGCTCGATCGCGGATCCCGCCCGTTTTTTGAGGCAGGCCGGTTTTGAATGGGCGCGACTCCGCCTGTTTCACACACCGAGCGGTCATGGCGCCCAGTGCAACGATCTACCTTACACTCTGGCGCTGGCGCGAACCTTGAAGCAGGCCGGTTTCAAGTATCTGCTCGACCTGCATTACTCCGATACGTGGGCCGATCCCGGGAAGCAATACACCCCGAAAGCGTGGGCCGCGCTTGATTTCAGAGGCTTGGCGGACGCCGTCCATGTGTATACGCGCGAAACCGTGAACCGCTTTGTCGCGGAAGGGGCGGCGCCTGAAATGGTGCAGGTCGGCAACGAGATTACTCCCGGCATGCTTTGGGAGCATGGGCGTATTACCCCGGGCCACAGCACGGATACGGAGCACTGGAAACACGAGGCATCGTCCGGCGACCGGGAGGCGTGGAAGCGGTTCGGCACTCTTCTGAAGGCGGGTGTGTCCGGTGTTAAGGATGCGGCCGGTACCGACGTTCCGATCATGTTGCACGTGGACCGCGGTGGCGACATTCTCACCAACCAATGGTTCTTCGACAATGTGGTTGAGCAGGGTGTGACGTTCGACGTCATCGGCGAGTCCTACTACCCCTTCTGGCATGGCATGCCGGACGAGCTCGCGCAAACGATCGAGTTTTTGGGTAACCGCTACGGTAAGAAAGTCTATCTGGCGGAAATCGCCTATCCGTACAAGCACCACCCGATGTACGAGAACGCGTTGAGCGGCGATTCTGCCGCCTGGCATCGTCTCGTGGACAAGTATCCCCTTACGCCGGAAGGGCAGCAGTGTTTCGTGGCGGATGTACTGTCGATCGTGCGGGCATCGAAGTTTGGCGGAGGCGTGTTTTACTGGGCGCCGGGTGGATTCCCCCCCAAGACCCCGCCTATGAAGACGAAGCTGATGCGCCGGCCTGCTGGGCGCGCGCGCTGTTCGACGACAAAGGCCAGGCCCTCCCCGCGCTGGACGTGTTTTCAAAGTAGGAACACACTTCATGGACAAATTCATCTTAAACGTTGTCCACCGGCCCGAACTGATGCCGGAATACATCACTACCGATGCCCAAGCCGGCATGGTCGAAGATCTCGGCGGCCAGGAGGTGGTCGGCGAGTCACTGGACATCTTCCGGTTGCAGCAGGACATCGCGCATGCCAACGGAATCAAATGCACCATCCAGATGACCTATGCCTCGCTCTACAACGACGAGGCGATCCAACTGGCGAAGGATTACCACGAAAAATACGGCGACGAGATCGGGCACACCTTCCTCGGTGTCCAGTGCGACCGGTTTCGCGAGACCTACGGCTCCAAGGAACTGGCCATGTGGCTATTCCCCTGGGATCTCAAGGTCCGCCTCGTGCACGACATGTTTGAGCGCTTCAAGGATGTCTTCGGTTCCTACCCCATGTCCACGGCTCCTATTTCATGGATGCCGAACTCATCAACCACATCAAGGAAAAGTACCCAAGGGTGAGAATCGCGGTGGCCGCCTGCTTTGAGGAAGGCCCAAAGGTTTTCCGGCACACCAACAACACGTGGTACACGTTGCTCGATGGCGGCCCGTGGACGGCGTGGGTGCCGTCCAAGGCGTGCTCGCACGCCATCGCGGAAAACGCGGCGGACGATGCCGGCATCGTGGCCGTGCCGCACCTGTCGCGCGATCTGCTCGGCGTCATGGACAACCCCGGCGACATGTTCGGCACGCATCCGCAGAACATCATCCGCGGCCTGGCCTATGAGGACGACCGTCTGCCCTTCATGTACAACTTGGTGGACCAGTATCAGGTCATGAAACGCTACAACAAGGGTTACTCCTACAACCTTGTCTATGTCGGTCCCGGCTGGATGGGCAAGGCTGGCCGTTGGGAGTGTCCCTACAGGATTCTCAAGAAATCCTACGAGGATTTCATGGCCTACTACGGACAACTCAAACGCGAGGGCAAGGTCACGGACATGACCATGACCGAATTCGCCGACTGGTACCGCGGGAACAAGGCCGTGAACGAACCGATCTGCGCGCTCTGGAAGGACACGATCTTTGGCACGAAGAACCAGTGTTTCTGGTATGCGGATTCGAAGTTTCGCGTGCAGATTGATCTCAAGCTGGGCGGGGCGATCACAGACATCCGTCCTTACGCGTCCAAGCTGAAACGTCCCTGTGGCGCCGGCACGGCGGCGAACCAGGACGCCTCCTACCCGTTCATCGTGCATTCCCGGTATCGCGGCGGCCCGTTTACACACTATGCCGGCGAAGGTGCAATCAAAAGCGCCAAGGTTCGGTTCGGTGGGGAGGAAGTGGACTTGAGCGCCTGCCGCTCGACGGGCCAGTATGAGGAGGGCGCGGGCTACCGCAAATTGATTGTGCGCCCGGTGACTGTCAAGTTTCAGGGACTGACGGTGCAGATCGAAACGTCGTACACGTTCCACGAAAACACCGGGACGATTGACATCGCCCGCAAAATCGTCGGACTGAGCGATCCCGCCGCCAAGGTTGAAATTGACGAGTTTATCACTGCCTGCTGGGGAACTCGGGAGTATCCGGAAGACCTGACCGGCTGCACGCTCGCGGTCATCACCCGCGACGGAACACGCAAGGCCGTGGACTATGCGTATCGCTGCCGCGAGCATTCCGCTGGGTCTGCCGCCGCCGTCGAAGCTGTCATCCCGATGGTGCAAACCCGCATCCGGATGACGCCGAAGACGGGTCAGTGCCAGGGCTACTACGAGGAGGGGTACTCCTTCGCCCCGAACCTGAAGATCGGCCTGTGCCGGGAACTCGGACTCAACGAGGAACTCGTGACCGCTTTCACCATCGAACGCGCAGACTAAGGAGAGCTCCCATGGCCCAGGGAAAACCGGCAAGATCAACTATCGCTGCCCCCAATGTCTGTTTCGGACGATCGACTACGATCTGCTCTATGACCGGGACGCAGACCAATTCTACTGCCGCCGCTGCAATTGGGAGGGGGACGAGATGGCGATTCTCGCGCTTTACCGCGTTTACAAGCAGCAATATCCCGATATGCTTAAACGTTGGACCGTGGAAGCGATCCTCGCAAAAGACGAGGAAGCCGACGCGAGTTCATCATGACGGATACAACTCCAAGTCATGACCGCGTGCCGGTGATGGAGAAGCTGGCGCTGGGCGTTGGCGCGCTGGCGGCTTTCTTCGGCTACGCCGGTGTCAGCGTGCTGGCTTACCCGGTGTACAACATGATGCTGGGCGTTAGCACCGCCTGGATTGGCGCTGCCTTGATGATTCCCCGCATCTGGGATGGCCTGATCGATCCAATCGTGGGCCGGTTTCCGACAACTGCCATTCCCGCTTGGGCCGCCGCAAGCCGTTTATCGTCGTCGGGGCTATCGCCATGGGCCTCATCTTTGGGCTGATCTGGTTCGTTTCCCGGCTTGGAGCAATACAATGAAGATGGCCTACTTCATCGCCCTGCAGCTTCTCTTCTTCACAGCCTACGCCGTCTTCGCCGTGCCCTACAATGCGTTGACCTACGAGATGTCGCCGGACTACCACGAGCGCACGCGGGTCATGGCGTTCACGGCGTTCTTTCACAAGCTCGGCGAACTGACGGGCGGCTGGATGTTGCCGCTGGCCGGCCTGCTCAGTGCCGCCCTGGTGGTTGGCGCGACGGACTTGAATATGACCGAGCGTGCGGGCCATGGGCTGGATGATCGGCATTGTCATCATGGCTGGCATTGGCGTGATGCCCGGGCTCTTCGTGCGCGAACGCTTCGCGACCAAGACGCAACACAAAGCGAAGTGGGCATCTGGGACAGCCTCAGGGGCGCAATGGAAAGCGCAGCCTTCCTGGCCCTGGTAGCCATCATCGTACTGAACACGCTCTCCGGTGTACTGGCCATGGGGATTGACCAGTATATCTTGTTTATTCATGAACAATGGCGACAAGGCGGCCGGTCTGCTTCAGAAAGGCGTGCTCACCACGGGATATGGCGTGGTCGGGTTCGCTGCGATTCCCGTCATCACCTGGCTCGCCAGCAAGTTCGGCAAGAGCGGCTCGCTGTATTTCGTGTCTGGCCTGATGGTGCTTGGAGGCGTCATGAAGTGGTTCATCTTCACCCCGGGGCATCCCATCTTTCACCTCGGCAAGGTTGCCATCGATCCCGTCATCCTGATCGATCCGTTGCTGTGCGGTCCGATGTGGGTGGGCGTAAAAATCATGCTGGCTTCGATGATGGCGGATATCTGCGACGAGGACGAACTCAAGCACAGCCAGCACGGGAAGGCATGTTCGGCGGTGTCTTCGCCTGGATCGAGAAGATGGTGCTATCGCGGGCCTATGTCGGGACAGGGTTGGCTCTGTCGTTCGCCCATTTCAATCCCACACTGGGCGGCAATCAGTCACCGGAGACCTTCACGCGCATGCGCTTGTTTCTGGCGAGTGCCCCGGCGCTGACGGCGGTCTTCGCGCTTGTTGCACTGAAATTCTATCCCATCACCGCCACGCGTGCTGCCGCTACTCGAAAGCAACTCGAAGTGCGGCGCGGCGTGGTTGAAGTCTAGCCCGGGTTGCTGAAGCATGTAACGGCATACATCACACACTACGGATCGGAATGGCTTCCCGGCACCGAAGCTCAGGGCGTCTCTGTGGGTGAATTCGGCAATGCACTGCCCAAGCTGCACCCCCGGAGGAGAGTGACATGCCACCGGCTTTCAACTTGTTTCACAAGAACGGGCCATGGCAGCTCTTCTGGTTGCAAACGGATCGTGTGTTCGACCCGGCGGATCGTGACAAACTCTGTGTGGGTGGCAGTTGATCTGTTTGATGGCCGCACTGGAACGGCCAGTGAGTATTATGGTCAGATTGAGACAAAGACGCTGAACGACATAGTCGTCATTCCCAGACCAACGGCTTTTTCCGACTGGATCCACGCACTGGTTTGATGATGAACACGGCCTGATGCGCATGGAAGACGCCATGCAGCACGGGCACCGCCCGGGGCTATGCCGAGACGGCCTACTTTCGCGTTGACTGCGTGACTCGCATCATTCCGCTCGCCCCGGCTTTCGTGAGGGACAGCCTTTCACGAGACGCAGAGACACAGGGTCCAAAAGCCGAACCAGCGCCTGAACGCAACGATCAAACACCCGCGCGTTAGGCTGGACGTTAGCCAGTTGCATTGCGCCGTGCCTGAGTTCTGTTGTTGAGACCCATTGTAATTTGCTTTCCTCGCGACGTGAACGGCAGTTGGTCGGCATGGGTGGAAGATGTCGGCGGGCGGGTGTCACGCCTTCGCGCCAAGCGCTACGGCGGGACAGGGGGCCGCGCGCGGGAGGGTCTGGGCCGGAAATGGTGAGGCGGTGAACAGGTCATCTCCGCTTGAAATCGCGTTGGCGGCCGGTAAAACGACTCCCACGTGCAGTAGGTGCACTACCGTTCAGTCTGACCTGAGCCCCTGAAACTGGACCGACTTGAAAGAGAGTCCTTGGGTATGCGACAAGCGACCAGGAGGACGCAATGCGAGGCAAACGGTTCAGTGAAGAGCAGATCATCGGGATTCTCAAAGAAGCCGAGGCGGGTGTGGCCCTCGGCGATCTGACGCGCAAGCACGGGACTTGTGAGGGCACCTACTACCGCTGGAAAGCCAAGTACGGCGGGCTGGAACTCAGCGATGCCAAGCGCCTGCGCCAGTTGGAGCAGGAGAACACCGGCTAAAGCGGTTGTTCGCCGAGGCGCTGCTGGATAAACAGATTCTCCAGGACGCCTTGCGCCGAAACTGACGACGCCCGCCGCGCGTCGCACGGCTGTGGAAACGGCGTGCCAGCAGTATCGGGTCAGTCACCGACGAGCGTGCGGGCTGATGAGCATTCGACGCAGCAGTTACTACTACTGCAGCATCCGGCCGATGACGGGCCGTTGCGGGAGGCCCTGCGCCAAGCCGCCCAGCAGCGCCGTCGCTACGGCTATCGGCGGCTGACTTGGCTGCTGCGTCGGCAAGGCTGGACCGACAACCACAAACGCATCGAACGCATCTACCGCGAGGAGGGCTTACAGGTGCGCCGCCGCCATCGCGAACGCCAACCCCGTCTCCCGCGCCAGCCGTTGGAGCCGGCCACCGCGATGAATCAGCGCTGGTCGATGGATTTCATGGCCGACAGCCTGGCCGATCACCATCAGATTCGCTTCCTCAATCTGGTGGATGATTTCTCGCGGGAGTGCTTGTCCATCGAGGCCGACACCTCCCTGCCTGGCGCGCACCGGGTGGTGCGCATCTTGGAAGGCCTGCGGCAACAACAGGGGTTGCCCGTGTTCAGTTGGTCATCGACAACGGGCCGGAGTTCACCGGTCGGGCGCTGGATCAGTGGGCGTATGCGCACGGCGTCGAGCTGGTGTTTATTGAACCGGCAAGCCCCGACGGAATTGCCTACATCGAAAGCTTCAACGGCAAGTTCCGTGACGAGCTGCTGAACGAGCACTGGTTTCTCAGCGTCCCGGATCCGCGGCCATCACCCAAGGCTTTCGCTGGACGTACAACCACGACCGCCCGCACAGTGCTTTGGGCAATCGGACACCGACAGAATTCGCGGCACAAGCCACACTCCCAGGCCTCCCCGTCTCCCCCCACGGAGGCTGGGGAGCACAACCAACAGAGGGCATGGACAACAAACCAAAATAGGTTACTATCGCTCCCGGACTCTCACATCAATTCATCCAGGTGGGAGGGGGCA
>CAVYAC010000069.1:0-66631 GCA_963766065.1 uncultured Verrucomicrobiae bacterium
TATTTCCACTCCCCGAGATCGAACGATTTCTGAAAGAAACGACTGTTGAATAGCGGTGTGCCAACCAAGCCGCACTGTTCGCCATGCGGCCAGCCATGCGACTGACGGCGAACTCAGAATGACCGGCTACCACCGGCCGTCAGGCGTTCGCCTTCGCCGCTCGCATCGGCACTACGTTATCGGCCTCAACCTTCACGGCGAGATTGATCTTACTTGCCATTTCCAAGGAGTGTTTGTCCTGGTGCGCGGCGTAGGTTCGCAGAAGAAGTGCGCCGCCATCCTTGTGCCGCAACCAGCCAGCCAGGGTGCGAATCGGAACGCCTTGCTCCATGCAACGGGTAGTGAAGTATCGGCGCATATCGTGATGCGTGAAAGTCCGGCGCAGCTTGGCCTCGCGGCATGCGGTTTTAAGTGCATCCCTGCAACGGTTGACGCGCATGATACGGTCGCCGGGTTTGATACCCTCGATTTTTCCTGTCTGGCGCGCTTGACGGATTTTCAAGAGCAGTTCGCGCATGGCTGGGAATAGCGGCACAACGTCCCGTTCGGTTTCATCGTGGCCCTTGCCGGCATGTAGAACATGCCCCTGTCAAAGTCCACGTCTTGCCACTTCAACCCGCAAGCCTCCGACACGCGCAGCCCCGAGTAAGCCATGAGTTCGACGAGATCGCCAGCGTCGCGGTCACGGTGACTGCGGAGGGTGACAACCAGCCGTCGAAACTCGTCTGCCGTGGGCGGACCGGGTTCGGGCGGGGAATCTTGTGACGCTTCAGCTTGGCCGTGGGGTCGTGCATCATCCAACCGTTATCACGGGCATAACCCAGGAGGTCACGCAGAGTGCCGATTTCGTTGTTCATACGCTGGGGGTGAAGCATGGCGGTACGACGGCTGTGCCACACCTCGACCTTCTCCCGGCTGATCGACCGTAACGGGTCCTTGGTAAAGCCGCTGTGTTTGAGCAGCGCCTTGACGCGCCATCTGTAATCAGCCAAAGCCGTCGGTCTAAGATCGCGGCCGGGAAGACAGTTGCTCTCAAACCGAGCGGCCAATTCAGCGAAACTGCGGGGCGGTTTTTGGTTGGCCTGATCAATTCCACCATCCTGGAAACTCTTCTCCAAATCGCGCAGCTTCCGTTTGGCAATGGCATAATCGTCGGTCTTGAGGCTTTGCTTAACCTGGTGTCCGCGCACCTTGATGACGGCGTAGTAGCGACCGCTCTCTTGACTCTTGTACAGGTTTTGCGATACTCGACTCAATGTTTGACGCATGGCTATTGGACTCCTGTGATGGTTGGAATATACTGGTTACAACTTCGGGTTGCAACCAGTATTTTTGGCCTTGCGTTGTACTGGTCGTAAGTGCTTGTAGATAAGCATGTTGCCGCCGTGGCGGAACTGGCAGACGCGCTGGACTCAAAATCCAGTACCAGCAATGGTGTGTGGGTTCGACTCCCTCGGGCGTACCAACTTAACAAACCCAGTTAATACAGGGTGTTTGTGATTCCGCGCCAAATAGCATTACGCCGTAGCATAACACGTCCTTTTGCGTCCGCCCGCGTCCAGAGGGTGATTTAAGGCCACGCTTCGACTGCGGGATGAATGCACGGGGGGAAGGCTCGGCAGGTGAACTTTTCTACGGCGTCAACGTGGCTATCGGGCGGGCCGTCGTAGCGGCTCGTGTGATTCGTTTGTTCAAGCTGCCCGGCCCGGTCACGCTGCATCGCGTTCTTTCGTGCCGCCATCGAGTTCTGTAAGCAAAAGATCACGCGCGGACTGAAGGTGAATCAGTCGCACCCCTGTCTTTGCGCTGGGTTTGCGCAGGCACACCGCCTTGATCTTGCCCGCGCTAATCAGCAGGTAGATGTAGCTGCGCCGCAAACCGAAGAGGCGTTGAACATCGGCGAGCCGACCGAACTCAGGAAGTGCCGCGCCACAACCGCCGGGCGCAATCGGTGCCACGGTGGTTTCCGCGCCCGTGGTGCGCGCTGGTGGTCGCTGGTCTTTCATAGCGTCGATTTCGGGTCGCTTGTCTTCAGTGTGTTATTCGCGCGTGAAATCCTAGGGGCCAGGCTGCCCGGCGGAGCGAGGACCGTCAATTTGGAGCGCAGGAACGAGCAAGAGATTGACGGCGCGCAGCGAGTCGTACAATGCCGCTGGCACCGCTTCACGCGCAGTCGATGGCTGACAAAACAGAATCATTCAGCCACAGATACCACCAAGGCGTCTCTTGCCTGTGTTGTTACTACACAAGATGTCCCGTGGACGGCGTTGTGAATCTTACGCGGACAGCGGCTAGACAGAGCGGGTCAGCGAGAGAGAATTGCGCTGGACAGTGTGAGGCCGTAGCCGTTCTGCGGACAGAGTTTGCCTGCGGCCATTGGCTGTCCGTGAACTTGTACCCGACTTGGGACAGCAGGACGCCCTTTGCGTGGCCGTGACGCGTCTGTCGAGCAGCTGGTGCGCGGACAGAGAACCCTTGTGCGTACAAGGAGTAAGGCTTCCCCTGTACAAATGACGTTTCTTTTGTCGTTGCCGAAGTGTGCCAGTCAGCGGTGGGCGCGCCACTTGTCTACTCCCTTCATGCGTACCGTGGAGTGGTATAGCCCTGTCGCGAATGCGCCGCGATGATCCAGTGTTCCGGCAGATTTCAATTCTCTGGCTCTCGGTGGGTAGCAACGTGGCGCCACGGACAGCAAGGGGCGACTGGATGTCCTTGGAGCGCAGCACGCGCGTTACGGACAGGAGGCTTGCCCATTCAGCAACGCCATGACGGGAACGGGCCTACGAGCAATCAACCGGCGAGTAACCCATCGGTTTTTGACAGTACAAGCCCTACCCCTTGTATTCGCAACGCTCTTGTGGCCGCGCAATGGCTGCGCTGAGGACACGGCCATTCCGCACGAAACACCCGTTTCATTTCCACGGCATTGGCCTTTCCACGAACAATCCGAAGACGCGCATATGATCGGACCGCGAACCCGACACGGTTTTCGACTGTCCACAACCGCGTCCTCAGCACTGCCACAAACTGTTCCCGAACACGGCCAGTCAACGGCAACCTTCCGGCCACGGGTCGAACCAAACTGACACAGGTTTGTCCAAGACGAGTTCTTGCGTGTCCCATAGCGGTCTGCCGTACAGCCATCTCTCGCCCGCAGAAAACGTCCCCGATTGTATGGCTTGCTGCGCGCTGTCAAGGTAGAGTCCGTCTTCGAGGATCGCTTCCCATGTGGCCTCTTCGTCAAAACACGAGCGAAATGTAACCAAATTATCTGGCTATCACTGTTCTCCGGGCTCCGGGCGTCCGAGATCTGCGCCCTCAAAGTGACCGATTGCCACATCGGCTACCGCCGTCTACGCCGATGTCTGCGATGAAAAGGCCCGTGAGGGAGTGGCCGCCATGGAATAACTGGCTAAGAGGGCCATGAAGACAAATCATGGCGCGACAAGTCCCGAACCTGCTCACGTTAACGAGACCGCCGAGCCTGCCCCTGTTGTCTGACTCCTCCGCCGTCGTTCGATTCCCGTCCCACCGGTTCTCATCAGAAGGTGTGAAGTGTTGCGAAAAACCCAAAACTGTTGCGAAACAGGGGTCCATTTAGCAGGAAGTGTTGCGAAAAAACGCCTCAATTTGATTTGCCGGAGGCTTGGATTCGCAACACATCCTGACTTGGTTCGCATCAGACTGATGGGATGATTCGGCTACAGTTGTTCCATCACTATCTCAGGGACCCTGAATGTCCCGGGTGCTGCCCATCCTCTTGACGAAGCCGCTGGCGCCTGGCGGGGCGGTGCTGTCGCGGATGGTCGCCCCCTGCACGTCGTTGAGCACGATCACCGGCTCGCTTCCGGCGGACCGGACATGAAAGCCATTCAGTTCGACGATCCGCACGTCATCGCACACCAGGGCCGGGCGATAATCCTTGTCTTGCACGCGAAGGGTGACGTTGTCGAACTTGATTCCCTCGGCGTGGCGGCAGTAGAAGCCCCAGGCGGGCAGCGTGCCGAACATCCGGCTTTCGGGATAATTCTTGGCGCATTCCGGAACCTTGGCGAGGCTGTCCAGGCGCAGGTGCTTGGGCTGCGGAACACTGCCGATGCCGCCATAAACGATGGTGATGTTCTTGAGCGTTACATCCTGCACCGGGTGTCCGGGCAGGCCGGTGACCGAGGCGGTGATCGAGCGTGGGGCGGCCATGGTACTTCTCACGTGTGCCCGGGGAACTTGGTCATCTGCTCGCGTGGCCGGTTGGGGATCTCGGCGGTGATGTCGCTGAGGTCACGCCGTGGAGCGACCCGACCGCGCCGTTGACATTGCGGTGGCCGAGGCGGACGAAGATGGCGTTGTTGCTGTCGGTGATCTTGATGTGGGATATCTGGACGTTCTCCATCTCGCCGCCATCGACGATCTCCAGGGCGATGGCGCTGATGTAGGTGTCGTAGATCTCCAGGTTGCGGCAGGTGACGTTCTTGAAACCCACGGCCGAGCCGGTGCCGAATTTCAGGGCGTTGCAACTGGAGCGCACGCGGCAATTCTCCACCAGGACATCATCGCAGGCCTTGTCCCCGGATTTGAGGCAGATGCCGTCGTCCTCGGAATCGATGTCGCAACCGCGCACGACCACATGCGCGCAGCCGTCGATGTCGATGCCGTCGTTGTTGCAGGCGGCGATGCTGCGGACGGTGATGTTCTCGACGGTGAGGTGCTCGCAATCGCGATAGTCCTCGACCCAGCAGGCGCTGTCCTTGAGGGTGATGTCCCGCACGGTGACGTTCGTGCAGTCGCGGAAGTTGATGAGCACCGGGCGCTCGCCTTCCTTGGCGTCGGGCAGCTTCCCTTCCTTCCAAAGCCGTTCGGTGTCGGCGGCCAGCAGCGTTCCCTGGCCGTCAATCACGCCCTTTCCGCAGATCCCGATATCCTGCTGCTGGTCGGCCAGCAGCAGGCCGTGGAAATTCACCTTGCGATAGTCCGAGCCGGTGCGGGCTGCCCAGCAGGGTTGCGCCTTCGTCCAATTGCAGGGTGACGTGGCTTTTGAGGTCCAGCGATCCGCTGAGGTATCTGCCCGGCGGAAAGACCACCGTGCCGCCGCCGGCGTCCGCCGCCGCGTCAATGGCCTGCTGGAGTCGCGGCGGTGTCCAGGTTCGTGCCGTCACCGGCGGCACCGTATTGCCTGACGTTAAAGGCAGAACCGCCCGCCGCAGGCACCGCGTGGGCGGCCGGCTGCCGGTGCATTGCCCGCGCGTGGGCATCCGGGGCCGCCGAGGCAGTCTTCTGTGGTTGATATCCGAACCGCTGCTGAAGTTCCGGCGGAAGTTTTTCCAGCGGAATCGACGCCACGCCTGTCTGGTGAAAAATGGTGACGGTCGCAGCCGTGACCATGCGCCAAGTGACATTGGAATAGACGATGCCGTCGATTGTGATGCTGGCTGGCAGAGCGTTGCTCGTGACGGCACCTGGGCGCGGCGTTGGTGGCAGCACCGGCAGCGGCGGGTGGGTTGGTTTGTTCTGCACGAGCAGCGATGACAATAATGGATACGAAAAGCACAAGGCAAACGCGTGGGAGATTCATTGCGGCTTCACCTGCGGTTACAGTGACGGCATAGTAACGCCGGTCGGGTGCGTTGGCAAGGTTCGCAAACCGTCCAACGCGGAACACCAACAAGTAACCCGCAACCAAAGGGCCCAAGTGTTGCGAGCTGGGGTCAAAAAGACAGGAACGGTTGCGAGTCTTCGGGCCTTTTCAATTTGGTGGACAACATCGCCAAGCTGGGCTGCCGGTCAATCGTATTCGGGCACTGGACAGGGCGGGTCAAGGTGGTTGGACCAAACGGGGAGAGTCCCGAATTCTGGGTGGAAAAAGAGAGCACAGCCAATAGTTTAGTCCACCGAGTCGTGAACGAGGCAGTTGTTAGTTGTTCTGCCTGCTTCTACGGCTGTGCTCTCGATTCAATTCCGCTACTGCTTACCAGCGATCCGTCCCGGCCCTTACGGGGCGGTGGTACAATTCGGTGCCTGCAGAACGCGATACAATATTCCCTTGGACGGATTGTTGGTTGCCGCTGGGTCGATGAGCGTTATGACGGTATTGGTTCCGGGGGTGTAGCCGGACACATTGGCCCAAGTTGAGGTGGTCGTCAGCGGAGCGAAGGTGCGCTGCAACCTATACAACAGGTTCGTGTTGTTCTCCGGCAGGACCGTGACGTTGAAGTTCGTGGTCCCACCCGAGACGTTGCGTGAGACACCCGTAATACGCATTTCGGGGCCGACATAGAAATAATGCGTGCCGGCCAAGTTGCCCAGATTGAGGAAGGGCGCCCAGGTGTTGGTGGTCTTGCCGGGGCCGTACGCGCAGTAATCGCTCGTGCCGTCCCACATCGGTCCAAGGATCTGATTGGACAATTGCAACCCGCTACCGTTGTTGGCAATGAACGCGCAAATGGCGATCGAGCCGGTGGGACTGCCGAGAGCGGCCAGCGGAATGGCCATTTCGATGCCGGAGACGACCGTCACGGCCTGGGTGCTCTCGCCGCCAGCTACGCCTTCGGCGTTCGTGTAGCAGCCGGTACTGAAGCCATTCGCAGGATTCTTGTTCGCTCCATCGACGCCAAAGGTATTGGTGTCGTTGATGGTGGCCTGGATGAAATACGGATTCGTGCCGCCGGTGAGATAGCCGTTGGTCCCACCGTTCGAGCCCAAGGAATAGCCATTGGTGCAGATACCGCTGGCGTTGGTGCCGCCGGGCCACAACTGCGCATAGTTAAACGTGATGGCAGACGCAGACAAGGACCCGTCAATCCAGTAATTGGGGTTGAAGCCGGGGTCAAACGTCAGGCCGGGGCCGTTGACGAGATTCGTGCCGCCGACCTCGGCGATAAGATTCGTAGGCCCGAACCAACTCAGGAGCGATCGACCGCCGGAGACATCGACGTTGGTGACCTGACTGCAGTTGACCTGATTGCCGACAATCGTGTTGGTGCCGCCAGGGGCCGTCATAAAGAAAATGTGCACGCGGTTGCCGTTGTCCTGGAGATTTCCCGTCAGCAAGAGGTACAGGACATTGTTCTCGATCAGCCCGTAGGCGGCATCGAGTTCGGATCCGCCCGCCGCTAGGATGGCGTTGGTGCTGGTGTTCTTGCCGTAACTGGTGGCAATCGTCTGCACTGCGACCGGGCACCCAAAGTTCGGGACCCACGAACCGTTAATCGTGAACGGCAACGGAAGGCCGTCTTGCGTGATGTTCACGGTATTCGTGCCGAGCGCCCCGACGATGACCAAGTCGCCCAACCGCGCGCCCAGCGAAGCATTGGGGCCGACCGAGTAGGTTATCGAACCGCTCCCAGTGCCAGCGGTGAGGGAGGTGATGGTGATCCAATTCGTGCTGGCCGAATTCACCGACGCCGTCCACGGGCACGATCCGTTCATGGTCAGGATCTCGGTGCCCGTTCCGCCGGTGGAGGGGAACGTAGCGTCGGCCGGGCTGGCCTGGATGTCGCTACAGGGTGGCACCGTAAGCGTAACAGAATGCTTGCCCGGAAGAGCGGAGAAATTGACCGCCGAAGAGAACCCGCTGTTGTCCGTGGTCATGGAGGCCGCGTACCAACAATCGGTGGGCGAACCATCCGTAATCGGAGGCAGGACCTGATTGTAGATTTCGGTATACCCCGAATTCGAGATAAACGCGCAGATGGAGACGCTGCTTTGCGGACTGCCGATGGCGCTCAACGGAATGGCCATTTCCACGCCGGTCTGAACGTTTTGTGGGCAGTTGGTTGGACACCCATTCACCACGCTGCATCCGTTGATATCTCCCCAGACGCCGTTGGTGGCGCTGTTGTTGATGGCGACTTGAACGCCGAAATTAAGATGGTCGTTGTCGTTGGTGTCCACCACGGTGTTGGGCGGGACAGCGCTCCCGAAATAAGCACCGGCGCAGCCGGCGCAGATCACTTCATAATTCGCGTACATGTTCACTTGATATTGCGCATTGGTGTTCCCCACCCCCACGCCAATCCAGTAATTGGCATTGAAACCGGCGTCGAAGGTCAGGCCGGCCTCGCCTTGCACACCGACGCCCATATTCGTGATGCCCGCGCTATCAGCCAGGTGACTGTAATTCGTCCCGAGCGTGTTGGCTCCGCCCGCTCCCCCATCAGTCATGATAAAGACATTCAGTTTGTCGAACGTGGTGCACGCGGCGTTTGTGCACAGGGTGCCGGGGCTTGCGCCGGTATTAAGGGCTCCCGCGAAGAACAAATAGAGTACGCCGTTGGAAACGACTCCATACTCGGCATCGAGTTCGGAGCCGTCGGATGGGCCAGGAAGGCCGATGTTGTTTTCCACCCCGCTGTTGGCAGTCGTCCCGAGCACCTGGGTCGAAAGCGCCGATCCGTAGCCCGGTTTGAGCGTGCCGTTGATGGGACCCAACTGAGCTACGCTTACGCTGGAATAGAAAGTGAACGTCAGACCAACCGCAACCAACCATTTGACCGTGTTCATGAACCCGTCCCTCCGTGCTCTCGCGTTGAATGATCGACCGTTACAAAACCAAGAAGCAGGCGGAGTGCCGCTTCCGATTGATTTTGTAAGGCTGTAGATGCACCAAATGCAT
Organism: uncultured Verrucomicrobiae bacterium; assembly: GCA_963766065.1. Lineage (GTDB taxonomy): Bacteria > Verrucomicrobiota > Verrucomicrobiia > Palsa-1439 > Palsa-1439 > Palsa-1439. Next base: position 8,609 of record CAVYAC010000069.1, read on the forward strand.
TGAAGACCAAGAAGCTTGTAGCGCATGATCAGCCTGTTTCCCGTTTACGGCCTTTCTACCTTTGCCTCGTGGCACGAACCTGTCTCGCGGTCCGCGCTCTCACCGTCGGATACCATACGAAAACTACCCGAATGGGTCAACGGGCACCAGTATACAATTTCGGCCTTTCTGTATACATTCCCCGGAACGGTGGGCCGCTTCGCGCCGACATCATGGCTTGGCAATTGTACCGAGGCCGATGAAAACCGGAGGCCGGGAATACTGTGTCTGGTGAGAAGAAGGCCGCCCGATTCTATGGTGGGCGGTCGACCATGGCCGCTGCATCGGCGAGAGGCTCCGCGATGGAAGAATCGAACCGAACCTCATTGCCGAAATCGGCCTTCGACGAGTTCAGGACGCGCTTGCCTGCGGCCAAGATCACCGAGATCAAGCAGTTCACGCCCTCTGCGTGGGTCCCGGGGCCAAGAGCGAAGGAAAAATCGATCGCCCAAACAGCTTGAACAAGGCGGCAGCGGGTCGAGTTCAACCTTTCCGGGTTCAACTTCTGCAACAAGCCGGTGGGTACTCTCCCCCCAGCCAGATACGATCAACCCGCGACACCGCTCAAAAACCGGGAGGAATGTATATGGAAAGGCCGAAAACGTATACCGGAGCGTGTTGACTTTCTAACCCCTTTCACGATATAAAGTTGGGCGGTGAAAGTGCCAATCTGTGTGATTGGCGGTATTTGGGCGAATCGGGAAAGCCACGTGCGGGAAAATGATCGATAACGCGAGGGATCTTAAGATGAAAACCACGAAACTAATCAGAGCATTCGCAGTCGGCTTGGGCGTGCTGGGTTTGGCCGTTTATTCGGCGACGTATGCAGACAGTATAAGTGTGACGGGTACCTCTGGCACGACTTATCCCGGCAATAACACGGGGCAAGGGAGCGCCAACAAGGGACGCGAAATCTACTCCGCAACCATCGCCAATGACGCGAACAATCTCTACATCTCACTCGCTTTGAATCCAGCGGGCAACGCCACGACTCAGGGCGGTTTTGATTATCTCATGGCCATTACCTCCGGCAACCCTTCCGCCGGTGGCGACACCTCCGCCAACGCCACGACCCACGGCAACGCGTATGACCGCACCATATCCATTGACAGTGGTTTCGGCGGCATGACGGATATGATCGGAATCTACACCCCTAATAGCAGCAGTCCCTACAGCTTCGGATTTAACGACTGGGTCTACACTGGCAGTGCCAATAGCTGGACGCAAATGAATAACTACGCCACGGGCGTGACGATAGTCAATGGCTCGGGAGGCAACCCGACTGTACTTACCCTCACCGCCCCGCTCAGCGATTTTACAAATCTGAATTTGACTGCCGGCTCAACTTTCGATTTCGACTTTGACTCCACGGGTACCGGCGCCGGTCAGACCGCTTATGGCGACCTGGCGCTTTCAGGACCGGTTCAAGGTGGAATCTATTATGTTAATGGACTTGCTTCGACCAATAGCGGGACCTACAGCGCCACGTATCAGTTCAATGAAACCGTCCTCGATCAATACACCGTAGTGCCCGAGCCGACCACTCTGGCGCTGGTGGGTTTGAGCGGGTTGACCCTGACGCTGTTTCGCCGCCGGCGGAAGTAAGTCAGTTTGCTTTCCATGGCCCCGCTCTGGGAAACCGGAGCGGGGTTTTTGTTTTCCATGATTGGCGGGAAGTCGTCCATCGAACGAACATTGCGGAGAACTGACGTGCATCGTCAGCCGCATAGAAGCGCCAGATAACTGGCAGGAAGCAGTGAAATGAGAAGATCATACAGGAAAGAAACAGCCAATCCATCCTGACCCCGAGTTATGCGGGACGGGTCGCAAGGCCCGCCACGAAGCGTTAACAGGGGCAGATGCGGGCGAGGTATTGAGCCGCGAAATCCGACAATCCGGGTCGCCGACGCTGTTATGCGAAGCGGAAGGCAACATGCAGGTGAACGCTACCGCGAGTTCACCGGCCGACCCGCGCGGTCGTAGACCCTCTGCAAGCATCCACGCTTCCCACGCAGGAACTGGGTGACTCCATACCCCTCCAAGCAATTATATGCGATTAAAGCACCCCACGAAGGCAAACTCGCCAAACGGTGGGAGAGAGTCCCGGGCTTGGCTGTCAGAGTTGAGACGATGCCCAAGGTCAGATTGCGAGATGCGGTGGTAGTATGCTTTGAGGGCAAGGTCGATTCTGGCAGGCTGGAGGTTGTGTTAGATAGAGGCTCTGGCGAACTGATTACTGCCCACCTCATCCCTCCCCAAGCCAGTGCAGAAGCCCCCGGTTCCGCCAACATCAAGAAACTCGTAGAGCAACTGCGGCAGAACCATGGCGGCGGGGGGCGGGCGGGGACATAACTGAGCAGGCGAACATTCCCACAGTTGCGAGTTCCCTCTGGCTGGTTAAACAACTAATGCGTTGAAACGTCATCTGTACGGATTCCAATAGCCGTGACGATTGATCTCGATCTTCCCGCTTGCCGGGGCAGCTCCGCGCGCGAACTTACAAAACCATGATCGGATTATTGGCCTGTACCGGTCTGCGTATCTCGGAAGCTTTGGCGCTGGAAGTTGGCGCTGTGGATTTAGCGCAAGGGGTCATTCTGATCCGTGTAAGCAAATATCACCACAGCCGATGGGTGCCGCTGCATCCGACGGCACTGGCATCCTTGCGGCGTTATGACCGCAGACGCCGAAGGCTCTTCCCCGAAGCCCAGTACTTCTTTGTTTCTGACCGGGGACGACGGCTTCCCTCCTATATATTCACCGACTTCAGACTTCGCGCAAGTCCCCCAGCGCTTCGCAAGATTCAGTGGCCGCTAGTTGCCTGCACGAAGGAAGGTCACGGCCTGCTTTCCACCGTCGGCCGGCGACGGCACGTCAACAGTGAAATGCTTCGTCTCTGTATCGTACGCAACCGTCACCGCCTTCCCGCCCGCCAGTTGGCAAACGGGCGCCGCGTCTGCGTAACCGTGTAGTTTCACAGACGGCTCGCCGGGCGCGATCAGGACGGTGACGTTCAGGTCTGTGGCCGATTCGCGGATGTCAGCGATCCGTTGTTTACCGGTGGAGGCGATCTTGTCCTCGTCACCGAGGAATGCGATACCCGACGGGCCGACGGGTGCGATGGTGACAAATTCGTATTGGCCGCCTTCCAACGATGCGTGATAGGGCTGGCCGGCCGGCACCAGCACGCCCTGTTTACGCGTCACGTCATAGGCATACGTGGACGACCCGATGCCAAACGAAGCCGGCGTGATTTCCCAAGCGGTGTCTGGTTCGCCCGACTCGTTTTTCTTGCCCGGCACAAACGCGAAGGCGTAGAGCGTGCGGTGGTCGCCATGGTCGGTATAGGTCCAGGCAGTGAGTGGGCCGTGGTCACCGTGCGCCTCGTGCAAATATGCTTCGTCGGTGGGAACCATCGGCCGGTCGGGCTTGACCAGCACGCCGTCTGCGCGCGCTGCCAAGCGGAGGTTCTCGGGCACTTCCTTGCCCATCACGTCGCCGGTACCAACCGCCCCGGCGGAAAGCACAGCCACGATCATATTGCCGATCTCGCCGCTCTTGAACACATCGCACCACGGCCAAATCCCCAGTGCCGACGCGAGCTGTGATGTGTAGAGGAACGGACGCCACTTGCCCCGCTCGAACCGGTCGCCGCTGGTACGGATGGTTGTAAGATTGGAATACTTCGCGCCTTGCAGGAAATGGCGCGGCAGCCCCATGCAATACTGCATCACCAAACCGTGCTTGGTGCTCGCCGCGGCCATGCCATCGGTAAACGCGTCGCCCACGCCGATCACGCGGCCCATCTCGCTGTTGGCATAAATGCGGTCCAGCCAATCCTGTTCGTAACAAACCACACCATTGCTCGCGAGATACGCCATCCGATCCTCCCAGTATGACGGGTCAATCGGCACCACGCCGGAGAATTTGTATTGCTTCTGGTAGGGGCTCTCGCGGTCCACCCAGCGGCCATGCACGACCAGCGGCAATCCCAGGCCCTTCTGAAACGCGCTCAGCCCTTGCGGGAACAAATCCGGGTCCGCCGTGTAATCCATCGTGCCGCCGTACCGGTTCCACCGACCCGCCGGCAGTTCCTCCACCTTCTTGTCCTTGCCCGGTTTGCCGTCCGGTTCGCGCGTCGATTTCTGATACCACCAACTGTCGAGTTGAAAATACCCCAGCGCGATGTGCTCCTGCCGATAACTCTCCACCAATTTCAGCAGCGTCCCGCAGTAACCAAGCTGTTTGTCATACTTGTAATAATAATCCGCGCCGTTGTCCGTCCAATAACCGTAATACTTCAGCGTCGGATCGCCGTCATACGTCGGACGTTTCTTCCCGTACAGATCGGTCAACACTCGTCCCCACGTCTCGAACGTCTGGCCCACGCCGCGTCCCAGGACCAGCAGGCTCCGATGTGTCACGGGCTTCGCCAACGTGCCAATCTCCGGATTCAACCCGCTGACGATGCTTGTCCGACCATCACCCGACATCTGCGCCACCAGGAAATTCGCCGCCGGCGAAATCACCGCCGTGTTGGCCGCGTCGTCGAACAACAGCCACGGTGTCCCGTTTTCTTCGAGATCGAAACTCGGCGGCGCGAAATTCTTCTCGCCATAACTGAACCCGTGCAGCCCGGCGGGCAATCCGCCAAACGCCGGGAACGCCACGTTCGTCACATTCGCCCCGGCGGGCGCGTCCACCGAGAACAGCACCGCGGGCCGGTCGTCATAACGACGGATGCTTCCTGCGAACTGTCCTCGCCAGTGGAATTTCACCTCTTGATACGCGCCGATGGCATCCTGACCGGATGAGTTGGTGATCCCTTGAATCGGGTAGCCCGTGCTTCCACGGAACGTCCATCCCTGCGCGCGGCCCCGAATGTGGTACTCCCCGTTCGTCTCCACCTGAACACTGATGCCGTCCCGCGACTCCGGCAACGCCACCATCGCCCGGCATTCGCCCGCGACGAGTGCTTCCGTCAGGATTGTCAAGCTGACCAAGAAACTCCGTTTGATATTCCGCATGAGAATGTCCGTTCCTTTCCCGTCGCCGCAAGCCCGCGCCAGTCTAGCAACAACTCCGCATCAATATCAACCGACATTTCCCATATGACCTACGGCCGGGTGCATCTTGAAGCTCCCACCGATGGAAGACGGCTTTTGTAGCCGCGAAACTCTTTCGCGGCCAGAAGACACCGCGAATAGGATTCGCGGCTATAATTCAGTGGGAGTGCTCAGATACGCCCCATACGCCCCGCAACCATCGGGGGCCATTCAGTTTCATTGATCCGCATTTTATCTCGTCGGACACTGCTATCAAGCCTTCTTGCGACTCCACGATCGGCTTCTCGACTCCGGCGGAGATGCCTTCGGCTCTGGAATGCGTTCCGTACTGATATGCGGCCGAATCCAGACAGAGCACCGCCTCCAACCTCTTCCCGCGATTTACGCCCGGCGAGCATCAGCCGGGCAGCGGCATGGGCAATCTCAGCCACCCAATCCTTTCCAGAATAGTTCGTATGTCGATTTCCCAACATAGAACCGACGCTTCTGGCCCCAGCAGTCCACTATTGGGTGAATTCCCGAGTATTTACGAAGCGGCGTGTGACAGCAACGACGCGGCATACCGGGTCCCCGTCGGCAGGCGAGCCCACCGTCGTTGTTACGGCAAGCTGATGTCGATACGGTAGAACTCTTGCGGTGGAATCGGGTTGGTGTCGGTGATCGTGACCTGATTGCCATTGGTTGACAGGCCCATGTAAGTGGTGAGGGGCGACCAGGCGCCGTTGACCAAACTCGTGTTGAACTGAGGCGTGTAGGTGCGGCCGCCGACCGTCGGCAGGAATTGCAAGTTCTCCTCGGCGGGCTGGTTGGTCGCGGTCGTGATGGTGAGCAGGAAACAGGATGCGGGATTTGTCGGGTCGAGGCCGGCCACGTACTTGAACGAATTGTTCTGGCCGGTGCCATCGTCATCGCACCCCGCGCAGGAGGCGGCGTTGGTGGAGGAGCTGCTGCCGAAATACTGCAGTCGCCACCAATTCGCGACCCCATCGCCGACGGAATCGATTCCATAGAGCTGGGCGACCTGGACCGCGGTCAGGGCGCCGCAATAGATGCGCACGTCGTCGAGGGTGCCGTTGAACGCATCGTAAAGGTTCCCATCGGGTTTGTCCCCAATGACCAACGGGTCGGTGGTAACGGGCATGGCGCCGCCGGCGACCTGTTGAGTGGCCAGTTGGCCGTCGATGTAGAGGCTCATCCAGGAGCCGTCATAGGTGCCCGCCAGATGATGCCAGGCGCCGGCGGACGGTGGGCTGGCGGCAAGGGCGCCGTTGGAGACGCTGGCCACCAGGAATTCGAGTTGGGTGGACGGATTGATAAAGAGAGCGTACTGGTTGTCAGAAAGGCCTTTCTCCAAAATGCGGGGTGTGCCAGACCAGTTGGCGGCATTGACCCAGGCGGCGATGGTGATGCCGTTGTTGGGGTTCAGCGACGGGGAATTGGACACGGTTACCTGGGTGAACTCACCGTCAAAGTACAGCGCACCATTGACCATGCCATTGGGAGTCCAAGAGCCAGAGCCGCCGTCACTGATGTCGAAGACCACAGTGCCGATGTTGCCGTTTCCGGAAGAATCGTTGGCGATCGAGCCGCTCCCTTCATCGAAAGTCCAGTAAGCCAGGAGAGACGGATGGATCATCACGACCTGCTCGCAGATGTTGACGGAATTGCTCGTCGCGACGGTGGCCGCCAGCGTGAACGAGCCCGATCCTCCTCCGTTCACCATGACGGAAGCGCCATTGGTCGGGCCGATGATGGCGCCGTTTCCGGAAATCGCCCAGTTAACCGATGAGATCGGCATGTTCGCAAGCGCCGTGTAGGCCAGGGAGGATGAGTTGGCGCAGACCGCGTTGGGACCCGAGATTTCGCAGGACAGCACTGTATTGCTTGTCGTGACGAAGTACGTGTCGAATGGACCGTAGAATGAATTGCCACTGACCGAATCCACCGCATTCGTTGCGAGATGGACCAGGTTTGTCGTGGTAGGTGACCAGCCGCCGCTCGGAGTGAATGTCATGGTGTCCTGCAACGCGTCCCACGTGAAGGTACCCGGCTGCACCGGCGCGTTCGAAGCCGACTGCGCCGAACAGACCGTGAGCGACCCGTAGCTGATACACACACACGTCGCCGGCGTCACGGAGAACGCCGCCTGCACCGAGTTGGTGTTCATCGGTTTGCTGAATTGCAGCACAACCGACGCAGACGGCAAGACGCCGGTCGCGGCATGCGCCGGGCTTTGGTTGGTGACCACGGGGTTGAGCGGCAGTATCAGCGACTGGGCGATGTAGATTTTCGTGGTCATGGCGGGGACGGTGATCCGCGGCGTCTCGTTTGTGCCGGCGCCGGAGATGACCTTGATGGTGTCGTTCGTGTTGAGCAGATTAACCAGTACCGTGCCGGGCGAATAGGTGGTCGGGCGATTGGTCAGCGTCTGGCTGGTACTGGCCGTGTTAAAGGCGACGAAAACCTCCTCATTGCTGAGCACGCGGGAATAGGCGAACAGGCCAGGGCCACTGGAGGTGCTCCAGAGGTTGTTCTGCACGCCGGTGCGCAGCGCGGGATAGAGACGGCGGAAGTTGTTGAGCCGGGCCACCTGCTGAAACAGCAGACTCGTCTCATTGAAATTGTCGCCGGTCACGGGCACTTGCGGCTGCCACCCGCCCGCAAACATGTCTTCGCGGTTGTCTTCATTGTTATTGTCGCCCTCGAATCCCTGCTCGGTGCCATAGTACAGACAGGGAATGCCGCGCGAGGTGTAAAGGAACTGCAGGCCAACGGTGAGGCTGTTCGTGGTGGCGCCACTGTTGCTCAGGAAGCGCGGCTGGTCGTGGTTGTCGAGAAACGTGACCAATCGATACCAGGAATTGGAATCGTAGTAGGCGGCAACGTCGTTATAGTGGGTTAGAATTTGCCCGGTGTTGCCGCTGGCGGTGGCAAAGACCGAGTTGATGCAGTTGTAATACAGCGCGTAGTCCAGCATCGCATCGTACTTGAAGGGTCCGCCGCCCTCCGTCCCGGTATAGGAACCGATCTGTTGTTCGACGCCGCTGTCGGCCTCGCCAAACATGAAGAAATTGGATTTGCCAATCGAGGTGCCGTACTGGTGAAGTTGCGGGCACCAGTACTGCCAGAAACCAAAGTCCACTTCGATCGCCGTGTCGATGCGGAACGCGTCGAAATCACCGAGGCCAACCCAGTTGGTGTAGATGTTCATCATGTTTGTGCGGACATACGTGGTCTCGGTGGTCAAATCGTCCAGGTAATCCAATTGCCCCAACACGACCTCCTGGGTGGCCGAGGGATAGCTGTAATTCCCGATGTTGCCGTTCGTGTGGAACAGGGTCGTGATCAGCGGCGGGGTGACGTTGGTGGGATTGAACGGGAACGCCTCCTCGTTGGCCGTGCTGATGTACGACAGATGATAGCCCCCCGGCGGCGCTATATAATTTGGCCAGCCCGCGTCCGTGCTGGTGAGAAGTTTGGCGGTGTGATTGACGACGATGTCGAGAATCACCTTGATCCCCAGCGCGTGCGCGGCTTGGACCATATTCGAAAGATCGGTCATCGTGCCCCAGTGCGGGGCCAGCGTGTAATAGTCCTGGGCGTGATAGCCATGATAGGCGGAGTTGTCCCCCGAGTTCAGCGGGATCGGCGAGATCCAGATCGCCGTCGCGCCGAGGGACTGAATGTAGCCCAACTTGTCCTGAATCCCCTTGAAATCCCCGCCATTGATGCCCGTGCTGCTGGTGGGATCGTATGGCGACCCGTGGTAGGCTTCGGCGTTGTCATTGGACGGATTGCCGTCATAAAAACGATCGGTGAGAATCTGGTAGATACTCTCGTTACGCCAGTCGGTGGGTGATGGGTAATAGGATGCTGCCTGACGCACAGTTGCTAGCGACACTACCAGAAGAGCCGAGAGGGCCTTCATCCAAAATGTCCGGAGTCGAGCCCGCGCCTGAGAACGAGGATAGCCCCGCAAAGAATGAAAGCGATTTACCCCGACATTTCCCATACGACCTGAATCTATGACCAGCCTGCTTGTTTTAACCCGACTGGTCGCCAGTATGCCACGTCGGACGGTGATTTCCAGCCAATTCGCCGCCTGACGACACAGAATCTGCCCTGCGCCGGGCTGACTTTCGGACAGTTGCAGCCCAACGAGCAGCCCTCCGATCGAATCGAGACAGACTGCTCCCACGAACGCATGCCCACCCTCCTGCTTGAATCCGATGGTGGTCAACCTGACACCGGGGTGAGCAACCTCAGCTTTCCAATCGACTCCAGAATGGCCCGGAACAATTCCCGTGGGACCGCCACCTCTGCCACCTGAAACACCACCCCCGGCGCATGACGCACCACCTTCGCGCCGATCTTGATCAGTTTCTCCCGCAACGTCGTTAACGTCCAGTGACGCACCGCTCGGGGCAATACCGCTTGCCGCAGAAAGTTGCCCAGATTGTACGCCAGCATGAATAGCTGCAACCACACTTGGTTGTCCACAAAGTCGTGACAGGACAGGCGCGTCCAGTTGACGGCGTTCTGGCCGGTGCGCCAATCATTCAGAAGATTCCCACCCCGATCAGTCAAACCCAGCGCCTCGTCCAGTTCCCGGTAGGCCAACCCGGCATCAGACGTGGCTTTGGAACCGTGAAACTCCGTCCTCAAACGACGATCAAAAGTCACCCGCAGAGCCTGTTGTTTGTCTGCACCCATTGGATTCGCCGTTTTTCGACGCATTAACATCAACTCCTCCACAAGGACCGGGTAGTGGACGCTGTCCAGTTGCTCGGGCGGCCGCGGTTCAAATAAACAGCGCGGTTAGAAGCAACACGCGGTAAGAGCTCGAGGCCTGATCCGGGCTGGGTCAGGCTCCTGCTTCACATGCGAAAGATAGTTAACGCCTTTTACGGGCGACGGAGCCCACACCGCAGCCTGTACCACGCTCTCCGGGAACTAAAGCGCCGATGGGACGTCCAGTAGTCATGATCAAAAATCCAGAAGGAGAGATTGAATGGGAGAAAATTCCGTGCTGGTGAAGATCAGTCGTGGTATCGGGCCGAACGGGCTCTATTTCCGGGTGGCCGGGGGCTCTTGATACGCGGGGAAGCGATGTTTGCGCCACGCGTCCGGGCTGACATGGTGGTGAACCTTGAAGACGCGGCAGAAATCGCTGCTGCCGGAGAAGCCGCATTGCCGGGCGATGGCGTCGAGCTTGAGATCGGAAAGGGACAGCAGGCCCATGGCGTGCTCGATGCGGAGCTGGGTGAATACGGCTTGCGGGCTTTCGCGTCGGGCCTGCCAGAACAGCCGGCGCAGATGCCGGACGGAGACATTGACGGCTTGGGCGACCTGGTCGAGTTTCGGCTGCTCCGGGATGTGCTCGCTGTACCAGAACAGGCACTCTTGGACTGTTGCCAGAGCGTAATCGCCCCCGTTCTGGTCAGAGGCGAACGGTGTTTCCGAGAGAGCGATTAACGAAAGTTCGAGCAACGCTTTTTCGAAGAACATGAGACTTTTCTCCGTCACCCTTCCGTAGGGTGCCCGCAATTCCTCCTGGACTTCGACGAGGCGGCGGGCCTGGTGGGCCGCCAGATCGCAATCGAGAAATCGTCGTTGGCGAACGACTTTCTCGAAGAAGGGGCGGGACCTTGCCGAAGTGAAAGACGGCGATTTTGCAGCGGCTGTCGCCTTCGCCCTTCCAACCGTGCGCCACCTCGGGTGGAAAAACCCAGAGATGATGTTGGTGGAGCAGTGGTTCATCGGTATCGGCGAGCACGGCCCCACATCGGCCGCGCAGCACGGCGAAAAATTCCCAGTTGGCGCGCTGGTGGATGTGCATCGGATACAGGCCGAAGCGGCGAATTCCGAGATCCACATATCGCAGCATGAGGTTATTATGGCCTAAGTGGCCGAATTTGTAAAGCGGGTGGTGGTACAGTTTGAAATGGAATGACAGATCAAGTTGAGGGGCGTTTGCGTTTAAGAGCAAAACCGGGCAAGAGTCCCAAGGGTACGAGCACAAACCAAAGGGTTTTCTCCCAATGTGCAAAGGCGCAGATGGCTGCCGCTACAACATAAATAATCCATGCTGACCAGTAAATCACACGCCATCCGCTTGGATTCACGATTGGAAGATTACCGCTCTTTGGTCAAGTTAAGCAACCACTTCTTCCAAGCTCCAAACGTGATCGGACACACCCGCCGCCATCGCTGGTGTGACCCGCGAGGTTTGGTGTGAATCCGGGCAGAAATTATAGTGCCTGTAGGGCAATGCGATTGCGGCCTCAGGAGAACAAGCACTCAGGAAGGTCGGGCTCAACGCGCTGGCGCAAGGTCTGTGGCCGGATTCCACCTTCTTTCGGTAGCACAAGCCTCGGTCGCCGGAGCTTATCGCCCGCCCCCGGTCGGGCCGCGTCTTCGCTGGCCGTATTTGTGGGAGCGGGCAGCGCCCCCTAACGAACGGAAAGCATAAAAGATGGCCGCAAATGTATATCGGTTGCCATTGACCCTCTCCCGTGCTTTTCGTAAGCTGGTCCCTGTGAGCTTCCGCTTCCAACTCCGGCAACGGCGTCGCGTTGGGACGATGTCCCGCGCGTTCACTCTCATCGAACTTCTTGTCGTCATCGCCATCATCGGCATCCTCGCGGCCATGCTGTTGCCGGCGTTGAACAAAGCCCGCGAAAAAGCCCGGCGCGGCGTATGCGCCGGCAACCTCCACCAGCTCGGCCTGGCCATGATTTCCTACGCCGACGATTTCAATGGATGGTTCCCCTACCCCGATTGTGGTCCGACCTGCAACGCAACCGGAACCCAGGCTTTGTTTAACAAATGGGTCGGCGCCGGCGCTGGGTATGGTGCAGCCGTGCAGACTGTTGGCGATGTTGAAGCCTATTGCCGATTACTTTGTCGCTTGGGATATGTCGGCAATCCGGACATCTTTTTCTGTCCCAGCGCCATCCATAAACAATGCCCAACGGCTTCATCGGTAAACGGAAGCCGTCCGGAACTGCCCGGTCAGTGTGAGTGGATATCCGGCCAGCGTGAACGTCAACGACAAGCCTCCTCTTTGGACACAGCTTTACTGCCAAAATATCAGTTATCTGTACATCACCAGGATCGGGACTGTCATCCCGCCGATGCCTGACAATGAGAACAAGAATGGCACCGCCAGCGGCTCCAGCGGCAATCGCGACTATATGTTGATGGCCGATAAGACGCTTTTCGGGAACAACGGAGATGGCGCTGGGAACAACGACAAGACTGCCAACCTTGCTCCCGGAGACATTCACGGCACGGACGGGCGGAATGTTCTGTTTAGCGACGGCCATGTCGAATGGATCAACGGCGGCGTGATTAGCGACCAGTACGGAATCATCCAAGCCGATTGGGGCGAATATGGCACCTACTGCGCCAACGGTTGCCCTCAGACGACTACCAACGTCAACTGAACCAAGGCCCGCAAAGCGTGCCACAAGGTCTATCGAAAACCTGACCCACACCCCCGGACGGACGTTTTCTTAACGCGCCGCCGAGGGAGATGGCTGGTAAGCGCGTCCGTTCCGGTACGATTCCAATCGATCCTCGATTCCCTGGGCCAACCTTGGTTGGGACACAGTGCGGGCGAGTTCAATGTATCCGGCTGGCGGAGCACGTCCAGTTTCTCGCGTTGTGTCATGGAACGATGAGTGCGTCGCAGCGGCACTTCCAAAGTGTCTCCCATCAATCCCGCGATCCGCTACGGCGCGGTACAGTCCACCCGATAAACCGGGCCGGCAAATTCGTCGCGCCACCGGGATCGGTGAAGGTCAACACACCGCCGGTGCCGGGCTGTGACGCACCGGTTTCGATCCAGTTCGTTGGAGTGAGCGACGCGGTATACTCCAGTTGATAGGTGTGATTGGTGACGGAGGGAACTTGCACGACGAAATCCTGTCCCGATACGCTCACCTGCCACACCTGCACGCTGCTGGCGGTCAGCACGGTGCCGTTGTTGACGAATCCATCGTGGAAATTGGTGTCGCCATTGATAACGTCAAGGGTGCCATTGTTGACGAGGCTGCCGTAGGTCTCCAGCACGCTGCCATTGATGGCTCTCATCGTGCCGTTGTTGGTGACGCTGCCGGTGAACGTCAGGGTGCCACCGCAATCGGCCTGCACCTGGCCGCCGGGATCCACCACGACGCTGCCGCTGATCGTGCCGCACCCGCTGAGCAGGGCGTTGTTGCGAACGGCCAGGCCGCCCGCGAAGGAATGGACGCCGCCGAGCAAGTGATACGTCGCCGCATCCACGCCGTCGCCATCCGCAAATGTCAACTCGTTGTCGATGCTCGCGCCCCCGCTGTTGACCACGCCTCCATCCAGGATGAATCGATTCGTGTTGATCGCCGAACCGCTGATGTCGTTGTTCGCGGTGATGGAGCCCACCGTCACTATCCCGTTGGACACCGTCATCAGTCCGAAACCCCCATTGCCCACGACGATGTCGGTCGCGACGCTCAGTTGGCCGCCGGTGATCCACACCGTGCCCGTCGTATGCTCCTGGTTGCCCAGGTACAGATACGATGAAAACGTGTCGGTGCCACCGGCAATCGTAAGCGTGCCCATGCCCAGCGCCGACGTGCCACTGATCCTCGTCCCCACATAAACCTTTTGGGCCAGCCACGTGCCGTTGGACACCGTCATCTGGCCAACCCCGCCGCCGACCATGCCGCCATCGCCGATCGATGTCGTGCTGTTGGTGACGACCAGTTCGCCGCCGGTCAACCACACGGTCCCGGTCCCGCCGGGAAATCGGGCCCACGGAGAGGAATGACGACAGCGAGGTGGTCCCTCCGTCGAAGGTCAGTGTGCCTTGCGAGCCGTTGGTGTAGCCCACATAAATGTCCCGAGCCAGCCACGTCCCATTGGACACCGTCATCTGGCCGACGCCGTTGTAACCAACGTAGCTGTCGTTGGCGGCGACATTCAGCTCCCCGCCCGTCAGCCATACTGCCCCGGTTGCATTCGGGCCGCTGCCCACGTCGAAAACAGACGACAGTGAGGTGGCGCCCCCAGCCAGCGTCAGCGTGCCTTGCGAGCCGGGCTGGGCGCCCACGGTTACCCAGTCAGACTGCCACGTGCCGTTGGAAACCGTCATCCCGGCCATCCCCGCCTCCATCGCCGATCGACATCGGGTAGTTGATCGTTAGCTGGCCGCCCGTCACCCATACCGTTCCCGTGGCCCCCGGCGACAGGCCAACCGAGAGGAATGCTGACAGTGTATTGGTGCCCCCGGCAATCGTCAGCGTGCCATCCGAGCCGGCGGAACTCCCCACATAGACTTCGTTCGCCGACCACATGCCGTTCGAAACCGTCATGGAACCAACCCCGCCGCTGCCGACCTCCATCTGGCCATTGGTGAGTACCAGATCGCCACCGGTCAACCACACCGTGCCCGTCGCCGCCGGTAACGTGCCGATGGACAGGAACAATGTCAAGGCGTTGGTCCCGCCGGCAATCGTCAGCGTGCCGTGCGCGCCGTTGGTGTAGCCCAAATACACGTTCTGCGCTAGCCACGTGCCGTTCGATAACGTCATCTGACCGGGCCCGCTGTAGCCCACCGTCGCCGAGGTGTTCGTCGTTACGAGTAATGCGTTGTCGAGCACCATCGCCCCTGCATCGACCGTGAACGAACCACCGGACAGGTAGTCCACGCGCACCACGGAATTGGTCACCAGCACCATGCCGTTCGTGGTGACAGTGAGGCCGTTGAGCATGTCCAAGGGCGTCGTCAGCCCCGCGTTGTTCAGGAACAGCGTGTTGATCGAGCCAACCCGCCCCGACACGGTCAGGTTGCTGAGGGTCATGGTCGACGGGAAACTGCCCGAGGTCGTGGCGTCAATCGTCACCGTCTTGCTGCTGGCGTTGGTGATGAAATCCGCGGAGTCGTTGGCAGACGGCGCGACGCCCGACGACCAGTTGGCGCCCGTCTCCCATTTACCGCCGGGCGTGTTGGTCCAACTGTTGTTCTGGGCGTGAGCGGCGACGCTGAGCATGGCGCTCAGTACGATGGCCGTGAGGAATCGCACATACAACATTCGGTACACCGTTGATAACAGACGGAACTTGGGGCTGGTGACCGGATACAAGGGTAGCGCCGCGTCTGGATGAACCGCTTTACCGTGCAAACCGCATGATGCCTTGAACATCAGTCTACCCCGTGATTCTGGAGGGATACGCGGACGGAACGCCAACTTCTTCGTTTCTCCAAAGGCAACCGGACTAATACCAAAACAAGCCCATCAGGTCGAGCAAATTCAGGCTCTGGCCTATGGTCGCTGCTTACAGCATCAGCCCGCGCGGGACAAGTGTATCCGGCAGGGGAGAGTACGCAACCGCTATGGCGCAGAAGTTGAAAACGGGAGGTGAAGCTCGACCGTCTGCCGACTTGGTTAAGCTGCCTGAGCGAGCAGTTTTTCCTTCGCTTTGGCCTTGGTCCACGCCGCCGACAACTGCCCAGCAACGTGTATATCGCCGCACTACGCTCCCCGGTCTCCGGATGCCCGATGGACGTAAGCCGACTGACGGAGCACATAGGTTGAGATTGGATACCGAGCGGATGGCCCAATCGAGGATGGCAAGGATGAGCTCGTCCACTTCTAGCGCGTGTGGCTGGTGCCGTAAGCGTGGTGGCGTAGGCCGTCCGCTGCGACGCAGCGCCACAGACCCAGAGGCTTGGTACCAGCTTGCCACGAGCGCCAACCCGCGCGAGACTACAGCCGTGACCGACTCAGACCATGCCAGGCAGTGACGTATCCGATGACGCGCGAGCGATTGCGCATCCCGCGCAACCCCTGCCCGCGTCAGTACAAGGCCCAGCCGCAGAGTGGGCCGAGCCTCAGTTGGATTCCGTCGTCCGCGCCCGGTCAGAGAGTAGATGCCAACAAATCCGTCCGTGTTCGCCCATGTCCAAGAGCCGATTTGCGGCACCGGGGAAGCAAGGCGCACTCCCCATTGGAAGAGGTCGTTTGATCTCACTCACGGGCGGGGCAGGCAGCGATGCCGCCGTGGCTTTTAGCGCGGGCAAGGGAAAACGCAGCGCAACCAAAGAACACCTCACGCTTTTCCCGGCCCGTCAGTCCAAACCACCTTCGTCCACCTCCCCGGAACCGTATTGGAACCACATTTCTAGCCCTGAAATTGACGTAAGTGCCTGCAAAGCAAAGAGCGACTTTCTCCGAAACCATCCTGTCTTACACCGAAACCACTGCGCTTTCACACGCAAAACCACTCGCTTCCGCCTCAAAACCGTGCTGTTCCACCACAGCGGCAGGCCGACCCATCTCATTCAAAGTGCCTTTTCCGCGCCGTTGGCCCCGCTATCGCGCTTAACCTGTTACGCCCCGGCGTAACAGCACCCCTACCTAGTGCACTGTAACAGACGCGGCTTTACAGTGGCGTAGTTTTTCCAAGATCACCTCCGCCCGTTTCGTCCAGACAAAGGGTTTGGGATTCTGGTTATTGACCCGGATGTATTCCTCGATGGCCGCCACCAACTCGGCCACGCTGTGGAAGCTGCCACGACGGATCCGCTTGCGCGTGATCTCCGCAAACCACCGCTCCACCAGATTCAGCCACGAAGAACTGGTTGGGGTGAAATGTAAATGAAACCGCCGGTGCTTGACCAGCCAGCGCTGCACGCGTTGGTGCTTGTGCGTGCCATAATTGTCCACAATCAGGTGCAGCGCCAATTCGGGCGGCGTTTCCCGATCAATCTGGCGCAGGAACGTGAGAAACTCTTCGTGCCGATGCCGCTGGAAACAGCCCCCGATCACCTTGCCCTCCATCACGTTCAAGGCCGCAAACAGCGTCGTCGTGCCGTGGCGCACGTAATCATGGGTCATCGTGCCGCAGCGTCCCGGCTTCATCGGCAAGCCCGGCTGCGTGCGATCCAAGGCTTGGATTTGCGATTTCTCGTCCACGCACAGCACCAGCGCCTTGTCCGGCGGGTTCAGGTACAAGCCGACCACATCCGCGAGTTTCTCCACGAACTGCTTGTCGCGGGACAGCTTGAAGGTCTTGACCCGGTGCGGCTGCAACCCGTGCGCATCCCAAATGCGCGCTACCGTCATGTGGCTGACCCCGCAGTGTTTGGCCAGTGTGCGCGTGGTCCAATGCGTGGCATCCGGCGGCGTGGTGTGCAACGTGGCCTCGACAATGGCGCGGATGCGTGCGGGTTTCAGGCGTTGGACGCTGTCGCCGCGGGGCGCATCCTGTTCCAAGCCAGCGGGCCCGGCTTGGAAGAAGCGTGCGCGCCACAACAAGACGGTGGGACGGGACGTGTGAAGTTGGGCCGCGATCTGTGCATTGGACAAGCCCCGCTGAGCGTCGAGGCAAATGCGCGAGCGCAGCACGATGTACTGCGGAGAACTGGGCGCTCGCACCCACGCTTCCAAGGTTTGTTTCTGTTCTGGGCTCATGGGCAGGGGCGGCGCGGGGCTCGACATGCCGACCATGATATCGCAAGATCTCTGTCCGTAAAGAACTAACTGTTACATATCACTAGGAAAATCGCAAATCGTGAGGCGCTCAAGGACATGTGGGTTCGACTCCCTCCGGCGGTACCAACCTCTTATGTTCACACGCCGCAGATTCAGCCCCCCAAAGCCTAGGAAGCAGGCCCAAGGTCGAGGTGCTGCGGTGGATTCGGCGGGAGCTTCCACACAATCTCGCCGTGCTTGGTTGCGGCGTGCATCTGGTTGGCCAGATTGATCCCTTCTCGATATGCCTGTTCAAACTCGGCAAAATTCTTCGCGGTCACGTGCTGGTCGAGCGGATCGAGTATCTTCTTCGTGTATTCCTCAACCATGCCCTTGTATTTCGGCCGGGTCAGATTGCCTTTCTTGAACAGACTACGGACCCCGCGCAGTTGATAGGCCGCCAGGTCCCAGTTGCCGCCTTTCGCCGCGTAGTAGGCAATCCAGTAACGGTCACTAACGTCGCGCATCAACGTGCCCAGCCCCGGTTGCAACTCCGCGATCTGGTCCAGCGTCAGTTCGCCATGTTTCGTCCGCCCGACAATCGGTTTCTCATCCGCCATAACCGCGACCTCCTGTTTTCACTCTCAAGGTGACAAAATCACCCTACAAATCAACCCAAAACAAAACCCCGACACTTTCATGCCGGGGTTTGTTGATCAAAAATATGGACCGTAACTTCTACGTCTTGTCCGTCTTCGAACTGATCGAATTCATGAACGGGCAGCCGCCGCTCTTCGCCGCCTTGTCGCCCATGGCTTTCCATTGCGCCAGTTGATCGGGTGTCAGGATCTTCTCCAGGCCGCTGCTCATCAATTGGTGGAACTCCGATGTCGAGGTCGCCTTGTGACACTCGGTCATCAATGTGTTTATCTTGGCCCTCTGGTCGGGCGTGAGGTTCAATTTGCTGAACGAATCGCTACTGCAGGACGCGCCCTTCGCCGACATCCCCGCGCAACAACCTTCGCCCGCGTACACCGCTGCCGCGCTCAATACAACGACCGCGGCCACTGCAAATGCCAAAAATCTCTTCATCTGCTCTCCTTTGGTTTGGTTCACCAGCTTGGACACAACAATAGCATCATTCGTTCAACCAGCAATGCTATTTCTTGGCCAAAATGGCTGCCAGCACGCGTTCGGGGGTGAACGGCGCTTTCTTCATGCGGACGCCGCACGCGTCGTAGATGGCGTTGGCGACGGCGGGTAACGGACCGTTGATCCCGATCTCGGCAATACTCTTCGCGCCGAACGGACCGGTTGGCTCGTAAGTCTCGACAAGAATGGTGCGGATCTTCGGCGCGTCCACCGTGGTGAACAACCGATAATCGAAAAAGCTTGGATTGAGCATCCGGCCGCGTTCGTCAAACACCATCTGCTCGCATAACGCGTAGCTCAGGCCGTTCATCGCTGCGCCCTCCATCTGGCCTTCGGCCAGCTTCGGATTGATCGCGACGCCACAGTCCACCGCGGCGACGTAATCGACCACGTGCACCTGGCCCGTCTCGGCGTCCACTTCGACTTCCGCAAAATGCGCGGCAAACGGCGGCGGCGAAACGTACGAAATGTGCGACGCTTCGCCTTCAATCTGAAACTGATTCTGGCCGTAGAGCGAACGCTGAATAATGTTCGGGTACGGCACCTCCTTGCCAGATTTGCTGATGACCCTGGCGTTCTCGCAACGAAGATTTGCCACATCGTCCTTCAACATCTCGGCGGCGACCTTCAGAATCTTGTCCCGACATGCTTCGGCGGCCTTCTTCACCGCACCGCCCGAGACGTACGTCGTACTCGAAGCGTAGGCGCCCTTGTCGAATGGCGTCATGTCCGTGTCCGACGAATAGGTGAGAATCTTGTCGGTGGTGATTCCCAATACCTGTGCCGCGATCTGCGCCAGCACCGTATCGCTGCCCGTGCCAAGGTCGGTCGCGCCCATCAACAAATTGAACGAGCCGTCCTCGTTCATCTTGATACGCGCCGACGCCATGTCGATGCCCGCGATGCCCGAACCCTGCATCAGGCAGGCCATCCCGATGCCACGCTTGACCTTCGCATTCGGGTCACGCTTCTGGTAGAGACGGTGTTTCTGGCTCCAGCCAATCGCTGCCGCGGCGCGGTCGATGCATTCATCCAGCCCACAACTCTCGATCGGGTTGTCGTGCCCTTCCTTCCCCTCGCCGAGCGCGGCAAACACGGGGTTCGTTTCACCCTTTTGGATGTGGTTCTTCTTGCGAAGCGCAATCGGATCGATGCCGAGCTTGTCGGCAATCATGTCCATCATCTGCTCGATGGCGAACGCGCCCTGTGTCGCGCCGTATCCGCGATACGCGCCCGTGACCGGCGTATTCGTGTACACCGAGTCGCCCCAGAACCGCACGTTCTTGCAGCGATAGAACGGCAGCGTCTTGCTGCCCACGTTCGTGAGCAACGTCAGCGAATGCGTGCCGTACCCGCCTGTCCAACTCGTCACCCGCTGGTCGATGGCCGTGAACGTGCCATCCTTCTTCACCCCGATAGCCATCTTGACGATCGACGGATCGCGCGTGCGGCTGGCGATAAATTCCTCGCGGCGCGTGTACTCGATCTTCACGGGCCGGCGCGTCCGCACCGTGATCAGCGCGCACAAATCCTCGAGAATAATCTCCTGCTTCGAGCCGAACCCGCCGCCGATACGCGGTTTGATGACGCGAATCTGGTTGACGGGAATCTGCAGGCATTGCGCCACGATCCGGCGCGCATGCCACGGTACTTGTGTCGCCGTGCGCAACACGATGCGATGGTTCTCGTCTAGGTAACCAATGCACACGTGCGGTTCGAGCGGGCAATGCTGCGCGTATTGGGTTTCAAACTCCTCTTCGACAACGAAGTCCGCTTGCTTCAAGCCTTCATCGACCTTGCCGATCTCGACGTCGTAATGCGCGGCGATGTTATGCTTGCGGTCATGAATGCCGTCCGCATCGGGTTCGTCGTGAATGATCGGGGCATCCTCTTTCATCGCCTCCCGCACATCGAACACCGCCGGCAACACTTCATACTTCACGTTGATAAGCTTCAACGCCTGCTCGGCGATCTCGGACGTCTCAGCGGCAACGCACGCCACACGGTCGCCCACGAAGCGCACTTTCGTGTCGAACATAAACGCATCGTATGGCGACGGCTCGGGATACCCCTGCCCCGCCGTCGTGTGTGCCACGCGCGGCACGTTCTTGTACGTCAGCACGATGACAACACCCGGCAGTTTCTCCGCCTCGGTCGCATCGATGTCCAGAATCCGCGCATGAGCATGCGGACTCCCCAGGATCTTCGCATGCAGCATGTTCTTCAGGAAAATGTCGTCGGTGAATTTCGCCGTCCCCGTCACCAGCCCGATGCCATCCACACGCCACGGGCTCTGGCCAACGGACTTCTTTTCAAAGGGGAGTGTCTTTGTTTCGTTCATCGCTCAGAATTCCATTTGGCACCAGCTAAGCAGCGGCGCCTCCCTTGGCGTTTCGCATCTCTTGGGCGGCGGTGAGGACAGCAGCGATGGGTTTGACGTAGCCCGTGCAGCGGCAGATGACCCCCGAGAGCGCTTCGCGGACATCGGCGTCCGTCGGGTTCGGGTTCTCGTTGAGCAATTCCTTGGCGGACAGGATCAGGCCGGGCGTGCAGAAACCGCATTGCGCGCCGCCTTCGTCGAGGAACGCCTTCTGGAGCGGATGCAATGTGCCGTCCTTGTTCGAGACGCCCTCGATGGTGTCGATTTTCTTGTTCTGGCAATGCGCCGCGAGCACGATACAGGAGTTGACTGTCCGCCCGTTCAGCAGCACGGCACAGATGCCGCAATCACCGTTCGAGCAGCCGACTTTCACGCCCGAGTACCCTTCCCGCCGTAACAGGTCGAGCAGCGTGTCGGTGGGCTGGCAGATGAACTCCTTCGGCTCGTTATTGATCGTCACTTGCAAATTCATACTCGTCTCCTTCGAGGAACTGAATTCATCGGAACAACCGCCAGCGGCACTCCATAGGCCGCGCGCCGTTCGCGGATGCCGAACCCGATTTGCTTGCGCGGTGTCGCGGTCGGCGGACTCACCAAGTGGCGAATCGCATCAAACACAATTTTGAATTGGGCGTCGTATTTCTTCTCCATCTCTTCCAGTTTCGCGGCGAGATCAGCGTGAGACGCGAGCAGTTGCCGCAAACGGACAAACGTCCGCATGACCTCGACATTGACCCGAATGGCGCGTTTGCTGTGCAGCACGCTCGACAACATCGCCACACCCTGTTCGGTGAAAGCGTACGGCGGATACTTGATATGTTGGCCACGCTTTAAGATCACGATTTGTGATCCTGAACGGTTTTGTCCCGGAGTCTTTAAGGTCACAATTTGTGACCTTAAAAGTGCAACCTCTTGCGGTGCAAGCTGAAACATAAAATCATCCGGGAAGCGTTCGACGTTCCGTTTGACTGCCTGGATCAACACTTTCGGCTCGACTCCATACAATTCCGCCAGATGCGGACTGAGCATCACCTTCTGACCACGCAGCAGAAAAATCCGTTGTTCGATGCGTTCGATCGGGATGACAGAAGCCCCGCTCACAACACCCTTCCCTTCGCCTGCTGATACGCCTCGGCAATGGCCCGGCGCACCAGCACGCCGCTGATCTGCTTGCGATATTGCGCAGTGCCACGAACGTCGGACACGGGCTGGATCAACTCGCCGGCTTTGGCGCTCACGGATTCCACCAGCGCCGCATCAAGCGCCCGACTCGCCAATTCTTGTTCCAGCGCCGACAAACGTACGGGAGCGGGAAGTCCGCCGCCGATGGCGATGCGAATCTCGGCGCATTTCTTGCCAGTCATTTTCAGTACCGCCACAACGTCCAAAATCGCCACGCTATCGCCATCGGTCAATGCGACGCGTTGCAAGGATGCGCCAACATCGCCACTGGGCAGTTTCGCGAAGAACTCGGTGGCGATCTCTGAATTGCTCAAGACCGCGCGATTGTCCTTCACGAAAAACTGTTGCAGCGGCACCACGCGCTTCTGCTTCCCTTGCACCTTCACTTGCGCGTCCAGCGCGAGCAATGCCGTCAACAAATCGAAATACGTCGCGTAGCCGAACAACACATCCTGTAACGTCGTCGCATTGCGCTGGATCTTTGTCGAGTACGCGCGCGCCGCCTTCGGCAACAAGCCATGCAGCGCCTCGCCCAACTCCTTCGACATGACGATCTGTTGGAACGTGGCGGTCCCGCCGATAGCCAGCTTCCGGCCTTCGAGCTTCACGTAGTCGAGCCCGACTCCGGACACATCGACCAAACAGGTCGCCGCCCGCAATTTGCTGGAAATCAGGTGAAATGCGCCCGTCACGGGCACAGGGACCTGCTCGTCGTTCTTTCCAAGCTTCTTCAGCGCATCTCGCAGGGATGTGGCGTGATAGTATTCTCGAACGTTGGCAAACATGGCGTCTTCTTGGCTCTACGATTGAAACTCCAACGCGAATCACCCTACACGCCAGCCCATTTCTTGACCAGATTTTTCTTAGTGTGGACAACATGCCGCAAGAAACTGCGCCTGCATCCCGTTGGCCGCACGCTCTTTGTCTCGCGCGTCGTGATGGCTGAATGTGTCCTCCGGTTGTAATTGTCGGTCGGCTACTAACGCCCCCGCCTCGGGAAAAAGCCACCCCAAGACTCAGACCGTCGTGTTCAGCGCGAAGGCGGAAACTCCTTTAGCAATTGTCGGACGGCTTCATTGATCCGACGCTCGCGTTCCTCAGGTTTTGTGGTCCCAATGAGTCGTGCGGTTGCCACACCGCGCCACAAGTTGGCACTCAAGCCAACCCGTCGCGTCTTACCTGCCCCTCTGCCCCGGCCTCGGCTTGTAGCGTTGCCAAGCGGAGTCCGACGACACGCGCCGAATCTTTGCCGACGGCGCAATCCCAGGCGAAACGCCATTTTATCAAACAACCCACCCAGCCTATCGGAACACCGATACCAATGTCAAACCCCAACTTTCGATAAATCAAGCCGCGCGTCATGCAATAGACGGGGTGCACCAACAAAACTCCAGGTTGAACACCAAGAACGTCCAAATAACACCTGCCTGTGATCGTAGCCGCACCCTTTAGGGTGCGTGAAAATCACATTCTCAGCGCAGGCTAAGCCGAGCCAAAGGCGGAGCCGCGCGCCAGTCCGGCATGCAACCCTGCGGCTACCGGTGTTGTTTGCGGTTCTAACCGATCCGCTGTGGCGCACCGTCCATCGAAACGCTCAGTGACCGCGAGTTGGAAGTGTTCGCCATGACCGGCCGCGGGTTGGGAACACGCCGCATTGCCGCAATGTTGCACCTCAGCCCGAAGACGATTCAACCCTACCACGGGCGCATCAAGGACAAGCTTCAGTTGTCCGACGCCAACGAATTGATCCGCGAAGCCATCTGCTGGGTCGAGAGTGCGGGGAAACGGAGCCACCAGACGACTCGCCAGCCTGACGCCCCCGAAATATAGAAGGCGTTCTCGATTGCGTGTGGGCGGGACGTGTGGTTGGATTCGCTTGCATGATGGTCAGCCGGACAAAGCTGGTCGGAGTGGCCCTGGTGATCTTTGCGGCCACCATCTGGCTTTTTTGGCCGAGCGTTCATGGCGAGTTCTGGGGTGGAGACGATCGCGAGTACCTGCGGCAGGCCATGTGCCGGAACGGCCTGACGTGGAACGCGGTGAAATGGGCGTTTACGTCCACGCACCCCTATTATCACCCACTGACGCAGTTGTCTTTCTGTTTGGACTATCAGATATGGGGGAAGAACGCGGTGGGGTTTCATGTGACTGGCGTGTTCTTGCACGCGCTCAACGCTGTGCTCGTGTTCGGGTTCCTGTGGACGCTCTTGGGCACAACGTCCTTGACCACTGGCGAGCGGCTCATGGCTGCCTTGTGGGTAGCCGTGGTGTTCGCGGTTCATCCGTTGCAAACGGAATCGGTGGCGTGGATATCGGAGCGGACGCAGGTGTTGTCCACGACGTTTGGAATCGGCTGCCTGTGGGCCTATGTCGCGAACGCGCGTCGTTGGCTGGTGTGGGGATTGTATCTGGCGGCGCTATTGTGCAAACCGATGGCGGTGTCACTGCCCTTTGTCATGCTGGCGTTGGATTACTACCCACTCCGGCGCCACGAGCAATTGGGTTGGGGCCGGCTGGTGCGGGAGAAGTTGGTCTTGATTGCGCTGGCGGTGGCATTGGGACTGGTGACGATGATCGCCAAGTCAAAAGGGGTCGGTCTGACGAGCGTGCCCGTCATAGTCCCGCTGTCGCAACGTGTGTTCCGTGCGTTTGTGACCCTGGCATTTTATGCGTTGAAACTGGTTTGGCCGTCCCATTTGTCCCCGAAGTCTCCGATTTCTTTGGGCCTGTCGCTTGATCAGTGGCCGGTGTTGGCATCGGTGCTCAGTGTTGTCATGGTTACAGTGGCGGTCGTGGTGGAAAGACGGCGCATACCAATGCTGGCAGCGGCTTGGGGAGCGTACGTGATGTTGGTTCTTCCTGCTTCCGGGTTACTTACCGGTGCAGAAGTGTTGGCCCAACGGTACGCGTACATGGCAATGTTGCCGCCGCTGTTGTTGGCGGGCGGAGCAGTGGTGTGCGTGTGGCGGCGTTCGCCGACTGTTGCGCGTGTTGTGATAGCCAGCTTGTTGACTGGCCAACTATGGGTCTTCGCCGTACGCACTCGTGGCCTGATACCGGATTGGCACGACGAGGAAACGAGGCAACGAGCGATATTGAGGGAATTTCCAGACTCGGAATCTGACTATGAGGACCTCGCGAAGATGTTGTTGGATAAAGGCAGGGCGGGTGAGGCACTCGCATACGCGCAACGGGCGGTCGAAATCGCGCCGGAGCTGTGTTACTCGCATATGACGCTGGGGTCCGTGCTAGGCCGGATGGGCCGATTACAGGAGGCCATGGCACAGAACGAACAAGCACTGCGATTGAGTCCCGATTCCGCCGCGGCGCAGTGCAATTTTGGGGTGGCCCTGATGGAGTTGGGCAGGGCGCCCGAGGCTGTGGAGCACTTCGAGCAAGCGCTACGGATCGACCCCGACACCACCTTGGCCCACGACAGCCTTGGGTGCGCCTTGTACCAGTCGGGCCGGGCGCAGGAAGCAATCAAGGAGTTTGAGGCGGAGTTGCGGATCCATCCCGATTACGCCGAGGGACACTATAATCTTTCCCTCGCCCTGCTTATGGCAGGCAGGATACAGGAGGCCATCGCCCACTACGAGCAGGCGCTATGGCTCAAGCCCGATTACGCCGAGGCGCATAACGGCCTCGGGACCGTTTTGGCGCAAACGGGCAAGATCGAGGAAGCCACCGCACACTACGAACAAGCGCTACGGATCAACCCCGATTACGCCGCCGCGCACGCCAATCTGGGGGTTGCCTTGGCGCAAACGGGTAGGATCAAGGATGCCATCGCTCACTTCGAGCAGGCGATACGGATCAAGCCGGACTACGCTGAGGCGCACTACAATCTTGGAGGCATCTTGGCGCAGTCGGGCAGGATACCAGAAGCGATACAGCATCTGGAGCAGGCGCTGCGGATCAATCCGGATTTCGCCGAAGCGCACTATAACTTGGGGCTCGCGTTGGAGAAGCTGGGCCGTGTGCCAGAAGCCATCGAGCACTACCAGCAGGCCCTGACGCTCCGGCCGGACTTCACCCGGCAAAAGACGCGCTGACACGACTCGGAGCCGGTCCGTGACTCCCGCAATGTTGCACCTCAGCCCCAAGACGATTCAAGCCTACCACGGGCGCATCAAGGACAGACTCCAGTTGTCCGACGCCAACGGATTGATCCGCGAAGCAATTTGCCGGGTCGAGAGGGCCGGGATACGGAACCGCCGAACGACCCGCCAGCCTCACGATGATGGAACGGCGGATGTGGGCGACGTGACGATGCTTCCGCCTGACTATTAGGACAGCCATCCAGCCCGTCGTCGATAAGGAGTCTTTGCGGCTGGCAGTGCGATGGAACGACCTGACGTGGAACGCGGTGCAATGGGCGTGTACGATCACGAACCCGTACGATCACCCGTTGCCTGTTGCTCCGCCTTCAAAGAGCATACAATCTCCAATGGGATACGGGATATTCAATGACAAGCCTCGGCTCCGACCCAAAGGCAGCGGACGCCCAACTCGGCGGACAATCATCACTGGAAAGGAACAGGTAGTTGGTCTCTTTGACAATGTTCCGCTTATCATTATCATCACGAGAGCCCCCGCAATAAGCGTCATAAACCATCAGCCAGCCTGTCCTCTCCGGTATTTGTGCGAAGCAACCCCTGTCTTTCAAGCGCTCTTCGGGATTCACTTTCAGGGCCAACTCTGCATCGTACCAAACCTGCCATTTTGTGCCGTCGCTCATGCAGAGCGCGATGGGCTTGCCATCTCTATCGTGGACGTTCACCAAGTACTGGACCAGCGCCGGAATGTCCGCCATGACACTGGAAACGCACATGTGGCTCAGGTTCAGACCCCAGGCCGCCGTCACGCTGTAGACCACCAGCAATCCCGACAACACGGAGCGAAGCCAGCGGTGGCGCGTGCTGTCAGCAACGCAGGCGAGTTGGAGCACGAACAGCAGGACGAGATACATCGCCGTACGTTCGACAGGAAACCTCACTCCGACGAGGGCGTGACCTGTATAAATCATCGCGGCGATAGCCAGCATGCAAAACGAAAGGACCGACCCGCGCCTCTCGTTGCTTCTAAACGAGATGCTGCAGTT
This sequence comes from uncultured Verrucomicrobiae bacterium, assembly GCA_963766065.1. Classification (GTDB taxonomy): domain Bacteria; phylum Verrucomicrobiota; class Verrucomicrobiia; order Palsa-1439; family Palsa-1439; genus Palsa-1439. The sequence continues at coordinate 35,990 of CAVYAC010000069.1, forward strand.
CCACAACACCAGTACAACCGCCAACCAGGCCAGCGTTGTCGCCAGCCATGACGCAGACACTTCGTTTGACGCAACAAACGGACTGCCCAGATACAGCATGCATCTCACCAGGGACACAACGGTATCGGACACGAGCCCACTGGTGCCGCCCATTCGAAAGACGGAGGCGTTGTGTTGAAACATGATAATGACTCTTGGCAGATAGAACATACCCAGAACCAAAGCACTGGATAGGAGCGAAAACAGATAGGAAAGTGATTCGCGTCGTAATAGGAACAAGGTGGCAAAGAGAATGGCCACGTAAAAATACAGGAGCGAGAAATTGCTGACGACTGCCAATGCCCCCGACCATACAACTACATGTGCCCACCCCCTTTTCCCGCGTTCCACCTCAAACAATCCAACCAAGCTCCAGAGAGCAAACGGCATCGTCATGGAATAGCTTCGCGCCACACTGAAGTAATCAAGAATGAACGCGTTGCTGACCAGGGCGATAAAAACCAATGTGCCAACGAACCGGTTTGCGAATTGCCGTTGGATCCGCCAGAGAGCGCCAACGTAAACTCCAAAGAACAGCAGGCTGGGAACCCGTATCCGCTGAATCTCGTTGAAGCGGAACAGGTCGAAGCAAATGCGGCTGGCAAACAGTGGCAAAAACTCATGTTGAGCATTCTCGTCACGCCAATCTATCAGCGTAAAATGGTCGGCGAAATTGTGATGGTAAACGGCACGCAACACCGACCATTCATCCGGCGCGAGGGGCAGGTGAATAAACCGGTAAAAGACATAAATCACGCCAGCCAAAGACAGGGCGATTTCGAGCCAGAATTTACGGATAAAATTCATCCAACCCAATTAAACCGTTGACGGAACTGCAACAAAAGCAAAAAAAGGCATCGCGGCAACCCGATTCCACCCCGCGCGTCGATTCATCCGTCAGCTCGCTCAACAGCGCCTTGCCCATCTTGTGTGGGCAAGCCTTCGCCGAGATGCGCGACGCGGGACTTGTGCTCCGCAGTCGCCAACTTCTCCACCCAACCATCCATCCCCAACCCGAGCCGCACAACGAGATCGGCGTTGGCCACGTCACGCACGGCGTCGGGTGTGGCTTCCATTTCGTGCGGATCAGCGCCGGCCGGCACAAGGCACACCACCTGAAAATCCGCGCCGCCCGCGGCTCGCGCGAAATCGTACACGGGAAAGAAACTTGCGACGACCAGCGGCCTCCCGGATGGCGCGGCGTTTTCCTCCTTCTTGCCGCAGGCAGTGAGGAACATCGCCAGAAAGAAACACGCGAGAACCGAACGAGCCAGGCGTGCGCAGGGCCAACCGTGGGTGATTGCGACAACCCGGCCACCCTTGCATCCATCAGCATAGCCTATCCTGACGTGCACTCCGTCTTTGTCTGCGATTTCGATTTCATTGGTACGTTCGGAACCGAGGAATCGCGATAGCGTTTCCTCACCGCACCTTTCCCTGGCTGGCAACCGCTTGCTCCGCTTTGACGACCGCTTCGGGGTCGCCAAGGTAATGATGCGCGACAGGTTTCAGCTCTCCGTCCAGTTCGTAGACCAACGGGATTCCCGTTGGGATGTTGAGATCGATGATGTCCGCATCCGGGATCTGATCCAGGTACTTCACCAGCGCGCGCAAGCTGTTGCCATGCGCCACGATGAGGACTTTCTGCCCGGCCCGAATCGCCGGGGCAATGGTCGTCTGCCAGTACGGCAAAAACCGCGCGACCGTATCTTTCAGACACTCGGTGAGCGGCAGGTCCGCGGCATTCAAGTGTTCATAGCGCGGGTCACGGCCAGGATACCGCGGGTCGGCTGTTGCCAGAGACGGAGGCCGGGTGTCATAGCTTCTCCGCCAAAGCTGGACTTGTGCTTCGCCATAACGCGCCGCGGTTTCCGCCTTGTTCAGCCCCTGCAACGCCCCATAATGCCTCTCGTTCAGTCGCCACGACCGTTCCACCGGGGTCCACATCTGATCAAGTTCATCCAGCCCAATCCACAATGTTCGTATGGCTCGTTTCAAAACCGACGTATAGGCAATATCAAACCTGTACCCTTCGGATTTCAGAACTCTGCCCGCCTGCTGCGCTTCGGCCAGACCCCGTTCGGATAGATCAACATCGGTCCATCCCGTGAAGCGGTTCTCCTTGTTCCAAACACTCTCCCCGTGGCGTAATAGGACCAATCTCATCATGGTGGTGCTTTAGGTGACGAGTTCAACGTCTTGCCGAACTTGTCCTTGTGCTGACATTATAGACCAATAGCCATCTCCGGTTCCATAACGGACAAGAAAGATTTCCGAGCGCATGGCTGCCTCTTGGGCTATCGTCGCGGGAACACGCCAGCCATTGCCAGGCGACTGCGTAATCAGAAGATGCCTGCGGGAGGCGAAGCGCTACGGAAGAAACGGATTCATTACTACGGTCTGGCCAAGCGTGGCGTTCATAAAATGGCCGCTTTTGTTTTGGACAAGACATGTCAGCCGCCACCCAACGCCTTGACCAACCGGACGTTCGCTGTCATCTGCTGCATTCGGAGGTTCACCGCCGTCTCCTGATTGCTCAACAGAGTGGTTTGCGCGGTGATCACCTTGTGGATTTACGGACAGTGAAGGACTTGGCGGGTCACAGAGACATCAAAATGACTCTCCGTTACTCTCCTAGCACCAGAGCACAAACGGAAGGGCTAGTGTTAGAGAATTGTCAGTTGGGCAGGAGTTGGTAAAGAACAAGGGCTCAACCCAAACCGAGCAAGGAATGGAGTCGAGCCCATGTCAGAGACCTATGCGGTCTCCATATCGGTCAGCCTGACGGTACGGGGACGGTTCACCAACGTCAAGCATTTGGAGGAAGCGGTGCAGCAGCAAGTTCAACAAGCCGCGCAACAGTTCTATGCCCAAGCCGTGGCGGCCTACCAGCGGCAGTGGCTGGCGGCGCATCGGGAGCGCTATCAATCGGTGCGCTGGCGCCAGCGGCAATTACTAAGCCCGTGGGGCGAGCTGGCGCTGCCCGGTGCTGATGGTGCGGGAGCGCGGTCGGTCTCGAGGCGGCTATCACAGCTTGGGCAAGGTGCTCTGGCGCGGCAAAGCCACGCGGTTGTTAAGCCCGCAGGTGGAACGGCAGGCCTTGGAAGCCGCCACGGGGCAGAATTACCGACCGGCGGCGCGCCAGTTGAGCCAGCGCTGCGGGGCGCGGGTGTCGCACTGGGCGGTGTGGCGATGCGTCCAGTATTACGGGGCCAAACTCCAGGACCAACTGCAGCGGGACTGGTGGCCGGACCCGCCGCGTAAGGTGGCGGCGGAGGTGGTGGTGACCGAGGTGGACTCGACGTGGTTGAAGTGGCAGCGGCGGGGGTGCGGCCACGAGGGGCCGCAGCATTTCCTCATGCATTTGGGGCTGCATTACACGGGCCGCAGCCGCCGCCTGGATCAGCGGGGTCGTACCGACGTGAGCCTGGACCAGAAGACCTGGTTGGTGGGCACGGGCAGCCTCGGTGAGTTCGGCACGCGCCTGCGCCGCCACCGTGACCGACACTATCCGGCCGGGCCGGGGTCCCGCTCCCTGACGGTGCTGCTGAGCGATGGCGACGAGGGACTGAAGTGGGTGCGGGAACGCGAATTCCCCGAGACACTGTGGCTGCTGGATCGCTGGCACATCGGCCAGAAGGTGCGCGAGTTTGTCGGCCCGGATCAGGCCGCGTGGCGCTCGATCATGGCGGCGGTGTATGCCCACGACAGCGAAGCGGCCTTGGAGGCGCTGCGGTCCATGGAACCGGCCTCCGACGACCCGCGCCGCGAGGGCTTCCACGAACTCTTCGGCTATCTGCTGGGCCATCGGGACGGCATCGATGCCTTCGGTCAGATCCCCAAGCGCTACCGTCAGCGCCACGGGTGCCTCGGCCCGGTGGTGCGGGCGGGCAGCGGCGCGGTCGAGAAGAACGTCGAGGTGCACATCAACCGTCGCTTCAAACGCCAAGGGCGCGGCTGGAATCCGGTGCGCGCCGACCGCCTGGCCCAATTACGCTGGCTGCAGCAGGACCACAGAAACTGGAATCACTGGTGGAACAACGTCTGCCTCACCACCACGAAAATAAACCCGGGTTGGCCCACCACTGACAATTGACAAACAGTACCAACGGAAGGCAATTGCCCATTTGGAGCTTGAATCCCCCGCAGAATTCCCCACAGTAGAAGGTGCTGCTGTTGTAAGTGCTTGTGGGCCTGTAGCTCAGTTGGTTAGAGCAGGGGACTCATAATCCCTTGGTCGCAGGTTCGAGTCCTGCCGGGCCCACCACTCCCCTGCCCTTGTTCCACAAGGGCTTCCGCACTCCGAGCACTTCGACGGTGCGAGCGACACGAAGGCCCGTGATACCTTTTTTGATACCACCAGAATTCTCAACGCGGGGCTTGAACGGATTTGCAGCTTACACTACAGGCTCGAGGAAGAGATAAGCGGCAGTGTGCGACGGCACGCGAAGGCTGGGCGGTTTATCCACCGCTGCAACGCTGGGGATAGACAGCGATGAAACGAGAATTAAGCCCAACCGAAGCCCAAGCCGAAATCATCCGGCGAGCCGAGCTTGACCCTTCAAGCGTGACCGTCGCCAGCAGGAGCGCGACACTACCCCTCGCGATCACTTTGCACACCGGCAACAAGCCGCTACGGTATTGGGTGTGGCGTGACAACGGCTCACTGCGGCTGGCTGATTTTACTTCGACTCGTGTTGGAGCGGCTGGATAGAGCGTTGGCCTACGGATTCAAACCGACAGTTTTCGCTGATGTTTGCTCACCCCTGCGGAGTAAACAAAACCAATAGACACAGGGGTTTCCTGCATGTTGGACGTTGGCTCGCGTTTGCCCGAAGCCACTCAAATTCAGCCGATAGGTTGCAACAAACAACTGCAACGTCCTCGTTTATCCAATCTGTGCGCATCGTCAAGTTGGGCTTCCGTCGGCGTCGAGCTTGTGACATCTCCGACTATCAAACGTGCGGCGACCGCCTTTCTCCTGGCTCCGGACGAACACTCCCTGTGGCTCGAGAAAACGAAGCCACGTCAAGTTTTCGACATTCGTTAGGCGTCGCGCGGTGAAGATGTCCTGGTTATACTCAGTTGGTCAACTGAACGATGGCAGCCGACGAAGCCGGGACGGTAACTGAAAAATGTCCGTTGCTGAAGGGAGCGGCCAAGGAAGTCCAAGTGCCAGACCAACTGCCGCTATCTTGAATTGACGCTCCACCTAACGTCACACCGGCAGTGGCGGTGATATCGCTGCCGGGTGCGGTCAGGAATATCACCTGTCTACGAGTATATGGATTGCCGGGTGTGATGGTGACGTTCGCATCACGTGATCGCGCGGTCTCCTTGTTGATGAGCGTGATGTACAGGCTGCCGTTGTTGGATCGCACGCCATACACGGTCAGGTTGATTTGATCGGTGTTGGACGTGAAATGGACGGGGATCAATTGACCGTGACAACCCAGATCAAATGCCTTGATCCCATACCCCAGCGGTCGTACCGCAAACCCTTCCGCGGAATTCCAAAACACGACATACCTTTGAGGTTCCGTAGGCCGCGCGCTGTCCACGTAGCCGCCCGTGTGAAAGTTTATCCCCGCGGCGCCGTGATTGGCCCACCAATACAGGTAATCCAGTGCCCACAACGCGGAGGCGAACGCATCGCTGGAGCCGGAGGCGCCGCCATTAGAGTAGCTGTTGGCCTCTTCCAACCGATATTGCATTCCAGAAGCCAGCACCGTGGGAACAAATGTGTCGTATAGTTTTTGATAGACGCTGAAAAGTCTTGCAGAGAGCAACTTTTCACAGGCCGCCACGGCATTGGTGGCTACGCGACCACTTCCCCCAGGATATTCATGTTGCGTGACCATCAGGACCTGTTTGTTGTGCGCAAACTCCCGGGCAAAATCGTTCGCCCACTGAACGTCTTTGTGCATCGTGCTCGGACCGCAAAACACAGCCTCGGGAGCATTGGTGACGGCGCTGATTACCGCCATGTAATTACTGACCGCCTGGTTATAGGCTTGCGAGTCTTTGAACAGCTTGTCGGATTCGTTTCCGAGCGCGAAGCAGGTAAGTTCGGACCGATAGTTGTCCATTATGTATTTGGCTGTTTTGGCGGCATCCACCGGGTTGTTTCCGTTCAGTCGGAGGGTGTAAATAACTTTGACGCCCGCCGCCCGGGCAAAACCAAACAGGCTGTCAATGTCAGCCTTGTCCGGAATCTTCACAGTGTCCCGTTCCGCCGTATTGCCGCCAACCCGTAGACTTTGAATCCCCAGTATCTGGAACATTCTGACCAATGACTTGTTCGCTGGGCTGAAAAAATATTCACCGTTCGTGGCCGGGTTCGACCAACGACATTTCATAACTTAGCCCAATGAAATCGGACGGGATCGTTGCGCCGGGAGATTTTGAATCAAGAGTAATATCTACGGGCAACGCCGCGAGAGTCACGCTGGAACACAGGCAAAAAGCGATCAATGACGGGAGAACCTTTCTCAAAAAAGCGGCCGGTACATTCATGTGGCCGACTGTATGTCGTCAGCAATAGTCGGGCAAGCGGAAACGCAGAATTCAGCATGCTGGAAAGCAACTCCGATAGCCTTGACCGCGACGGGTCGGATCACTCCTTGACCTGCAAGGATGCGGAGCTCACCCCGCGGCTTTCGCGGAGGTTTCTCTGACCGTTAAACTCGACGCAAGAAGCACATCCATGAGACTTTCGTCCTTGGAGGCGGCGCGCCTCAGCAACAACTCGGCGGCGGTCACTCCAATCTTCTCGGGGTCCGCATGCGCCCCCGTGATTTTGGGATGTTCCTCCTCGCAAACGCGCGTGGCATCCACGGCGACCACGCTGATTTCCTCCGGCACGCGCCACCCGTTTTGCATCAGACAATTAATCACCCCACGGGCCATCAATCCGTTGGCGCAAATCCAAGCCGTAGGAAAATTCTTGCGCGAGATTTGGCCAAGCATGATTTCGCCCGCTTTCCATCCACTGAGGCGATCGCCGAGGTCCACATTCACAATGAATTTGTCGGCCAGTCTCAAGTCGTGCCGATTTAGCGCCTCAATCAATCCTGCGTGCCGGCGGATATTATAATGAAGCCCTTTGTCACCCGCGATCCAGGCAAACCGGCGGTGCCCCAGCTCTGTCAGATGGTCTACCAGAAAACTCAATGCCTGATCCTCGTTCGCCATCACCGAATGGCAGATTCCGGGGTAGCTCACGGAGACGGCTACCAGATTCGGCTGCACCGCTTTAATGGCCTTCAGGAATTTGATGTTGACCTCTCCGAGCACGGCGAGGCCGAAAACCTGGTTTTGCCGGAGCTTTTGTTGCACGGTGCGCGTGCCAAGATCGTCTTCGGATCCGAGAAACACCGAGTGGTAACCGCGCGCCAGCAAGCCGGTATGCAATCCGTGTTGCACGTGGCTGAAGAAATTGCTCTGGGTGTGCAACCGCAGCCCGCTGCGCAAAATGAATCCCACATTCGTGATCAGGGCGCCGTTGCCATTGAGCTGCATGCCCTTGGGCCGATAGCCGATCCGGAGAGCGTGGTCCCAAATCCGCTGATAGGAATCCGCGCTGATGTTCTGCCGCATTCCGTTCAGTACCATGGACACCAATGCCTGCGAAACGCCCAAGTCCTGGGCAATGCGTTGCTGGGAAACGCTCTCTTTCTTCTTCACAATCCGAATGTAAACCAATGCGGCTGTGGTTGAAAGCAGAAAGCGCCGGGCGGTGTTTCAAACTTTTCACTTGCAAACGTTGGGAAAACCTAATAATTATAAAGCAATGTTCCAGCATCGCGCCATTGTCGCCTTGAGCGACCTCGAGATCGCCGACTTCCTCCCCGGGCCGCTCTGGGGAGAATTGGAGGAACTCCTGTCCGGGTACCGCCGTATCCAGCTCCCGCTGACCAGACCGGACGATTGGGAGCGGCTGTGGCGCGGCTCTCCAGCGGACATTCTCATCTCCGCATGGCAAACGCCGTCACTCAACTCCACCTTGCAGCCGTCGGATTTGGAGCGGTTGAGTTACGTGTGTCATTTGGCGGGCAGCGTCCGCAAGCTCGTCCCCCGCGAGTTGATCGAGCGGGGCTTGCTGGTCACGAACTGGGGTAGCTCGATCAGTGCAACCGTTGCCGAGTGCACGCTGATGCTTATCCTGATGGCTTTGCGGCGCGCCTCGCATTGGGCGGTGGCCATGCACCGTGACGGCGCATGGAAAAACGGAAACTCCTACACGCAAAGTTTGCTTGGACGGCGTGTGGGGATTCACGGCTTCGGCTCGATCAGCCAATGTCTGGTGCCGATGCTGCGGCCGTTTACTTCAACGATACAAGCCTATTCCCCGAGCATGCCGGACGATGTTCTTTCCAGTCTTGGCGTGAAACGCCTGGCGACGCTGGAGGAATTGTTTGCCGAATCCGACGTGGTCGTAGAGTTGGCCGCGGCAACGCCGGAGAACTATCATGTCGTGACGGAGGGTCATCTGCGCATGATTCCCGAAGGCGGCGTGTTTGTGAACGTGGGGCGCGGCTGTGTGGTGGACAAGGAAGGGCTGCTCCGCGTCGCGCGGGACGGCACGCTGCAAATTGCGCTCGATGTTTTCGAGCATGAGCCGCTGCCGGCCGATTCGCCCCTGCGCGGATTGCCGAACGTCACGCTCCTGCCCCATCTGGGCGGTCCCACGCGCGACCGGCGGCGCGATGCCGGCGCACTCGCCGTGAAAAACCTGCGCGCCTTTTTGCGCGGAGAACCCTTGGATGCCGTCGTGACATTGGAGGTCTATGACCGAACCAGTTAACACGAGCAGCTTCTCGTGGGGCGTTTCCACCATCGGTTGCGCGGAGTTGTCACTTCCGCAAATCTGCAAACTTGTCGGCCAATTCGGGATCCGCGAACTGGAGATTCGCGCCCTCGACGGACGCACGGATTTGCCGCGGTGGGCCGTGGACACCGGCTGGCCGCCACGGCGGGCCGCGGCCTTGTTTGCAAAACATCAGATCCACTTCCGCGTTGCGGGCTCTTCCTTCAAACTTGTCGGCAACGATGAAAAGTCACGCGATGAAATGGTAGCGTTTTGCCAATGGGCCGATTCGTGGGGGGCAACGTACATCCGCGCGTTTGGCGGTGGCACTTGGGGGAAACCGTTGACGGACACGGATTACAATCAAGCGGCCCACGCTGTCGCATGGTGGTATCGCGAAAAGCGGCGGTATGGCTGGCGGACCGAATTGCTACTGGAAACTCATGACGGCTTCTCCGCTTCCAGTCCCTGCCGCAATCTCATCGCGCGGTTGACAGAACCGATTGGCATCATCTGGGATTCGCATCACACCTGGCGGCTCGGCGGTGAATCCCCGCGCGAATCGTGGTCGCAACTCTCCCGGTGGATTCGTCACGTTCACGTCAAAGACAGCATCGCCAAGCCCTCGGCGCGGCATCCGTTCACGTATGTCCTGCCCGGCGACGGCGAGATGCCGCTGGAACAAGTCGTCGAAGTACTGAGTGAGCATCAGTTCCCAGGGACGATTTCGCTGGAATGGGAACGTCTCTGGCATCCGTATCTGCCGCCGTTGCGCGAGGCGTTGACGCGATTGGAAGCGCAGCCGTGGTTTGTGACTTCGGTGAAGACTGTCGATGAACACCCATCTCCTGTCATCGCCCGCTAATTCTCTCGCGGCAGCTCCGAACGCTCTTGTAGCCAAGTCACCGGAAGGCGCTTACGCGTGGTGGCGGTGCGCAGCCGAACATCTTCTCGTTCCGCTGGCCACTCTGATGAAGCCGGACAAAGCGGATCTACCATTGCACGGACAAGCCAGCAACCACGGTGCGCAAGCGGATCGGCTCGAATCCTTCGCCCGTCCTTGCCTGCTGGCAGCTCACTGGTTCGCGAGCGAACCGGGCGCGTCCGAGAAACTTTCCCGTGCTGAAATAGCGGCGTGGTTCCGGCGCGGGTTGCTGGTTGGCACCGACCCTTCCAGTCCGGAATACTGGGGGCCGACGGCGAATCATCATCAGCACACTGTTGAAATGGGGGTGCTCACGCTGGCGCTGCAAATCGCCCGCTCGTCCCTGTGGGAGCCGTTGTCGAAATCCGAGCGCGAACAGGTGGCGCGCTGGTTCGCCAGCATCCGCGGCGCGGGGTTGCACCGTAACAACCACATGTTCTTCAGTGTGATGACACTGGCTTTCTTGAATCAAGAGGGTTTTGCCCGCAGCAGTGACGGGCCGGTGATGCGTCACTTGCTGGACGTGCTTGAGAACATGGCGCTGGGCGGCGGATGGTTCATTGACGGGATGAACGAAACAATTGACTATTATCAAGCTTACGCCTTTCATTACTATGGACCGTGGTGGGCCAGACTCTACGGCCACACCGATTCCGAACGCGCCCGTCGCTGGAAGGAGTGGACCAGACAGTTTCTCAAGGATTACATCCACTTCTTTGCTGCCAGCGGCGAGAATCCTCCCTTCGGACGGTCTCAATGCTACCGGTTTGCCGCGACGGCGCCGTTCGGCCTGGCGGAATTTTGCGGGGTGTCGGCCATCCCGCCGGGCCAGGCCCGGCGAGCCTGTACGCGCAACCTGGATTTTTTCCTCCGTCGCGACGTGTTGCAGAAGCAGGGAGCGTTGTCGCTTGGCTGGGTCAACGAATTCCCGGACCTCACCGAGGCGTACAGTTGCGCCGGCTCCCCGTATTGGGCTGCAAAGGGATTCGCCCCGTTGCTGCTGCCGTCGAAACACCGGTTTTGGCAGGCGAAGGAAGAACGTCTGCCGTCCGAAAAATCAGATTTCCAGATCGCCGTGCCCCAGGCCGGATTGGTCGTGCGCAGCCATGATGGCGAAGTCGAGGTCTTGAACAACGCCAACGGAATCTGCGTGGGCAACATCGCGTTCGGCACCTGGAAGTGGGGCAAGCTGAGTTTCCGCTCCGGCGTCGGCGGCGAAATCCCGCCCGCCGCCGGACGCTATCCTCTCGATGCGGCGCTTACGGCGGAATTCGCGAATGGCACGGTTTATGGCCGGCACCAATGTCAGCCTGTTGCCGTGGCTGCGGATCATTGCGCGTCGGTGTACGGCCTGGGCGACCGGTACACCCAGAATCAGGCGAGCGTCGAAACACATCTCTGGTGGAAAGGGGGTTGGCAGCTCCAGTGGCACCGCGTGGTCGCTTACCAACCAGCGCTCTTTCGGCTGGGCACTTACAGTTTGCCGTTGAAAGATGCCTCCCCGCAGAATGTGTCGATTGCTGCGGAGTTTGCTCACGCCGAAAGTGTCGAGTGTGGCGTGGCCATCCAACCGTTGCTGGGTTTCCAGCGCCTCAAAGCGCACGAGTCCGATCCGCAACGCCGCACGCACATTCTCAGCTGGCACTCGCTCGTTCTGGCGGCGGAAACCGAAGAGATCGTCGGTGAGCGACACTTGATGGCCTTGGTTTGGGTTGGCCGGTTGGATCAGGAGCGCACTCCATGGAAGGTCCAGTCCAGCTCCGGGGGCAAACTGACGTTGCGCCACCCGGCGCTCGGAGAATGGCACGTGGCGCACTCGGAATTGCCGAAGTTGTCCACGATCGGGCAACAGATCTGATTAACTTGTTCCCGATTATTGCCTCGCCGTGCCGCTGGACCAACTTGGCCGTCAGTATGCAGTTCATCCTGTTTTTCCCTGCGCATCGGGCTCGGCGGACAGTGCCGCTGTTTTGATGTTAAGCGGGCGACCGGAAAAGCCTCCCAAAACCTCGACCGGCAGGCAGAGATACCAATGGGGCAAGTCGAAATTGCCAGACGGCGGAAGATGGGGATCAAGCGCCGCGGCGCGCGCAACCGCAAGGCCAACGAGGAGAGCGCCGCTGAGGGAAAACACTGTAAATTTCACGGGGTCAAATCAAAGAATTGCCGCATGCGAAGCAACGGGTTTTATTAATAATAATTACATGACAATCCTGACACTTCAAATATCCCCCTTTCTCCCTCGCACCGCCGACGCTGAACATCGTTCGAGCGGGGGCAATCGCGGTTTTTTCATGGCCGACAAAGAACGCCGAGGGCTCTCAATTGGAATACGCCACGATTGTGTCCACTGAACACCAGATACCTGCCCGGGGCGCCCGTGATCGTTGGCGGTGAACACCTCGTCACCGACTCGATCTCCGGGGTGGATTGGGAATTCTACCATCCCCATAAGCCGTCGAGTCCTCCCAAACCGCTTTCCAGCGGCACGTGAAGTGCTGCCGAGACATGGCGAGGCGTTATCGCTCGAAAGATGGGCAGAAAAATGCGAAAAAAATGCTTGCATTACCGGTCAGCCGCTGCTAGCTTTTGATAGTTATCAAGTAACGGGAAGGCACTTTATTCCCGACAGAAACAGTAACGCGCTGCTTGGCGCTCACGGTGTGGACGTTGGTGCAAGGGCGCGCGGGAACCCAGGAGCAAACCAGTGCTCCACAAAACGGCGAGGGATAGATAAAATGATTCAGTCGCAATCAGTGACCCGGATACTTCGAAAATCAACCCCAGCCCTCATGGCCGCTGTCCTTGCCGTTGGATTACTGGCCAGCGCGTCGCGCGGTCGGGCCGCCAGTCTGACCTGGATAAGTACCAACAACGACGTTTGGACCAGCACATCTGCTTGGTCGACGAACCTGGTTGACGTCTATACGAACACGATCAGCCCGGCCGGAACCGTTATCCTGGGTTGTGAGACCGATGTGAACGCCATCGTTGGTGGCCTGGTCACCAACCTTACCATGTGCGGCAGCGGCGGCACCAACGGTTTCCCCGCAATGGCTGACAGCGCGCTATTCACAAACAACGCGACCTATACCGTCAATATCAACGTCACGACAAATGTCAGTGCCATTACATTTTCGAACACGGCGGGGACGGTCACAATCGGAGCTGTCGGGAATACGTTGACCGTCACAGGCCTGGTTCGGATTGCCGACGGCGGCGCCACGTCAACCGTTTATTGGTCGGGCGGCACGCTCAGCATGGGGAACACTCGGGGTGAGTTGGATGTTGCTTCCAATAACACCAACTCGATGGGCGTGTTTGCGGTGACGAATGGGACCGTGGCCCTTGGCCCCCTCACGTCCGTGGGCCGAGCGGGAGCGGCCTCGGTGGGCACATTCCTCATCAGCGGCCCCGGGGTGGTCACGAATGCCATTGGCGAGTCGGGCACGTTTTTTGTTCGCGGCCCGGGTAACGGCCAATACAGCCAAGTGATCATCACCAACGGCGGCAAGCTGTTTGTCAATGCCCCCCCTGCGCTTGCACCGTTCCAGACTTTCTCGAACAGTTACGTGCTCGTTTCGGGGACGGGCAGCCTCTTGAATGTCGGTTACACCACCACTGACCACGATCTCGATATCGGTGATAGCAGCACCCTAAGCGGCGCTAATAAGACGACGCCCGGCTGCCTGCTGATCGTCAGCAACGGCGCGACCGTCTTTGCGGATGGCACCATCTCCTTTGGCAGAGCCGCTTCCTTCAATACAGGGGTTGTCTGCGGCGCGGGGTCGCAATTGATCTCGTCGACGAATGGCGGTGTCGTCATTGGCATCACGGCTGGCAACGCGAATTTTCTCCAGGTTTACAACGGCGGGTATCTGAGCTGCGGCGGCGCGGAATTTTCAGTTGATGACGGCACCGGTCAATTCAACGGGTTTCAGATGGGCGGGACAGGCGCCATGAGCACTGGCTTTGCGATCCAGGTTCGAAACAATTCAAACTCGACGAACTGCACGATCACCGTGACGAACGCGGTGTTCACGTGCAGTGAAATCGAGGTCGAGGGCGACAGCAACACGCTGAGTGTTTTGGCCAATGGAACTCTCATCTTCAGCAATGCCGTCGCCGTCGCGAACAACACGAACGCGGTCAATGAAGTACTTCGGGTTGCCGCCGCCATGGGACCCGGTGTTGTCACCATCAATGCCGGCACCGTCAATGCCGTCAGCAGCACCAACGCTTTTGAAGTGACGATTGCCGGCGGTACGCTGACACCGTCGGGGTGGGCCGGCAACTCGATGCTCGTTACCAACGGGGGCAAGCTGCTATCGGAGTTGGTCGAGATCGGCCGTAACAGTTCGTATAATACCGGCGTTGTCGCCGGAGTTGGATCGGTGTGGTCAAACTGGACGAGCCAAATCGCCGGAGCGCCCACCAACTACATTCACGTCGGCGATGCCACCACGATCACCAGCAGCTACAATTATCTGGCCGTTCAGAATGGCGCCCTCGTAGCCAACAATGGCGAAATCCAAATCGGCACGACCAATTTAGCCCCCTATAACACGGCTGTTTTTGGAAGCGCCGGGGCGGCCAGTACCATCATCAACAGCGGGAACGTCGAGGTCGGTGTCGATGGCCAGACCTACGGCAATACCCTCATCATCACCAACGCCAGTTTGAACTGTGGCAGTCTGAGCGTCGGCGGGATCGGCGCGACGAGCAACTTTTTGGAGATCGCAGCCGCTACGATTACGGTCAACGGTCCCATGTACGTGGCACCAACCAATACGGCGACCTTCTCGTCCGGTGTGCTGACGGTCGGCAGCATGGCCGTCGATCCCACCGCCAACAACGGCAGCGGCTTCGTCGTCGGGGACGGTACGAACGCCGCCATCTACGCCATGTATACGGGCGACACCGGTTATCATTACTTTGGAGGCGGACTTGTGGTCACCAACGGTGCCACCATCGAGGGCAACGGCACGCTGGTCGGCAACGTTACCGTGCTCGGCACATTTGCCCCCGGGTTCGGCGGGGTCGGCTCGATCTTTGCGAGCAATAACCTCACGTTTGGAAATTCGGCTGTACTGGACTACTACTTGGGCACCAGCAGCGATTCGGTTACGGTCAACAGCAACCTGACATTGGCCGGCATGATCAACATAAACAATTCCGGCGGCTTTGCGTCCGGCAACACCTATTTGCTGTTCACGTACAACGGCAGCCTGACCTACAATGGCCTGGCCATCGGCACGGTGCCGATAGCGGGGCCGACCTATACGGTTAATACCAACACGCCGGGCCAGGTGAACTTGGTCGTGTCAGGCGGGTCGGCGAATCCGTTTACCACTTGGCAGAACCATTATTTCGGCAGCACCAACTGCGCGCTCTGTGGTGCGAACGCCTCGTACACGGGTGACGGTATGAGCAACACCAACAAGTTCATGGCCGGCTTCAACGGCGCGAACGTGGCGGCGTACCTGCACATTATCAGCATCTCCAAGGCGGTGGCGGGAGGCCAGACCAACGTCACCGTGACCTATCTCGGCGCCAGTGGTGACACCAACTACGTGCCGGGGTTTGCATCGCGAACCAACATACTGGAATACACCACAGGGACCGCCAACGGAAGTTACTCGTCGAACAGCTTTGCGAGCACCGGTCAGACGAACATTCTCGGTGTTGGTCTCGGCGTTAATGGAGGAACGGGGCTCGGTACCGTTACCAACATGACGGACACGGCGGAACCAGGCAATGCCAACCGATACTATCGGGTGCGTGTGTTGTTGCCGTAATGCACGCGTCGAACAGGCGGCAGCGTCGCAATCGGTAGGGCAATTATGCGTGGCAATCGGGCTAGTACGTTCGCCCTGGTTCTCTCGGTGTTGCTCTGCCTTACCGGCGCGACCGCCTGGGCGATCACCAACAGCCTGCCGCCGGGCAGCAATTTTAATCTGAATAATTGGTATATTCAGTTCCCCACCGACAATGGCAGCCTCACCTGTTCCGCCGGAAACGTGGATTCAGCCACGACCACCCAGCTTATCGACGGCTATACCAATGCGCCGTATTTCTCACCGGAACCGATGGCGCGATGGTGTTCTGGGCGCCGATCAATGGCGCGACGACGAGCGGCTCGAGTTATCCGCGCTCCGAATTGCGCGAGTTGATCGCCACCAATAATACAGGTGTCAACTGGATCCCCTACGGCACACATATTCTGAATGCGCAGTGCAAAGTGTTGCAGGTGGCGCCCAGCACCGAGTCAGTCATCATCGGCCAAATCCACGCGGAAAGCGGTGACGCCCTGCCAACGGTAAAAATCTATTACGATAACGGTTCGGTCCATGGGACCGTCAAGACCAACTCCACAGACGACGGCAGCGACTACGACTTTCCGTCCGTAAGCGTCGGGTTGAGCAACACCATCACGTATACAATCGAACTCGTGAACGGCCTGGTTACGGTTGTCATCAACAGCAAGACCAATTCGTACAACATTTTCCAGTCGGACCCGACGTATACGAATGAAACACAGTATTTCAAAGCCGGGGATTATTGCCAGGCCGACTCCTGCTCGAACCCGTCCAACTACGGCGCGCGAGTCGCATTTTACGCCCTGACCCGCTACGACGCGCCGAGCATCACCAACCAGCCTGCCGGCCAGAGCGTTTTGGTGGGCAGCAATGTGACCTTCGCGGTGGGCGCGCTCGGCAGCCCGCCGTTGGGATATGCCTGGCTGCTGAACAATTCCCCCATCAACAACGCGACTAACGCCACCCTCACGATCCCCAACGTGCAGCTCACCAACGCCGGCAGTTACTCCGTGGCGGTCACCGATCTCACGGGCGGCATTGTCACCAGCAGCCCCGCCGCTACGCTGACGGTGCTCGCGGCCAATTATTTCACCGGCAGTCCAACGAGTGGCACGGCGCCGTTGGGGGTGACGTTCACCGGCGTATCCACTGGTAGCGTCAGCAGTTGGTCTTGGATTTTTGGTGATGGCGGCGTGACCAACAACCTGACCACTAACATCGTGTTCTATACCTACAACACAGCGGGTGTTTATAGCGTAACAATGATCGCCAGCAGCCCGGGCGGTGCGAGCACCAACGAGGTGTCCAACTACATTGATGTTACCTGCCCGACGATCACGGTATCGCCGTCGAACCTGCCGAACGCAACGGTCAGCAGTTCCTATAGCCAGACGATTAGCGCCAGCGGCGGCAGCGGTTCGTATACCGATACGGTAAGCGCCGGCACACTACCGGCTGGCCTCTCCCTGAGTTCGGGTGGCGTCCTCTCCGGCACGCCGACCGCGACGGGAAACTCAACTTTCACGGTGCTGGCCACGGACACACGCACCGGCTGCACGGGCCAACGGAGCTACACGTTGAATGTGGTTTGTCCAACGATCATCTTGTCACCCAATGGCGCGAATCCGACCGTGCTGACCGGCGGGACGGTGGGTACGACGTACAGCCAGACGATTACCGCCAGCGGCGGTACGGGACCTTACAGCTACATCAACGCGTTGGGCACGTTGCCAACGGGCCTGAGTTTGTCCTCGGCGGGCGTTCTGTCCGGCACGCCCACGGCGGCGGGGCAGTACAACTTTAAGGTCACGGCGACGGACACCAAGGGATGCACGGGTAGTCAGGTGTACCGCGTGACAATGACCTGCCCGACAATCACTCTTTCCCCCATAAGTTTGCCTAACGGAACGGTAGATACCTCGTATGGCACCCAGACCGTCAGCGCCGGCGGCGGCACCGGGCCGTACAGTTTTGCCGTGACCAGCGGTACGTTGCCGGCGGGACTCAGCTTGAATGGCGCTAATGGCCAGATTACCGGCACGCCGACCTCCCCGGCCTCACAGACGTTCACCGTTACCGCGACGGATAACAACGGATGCACCGGCAGCCAGCCATACACCGTGACACCAGCCTGTCCAACGATCACGTTGACCCCGGCGGCAGGCACGTTGGCCACCGGCACGGTGGGCACAGCCTACAGCCAGACGTTTGCCGCCAATGGCGCCAACAATTCGTTCACCTACAGCGAGACAGCAGGAGCGTTGCCGACCGGTCTGTCGCTGTCCCCTGGCGGTGTTCTGTCCGGCACGCCGGGCGCGTCGGGCGTGTACAACTTCACGGTGACGGCCACGGATAGCTCCGGTTGCGCGATCAGTCAGCCCTACAACGTGCCCCTACTGAGTACAAACCTGACTGTAAATGCTGAGGCGGCTGAGTGTGCGTACTTGACGGACGACACACCGGGCGCGTCCAATTACCTTGCCGTGGGTGACCTGATCGAAATCGGTGCATTCACAAACGGAGCCCCGACGGTGGGTAGCTCAAGCCTGGCCGACTTTGTTGTGTTCGCCACGGGGCCGATTAACAACGGCGCTGGCTCGTTCTACTTCTCCGTGAGCGGCCCCGCCACGGTGACGTTCGAGCATCAGCAGATCTACGTGGTAGCGTTCAACGCGCCGACCGTGACGGCGGCGACCCAAGTGGCAATCTTTGACTTCCAAGGTAACAGCCAGGGTAACAACGTGGCGCCACAATGGCAGTTCCCGTCTCTCACCGATATCCCGGCCAGCTTTTCGTTTGATATACAGGATATGATTGCCAATCCTTGCACCACCAGTACCGTGGGTAATGCTGGCGCGCAGCTTGTATTCGGCAGCTTCGGGACCGATCCTTCCGGCCCCTATAATAACATCCAGACGGCACCCATTCTCGCGGCCAATTTCAGCGCCAGTCCCACCAAGGGGGCGGCGCCATTGAGCGTGAACTTCACGGACCACTCATCCGGTTCGATCACCAGTTGGGCGTGGGCGTTTGGGGATGGCAACACGTCGATCAGTCAGAACCCGTCGGATATCTACGTGAATCCCGGCGTCTACACCCTGCAGGAGATCGTCAGCGGTCTGGGTGGGTCCAGCACGGACACGGCGCTCAACTTGATCAGCGTCTACGACCCGTTTGCGTGGTGGCAGCTCCAGTACTTCGGCAGCACCAACAATAATGCGAGCGCCGCGCCAAGCGGGGACTTCACCGGCACCGGCATGAGCAACACCAACAAATTCCTGGCGGGCTTCAACCCCACCAATCCGGCGGCGTACCTGCACGTCATCAGCATCGCCACCACGAACCGCACGGACATGAACGTGATTTATCTGGGGGCCAATGGCGACAGCACCTGGTCGCCGGGCATCGCGTCGCGCACCAACGTGCTGGAGTTCACGGCGGGCACGGCCAGTGGCGGCTACTCGAATGACTTCGCGAGCACCGGCCAGACGAACATTCTCAGTGGTGGGACCGGGACGGCATCGTGACCAATATGGTCGATCCCGGCGGTGCGACCAACACGCCGTCGCGGTACTACCGGGTCCGCGTGCTGGTGCCATGAGCGTTACTTGGGAGAGTGCAGCCGTGAGGACGGAACGGCAATCAAACAGAAAAACAAACGCCGCGTTCACGACTCGGTGAACAGTCCCCGGCTGCGCTCCGATCATTGCCTTGGCGGATCCACAAGAACGCAAAAACCCACGGGGCTAACTGGCCGCGACCGGCCTTAGAACCTCTAACAAAACCGGTAGCCGCAGGCTTTAGCCTGCGCTGATAATCTGGTTTTCACGCACCCTAAAGGGTGCGGCTACGATCAAAGGCAGGTTTTGTTAGGCGCTCTTAATCTGTGGCTGGCAGGCGTTGAGGGGACATGCGGGACAGCCTGCGAGGATCGGCTGGTTCCGTCGATTGGAATTGTCGCACTCGGGTGCTAATCCTCACCCGGTTTGCCATTGGCCAAAGGACAGTTGGCAACGACGCCTGCTTCTCCGTCCCAACGACACTCGGAAAAATTCTGCTGCGCCTGGGAGAGAGTCGTCGCGCGCACGCTGCCATCGTAGTATAGAATATTCATGGAATTATTGCTGTGGCGAAAGTCCAGCCAGGTCAAGGTAGCACCCGGCTTCAGGTCGGGCTTGGCCCAGGAGTCCCAGGGAATATTGGAACGGCTGCTAGGGCCACGGGGTTGGTTGTCAGCGTTGGATTGGGCTTCGACAATCAGCGGTGTTTCCGAGGGGTTGGTTGTAACGCCAATATCCAGCCGCGGTTCCGTGGCGGTCAAGCTGGTAGTAGGATATGAATCGCCAATGTTCGGCCCGAGCATCGTCCCGGTGCAGGCGTACGTTTCCGTGAGTTGTTGGATTTGGTATCCCGGGTACTGGGCGCTGGGACAGACGAAGGCCGCGTTTGCCGCGGCGATGTTGGCCCCTGAGGCATTGAGGTCCGAGCCCTTCTGCGGCATGTACGAGCCCAGGACTTTTGGCCAATCCTGGTTGCCGCTTCCATACGATGCCGGCGGCAGTTGTGCGCTGTGGTCGTCCATATAGAGCCGGATGGCTATGTTGATCTGGTGCAAGTTGGACACGCAGACAGCGCAGCGCCCCTTCTCACGAGCCTTGTTTAGAGCAGGCAAGAGCATCGCCGCCAGGATCCCAATGATGGCGATGACCACCAGCAATTCGATGAGCGTAAAGGCCCGTGCCTTTCGGCCCGCGGAACCACATTGTGAATGCGCGAGGTATTGCTTCATGAAATTATCCTGTACCGTATCGAACCTCTTATATCCCTTACCCACTCATTTAAAGTGATTATTCCCTTGCAGTCAACAATATTTTTGATAATTATCAATTGGTCATGAGCTGCGACCCGCTACCAGCCCTGTCACTTGGCCCCAATCCCGTGTGGAGAAGTTACCGGGGGGGCCGTGTTCTGCGAGCCTTTCGAGGCCAAACCGAAACCCGGGATGACCATTTTCCCGAGGACTGGCTGGCCTCGACCGTCCTCGCCCGCAACGGTAAGAATTCTCGGGGCGTGACGGAGGGATTGAGCCGGATTTCGGGCGCCAATGGCGGTCTGCTTGTCGAAGCGCTGAAACAGAGGCCGAAATTCTGGTTTGGACCGGATCAGGCCAGCCGCCCGGATCCACTGGCTCTGGGAGTTTTGTGGAAACTACTTGATTCCTCGGTCCGCCTTCAATTCCAGGTGCATCCGGATGCCGGGTTCGCACGCCGGCATCTCGATTCCCCCGCTGGCAAGACCGAGTGTTGGTATGTCCTCAGCACGCGCGGAGAAGCGTATGTCTATCTCGGTTTCCAGCATCCACCCTCCCGGAAAGCGTGGGCGCGCATGATTCGGGAACAGTGGCCGGATGAAATGCTTGCGTGTTTTGAGAAAATTCGCGTTCAGCCGGGTGATTGCTACGTGGTTCCTGCCGGAACGCCGCACGCCATCGGTGCGGGCATTTTTATGATGGAGTTGATGGAGCCGACCGACTGGGTGGTCCGCTGCGAAACGACCGGTGACGGTTTCACGCTCCCGCCCGAAGCGTGCTTTATGGGACTCGACTTGGAGACCTGTCTGGAAGTGTTTGATTACCGGGCTTACTCCGTCGCGGAAGTCAGACGCACATTTCAACAATCGCCGCAAGAGCTAGTCCGCACCCACGCTTATTGCGAACAGCAATTGATCGGGCCGGCATACCATGAATACTTTCGGTTGCACCGGTTAAGCGGTCACGGGGACGCTCGTTGGCTGGGCGGCGAACTGATCTTGCTCATCGTCGTGAAAGGCGAAGCGAATTTGCTGTGCGATGGCCAACGACAGCGGGTACGGGCCGGTCAAACGTTGCTCCTGCCGGGCGCAACGCGATCGTGGAACTGGACACAACCAGCGGGCGATTGGGAAATTCTCCTCGCCAAATTGCCTGTGGTTCGGTCATCCTCCCCTCACTCCTGAATTTCATGCTCTCCAAATACGATTATCTGGTCATCGGGTTTTATTTTGTGTTCATGGCGATGATCGGTTGGGTGTGCCGCAAGTTCATTGGCAACACGAGCGATTATTTTCGCGGGGGTGGCAAGATGCTCTGGTGGATGGCGGGTTGCTCCGCGTTCGTCGCGCAGTTTAGCGCATGGACGTTCACCGGCGCGGCCGGCAAGGCGTATTTGGATGGGCCGGTCATTATGGTGCTGTATTTTGCCAATGCGCTGGGGTTTTTCTGCAACTTCGTTTTTTTTGCGCCGCGTTTCCGGCAGATGCGCGTGATCACGTCCATCCAAGGCGTGAAGGCGCGGTTTGGCAACGGTAGCGAGCAGTTTTTTACGTGGGTGCAACTACCCGTCGGCGTGCTGTACGCCGGCATCTGGCTGAGCGGTCTGTCGGTTTTCATTTCAGCGGCGTTCAACATGGACTTATACAGGACGGTTATCGTCACGGGTTCGGTGGTGTTGATCATGGCGGTCATTGGCGGATCATGGGCGGTTGCCGCCGGGGATTTTATCCAGACGCTCGTGCTGATGCCCATCACGTTGGTCACGGCGTTTCTGGCCATCGCGCAAGTCGGCGGCTGGAGCAGTTTTCTGGAGAAACTGCCACACCATTACTTGCATTGGACGGAAGGCGCGCGCGCGGAAATTCTGTATCTGTGGATCATCGCCATCGTCGTCAAACAGTTCATCTCCACAAATAATATGCTCGAGGCGTCGCGTTACTTGAACGCCAAGGATGGCCATCAAGCCAGGAAAGCCGCCCTGCTCGCTTCGATTCTGTTCATCATCGGACCGACGTTCTGGTTTATCCCGCCGATGGTGGCACGCATTGTTCATCCCGATTTACACACGGTTTTCCCAAACCTGAAGAATCCCGCGGAAGGTGCGTTTGTCGTCGCGGGTCTCGACAATATGCCCGTCGGCATGCTCGGCCTGCTCATCAGCGGCATCTTCGGCGCGACGATGTCGAACATGGACGTCGGTTTGAACAAGAACGCCGGATTCTTTGCGAAAAACTTCTACCAGGTCATCATCCGCCCGCATGCCCACGAAAGGGAAATGTTGCTCGTCAGCAAAATCGTCACGTTCCTGCTGGGCATCCTCGTCATCTCGGCCGCGCTGATGTTCAGCACCGGCAAAATCGGTCTGTTCAATTTGATGCTTCAGTTCGGCGGCCTGATTGCCGTGCCGTATTGCATCCCACTGATCTGGGGCACGTTGATCAAGCGCGCGCCAGCGTGGGCCGGTTGGACAACGGTGTTGGTCGGTTTTGCGACCTCCTATGCGGGAAAGACATTCCTGACTGTCACCTGGCTACAAGGTTTTATGGGCTGGAATGGCCGGCCGTTGAGCACGCGCGAAGCGGACGATTGGGTGCTGCTTCTCGGTGTATTGCTGGACACCGTCATCTGCTCGGCATGGTTCCTGGTAGCGTGCCTTTTCGCCAATACGCGCTCGGCGCAGGAAAAGGAGCGAGTTGGAGAATTCTTCACGCAGATGCAAACACCCGTTGACTTCCAGAAGGAGGAAGGCGACGGCAACGATGCTCAGCAATACCGTACTCTCGGAATTTTGAGTCTGGTTTACGGCGCATTCATTTCCTTGCTGGTACTCATCCCGAACTCGCCGCTCGGCCGGCTCGGGATGTTTGCTTGCGCCGGCACAATGCTCGGCGTCGGCGGCTTGCTCTACTGGAATTACAAACGTCTTCGGGTAAAATGCTCCCCTGACGTTACGCGGAAAACACCATCACGATAGATATTGTGGGAAACCTCAACGAAAAACGTGCGCTCGTCACCGGCGGCGGCCAGGGACTTGGTTACAGCATCGTGGAACATCTCCTCGCCGCGGGCGCGGACGTGGCCATTCACTATTTCTCCAGCGAGACCGGCGCACGCGAACTGAAGTCGCTGGCTGAACAACGAGGTCGCCGCGCCGAAATGTTTCGCGCCGATTTGACGAAAGAAACCGAAGCCGCCGCGCTTGTGGACAGCGCCGTGAAGTTTCTCGGCGGACTCGACGTGCTGGTAAACAACGCGGGGGATCTCATCGAACGCCGCTCGATTCAGGAAGTGGACACCGTGTTTTGGGAGCGGGTCATCAATGTGAACGTCACTTCGATGCTGTGGGTCACGCGCGCCGCCGTGCCGTGGCTGGAACGGGCCGGACAAGCCAGCATTGTGAATCTTTCCTCGCTCGCCGGGCGTAAAGGCGGTCATCCCGGCTCACTCGTATACTCCACGGCCAAGGGCGCGGTGCTCACGTGGACGCGCGCGCTGGCCAACGAACTCGCGCCCAAGGGCATTCGTGTGAACTGCGTTGCGCCCGGTTTTATTCGCGGCACGAGGTTTCACAACACACACACCACCGAGGACAGTGCGAAGAAGACCATTGAGGGCATCCCACTGGGCCGTCCCAGCTCTCCGGAGAACGTCGCGCGTGCCGTGGTTTATCTTGCCTCGGAATTCGACGGCTTCATTACCGGCGCGACGCTCGACATCAACGGAGGAGTGTATGCGGCCTGAATCTCCAGCCATTCAGGCGCGTCCGGGTTTTATGCGGGCCGTACCCGGTGCCTTGCCGGAGATTTTCTTCAGCGTCGCACTGGCGTATTGCCTGCCATCTTTGGATGTTTTTGTCACAAACCAACCAGGAACCCATTCATGAAACCAATCTTACTTTCATCCACAATCCGAATTCTAGTCGCTGGAATTTTATTGGCCGTTGCCAGCCTGGCCTCCGCGCAGTCACGCCAGCGGCTTGATAACGGTTGGGAGTTTCATCAAGGCTCGCTCGGTAGCACGTGGGAAATCTGGCGCGGTGACAGGGCCGCCGACAATGTCAGCTGGCAGCCCGTCACGCTGCCGCACTGTTTCAACGCCCGCGACTCGGTTGATCCCGACGTGCACTATTACCAGGGGCCGGGCTGGTATCGCACGCGGCTCAAGCTGGAGAATCCATTTCCAAACGGTCGCACCTTGCTGCACTTCGACGGCGCGGGACAAAAATCGCAGGTCTTTGTCGGAATGGAAAACGTTGGCGAACATGTTGGCGGCTACGACGAATGGAGCGTGGACATTACAGAGGCGGCCGCTCGCGCCGCTACGAATTCAGTTTTCGGTGGCAGCACGCCCGTGGGGGTGCTTTGCGACAATTCCCGCGATGCGGAGATGATTCCGTCGGACCAGAGCGATTTCAATCGCTACGGCGGCCTGTACCGGCACGTTTATCTCGAATATGTCCCGGTGATTTCATTGGAGCGTGTCCACATCGAGCCACAACTCGCGGCGGATGGTATAGCTTCCGTTAAAGTGCGGGCGCGACTTTACAATCCAGCGGCAACCAACGGCGCAGTCAAACTCGTGATCGAAGTCCGCGACCCGCAAGGCAACATGCTCCAGACCGTGACAAACAAACTCTCCCCATGGTCGGGTGAGAAGGAAATTGCCGCGATTGAAATCGCCAAGCCGCAATTGTGGTCGCCCAAATCACCGGTTCTCTATCGTTGTGCTGTCACACTAAAACTGCCGCAGGGCGAGCAGCAGGTGACGGAAAGGTTCGGGGTGCGTTCCTTTGAGTGGATCGAGCATGGGCCGTTCAAATTGAATGGCGAACGTTTATTGTTGCGGGGCACGCAATATCACCAGGACCACGCGGGTGTGGCCGCCGCCGTGCCGGATGAAGTCGTCCGCAAGACGTTCCAACAGATTAAAGACATGGGCGCAAATTTCGTCCGACTCGGTCATTACCAACAATCGCCGCTCGTGCTGGAGTCATGCGATCAACTCGGGCTGCTCGTGTGGGAGGAAATCCCCTGGTGCCGCGGCGGACTCGGCGGCGAGCGTTACCAACACCAGTGCCGCGACATGCTGCACAACATGCTTGACCAGCATTACAACCATCCGTCGGTGATTCTGTGGGGCTTGGGCAACGAGAACGATTGGCCTGGTGATTTCGAGACGTTCAATACCAATGCCATTCGCGCGTTCATGACGGAGCTGAACACGCTGGCGCATCAGATCGACCCATCGCGCAAGACGTGCATCCGCCGCTGCGATTTCTGCAAGGACATTGTGGACGTGTATTCTCCGAGTATCTGGGCGGGCTGGTATTCGGGCCGTTACACCGAGTATCGCGCCGCGACGGACAAATGGATTGGCAGCGTGCCCAGATTCTTTCACGCCGAGTGGGGCGGCGACAGCCACGCGCGTCGTCATTCCGGAAGATCCGGAGAAATTTCTGCAACGAGTGGCCACCGGCGAGGGCACGGCGGAAATCGGCAAAGCGTACAAAGCCGACCGGCGGCAAGGCGCGCGCATCACGAGACGGCGACTGGTCGGAGAGTTACATCGTTACTCTCTTTGACTGGCACCTCAAGGAACAGGAGCAGATGACGAACCTGACCGGCGCGCGCAATGGATTTTCAAAGACTTCGCCACGCCGCTACGCCCGGAGAATCCCATGTCCCAAAGTGAATCAGAAAGGCCTCGTCGAGCGGGACGGGACACCGAAGGAAGGCTACTACGTTTTCCAGAGTTACTGGGCCGACAAGCCGATGATCCATATTTACGGTCACTCCTGGCCAGTCCGTTGGGGCAAGGCGGCGAGGAAAAACTGGTGAAAGTGTTTTCCAATTGCCGCGACGTGGAATTGTTCGTCAACGGTGTGTCGGCGGCGTGAAGCAGCGGAACTGCTGCGGATTTTCCCGCGGCGGGTTTGCGCTGGTCGGTCACATTCAACGAAGGAACGAACACACTGCGGGCCATCGGCCACCGCGACGGCAGTGGAAGTGAGTGACGACATTTCCGTTGGCTATCAGACGACGGCCTGGGACAAGCCAGCCACGCTCGCGCTCAAGGAAATCTCGCGAAGCAACAACATCATCACTGTTGAGGCGAACGTGTTCGATAAGAACGGTGTGTTGTGCCTCGACGCGGCCAACCTTGTTCACTTCGGTCTCACCGGCGACGGTCGGTTGCTCGATGATCTTGGTACATCCATCGGTTCCCGCGTGGTGCAACTGTACAACGGCCGGGCGCAGATCAGTGTCAAACTTCCCGGCGCACAGGCTGTGGCCAGCGTGTCGAGCGACGGGATTAAGCCTGTGTTCGTTACTCTAAAGAAGACCGAATGAAACGGCGCTTCGCACTTATCTGTTTGGTCCTTACGACTTGGCGGACGGCGCGTGCTGAACAGCCAACGCCGTGTTACTTTGGTGTCGGCCGGGCGCGCTGGCGGAAGCAAAAGCCCGATTGGCTGGCGGCGACCCATTGCTGCAGCCAGCGCTACGAAAGCTGATAGAACAGGCGAATAAGGCGTTGCGAGACGTCGCCGCCCTCGGTGATGGAGAAGACCAAGACGCCACCCAGTGGCGACGAGCATGACTATCTGAGCCTCGCGGTCTATTGGTGGCCCGATCCGGCCAGCCCCAACGGTCTACCCTACGTCCGGCATGACGGCAAAGTGAATCCCGAGAGCCGGCAGGACGCTTTCGACAGTGGCCGCAACCGATTGATGGCGAAAACCGTCGAGACGCTGGCACTGGCCTACTGTTTTACCGGCAAGGAGGCCTACGCCGAACACGCGGCGCATTGCCTGCGGACCTGGTTCCTGGACCCGGCGACTCGGATGAATCCCAATTTGAATTTCGCTCAAGGCGTGCCCGGGGTGAACACCGGACATGAAGCGGGATAATTGAAGGCCGGAACATCGCGAAAGCCGCGGACGCCGCGGGATTGCTGGCCGGTTCTTTTGCCTGGACGCAGAAGGACAACGACGCCCTGAAGGCTTGGCTGAAGACCTATTTGGACTGGCTGCTGACGAGCAAGAACGGGCTGGATGAAGCCAGCGCCAAAAACAACCATGGGACGTGGTATGACGCCCAGGCCATGCGCCTTGCGCTGGTCATCGGTCGGACGGATTTGGCGCGACAAATCGCCGAAGCGGGCCGGGCAGAAACACATCGCGGTCCAAATCGGACCGGATGGCCGACAGCCGTTGGAGTTGGCGCGGACGGCTGCTTTTGGCTACTCACGTTTCAACCTGGAAGCCCTGTTCATGCTGGCCACGTTGGGCGAACACGTGGGTGTGGACCTCTGGCATTACCAGCCCCGGATCGCCGGGGACTGACCAAGGCGCTGGATTTTCTCTTGCCATACGTGATTGATTCGTCGAAACCGTGGCCCTACCAGCAAATCAAAGATTTTAACCGGGCCGACTTTGCCCCGTTATTGCGCCAAGCAGCACTGGTGTACAACGAGCCGAAGTATGAAACAATCCTGGCCGCGTTTCCCAACGTCTCCCGGCAACGGCTGCAACTGCTGTATCCCAGCCGCAAACTCGGAGTGGACGTGGCGGCGATCGACCGTGAGCGCATACTGAAAGCGGCCAGCGCCGCGCTCGCAATGGAGCCGCTGACCATCACGAAGTACCGCGCAAAATTGAGTGAGGGTGGGCCGAATGATTTTTATTCCAACGGTGATTACTGGTGGCCCGACCCGACAAAACCCGACGGGTTGCCCTACATCCAGCGCGACGGCGAATCGAATCCCGACAACTTTTCGCAACATCGGATGGCCATCCGCAATCTGCGCGACGCGGTGGCCGCGCTCGCGGCGGCCTACAAGGTCACCGGCGACGATCGTTACGTGACCAAAGCGGTCGAGTTACTGCGCGTGTTCTTTCTCGATCCGCAGACGCGGATGAATCCGCACTTGAAATACGCGCAAGCGATACCCGGAGTTTCGCCCGGACGCGGCACCGGCATCATTGACACGTTGCATCTCATCGAAGTTCCGCCAGCGATTGACGCGATGCAGAAATCAGGCGCGTTCCCGCCAGAAACTCTCGCGGGCATGAAGCAATGGTTTCGCGACTACACCGAGTGGATGATGATGAGCAAAAACGGTCACGACGAAGCCACCGCGAAAAACAACCACGCCGTAGCATTCTGGCTGCAGGTCGCGGTATTCGCGAAGTTCACCAGCGACGAGGGGCGGCTCGCCGAGTGTCGTCGCCAGTTCAAAGAAGTGCTTGTTCCGAATCAGATGGCGGTGGACGGGAGCTTCCCCGCCGAGCTCAAGCGCACCAAACCATACGGTTACTCGATCTTTCAACTCGATAACATGGCCACACTCTGCCAGGTGCTTTCCAGCGATCGTGACGACTTGTGGACATTTGAGCTGGCCGACGGCCGCGGCATTCGCCGGGCAATGGCGTATCTCTATCCGTACCTGGCGGACAAATCGAAATGGCCGCTCAAACCGGACGTGATGGCTTGGGACGGCTGGCCGGCGCGTCAACCCGGGCTACTGTTTGCGGGCCTCGCGCTGGGTCAGCAGCCGTATCTCGATCTGTGGCGCCATCTCCCACCCGATCCAACCAACGCCGAAGTCCGCCGCAACATTGCCATCACCCAGCCGTTGCTGTGGATCAAGTGAGCAACGTCAGCGGGCGCGTCAGCAGGCGATCGGTGATCCTGCGATCCATGAATTACCTGGCCATGACCGGCAACACTCCCTGTTTCCTCAGGAATTCTTCCATGATGGCGCGCGCTTTGTCCTTCCATTCGGGAAACTGGCTTTGGAAACCGTGATTGCCGCCGGGTACGGTGACGAGTTCGCAAACGTTGCTGGTCGCGATGAGCTTGTCATGCAAGGCAATGGATTGGGCATTGGTCACGGTCGTGTCGGCATCGCCATGAAAGAGCAACACCGGCGGCATTTTCGCGTCGAGTTGATGGATGGGCGAAAGCGCCTCGGCCTTGTCACCAAAGCGTTTGGGCGTATAACCGATGGCCGACGAGGTGTCGGAAACGGGGCTGACCAGAATCAGCGCGATCGGTTTGACACGCGGCGCTTCGTTGGCGGCCGCGCCGGGCGGCGTGTGCTCAATCGCCGTCCACAACGCGACGTGACCGCCGGCCGAAGAGCCGCCGACTACGATATTCCTGGAGTCGATTCCCAACTGGTCCGCGTGGTCTTCAATCCAGCGTAGCGCTGCGCGCCCATCCGCGACAGATTCCAACGGACTTGTGGCGAACCGGTCCTTCGTACGGTAATCGGGCGCGATGCCGACCATGCCCAGGGAAGCGGCCCATTTGGCATAGCCGGCGGAGTGTTCTGGCGTGCCTCTCGTCCAGCCTCCGCCGAAAAAGAAGACCAACGCCGGCCGATGGTCTTCCGTCTTCCAGTGTTTTGGTTTGAAAACGTGCAGCCGCATCGGCTCTGGCTGGCCGTCCCGATAAATATACATCTCGGCACCCGGAAGAGTGACTGGAGTTGCGACGGCAGAGCTGGCAGAAGATTCCGATGAACCGGTTTTCGATGACTTGACCTTTGAGTCGGGCCAGATTTGCGCGGCCTGATCGAGGAGCGGTTTCAAGAAGCCGGGCTCGAGTTTCTTCAACTGGCTATGCGGCCAGGTTTCGGGAGTGATGTTGTAAGGCCGGAGGAATTCGAGTCCCTGATACAAGCTGGCGCCGTTGGTGGCCGTATAATGCCAGAGGTTAACGCTGAGCGGAGCAGCAAGTGTGGCGACGCAGAACTGGGCTTCGAGATTGAAGGAGCAATAATACAAGCCATCTTCGCGGACGAACTCCAACGGTTGGCTGCCATCGGGCGCGAACTGACTGGCAATACGCGCGAAATCCTCGCGGGCAAACTGGCGTGCGTCGTCCTCGCGATCCAGGTAGCGGGAAATGGCGATGAGTTGGCTGAGGAACCACGTGCCGTGGTTGTTCGGGGCTTCATGCTCCAGGTTGCCGTTCTTGCTGGTCGTGAGCCAGTGCAGGTAGTCGGAGAACCACTGGTGGACCTGCGCCTCGTCATCGTTTGTGAAAGCGGGCGAGCCGTGGAGCAACCGTAATGCATCAATCAAGTGAACAAAGCCGCGCGTATCAATCAGGCCGGAGTTGGAGCCGTGGTTGCCATCGCGGCCGAGGCGGATCTGGGCATACTCGAAGGACGGCTTGACGCGTGTAGCCGGCGTGACGAACCACGCACGAATCCACTCACCCGCGCGGCG
>CAVYAC010000070.1:0-4851 GCA_963766065.1 uncultured Verrucomicrobiae bacterium
GAAGCCAATTGCGGCCGCGAAATTGGGTTGCCGGGAGGCGGATTTTGGGGTATAAAGACCTGTTTTGCAGGGCAACAGCCTTGGAAGGGATGAAATTCCGATGAGCAAACAACAGGCAAATGCCGCGGCCAAGAGCCGGGCGAAGACCGCAGCGCCGATTGTCGAACTCGGCGCGGAACTGAAACCACCCATGCGCGGCTGCGACATCGTCGTCAAATGCCTCGAACGCGAGGGCGTGGAACGGTCTTCGCCTATCCGGGCGGCGCGAGCATGGAATTGCATCAGTCGCTCACCCGTTCAAAAACACATTCGCACCGTCTGCCGCGCCATGAACAAGGCGGCGTGTTTGCTGCGGAAGGTTATGCCCGCGCCACCGGAAAAGCCGGCGTGGCGATCGCCACCAGCGGCCCGGGCGCGACGAATCTCGTGACCGGCGTGGCCGATGCGTATCTGGATTCGATTCCGCTCGTGGTGATCACGGGCCAGGTCCCGCGGGCGATGATCGGCAAGGGCGCGTTCCAGGAGACGGACGTGTTCGGTTTGTCGCTGCCGATTGTCAAGCACAGCTATCTCGTCATGAACGTCGAGGACATCCCGCACGTGTTCAAGGAGGCGTTTTACATCGCCACGACGGGCGGCCGGGCCCGGTCTGGATCGACATTCCGAAGAGACGTCCAGCAAGCACTGCAAGCCGGTGTTCCCGGACAAAGTGAATTTCCGCGGCTACAATCCCGACAAACGCATCAGCGACATCGCCGTCAACGAGATCGCGGGGTTGATCGAAAAGAGCGAACGGCCGGTGATTTATTGCGGTGGCGGCATCATTTCGCCAACGCCAGGCCAGAACTCATCGAGTTTGCCGAGAAAGCCAACATTCCTGTGGCCACCACCCTGATGGGCATCGGGGCGATTCCGGCCGAACACGATTGTCGATGCGCTGGCTCGGGATGCACGGCACGGTTACGCCAATTTGGCGGTCGACAAATCTGATTTGCTGTTGGCGCTCGGCGTCCGTTTCGACGACCGCGTGACGGGCAATGTCAGCGAATTTGCCAAGCACGGGACGATCGTCCATATCGACGTTGACCCGAGCGAGATCAACAAAAACAAGGTCGCGCATTTGCCGGTCGTCAGCGACATCAAGTACGCGCTGCAACAACTGAACAAGGTCGTCAAAGGCAAGCCGTTCAAAGCCATGGCACGCCCAGATCGACGAGTGGAAGACAGCAGTTTCCATTCCGTTACCGCGTGACCGATGAAGTGTCGAAAGCGCAGTACGTCCGCGAGTTTTTGCACGGCAACGTGGACGAGATCATCATGCCGCAGTACGTCGATCGAGTTGCTCGATGAACTGACCAAGGGCGAGGCGATCATCACGACCGGGCGTCGGCCAGCACCAGATGTGGGCGGGGCAATATTACAAATACAAATACCCGCGCACGTTCCTGACCTCGGCGGGGCTCGGCTCGATGGGGTACGGTTATCCTGCGGCGCTGGGCGCGCAAGGTCGCGTTCCCGGAAAAGCAAGTTGTGGACATCGACGGTGACGGCTCGTTCGTGATGAACATCCAGGAACTCGCCACCGCCCACATTGAACGCATCGCCGCCAAGGCGCTGGTCTTGAACAACCAGCACCTCGGCATGGTCGTCCAGTGGGAAGACAAGTTCTACAATTCGAATCGCGGCCACACGTACCTCGGCGACCCCGAAAACCCGCACAAGGTTTATCCGGATTACGTGGCCGTCGCCAAAGGCTTCAACGTCCCCGCCGAACGCGTCACGAGAAGAGCGAATTGCGCGCCGCGATGCAGCGGATGCTCGATTCGAAAGAGCCGTACGTCCTCGACGTCATCGTTCCGTACACCGAGCACGTGCTGCCGATGATCCCAGCTGGCAAAACGGTCAGGGAGATCATCATCGAAAAAGACGCCAAGCCCGTCCTCGGCACGAATCTCGGGCTGTAGCCGGCCACTGGGTCTTGGCCGGAGGAGGTTGGGTCAACCAATCCATGTCTCCAACACAGGCAGACAAAGCGCGACTGTTTCAATCGCTGCATCAGCGAACGAAACCGTTGTTGATCCCGAATCCGTGGGACATCGTTTCCGCGCGCATCCTCGCCCAACTCGGCTTTGAGGCGCTCGCGACGTCCAGCGCCGCGTCGGCCGCTACCTTGGGACGGCGCGACGGCCGGATGACCCGTGAGGGAGCGCTCGCGCATGCCCGTAGCATCGTGGGGGCGACCGACCTGCCCGTTTCCGCCGATCTGGAGAATGGTTTCGGACACGAACCTTCGGTCGTCGCCGAAACAATCCTGTTGGGCGCCGAGACCGGGCCGGTCGGCGCTTCCATCGAGGATGCGACGGGCAAGGAAGATAACCCCGTCTACGATATCAGCCACGCAGCCGAACGCATCGGCGCTGCAGTGGAAGCGGCGCGGTCGTTGCCCTTCCCGTTTACGCTGACCGCCCGAGCCGAGAACTTCCTTCACGGGAAAACCGATCTTGACGACACGATCCGGCGGCTGGTGGCGTATGAGAAGGCTGGCGCGGACGTGTTGTTCGCTCCCGCGCTGCCCGACCTGGCTGCCGTGCGCGCCGTATGCGCTGCCGTTTCCAAGCCCGTCAGTTTCATGGTGGGGATCAGGGGCAAATCATTTACTGTCGCCGAACTGACGGAGGCGGGCGTCAAGCGGATCAGCTTCGGCGCGTCGTTCCATCGTGCTGCCATGACGGGTTTGGTCGAAGCGGCACGCGAAGCGAAGGCACAGGGCACGTTTCGCTACCTCGACCACGTTCTGACGAAACCGGGAGTTGAACGGCTTCCTCACGGAGAATAATCATCAATCGCCGAATGCTTCCAAACCGCCACAGGGTTTTCATGGTCGCGATGGCAATCGCCCGCTACAATTCAAACTTGTAAACCGATCCGATCGGGCTCGAACAGGCATTGTCCTGATTTTGTTCACGGTCGTCTTCGAATTTCTCACGATCCACAGTTATCGGCGACTTTCGGCGACCATCGATGAACCGCAGCATCTGACCGATGGTTATGTCACATGGAGGTTGCAGGACTACCGCGTTGACCGGATAATCCGCCGCTGCTGCGGATGTGGCCGCGGTCCGTTGTTGGCGATGCCCAGATCAAACTCAGACTCAGAGCCGCTACTGGCTCCCCTTCGATCAGTGGCGCTTCTGCCATCAATTTCTGTATCTGGACATCAACGCGGACCATCTGCTCTATCCTGCCCGGTTCATGATCACCTGCTCGGCGTGCCCCTGGGCATTCTGGTTTTCTGTTGGGCCAGGGAACTCTGTCGGTTTCTGGCCGCGGCGATCGTGCTGCAATTGTTCTGTACGACCGAATCCGGTGGCCCATTCCGTTTTTCGTCACGCCGAAGTGGGCGCCATTTGCTTCGTTTTGGTCATTGTTATTTCGCGTGGCGCGCCGCATGCAGTTTGAGTATCGGCAACGCAATGGGACTCACCGCGTTTTCGTGCTCGCCCAACTGAGCAAGTACTCCGCGATCTTGCTCGTCCCCATTCTTCTGGCGTTGTTGCTCGTGCGGGCGCTCACAACAACGCCATGGCCATGCCATCTTCGTCACGCCACATTTCTTTCGTCGCGGGCGCGCAAAACCATGCTGGTCCTTGCTTGCATCGGCTGCCTGGCGCTGGTTTCCTACATGGCGCTTTGGGCGATCTAATCGTTCCGCTACGCGCCGACCGCAGCGGGAATCGAGCAGCGCAATTCGCCACCGATCTCGAGGCGAGCGTCGCCTACCCAAACTCGCCAGCTTGATGCAATGGGTCGATGAGCATCGCCTGTTGCCCAACGCTTGTGTCCAGGGATTCCTCTCCATGACCGCGAAGGCCCAGTTGCGGCCCGCGTATTTGTTCGGGGAAGTCAGCGAGCGGGGATGGTGGTACTACTTTCCCGTGGCGTTTCTCATCAAGACTCCCATTGTGCTGCTCTTCCTGTCGTTCATTGGATTGATACTTTGGGCTGCCGACTGGACGGAGAACTGGCTGAACGGTTTGTTCCTCGTGGGACCACCGGCGGCTTATTTTCTTGTGGCCATGGCCGGTCATTTGAACATCGGTCTGCGGCACGTCCTGATCGTCTATCCGTTCGCTTTGCTGCTGGCCGGGCGGACCATCGCGGCTCTGTTCCCATCGTCAGTGTCGGAAACAAAACGTCGATGGAGAGGCATCGCTCTTGTTTGCTTGTGTCTGGCCCAAGTCACAGAATTTGCCGCCGTCTTTATCCGGACTGTCTCGCTTTTTCAACGTCAGCATTGGTGGTCCGCAGCATGGTGCCGACTATCTGGTCGATTCCAATCTCGATTGGGGCCAGGGTCTGAAACTCCTCAAGCAATGGATGATGGAGCATCGAGTGGCCCGCATCAATTTGAGTTGCTTCGGCTACGCCGACCCGGCCTACTATGGAATCGAGTACAATCCGTTGCCCGGTTCGCCGTTCTTTGACTACGGTCGGATTGGCAAACCGCAGGTGCCCGGCTACATCGCGGTCAGCGCCACCAACCTGCGCGGCCTGTACCTGAGCGATTTCGCCAAGGGCCTGTACGCAGGTCTCCAGAAGCACCGGCCAGTCGCGGTTCTCGGCCACTGCATCTACGTATATTGGTCAACCAGCCATGGTGGTAGGCAACAGGTTTTTGTGGTCGCAATCACTACGGCTCGGTACAATCCGCGGCCATGGAGGAACCGCCCGGTTTCGAACGACGGTCGTACTTTGCGATTCAGGGTGGCATTCACCGCGCTCACCGTTGGCAGCTACACGCAGAAATCCGCGACCGTGGACGAGCCGCAGCACCTGACCGCCGGCTATGCG
>CAVYAC010000071.1:0-16441 GCA_963766065.1 uncultured Verrucomicrobiae bacterium
CCGGCACAGGCTTGGAAGCCTCATTTTGCTTGATTTCAGGCCGCTTGCCGTGCTTTACTCGTCTTCCGGAGAAGCGCAGAGGCTGGTATCACGTTCACATTACCTCCTCGGTATCCCTCCACAATCGGCGGGTTCATTGATGGTCAACGCATTACGCGGGGCGCACCGTAAAGCGGTTCATCACAACGCAGCGCTACCCCTGCTTCTGTTCATCGAAGATGAACCATCGCGCCAGCTTGGTGCCAGTCAACACGCAGGAGACAACCCAATCACACAATTCAACCGCGTGCCTTTCACACGCGGGGAAACATCCTCATGAAAGCGTTCACGCATACAATCTTGCCACTTGCACTGGTATTTGCTTCATGCGCAGCCACACAGGTGGCGATGGCCGATAATCTCGGTTGGCAGGGCGGTCCTGCTGGCGACTGGTTTAATGCAAACAATTGGATCGATTACACCACTAATATCAATATGGTCCCGGGTCCTTCCGACTACGTGTATATCGACAATGGTTGGCCAACAATTGATTCTGGCTCGGCGACCGCCTTCTATCTGGATATCGGGGGTAGCGTTTACACGCTTGGGTTTGGGAGCATTGAGCAAGACGACGGCACTCTGTCCCTGACCTACGACGGAACTTTGATTGTCGATGAAAATGGATTGTACAATCAACTTGGGGGAGTGGTCAACACTGGAACGATCGACGTTGTCGGCGGCGAGTCTTGCCAATATCAACTGCAGGGTGGCGTGATCTCCGCCGGTACCGAAGACATCGGTATAAGCGATTA
The DNA here is from genome assembly GCA_963766065.1 of uncultured Verrucomicrobiae bacterium. GTDB lineage: Bacteria > Verrucomicrobiota > Verrucomicrobiia > Palsa-1439 > Palsa-1439 > Palsa-1439. The sequence continues at coordinate 792 of CAVYAC010000071.1, forward strand.
CGATGGTACCGGCGCTTTTTTGCATTCAGGCGGGACCAACATGTACACGTACCTCATTTTGGGTGAATATCCCGGATTTTCCGGTGTCTATTTGCTTTCGGCCGGCACACTCAATGGCGGCGAAGTAGATATCGGCTACAATGGCATCGGCAACTTTACCCAGACTGGCGGTGGCAATTACGGTTTGTCTTTGCAACTGGGCGAAAATGCCGGATCGTCAGGTGCGTATTCTCTTTCGGGCGGCACACTCGGTGTCGAATACGTAGCAATCGGCTACTCGGGTAGCGGCAACTTTACCCAAACCGGTGGTACCCACAACGATCTCGCGTTGGTACTGGGTTCCGGGGCCGGATCGTCAGGTACCTATACTCTTTCGGGCGGCACACTCAGTGTCAACGCCAATGATGGAGAAGTGGGTGAACTCATCGGCGACTTTGGTATAGGCAACTTCACTCAGACCGGCGGGGCCAACAGCATCACCAATTCTGGCTTGACGCTAGCCACACAGGTCGGATCTTCTGGTACCTATACTCTTTCGGGTGGCACACTCAGTGCCGGCTTCGAAGAAATCGGCTTATGGGGGGGGCCCGGCACCTTCACCCAGACCGGCGGGGCGAACACTCTTAACTATTTCTATTCCTACTACGAGGGGGGCTACTATTATGTTGGTAACTATCTCATTCTGGGTGTCGTATCTTCTGGTGCCTATACTCTTTCGGACGGCGCACTCAGTGCAGCCTACGAATACGTAGGTGAATGGGGCATGGGGGTGTTTGCCCAGTCCGGCGGCACCAATTCACTGTCGGAGGCTCTGGAACTGGGCTACTACGCCGGAGCAACCGGTACCGTGTGGGTCACGGGTGGACAACTGAACGTCGCCAACGGCTCCATAATCGTTGGCAATCAGGGCCTTGGCCAGATGACGGTGTCCGGCGGGACAGTGACCGTGGGTTCGCTCATCGTGAACAATAATATCAATGGCCCGACGATCAACACCAACCGTTTCACGTTGAGCGGCGGCGTGGTCAACAGTGCAGGCACGACCATCGCCAATGGCTTGACATTTGCGGACGGCGATGGCGTTGATGCGGCCACGTATCATTTGCTCGGGGGCGTCCATTCCTTCGCCAACGGCCTGGAAGTCCGCAACAATGGGACCTTGTCAGGCTGCGGCACGATCAACGGCTTCATCACGGTTGATCCCGGGGGTGCCGTGGTAGCCGATTGCGGCGGCACGCTGTACCTGAGCGGCCTTGTCACGAATAGCGGAAGCATCATCGCCACCAACGGCACGACGATTGATTTCTACGGCCCGGTGGTGGGGACCGGGACAATCACGCATACCGACGGCAACGTGCAGTTTTTCTTTCCGACCATCACCACCAGCACTTCGCCTATAAGTGGCGGCTCCGCCAGCGGCGGTGGCGTGTACTCCCTTGGGGCGGACGTGACGGTGTGTGCATCGCCAAGCCCCTGTTACAGCTTCGTGAACTGGACCGACCAGAACAGCAACGTCGTCAGCACGTCGGCCTGCTACTTGTTCACCGCCGTCAGTAATGAGACCCTGATAGCCAACTTCGCATCGCCCTCCTACACGATCACCACCAGCAGTTCGCCATCGGCTGGGGGCTCCACCACCGGCGGGGGGACCTACTGCGGCTCCAACGTGACGGTCTGCGCGACCGCAAACTCGTGCTACAGCTTTGTGAACTGGACCTTGAACGGCAACCTAGTCAGCACTTCGGCTTGCTACTCCTTCACGGCGGCCAGCAATGCGACCTTGGTGGCCAACTTCACGCCGATCTTGTACACAACAATTACGACAACGAATGTGTTGACTGGCGCTGGTTCCACCAGCGGCGGCGGGACGGTGGCGTGTGGCTCCGAGGTGACGGTGTGCGCAACGCCGAACCCGTGCTACAACTTTACGAGCTGGTCGCTGTTGGGTGGTAGGGTGGTCAGCACCTCGGCCTGCTACACGTTTACGGCAACGAATAGTGAAACATTGGTGGCCAATTTCGAGGCAGGTTCCACTTATGACACGATCACCACCAGCAGTTCACCTCTTGGCGGCGGCACGACGAGTGGCGGTGGCGGAACTGTGACCTGCGGGTCACTCGCGACGGTCTGCGCGAGCGCGAACTCCTGCTACAGTTTCGCGAACTGGACGCTGAACGGAAACCTTGTGAGCACGTCAGCATGCTACAGCTTCACGGCCACCACCAATGAAACCGTCGTGGCCAATTTCGCTGTCAACAGCGCGCCGACCAGCGGCAGCCTGACCAGTCTGTGGTCGTTCACGGGCGCCAACGACGGAGCCAATCCCTATGCCGGACTGGTGCACGGCAGCGACGGCAATTTCTACGGGACCACTTACGACGGGGGGACTGGCGGCAATGGCACGGTGTTCCGGATCGGTCCGAATGGCAACCTGACGAATCTGTGGTCGTTCAGCGGCGGGACCGACGGAGCGAATCCTGGGGCCGGGCTCGCGCAAGGCAGCGACGGCAGTTTCTACGGGACGACCTACGGATCGGGGTCGGGGCCGAGCGGCAACGGCACCGTGTTTCGGATCACCTCAGGCGGGAGCCTGACGACCCTCTGGCCGTTCACCGGTGGCACGGATGGAGCCAATCCATACGCCCCACTCGTGCAAGGAAGCGACGGTAACTTGTATGGAACGACTTCCGGGTCGGGGTCCGGGCCCAGCGCCTACGGCACCGTGTTTAGAATCACGACAGGCGGTAGTCTGTCGAATCTCCATTCCTTTGTCGGCAGCGACGGGGTCAATCCATCTGCCGGGCTCGTGCAGGGCAGTGACGGCAATTTCTACGGCACGACCTACTCCGGCGGTGCGTACGGTTACGGCACCGTGTTCCGGATTGCTTCGAACGGCAATTTGACGACGCTCTGGTCATTCACCAACGGTTTGGACGGCGCCAGCTCATACGCCACATTGGTGGTGGGTAGCGACGGCAATTTCTACGGCACGACCTCCGCGGGCGGTGCGAGCGGTTACGGCACCGTGTTTCGGATTACTTCGAGCGGCAGCCTGTCGAATCTTTGGGGATTCACCGGCTGCAGCGACGGGGCTTATCCAGTGGCCGGGCTCGTGCAGGGCAGCGACGGCAATTTCTATGGGACGACGTCCGGGTCCGGGTCCGGGCCGAGCGCCTACGGCACGGTGTTCCAAATTACTCCGGGAGGGAACCTGACGACGTTGTGGTTGTTCACCAACGGCGTGGACGGGGCTTCTTCCTACGGCGCCCTCGTACAGGGCAGTGATGGTAGTTTCTACGGCACGACGGTCGGCTCTGGGTCGGGAACGAGCCCCAATGGGACCGTGTTCAAGCTCTCTATCCCGCTCAACCCCCCGGCCAATCAAATCAGCGGGATCAAATTGATGGGTGCCAGCCTCGTTGTCAGCATCCCCTCGGTGGCGGGTGAGACCTATCAGTTGCAGTACAGCGGTTCGCTGAGCTTGAGCAACTGGAGCAATGTCGGCGGCGTATCCATGACCAACAGTATTGGCGGCATGCTGTCGCTGACCAATCTGGGTGGCGCGATGCAACCACAGGGGTTCTATCGGTTCGCCATCACGCCCTGAGAATCCTGGCAGGCTCCTGGTCGATAGCCGGTCGGTAGGCAGCCGGTGGGGTGCCAACTGGAGCCCCGCCTTTCTTCCGCACGGCTCGGCAGGAGCCTCGCCCTCCCCAATGGGAATTGGTCGAGCACCCGTTTCCCCGGAGGGAAGGCTTCATTTTCACCGGGATTTTGGGTATCACGACTGGGTGAATTCGCGACATCAATTTAAGGCGGCGGCGGGATGAGCGCTCGCTGGATACTGGTGGACGGGTACAGTGTGTTGCACGCGTGGCTGCGGTTTACCACACGCAAGTCGCGGCAGATGTCGCTGCAACAACGGCGCGAGGCGTTGGTGATGTTGCTGCGGCAGTACGCGGACCACAGTCATCGTCGGGTGACGGTGGTGTTTGATGGGTACGCGGCGAAGCACAAGCCCGAGGTGGCGGAGCCGACGCATGGGGTCGAGGTGCTGTTTTCGGACAAGGGTAAGACGGCGGATGATCTGATCGAGAGACTGGTTGGGCAGTCGGAGCATCGGGTGACGATCCTGGTGGTGACGTCGGACAACATGGAGCGGCGGACGGTGGAGTCGTTGGGGGCGCAGAGCCTGTCGGCGGAGATTTTTGAGGAGGAAGTGGATGCGGCGTTGCGGGAATTGGCGGGGGAGGTGCGCTCGCACAGTCGGCGGCGGAATATCGGGCACGGGCAGGGGGATTGGGGGGCGTAGACGGGTCGTCGAAGGCAGGGTTGACATGGGCACGGATATTTGGCTAGGATGCGGGCAGACTTTCCGGAGAATCTCTGGACGGAGGAAGCCGCGTTATGAATAAACTTGGTAAAATTGCCCCCATTATTGTCGTCATCATCAGTCTCGGATCGTTGTATCTGGCGTTCAGGCTGGATGGCATGAAAAAGGCCCATCTGGCCAAGATCGCGTCCCTGAGCGCTGACTTGACCACGACCAAGGCCGACCTCACCAAGACCAAGGGGACGTTGAAGCAGACCCAGGCGGACTTGACGACGACGAAGAGCAATTTGGTGCAAACCACGGCGACCCTCGCGACGACCAAGGGGGAGCTCGACCAGAAGACGCAGGAGGCTAACTCGCTGCAGACGCAATTGACGGACGCGACGAATCAGTTGGCGCAGACCAAGGCGGATTTGGGCACGGCCCAGAGCACAATCAAGAACATTCAGGACGGGTTGAAGGAAGTGGGGATTACGAACATCAACAACATCGCGGAGCTCCGCGACCGGATCGTGTCCATGGGAGAGGAGAACGGGGTTCTTGGCAAGCAACTCACGCTGTTGCACGCGGAGAACGAGCGGCTGAACGAGAAGATCGTGGAATTGAGCACCACGCCCGTCGGATTACGCGGCCATATTTCCGTCGTGCAGGGCAAATGGGGTTTTATTGTGATGGATCTTGGCCATTCGCAGCGCGTCCAGCCGAACTCGGAGTTCTTAGTGTACCGTGACTCCAAATTCGTGGGTAAAGTGCAGGTTGTCTCCGTCGCCGCGAACAATTGTATCGCCCAGATTCTGCCGGATTATCTGAAGCATCCGCCCCTCCCGGGTGACCTTGTGGTCCATTAGCCCGGACCGGCGATCAAGTTGATGAAGGCGTTCCGTACCATTCTGCTTCTTGCGACAACGGCAGCCGGCCTTGCGCTGGTCAGTGGATGCGCCACAACCAACGACGACAACAACGTTAGCTCCATCCCGTGGGATCGGCCCCAGCAATGGGAGGGCAGCGGTGCGTTGGGCGGGTTTCAAGGACCCGGCGGCATGGGCCATTGAAGCGCCAGGGCGTAATCCGTCGCGGCTAGGCCAACAATTCGGCGATCTGCACCGCGTTCAACGCGGCACCCTTCAACAACTGATCCCCGCTGACGAACAGATCGATCCCGCGCCCGTCATCCCGCGATACGTCCTGTCGAATCCGGCCCACCAAACAGTCATACATCCCGGACGCATCGATCGGCATCGGGTACTTCTTGTTAGCGGGGTCGTCCACGACCTGAACACCGGGCGCTTTGGATAGAATCGTGCGCGCCTCGGCGGCGGTGATGGGGCGCTCAAACTCGATGTTCACCGCCTCGCTGTGGGCGCGGTACACGGGCACGCGGACACAGGTGGCGCTGATCTTCAGCGTCGGATGGTGCATGATCTTGCGCGATTCGTTGACGAACTTCATCTCTTCCTTGGTGTAGCCGTTGTCGAGGAAGACATCCACATGCGGGAAAAGATTGAACGCAATGCGTTGCGGGAGCGCTTCCGCTTTCACATCACTTTTGCCATGCAATATCAAATGGGTTTGTTCCTCGAGTTCCGCCATCGCTTTCGCGCCCGCGCCGCTGGCGGCCTGGTAGGTGGAGACGATGATGCGTTTTACGGGATTCGCCTTGTGCAACGGGTAGACGGCGACCAACATGATTGCCGTCGAACAGTTCGGATTGGCAATGATGCCTTTGTGCTTCTTCGCGTCCTCGGGGTTCACTTCCGGGACCACAAGCGGCACATCGGGCTCCATGCGGAACGCCGATGAGTTGTCGATCACCACCGCGCCCTGGTTGGCCGCGCCGTGGGCGAATTCCTTCGACCGCGATGCGCCCGCGCTGAACAGGGCAAAATCGATGCCCTGAAACACGCCGTCTTTGAGCAGTTCGACGCCGACGTCTGCACCTTTGAACTTGAGCGTCTTGCCCACGCTCCGCTCGGACGCGAACAAACGCAAATTCTTCACGGGAAACCCGCGTTTTTCCAAAGTTTCGATCATCTCGACGCCGACCGCACCGGTCGCGCCGACGACTGCTACGCTATAGCCTTGTGCCATGATATGTTCCTTAACGCCCTTTCGGGGCGGTGAAGTATACCCATGTTGATGCCAAGCGCAAGTCTGCCTTGGGGCCGAAACTCAGCAAGAAACGGGTCGCCGGCCGGTAATCGCCGGGGTAGTGTCCTGCCAGTTATGGAAGCCGTGTCGCCAGAAGCCACCATCCGGAGCGGCGCCGAGCCGTTTTCGCAAGCGGCGATGGACTACGCGCGGATCGAACGCGCCCTGCGCTTTCTCAATGCGCACTATCTCCGTCGGCCGACGCTCGACGAGATCGCGGCGCACATTCACCTCAGCCCGTTCCATTTCGAGCGACTGTTTCAGCGATGGGCCGGGACCAGCCCGAAGCGGTTTCTTCAGCATCTCACCAAGGAACACGCCAAGGCGATTCTTCAAGATTCGAGAAGTCTCCTGGAGGCCGCTTACGAGTCGGGTCTTTCCGGCACCGGACGGTTGCACGATCTATTCGTTTCCTGCGAGGCGGTGACACCCGGCGAGTACAAACGCCGTGGAGAAGGTTTGGCGATCGAGTATGGATTTCATCCGACGCCGTTTGGCGAATGCCTGTTGGCCAGGACAGCGCGCGGCATTTACGCCCTTCGGTTTATGTCCACACCATCACGGCCGTCGGCGCTTCAGGAGTTGCGCGCCGAATGGCCCGCCGCCAAGTTCGTAGAGAACGACAGCAAAACCGGAAAGATTTGCGGGCGGATTTTCAGCGGTGCCGCGAATGATGCTGTCACGCCGTTCCATCTGCATCTGCGCGGGACCAATTTCCAGTTGAAGGTGTGGCAGGCGCTATTGACGATTCCTTGCGGCAGGCTGGCGAATTACGGCGATCTGGCGGCGAAGATCGGTGCGCCGAGAGCAGGTCGAGCCGTTGGTTCCGCTGTGGGCCGCAATCCCATCGCGTATCTGATTCCCTGCCACCGCGTCATCCGCAGCCTCGGCATCATTGGAGACTACCGTTGGGGCCGGGAACGCAAACAAGCCATGATCGGGTGGGAGCCGTCCCGCGCTGGAATAGCTGGGCCGAAGGCATGACACTTTCTTCGCCCGTCGCCAAGAACGGGCGTTTCGAGCTGTAATCGGTTCCTGCGAAAACGGAAGTCAACGGCGTCAAAGAGAGATCTCGAAGTCGTCTCCCCGGACTTCTTTGAGGCGGTCGGAATTATCGAAATCAAACCAGATATCTATTCGTTTTCCATTCCTCTGCGTAATCGGGAGGCGGAGCCAAAGTTTGTGCTGGGCGGAGTCCCATTCCAGAGAACTAAATAGGTCCCTTCCAATACATTTGTTTTCCAGTGAAGATCTGATTACTCCAAGTGAAGTTCCGTTCGAGTAGAGCAGCTGAAGTTGGCGCGTCACCGTGGCGGGAGTGACGGGTATCAACGGTGATATGTCGAAGTACCTGCGTATGCGCGCCTCCGATTCGCGAGTCTGCATATCATAGAACTTTTCCATGGCCAGCAAATAGGTGGCAACCCAAATAACGAGGCCAAAGAAGACTACGGCCAGTATCCAGAGAAATATTCGCCCGAAACCCCGGGTGCGCTTGGGTGAATTTGCCATGAGATGTGTGCTGCTCTTATGCCATTTCAGGCATCAGATCGCCGACTTCCTTCGTGCCGCATTCCATTGTGCTGACAATGAGGCTCTAGTTGAACAGATGCTCCACTTCGATGCCGTCGTCGAGGTCGTCCCAGTAGATGGCGATGCCGTGTGGTTCGATGTGCCACTTGCGGCGTTGGGCAGGAGCAGCCCGCTGCAACCAGGGAAAGCGGGAGAGCGGAACGCCGATTTCACGCCCATCGGTTAGTTCGATATAGAGCATGCCATCGCTGAAGCGAGCGGCCTTCGCTGTCCGCGTCGGCGCCTTCGATTTGGATGGTCTAACGGCCAAAGTACTCATGCCACGACTCCAACAGCTTGTTCCGGTTCGTTTCGGTCAGTCGCACAATTCGATTCAACTCCGACCGATTATAGCCGTAATTGTACTCCACCGCAACAGGCGAGAGCCAGATTTTGGCTACGTTCTCACCCTTGATCACGTGGACGTGCGGTGGTTCAACTCGATCTGAAGAGTAGAACCGAAACTTATACCCCTCAATGAAGATCGTCGGCATCCGGCTACACCGCTGCTGCGACCAAATCGCCGACCTCCTTTGTGCCGTAGCCCATTTTGCCGGCGGCGAGGGATTTTAACTTCTCGCGCACGGTCTTGACGACGGCGGTTTCGATGGCCTGCGCGGCTTTGGTTTCGCCCAAGAAATCGAGCATCAGACCGCCGGCGCAGATCGCGGCGAGAGGATTAATGACGTTCTTACCGGTGTACTTCGGAGCGCTGCCGCCGATCGGTTCGAACATGCTGGTGCCCTGGGGATTGATGTTGCCGCCGGCGGCGATGCCCATGCCGCCCTGGATCATCGCGCCGAGGTCGGTGATGATGTCGCCGAACATGTTGTCGGTCACGATTACATCGAACCACTCGGGATTTTTTACAAACCACATCGTCGTGGCATCGACGTGGGCATAGTCGCGCTTGATGTCGGGATACTCCTTCTCGCCAATCTCATGGAACGCGCGTTCCCAGAGGTCGAACGCGTAGGTGAGGACGTTGGTCTTGCCGCACAACATGAGTTGCGCCTTCTTGCCGGCTTTGACATCTTCGGGTTTCAGGCCCTTCCATGGCTTGCCGCCGCGGCGCTTCCGGGCAAGCTCGAACGCATAGCGCAGGCAGCGTTCCACACCGCGACGGGTGTTGATGCTTTCCTGCACGGCAATCTCATGCGGCGTGCCCTTGAACACGAACCCGCCGCTGCCCGTGTACAGACCTTCGTTGTTTTCGCGAATCACGACAAAATCGATGTCGTTCGGTCCCTTCTCCTTCAGCGGACAGAACCGCTCATCGTACAATTTGACCGGGCGAAGGTTGATGTACTGTTCCATCTCGAAACGCAGCCGCAACAGGATGCCTTTCTCGAGGATGCCGGGCTTCACATCGGGATGGCCGATGGCGCCGAGGAGGACAACGGGGAACTTGCGCAATTCGCTGACGGCGCTCTCGGGCAGCACTTCCTTGGTGCGCAGGTAGCGGTCGCCACCAAAATCGTAGTCCGTATAGTTGAGTTTGAGACCGAATTTCTTCGACGCAACGTCGAGCACCTTGATCGCTTCCCGAACGACCTCGGGACCCGTCCCGTCGCCGCCGATAACTGCCACGTTGTAAGATTTCATCGGAATACCTTTCGCCAAAAACACGCCCGTTGTGGGCGGGAGTGAGGATTCTAAGCCCTGCGGGGAGGGTTGCAACCGAATTTTCTCTTCGCCACGCGACCCGCGCGCCATTACGATTCACTGAGAATTCTGAATGCGTCAGTTTGCGATGAAACCGGAGGAATCGAAGTTTGGGACGTGGTGGCTGGCGGCGTTGCTGTTTGTGGCGGCGCTGGCTGTTTACGGCAACAACTGGCACGCCGCTTTTATCCTCGATGACGTTCCCTGGATTCTCAAGAACCAGAACCTCCACTCTCTCTGGCCACTTTGGACGCCGCTCCTGAACACGTCACGCCCGGTTGTGCAATGGAGCCTGGCTCTGAATTATGCGATGGGTGGTCTGAATGTGGTTGGATATCACCTCGTCAACAACCTGATCCATGCCTTGACCGCACTTGTTTTATTCGGCGCTGCGCGACGGACGTTGCGGACGGAAAAACTCGGACGGACCATTGGTGATGCGGCGGATGGCGTGGGATTCGCCGTGGCCCTGCTCTGGGCGTTGCATCCGCTCGATACGGAAAGCGTGACCTACGTGATCCAACGCTCGGAAAGCATGGCGGGGCTGTTCGCTGTGTTTACCCTGTATTGCGTCATCCGCGGGGCGACAGCGGAACGGGCTGTCGCGTGGGAATTGGGAGCCATTCTCTCCTGCGCTCTGGCCGTGGGGTCGAAACCGGCGGCGGCGGTCGCGCCTGTGTTGGTGCTGGCGTACGATTGGACATTCCTCAACGCGACATGGTCGGAATTGTGGCGCAAGCGCTGGCGACTGTATGTCGGGCTGATGGCCAGTTGGTTGTTGGGTGCCTACTTCCTCTCCGCCGGGCAAACGAGAATGGATGGGGAGCGCGGGCGTGGTATCCGGGCAGTCGCGCGATCCCATGGCTCGATTATGCGAAGTTGCAGCCCGGAGTCATTCTCCATTATTTGCGCCTAAGCGTGTGGCCTGACCGCTTGTGCCTGTTGTATAGCCGTCCACAACCGCCGACGGGCGTACTGTTGTGGATCCAGTGCGGCGTGATGGCCGTTTTGCTGATCGTCACGGCGTGGTTGCTCGTTCGAAAGAGCGCGGTGGGATTTCTTGGCGCGTGGTTTTTTGTCGCGTTGGCGCCGACGTCGTCTGTGATTCCGTTGCTGCATCCCGTGTTCGAGCACCGAATGTATCTCCCGCTCATGGCGGTGGTGGCAGTGATCGTGTGCGCCGTGCATTTGGCTTTCAAGAAATCTGGAGAAGCGGATAAAGCCAGAAAGTGGCTCAGCGTGGGAACGCTGGCGCTGGCTGGACTCGCGTTGGGAGCAACCACGATGCGACGCAACATGGATTATGGAACCGAGGTTTCCATTTGGCGAGACACGGCAGAAAAAGCGTTGACGAACCCCGACGCGCAATATGGCCTCGGGTTGGCGTTGGCCACTGCGGGACAAATCGAGGAAGCGGGCGCGGCGTATTCAGAGGCATTACGGTTGAAGCCGGGTTTTCGCGCCGGTGCAATACGATTGGGGTCTGGCGTTGATGAAGGCGGGGCGGGAGACGGAAGCCCTGACGCATTTCGCCGCAGCCCTTGGGATTGATCCACGATATGCGGAGGCCGCGGACGGGATCGGCGTGGTTCTCTATCACCAGGGCAAGCTGGAGGACGCTATTCAGCGCTTTTTCGAGGCCACGCGTCTCGACCCGGATGACGCCCAGGCCCAACACAACCTGGCCATGGCATTGCACGAGCAGCGGCAACGGTCAGGTGGTCAGAACTGATTGCGGCTGAAGCCGGCTTTTCCGGGTGTAGAGCGCGACGGCAAGGGCGAAGCCAGCCAGAGAGATGATGGATATCCACGTTCCCACCCGGAACCCGATCGGCGAGTATTCGATTCGGATGCGATGGTGGCCCTGTAAGAGCGGGATGGCCCGTAAAACATAATTCGCCGGCAGGACATCGTAGGTGTGCTGCGCGCTGCCGTCCAGCGGACGGGCCCGCCAGCCGTCGCTGTAGGCGTCCGTGATCAACAAAATGGCTGGATGCGGGAGGTCGGCCTCGACAGTCAGTTGGTTTGCGGATGAATCGATGAGTGTGACCGTCCCTTTCTCCGTGGAGGGTTGCGGCACGAGATTGGGCTCGGTTTCGAGGATCACTTGTTGCCGCGGGTCGAACGACGGGGAGTCCATCGCCTGCAGGATTTCGTCGCGACCTGATATCACGCGATATTCCTGTATTAGTTGAAGTTGCGGCATGACGGCGTTCCCTGTCAGGACGCGGTCTCCATCCTTGTTGGCGAGAAAGGCGTAGCGCCAGCGCAACATTGCGTATAAAGGATGGAATCGCGAGAATTCAACATGTTGGTTGGCTCCTTCCGGGGGTTGCCCTTGCGTGAACGCCATGAATTCCGTGTAGCGTTTGAGCGTGAGCGGTGCGTATCCCCAAACGTCTTCTTTGCCGAGGCCCATGGCGACATTGGGGATTCGTTGGTCGAAAATGCGATAATCTCCCGGGCGTTGGTCGAGAAACGCCTTCAATTTTGGCGCCTCCGTGTACGCCAGATCAAACGTGGCCAGTGATGTTCTGCCGAAGACGAAGACCTCGGCAATTGCCATGAGCGCCGCCGCGTACACAACCCATCGGGAAATTCCGGCCAGCAGCACCAATCCGCCCAGGATTAGCAACTCCGCCGCCGCAACCAGCAAACACCGTGAGGCGAACACCCCAGCCTGCCTTACGAACGGCGGGTCCGCATAGGTCGCCGCCGGCGAAATACGATTCTTGTGTGACGCCAACCGCGCGCATCGATCGGGACCACCAGTTTGCTGGCTCCGGCGTGAGCGCCGCTGACCGAAGTCCCAATCCCGCACACACAACAATAATGCCCGCGACGAACAAGCCCAAAGCCAATCCATTGTTTCCTTTTGGACTCGTGAGCAAACGATCCAGACCGGCTCCCGCCAACATGATCATGAAAAGCGATGCCTCGATGATGAATTTGGCGTTGGCCCGAAACCGATCAAACCCCGGCGCCCAGTGGTAGAGAAGCTTGAACAACGGAGTGTTCGCACCCAATGCCAGCACCAACATGATCGCCAGCAGTGGAAGCAGTCCACGCCGAAGCTCGCGTTTTCCACGAACGGCGCCATAAACCCCCAGCGCCAAACCGCTGACGCCGATGAACAGACACATCTCCCACCAATACCAGCGTCCCCAGTAAGGCAGGCTGATCTCATTGCCGAAGAATCCCGGCGCCAGCAGCGTGAGCAGGTTCTCGGGAGCGAACGAAACCATTGAGGCGAAATTGTAGGTGACCCCGCCGGCACGGATGCTTTCGGAGGCGGCTTGAAAGCTGGTCAGGAGTTGGACGGCACCCAATGCGGCGGCCCCGGTATACATCCCCACAAAACCCAGAAGAACCGTTGTCCGGTGCCGGGAACCGATCCATCCAACGAGCATCAGCAACCCCGCCGCCACGGCCGTATAGAAACAGGCCTGAAAATCGCCGGCGAATATCTGCATGGTGATGGCCGCCATGCCCGACAACACCCAACCCAGTGTCCGCGTCCGAATCCACTCCTCGACCGAAACGAACACAAGGGGCGTCCACGCAATGGCGTACAGCAAGGACAGATGCCCGGCGTAGACGTGAAGAAAGTACGAGCCGGAAAACATGAACAACGCGCTGGCCACGACCGCGGCAACAGGATGCAGTCCACGGCGTTGCGCCCACAGGCAGGTAAACAATCCGGCGAGAAAGACATGGAGCGCAATGCCGAGGTTAATCGACAGTGGAAGCGGCAACACCAAGTCGAGCCAGTTGGTCGGGTACAGTACTGCGGTCTGGGCCCAGCCCAGATGCGGCATGCCGCAGAAGACGTGAGGATTCCAGAGCGGCAGATGGCCATGGCGGAGCTGGTCGGCCGTGAACGCCCGCCAGTAGATGAATTGAGAGGCGAGGTCGTTTCCGCTATCCGACAACACGACGGGACGGCTCGTGAACAAGACGTCGCCAAACATACCGAGGGTCAGCCCCAGCAAAACGGCGATGCCGATCCAACGAGAATGGATCGAGCGGCTCGTTTGTTCTGTCGTGGTTGGACCCAAACCGACGAAGAGGATACTCTGCGGCGGTGTGCGGGGGAAGTCTCGGATGGCGGCGCCAAAACCGGTTCTTGCGGTTCTCGAACGGGGGCCGTAAACAGGATGCCATGAAATCCACGCCAGAGCGGACGGCATCACCGCGCGAGCGGCTGGTCGATTTTCTCGGTTTGCGCCGGAGCATCGTCGGAATGCTGTGCATGGTCGTGCTCGTGGAGATGGGCGAACACATGGCCGGGCGGTTCCTGCCGCTCTACCTCCAAAAACTGGCGGCGGGCGCGACCGCGATTATCGCAATCGGTGTGCTCGCGTTCCTCGACGATTTCCTGTCGGCGCTCTATTCATTTCCCGGCGGCTACCTGTCCGACCACCTCGGCCACAAGCGGGCGTTGCTGGTTTTCAACTTCGTGTCCGTGGTCGGTTACCTGATCGTGATATTTGTTCATACCTGGTGGGCGGTGCTGGTCGGCGCGGCGTTCTTCATTTCGTGGTCGGCGTTGTCGTTGCCGGCGACGATGGAAGTGATCGCGCAGGTTGTCCCGAAGAACAAACGGACGATGAGCGTGTCGCTGCAATCACTGGTGCGACGAGTCCCGAAAATGATCGGCCGGTGATCGGGGGAACGTTCATCGCGGTGTGGGGCGTGGAACGTGGCGTGCGGTACGCGTTCGTCGCGGCGCTGGCCCTGGCGCTGGTGGCCATGGTGTTTCAACAGATGCTGATCGCCGATGGTGGACGGCGGGCGGAGGCGGCGGAGAAGAATCCACTGCGCCTGTGGGGCGAGATGAGCGATGACCTGCGGAACCTGCTGGTGGGCGACATCCTGATCCGGTTTTGTGAACGAATCCCCGATTCGTTCGTGGTGTTGTGGTGCTGTCGGAACGTGATCGCGCGGCCGGTGACGGAGTTTCAATTCGGCTGGTTGTCGGCGATCGAGCAACTGACGGCGGTGTTATGTTATATCCCGGTGGCCCACTATGCGGACCGGCTGGGCAAGAAGCCGTTCGTGCTGGTGACGTTCGTGTTCTTCACGCTGTTTCCGCTGACGCTGTTGTTTTCCCAATCGCTCTGGCCACTGGTCGGGGCGTTTGTGGTGCGCGGGTTGAAGGAATTCGGTGAACCAACGCGAAAGGCGTTAATCATGGACCTCGCGCCGGAGAATCGGAAAGCCGCGATGTTCGGACTGTATTACCTTGTGCGCGATGTGGTGGTGTCTTTCGCGGCGCTGAGCGGGGCATTCCTCTGGCAGGCCAACCCGCGATGGAATTTGTTGTCGGCGTTTGCGTTCGGCGTGCTCGGTACGATTTGGTTCGCGCTGCGCGGGCGTGATCTGGGGCGCTCCGCGTAGCAACGCGTCGAGGCCCGTGGTTCACAATTCATGTCGGTGTGGTGTTGAATCTTGACCGATCCACCCATGTAATGTGGAAACGCAGTCTGGATTTCCCTTAAGGCCGGTCGCGATTGGTGGGATATTTGCATCAGCAACGGCGGTCGCGTCATTGGTACGAGGACAAATCGCATCGCCTTTTCCTTAATGGGGTCGCTCTATGCAAGGATCGTCAGATTTGAATCGGCACGTCGAGGCACCGGCACGCCAGGCCGCGGATTTCCGCTCGGGCTTGATTTCCGTGCTGGCCAGCGGCATCGGCGTTGGCGGGGGGCTGATCGCGTATCTGTTGCTCAAGCTGATCGGCCTGTTTACCAACCTGTTTTTCTTTGGCAGGCTCTCGACCGCGTTCACGAGCCCGGCCGGGAACCATCTCGGCCCGTGGGTGATTTTGTTACCGGCGGCCGGCGGGATTGTCGTGGGGCTCATGGCCAGGTACGGCACGTCGAAGATCAAGGGCCACGGCATTCCCGAAGCGATGGAAGCGGTGCTG
>CAVYAC010000072.1:0-75370 GCA_963766065.1 uncultured Verrucomicrobiae bacterium
GCAAGGACTGGTTGGGCGCGTACACAAATTCGCTGCCGCGCGCGCGATTCTTTTCACGCATCCGGCATTACGACTCGAGTAAACGCGCTCCTGGAGGCGTTGGAACGGGGCGATATTGATTGGCTCAGCGAGGTGGCCGTAAGCGAACCCTTCTCATTCGACGGGTCGCGCGGGGAGGAGCCAAGCCCGGGACCGGGCGATAACGACTCCGTTCAATTCCAGAGCCTGACGCCCGAGAGCTATTCGATCACCTACAGCGTGAGCCGACCCGGTATCGTGTTCGTTTCCCAAGCATTCTACCCCGGCTCGGTTGCCGAACGATAAACGTATAAAGCTGATCGAAGTCTTCGGCGCCTTCCAAGGCCTCGTAATTCCCCAAGCGGGTGCCGGGCGGATTGTCGTGAGCTTCTCGCCGCCCGCTTTGAAGCTGGGTGCTGCGATCACCATCATCAGCATCGCGATAACCGCCTGGCTGTGTCTCGGCAAATGGTCCCGGGGCTCACACAACGACTGAAGATACTCCCCGCCTCTATGCAACTGGCGAGGTGTCCTGGCGCTCCGTCAAAGTTCAATTGACGGGCACCCCCTCACCTTAATCCTCTCCTCCGAGGGGAGAGGAACAGGGTTTCACCCTCGACCAAACATGGCCTTCAAATCAAGTTTGACGAAGCACTAGTCCGGTAACGTTACACTCCGCCCAACTGTTTGCCCATCACTTCGACAATGGGGCGGATTTCCGCCATCAACTGGCCGAACTGTTTGGGCTTGAGCTGCTGGCCCCCGTCACTAAGTGCCGCGGCCGGGTCGGGATGCACTTCCACCAGCAGGCCGTCCGCGCCCACCGCAACGGCGGCGCGCGCGAGCGGGATCACCATGTCGAAGCGGCCCGCGGCATGGCTGGGGTCCACGAACACCGGGAGATGCGTTTCTTTCTTGGCCACGGCGACCGCGCTGAGATCGAGCGTGTTGCGGCAAGCGTGCTCGAACGTGCGGATACCCCGCTCGCAGAGGATCACTTTGCTGTTGCCATGCACGCAGATGTACTCGGCGGCCAGCAGCCATTCGTCGATCAACCCGGACACCCCGCGTTTGAGCAGGATGACCTTGCCCGACGCCGCGACCTCGGCCAGCAACGGGACATTTTGGGCGTTGCGCGCCCCGATCTGCAGAATGTCGGCGTAAGACGCCACCATTTCCACGTCTTGCGGCGACATCACTTCGGTCACGATGGGCAATCCCGTGGCCGCGCGGGCCTGCTTCAACATCTCGAGCCCCTCGCGGCCCAATCCCTGGAAGTCGTACGGCGACGTGCGCGGCTTGAATGCGCCACCGCGAAAGAGTGTCGCGCCGTACGACTTCACCGCTTTCGCGGTTTCCAAAGTTTGTGCCTCGTTTTCCACCGAGCACGGGCCCGCCACCACGTGGAATGTGCCGCCGCCGATTTTGAGTCCGGCCACGTTGAGCACGGTATCGCGTCCTTGGTATTCGCGGCTGACGAGTTTGTACTTCTTCTGGATGGGGGTGACGCTCTCGACCTGCGGCAACACGATCAGGGATTCGAGGGTGTGATGGTTCCGTTCATCGCCGATGCAAGCGACGACGGTGCGTTCGACGCCCCGGATCAGGCGGGGCTCGTAATTGAACTTCTTCACCGCGTCCGCGACCTGCTGGACATCCTGTTCACTGGTTCCCGGCTTTAGCACGATGATCATTCCTTTGCTCCTTATGTCCTGTACGCGGTTCGGTTTTGGGCAATAAAAAAACCGTCCCGCGCCTGCGGGACGGTTGGGTGTCAACGTTTAGGCATCAACACACAGCCCGCAGACAGGGCTGGCTAAAGTAAAACCAATAATACGACGCCCGGACTGCGGAGATGTATTGATGCACCGACTTCATGTTCGGAAGGAATGTAGCGAATTCGGCGGAATTTGTCAAGCCATCCGAGAAAGTGGTAGTGTCCTAATTTGAAATCGTTTTCTTTCCGGCAACGACTATGCCAACAGCTTTATAGCGGGCGAACACGTCTTTTTGGTCCCAGTTGTCTGGCATCTTGTATCGCAACCTCCTTTTCAACAAACGCAAGTCCTCCTCCTTCGTGACGAGGATGACGGCATACCACTTCTTTAGAACATTGGTCACCGCTTTTGCCGTCAGATGCTTCATGTCCATTAGGCAATTTACGATGACTGTAAATGGAACGGCATGTTCAACACGACACTCGTTTAACGGTTTCTTCCAAGCGGCTTTCGAGCGTGGCATATCCTTCTTGCGGGATATATTATGAAGACCAAGTTCTTTGTTCTGCCAAAACTGTAGCAAAGCAACATTCAAGTTCCGACGACAATAATTGCGGGGGATGCCGTAAGCCTCGGCTTTCTTGGCTTGTTTGACCGTGAACAATATGTAGTCAATGTTTGTTTTCATTTTTGATTGCCGCTGACAATCGCGGCCCGCACAGCCGTTTGTGGAGAATCAACAGGTGGAATCTCCAAGGCGGTCACATAGCGCGGCTCGTTGCCCTCTAGGAAGCTCCACGCATAACACCGTTTGGCCTTCGGATGGCCGGTGATGGCGAATGATCCAACTACGCCTTCCCACACCGTCTTGTTGCCGAACATCTCCAAGGCCGTGACGTAACGTGATTCAATGCGCCTGCTTATCCTTCAATTATATCCGCAAGCTGCCGAACCGTCCACCGGGAAGTGGTGACGCCCCGCTTACAACGGTCTTGGGTCACGCGATGCCGCCGTTGACGCGGAGGTTTTGGCCCGTCACCCAAGATGCGGCGTCGGAGGCCAGGAACGCGACCACCTCGGCAATTTCGGCGGGTTGGCCGAGGCGTCCGAGGGCGGCCTGCTGGGCAAAGCGCTGGAGTTGTTCGGGAGTTTTGCCGTCCATGAACAACTCCGTCTCGGTCGGGCCCGGTGAAATCGCATTGACGGTGATGCCACGCGGCCCGAGTTCCCCCGCGAGCGAGCGGGTCAACTGTTCCACCGCGCCCTTGGTGGCGACATAGGCTCCGTAGTCCGGCATCGATCCGGGCGGTGGTCGAACTGGACAGATTGATGATGCGGCCGCCGTCGGCGAGGCGGGTGGCGGCCTGCTGGCAGGCGAAAAACGTGCCTTTCACGTTGACCGCGAAAATGCGGTCGAACTCCGCCTCGGTCACGGCGCTGACCGGCTTGGTAGACATGATGCCGGCGTTGTTGACGAGGATATCGAGCTTGCCGAAGCGGGCGATGGTTTCGTCGAAGAGCCGGACAACGTCCTCGACGCGGCCGACGTCGGCCTGAATGGCAAACGCTTTACCGCCGGCAGACTCGATTTTGGCGACGAGTTCGCGGGCCGGCGCGGCCTGAGTGGCGTAATTCACGGCAATCGCGGCGCCGTCACGGCTGAGCCGCTCGGCGATGGCGCGACCGATCCCGCGGGATGCGCCCGTGACCAATGCGACCTTTCCTTTCAGATCATTGCCCATATGCCGTACGATAGGGAAAAACCCGGGCGGTGGCAATGCCCGGGTGGTTTTCGAAAGGCGGCAACCGGAGCGGTTGCCCTACAAGATGGCCGCCGCGTGGGGGGTGCGGCTGATGGATTATTTCGATTATCCTACAATGATATTTCGTACTGGACGCGGTTGGGGACGTGTGATAGAGTCGGGGAAGGTTGTCAGGTTCTTTGATATAGGGATCGGTTCGAGGTTCACGGTTCAGGGTTCTCGGCTGGCGGTCAGCTACGACAGATGCTGCGATGGGATGAGCGGACGGCTCGGCGAGCCGTCCCTACCCTACGAAGAGCGGGGCATAACGAGGGGCGGACACTGCGGGGTGGGGGGTTACCAAACGAACCCAATTTTATTCAAGCCGGCGTGGAAAACTGGATGAAACGAAGCCAAAAACGAACCCAATTTTCGGGGTCAACGCCGCTTGGGATCGGTACCGGGCTGGCCGAAATAGCCCTTCCAGACGAGGTCGAGCCCTTCTTCCGTCAGTTTGACAGGCTGTCTCTTCAGCCGGCAGAGGTCGATGGTGCGATCGATCAGGTCACGGGGATCACAGGCCTTGGGGATGCGGCCTTCGGTCTGGTATTTCTGCAACAACTGGGTCACCAGGTTTTCATCCGCGAACAACCCGCGGGAGCGGGCATACCGCAGGAAAATTTCCGTGTAGGTTTCCGGGCTGGGTGCGTCCGCATGAAGGCGGTAGCCCATGCGGCGCATGAACGCTTCGTCTTCGAGGTCGGATTCAGCGAGATTCGTCGCAAACACCACGATCTGCTCGAACGGCACCTGAATCTTCTTGCCGGTGCTCAACGTGAGGTAATCGACGTGGTATTCCAGCGGGACAATCCAGCGGTTGAGCAATTCCGTCGCGGAGCAACGCTGGCGACCGAGGTCATCCACCACCAACACGCCGCCGTTGGATTTGACGTGCAGGGGCGCTTCGTAAAAACGCTGCGTCTCGGTGTAGGCGAGTTCGAGGCTGTCGAGCGTCAACTCTCCGCCGACCACCACCAGTGGCGGACGGATGCGCACCCAGCGGCGATCATGATTGTCGTTCGCGTGCGGAATGGGCGAATGGTTGTGGGCGTCGAAGACGCGGATCACCTGGCCGTCAACTTCGATGGCATACGGGATCCAGATTTCGCCGGGGAGCGCGTTGAACGAGGGCGCGCGCGGTGGCGGTTTTGCCGTTGCCCGACGGTCCGGTGAGGAACAGGCTGCGTCCCGAGCCGATGACCAACCCGATAATTTCCTTGGCGTAATCGGAGAGGATCAGGTTCGACATCGCCTGCTCGATGGCCTGGCGCGTCGCGGGCGGACGGTTGCGCACCTGTTGCGTGATCATCTCCGTATAGGACTTCAGGGAGACGGGGGCCGGACCGGCGTAACTGCAAAAACTGGTGAGGCGTCGCAACTCCTCCCAGCCGTGATCGAGCATCGCGTAGCGATGGTTGTGCAGGCCCACCACACCTTTGATTTCTATGAATCGATCGTGGCACAACCGCTGGAGGAGGGCCTCGGTGATCATGATGCCCAGGTGCATGCGGGTGGCGATCGTGGCGGTGCTGCAGTCGGAGTCCAGCGGCACGGTCTTCAGCGCAAGTTCGGCGAGGAAGCCGGGGCTGACATCCAAAGCCTCCAGTTTCTCGGGGAATGGCGGGACGAACCAGTCAGCGGGATTGGCGAAGAGCGGGGTGAGCGAATCCGTCGGAATTTCGGGTACGACGGGTCCTCCCAACTCGGCCTCAACTGCGACATCCTCGGTATGTTGAAGGTCAGATATGCTCATGAAATACTGGTCCGTCATATGGGGAGCACGATTCAGGCCAGTCATTATCAGCCTCCGGGCCAAGCCGTTCCGCATGGGCCGATTCGGGACTTGCAACGTTTCCACACGGTTTCTAGACTGCCGCAATGAAACACAAGGAGCTTCTCATTTTTGCCACACTGGTCGTCCTCGGCACCACTGGTGCACCAACTGCGCCAGCCGAGGACCAAACCATCGGCCAGCAGGTGTCCATCCTTGACGAGCGCCTCAGCAAGCTGCGGGCGGACGTCGATGCGATCCAGTTCAACCAGCAGCAAATCCAGCAGGACCTCAAACAAGTCCAGGCGCAACTCGCAGAACTCCATCAGTCTGGACCAAGTGCCTCCGCCAACGATCTGCAGGCACTGGAGGCGCGCGTGAAGGCGTTGGATGCCGCTCGTGAGACGGACAAGAAAGTCATCCTCGATCAGCTCGCCAAGGAACTCGCGGCCATGAGCGGTTCGCATGGCGGCGGTAGCGGCGGCACCACCACTAATCCATCAGCCGGCCCGGCCAATGGCAATGAATACGAGGTCAAAAAGGGCGACAACCTGACGGTGATCGCCAAGAATAATGGCGTCACTGTCGCCGACTTGAGGAAGGCCAACAGTCTGACCAGCGACTCGCTGAAGGTCGGGCAGAAGCTCGTCATTCCGCAGAAATAGGCGCCTGAGGATGGACGTTGTTTCGCTATTCAGGAGTTTGCAATCGTGACGTGCGTGATCACGTAATAGTGATTATTGTTCTCCCGCCAAGCCCGTTAATTTGGCTACGCCCAGTGGATGTTTGCAATCTTTGGCGACGGTTTTAGCATACAGACCGCCGCGCACGGTTTCGGCATGGAACGCCACTTAGCAATACTCGATTGGAGGTCGTCGTTTCTAGAGTCGGCAAAAAGAAATCGGGTCGCCCCATGCACCAAGCCTGAATTGTAATCATCTGCTGACTCAACTGGATATAAGGCGAACTCATGCGGCCAGTAATCTGCGATGACCAACAAACGAGTCGGTGATACGGGGAATGTCACTTCAGTGCCTCGTGTTCGAAGGCCCAAGTTTTCCTTTTTTGCGATGCCACGCCAAAGCGTTATTGGAGAGTCGCTAGTGAGAAACATAGGACGGTCGGCACACAACACACCCCATGGGCGTTCAAATAGGGCGTTAGTGACCACATCGAGGTTGCTGTGCATATAATCTATGAATGCCGAGGAAATGGCGTTTTGGTTGCCGTCGGTGTGCCGCAAGATCTCGCCTACTGAGAATTCGCCGCCTCTTCCACTGATGCTAACTTGTATTTGAGTTTCCGGGGATAAATGCGAAACGGCCTCCCGCATTTCATTCCGAACCTTCTCTATGTCACGTTTTCGAGTGGGGTGGCGGAGGAAGAGAAGTGCAAGAAAGATGGCCAAGTTCCGCCGCGTTTCAGAATTTGCCGCGCGATCAAATATCCCCGGCCAGACTTTAGCATGTATACTTTCAATATGAGAGAGTCCGTCCTCTTCAGAACCGTAGGGTGCCTCAGATTGCATTATCGGCTTTGAGTATAAACCTGATTCGCATGCGACGTTCGCGATGGTTGTGCCGATAGGATTATTTGCGTTCTTGGGATAAGCCCAAATATGTTCGCCGTCTCGAGACCATTGGCGAAGGTAAAACCGCGGCACGTAGTGATGCCTCGCGTTTTGCTTACGAGGTGGCATGGATCCTCAGCGGCGGTCTTTCGTGGAATTCACGGCTACCGTACAAACCTTACGAAGTTGCAGCAGCTGGAGCGCTGCGCTGTTCCCAAGGACGACTACGGCGGCTGCCGTTGGTCGCGGCCAGCTTCTCGGTGTCGACCTTGAGCCAGACGCTGTCTTCCCCGAGGATGGCTTCGACGTCGTGGACGAATTGCTGCGTCGGCGAGACGGAAAAATGTTCGTGCGCTTCCAGAAAGACCAGTTTGCCGTCGGGATAAATGAAGCAGAACAAGACAGGAACGCTCCCCTGGTGGGTGCGCATGACGTCGTGAACGCGCGTCAGGGTTGAATCCTCGGTTGTTTCCGCGGAGATACGGATGTGCACGGCTTTCGTGAACCGTGTCGGGACTTCGCCGAGCGGGATGACCTGTTCCGCCACGATCTTTGGTTTGTCTTCACGCAAGTTGACCATGCCACACAACAGGACGGCGGTATCGGTTTTCAAACCAGCGGCGTGTTTCGCGTACGACTCCGGGAACACGAGAACTTCCACGGAGCCATCGAGGTCTTCCAGAGTCAGGATCGCCATGGGTTTGCCCTGCTTCGTCGTCTTCGGCACAATTTTGCTGATGATGCCGCCGACGCGGGCCATTTGACCGTCCTGCAATTGGGCCAGTTTTCCTGACGAACCGAGTTCGTACCGTTGCAGAATCTCGGCGTACTCGCTCAGGGGATGCCCCGTCACATAAAAACCAAGAAGCTCTTTTTCATAAGCGAGCATTTCGCTCTGCGACCATTCCACGGAAGGAGCCTGACCCGTGGCTTTCCTCCGGGCGTTGACCGGTTCCACGTCGAACAACGCGGCCTGACCGCGTTCCTTGTCGCGCTGGACACTGGAGGCGCGGTTCATTTGATACTCGACCGCCGCAAACACCACGGCTCGCGGTTCCCCCAGGGAATCAAATGCGCCACATTTCACCAGGCATTCCAGCACCTTGCGATTCACAATGCGCAAATCGACGCGCGTGCAGAAATCTTCGAAAGATATAAATCGTCCGCTGGCCTCGCGCACCTGGATGACATTTTGCACGGCTATTTCACCGACGTTCTTGATTGCCGCGAGGCCGAAGCGAATCTTGCCGCCGCCCACAGTGAAGCGGACCCCGCTTTCGTTCACGTCCGGCGCCTGGACCTCGATGCCCATGCGTTTGCACTCGTTGATGAATAGCTGGATCTTGTCGGTATTGGCCAGTTCGTTGGACAATACGGCGGCCATGAACTCGACGGGGTAATTCGCCTTGAGCCATGCGGTCTGGTACGAAACGACCCCGTAAGCGGCGCTGTGCGACTTGTTGAACCCGTACCCGGCGAATTTCGCCAGCATGTCGAAAATCTGGTTGGCCTTGCCGCGCGGGATCTTGTTCTTCTCGTGACAGCCCTTGATGAAAATTTCGCGCTGGCTTTCCATTTCCTCGGGCTTCTTCTTGCCCATCGCGCGGCGCAGCACGTCGGCGCCACCCAGCGAGTAACCCGCGAGGGCATTCGTAGCCTGCATCACCTGCTCCTGGTACACGAACACGCCGAACGTTTCCTTGAGGATCGGCTCCAACAACGGATGGTCGTATTCGACCTTGACCTTGCCGTGCTTGCGGTTGACGTAATCGTCGAGCATGTTCATCGGGCCGGGGCGAAAGAGCGCGATGAGCGCGATGATCACGTCGACGGAGTCTACGCCGATGCGGCGGCAGAGGTCGCGCATCCCTTGAGATTCCAGCTGAAACACGCCGATGGTGTTGGCCTTGGCCAACATGTCGAACGTCTTCTTGTCGTCGTGGGGAATCTTGTCAATGTCAAGACGCTGCCCTGTGGTTTGCTCGATGATGTCGAGCGCGTCCTGAATGACCGTGAGCGTCTTCAACCCGAGGAAGTCCATTTTCAGCAGGCCGAGATCACCGAGCGGATTCATCGAGTACTGTGTGACGACTTCATCCGAGTTCGTGCCCGTGGTGAGTGGGACGATATTGTCGAGCGGCTCGGCGCCGATGACAACGCCCGCGGCGTGGGTGGAGGCATTGCGCGACAGGCCTTCCAGCGTGAACCCGTAATCGATCACCCGTTTGACGGTCGCCTCGTTATTGTAGGCGCCCTTCAACTCGGGATTGATCTCCAATGCCTTCTTCAGCGTCATGCCGATGTCGGGCGGGATCATCTTCGCGATCCGATCGCATTCACCGTACGACAGCCCCATCACGCGGCCGACGTCGCGCACGACCATCTTGGCGCCGAGCGTGCCGAACGTGATGATCTGGGCGACATGGTCGTCACCGTACTTCTTGCGCACGTAATCGATGACCTCAGGGCGGCGGTTGTAGCAGAAGTCCATGTCGATATCGGGCGGCGAGATGCGCTCGGGATTGAGAAAACGCTCGAAAAGCAGGTTGTAGCGGAGCGGATCGATATCCGTGATCTTCAAGATGTACGCGACCACGCTGCCGGCGGCACTGCCACGACCCGGGCCGACGGGGATGTTGTTACTGCGCGCGAAGTGGACAAAATCCCAGACGATCAGGAAGTAACTGACAAAGCCCGTTTTCTCCATGATCTTCAATTCGTACTCCACGCGGTCAACGATCTGCTTCTCCGGAGCATTCTTGGGCTGTTTCCACTCGATACCGTAGCGATCGCGCATCCCTTGCTCGCACAAGTGCCGCAGGTAATGTTCCCGCGTGAAACCCGTTGGCGGCTCGTAAACGGGGAACCGCAACTTGCCGAATTCCATCAGGAGATTGCATTTCTCGGCGACCGCCAAGGTGTTCTGGAGCGCCTCGGGCGTCTCGGCGAACAATTCGTGCATTTCCTCCGGCGTCCGCAGATAAAACTGCTGGGACACGTATCGCATCCGCTTTTCGTCGGAGAGCAGCGACTGCGTCTGCAGGCAAATCAGGCAATCGTGCGCTTCCCAATGCTCGCGTTCGACGTAATGCACGTCGTTGGTGGCGACCATGGGAAGATTGAACTCCTTCGCCCAAGGGATCAGCGTGCGATTAACCGTGCGTTGCTCATCAATGCCATGGTTCTGGAGTTCGACGTAGAAATCGCCGGGCTCGAAAATATGGCGATAGTCGTCCAACGCGGCCTTGGCCTGGGGAATCTGGTCTTCCTTGATTTTATTGGGCACTTCGCCCTTGAGACAGGATGTGAGACCGATGAGCCCTTTGGAGTGTTGGGCGAGGATCTCTTTGTCGATACGCGGCTTGTAATAGAAGCCTTCGAGGTGGGCGGAAGAAACGAGTTTGACGAGGTTCTTATAGCCGACATCGTCCTTGGCCAGCAGCACCAGATGGAAGGCGGCATCGCGGGCGTTGGTGGATTTCTTGTCGAGACGCGAGCCGGGGGCGATGTAGGTCTCGCAGCCGATGATCGGCTTGAGCCCCTTCTCCTGCGCGGTTTTGTAAAACTCGATGGCCCCGAACATGTTGCCATGGTCGGTCATCGCCACCGCCGGGCATTTTGCACGCGTGCGCCTTGTTGACCACGTCGGATATGCGGCATGCCCCGTCGAGCAGGCTGTACTCCGTGTGCAAATGCAAATGAACAAAATCCGAATGCTTCATTAAAACTGTCGCGCCTCGCTCTCGCCACTCTAAGTGTGAGCGCGATGGCAATCAAGACTTCTGGGGAGTTTACTTCGCGGTCGGCACCAGTTGCGGGTCCTGGCGTTCGTAAAGACCAACGAAAACGCTGCTGGAGTCGTAAACCGCGCAAACGAAATGGTGATGCTGATTCATCCAGTTGCGGGTCATTTCCGCGAGGTCTGGATGAAATTGGTCCGGATACAGGACCAGCCAGATGCGCCGGAGCTCACTGGTGGATTGTGGCAGTCGGCCGTCTCCGGTCACGCGGAACAGATGCGGCTGGTACACGGGCGGGTCGATCATGCCTTGCGCGGCCCCATCTCCCAGGTACCATTGAAACGGTCGAAACGAAGATTCCGTTATATGCACAACGACATCGCCTGCTCGAAATTCTTTCGCGAGCTTGCCGGCCGCCTCGCGCAAATCGGATTTCACCCAGCGATTCTCCAGAAAGTAGTAGTTCTGCAAGGCATAGACATTGGCAATCAGAAGAACGATCGCCGTGAGAACCAAGATGGCGCGCGTAGCCATCTTGCCCGGTTGGGACACGGCGCATCCGAGCAACAAGGCGAGTGGTGGTGTCGTGCACAACAACACCCGCGGCAGAAAGCGGTTTTGATTCAATGACTGCAACACGAGGAGAACCACCGGCACAGCGAACCAGAGCGCAAGCAGGGTGGCAAATTGACGGGATTCGCGACGGTGCCAGAGTACCAGCGACGGAACAATCAACGCGGCAATCGTAATCGTCACGGACACACTACGCCCATGCGGATCCCCGAGATACGCGCTGCTAAAGAGCGAGAAGAAGGCCAGTACCCGACTGAACTCCAGCGGCCCCAACCACGAACTGCCCATGGCCATCCTCGTTTGGGAGACAAAAACCGGCAGCCAGGGAGCAAACAGGAGCACCACCGCGCATTGCGAAACGAGCCAGTGACGCAGTTTCTGATGATCCCGCCAATAATAGATCACGACAAAGACATTCTGGGCAATGACGGCATAGAGCGAAGCGTACTGCGCATATAAACTCAACGCGGTGATAACCGAATAGCCCACCCAGAGCGCGCCTCGTTGCTGCCGCAATGTCCATACCATGAACAGGAACGACAGGGTCACGAGCAACGTCTGCAATGCATACATCCTGATTTCCTGGGAGTACCAGACGTGGAGCGGACACACGGCCAGAAACACCGCGGCCAATAACCCCGCGCCACGTCCTGCCAGGGTGCAGCCCATCGAATAGACCACCGCGACCGTTGCGACGCCAGCGAGTACGGATAGCAGCCGCGCTCCCGATTCGCCGCCGGCTGCGAATCGCCAGTAATGCAAGATCAGGTAATAAAACGGGCTGTGGGTATCATCGCGAACGGCGTCGATGATTTCGGCGGGACCCGCTCTGGCAATCAGCAAGGAATTGGCCTCGTCGAACCACAACACGCGTTCCTGGAGATGAAATAGCCGAAGCCCGAGCGCCGCCAGAAGTACGATACTCAGCAAAACCACTGAGCGCCGGTTATCGACCTTCAAGATGGCGGATCCGGTTTTCAAAGCGTATGACGGCCTACGGGACGGCACACCACAGTCGGAAAACGACCAACCACAGCACCAACGCCAGAATCAATACCGCCACGACCCACCAGAAGTGCTGCTTCCCGGTCCGCCGCGGGTCACGGCCATCGACATCCCGACGTTTCCAGTCCTCGTAGTCGAATTCGTCCGGGTCTTCGATGCCGGTGCCGTCATAGATCGTATCGTCCGACCAGCCCGTCTTTTCGTCGGCGCCGCATTCAGGGCATGCCAGTGCCTTTGCGGGAACATCGGCGCCGCAGTTCGGACAGATGAACGGCTCGTCAGTGCGTGGCATGGCGCAACAAGTCATCCACGCGCTTCTTCACGGCGTCGTCCATCTGGATGATGGGCGGCCACGGACGCGTGTTCGCTTCGCCTTTGAGTTTGTGCGTGGCGTCGATGCCGATCTTGCTGCCGAAGCCCATCACGGGCGTGGCGTGGTCGAGCACATCGGCGGGCCCCTTCGTGAAAATGATATCGCGTTCGGGATCGATGTTCGCCGTGAGACGGAACAGCACCTCGCTCGTGTCGTGCACGTTCACATCAGCGTCGACCACGACGATGATTTTGGTAAACATCATTTGTCCCATGCCCCACAGGCCGTGCATGACCTTCATCGCGTGATACGGGAACTGTTTCTTGATCGAGACGATGACGAGATTGTGGAACGCGCCCTCGGCGGGCAACGCCATGTCAACGATTTCGTTGAAGTTGGTTTTGAACACGGGCAGGAAGATCCGCACGCTCGCGGTGCCCATGTAGAAATCTTCCATGGGCGGAATGCCGACCGTCGTGCTCGGGTAGATCGCGTCGCGACGATGCGTGACGCGCTCGATATGAAACTTCGGGTACGGCTCGGGCGGGGTGTAATAACCCGTGTGGTCGCCGAACGGGCCTTCGAGATCGAGTTTCTCTTCCGGCTCAACGTAGCCTTCCAGGACAAAATCGCAGTCGGCGGGCACCTCAAGATCGTTCGTGTCGCACTTCACCATCTCGACGGATTTCTTGCGGAGGAAACCCGCGAGCATCATCTCGTCGATACCGTCGGGGAGCGGGGCCGTAGCTGCGAACGCGTACACTGGGTCGCCCCCGAGGGCCACGGCCACGGGCATGCGCTGTTTCAACTCCATGTACCGTCGCCAGTGACGAGCGCCGGTTTTGTGCAATTGCCAGTGCATGAACGTCGTCCGTTCATCAACGACCTGCATGCGGTAGGTGCCGACGTTGCGTGAGCCGTTATCGGGATCGCGCGTGATGACCAGGGGCATGCAGACGAACCGCCCCGCATCTTGCGGCCAGCATTTTTGTACAGGGAGTGTATTAACGTTCGGTTTCTGCTGAACAACTTCTTTACAAGTGCCCGATTTGACGAGTTTTGGTTTCGCGTGGCGCAACTCGAACGCTGTCCCGAGCAGTGAGATGGCTTCCTTGAAGGAGGTCGGTGGTTTGGCCTTGAGGAGGCTTTCGAGTTCGTGGGCGATGTCTTCCACGTCGTTCACGCCCAGCGCCAGCGCCATGCGTTTCGTCGAGCCGTACGCGTTGATGAGCAGCGGAAACTGCGAGCCGTTGCACTTCTCGAAGAGCAACGCCTGGCCGCCGTTTGGTAGCTTCATCTCGCGATCAGCGATTTCCGTGATCTCCAAAACGGGATCGACCTCGACCGAAATCCGCTTCAGTTCACCGGTGGCATCCAGCTTCCGCACGAATTCCCGTAAAGACTCGTAAGCCATGGCGCAGACTGATAGCACAGGAGAGTAGGAAGCGAAAAGATGATAATCAGCGGTGCGGTGTGGCTGCTACCAGCAGGAGGGAACCAGTCCCCAATCGACTCGGTCTTGACCGGGTCGGACGCAACGCTTCCTGCACGACACGCTCAATGTCGTTCCAACAGTTCGTACATCCGGCCAAAGAACGGTTGTTTGATTCCGTCTCCGGCGACGCAGGCCGCCAGGGCCTCCAGGCGGAACGAGTGCTGCAGGGTGTCGAGTTCGGGCGATCGCTTGTTTTTCCATGGATCGTCGATGATCCAGTAAACCGGTCTTCCGGCATGGAGAAGTTCGCGCAGCCGTGCCGGGTCTTCGGAAGCGACGAATGGATGCAAGGATGTCGGGCTCAAGTCGCTGCCGGCCTACCGCACAACGTTCTTGGCCGCGCCCGCCGCAAACGCAACAATGTTCTCCGCCGTCGTGTCGAGGATGCGCTCCAGCGCTTCCTGGCTGTTGAATGCGTTGTGCGGCGTGAAGACCACATTGGGCTTCTTCAAAATCACATGGTTCTGGATCGCCGTCCGCAGTTTCTCGGGGTTCGTCGCGTCGCCGAGCAACGCGCTCTCCTCGTAAATCGTTTCCTCGCCTTCCAGCACGTCCAGTCCAGCGCCTGCGAGGATGCCTTCGTCCAGCGCCTTCAGCAGCGCGTCGGTGTTCACCAATCCGCCCCGCGCCGTGTTGATCAAAATCGCCCCACGTTTGATTTTGTGGATGTTGTCCCGGTTGATCAAGTGATGCGTGTGGCGATTGTACGGCGCATGCAACGTGATGATGTCCGACCGTCCGAGCAGATCGTCCAATTCCGCGTACTCGAACCCCAATACTTCCGCCCAGAAGTTGTCCCGCTTGACATCGAACGCCAGCACCTTCATCCCAAAACCCCGCGCAATGCGAATCACGTGCAGACCGATCCGCCCCGCGCCGACGACACCAATGGTCTTGTCTTTGAGGTCGAACCCGCGCAAGCCCTCTAGGGAAAAGTTTCCCGCCCGCACACGCACGAACGCCTCGTGCACTTTCCGCGACAACGCCAGGATCAGCGCAAACGTATGTTCGGCCACCGTGTTCTCACCGTAAAACGGCACATTGCACACCGTGATCCCGCGCCGCGCGCATTCCGCCATGTCGATGTGGTCGAATCCCGTCAACCGCGTCGCAATCATCTTCAACTTTGGCAACTTCGCCAATCGTTCCGCCGTCAGCTTCGAATAAATAAACGGCGACACAATCTCCGCATCCGCAATCCTGGCGAGTTGCTTGTCCTCCAGCACCCCCGGAAGCGCCACGATCTCCTGCGTCCCATCCACCCGACCCCGCAAATACTTCTCTTCCCAGGGTTGAAGTTCCAGAAAGGCAATTTTCATTTAAGCTATCTCACCGTATTGATCGATTGCAGGGGCCACCTCTTGGTCGCGACCGAGCCCGTTTCGCGCGCATTCTACGGAAAACCTCCCGAGCAGAAACGGCCTTTAGCTCACCGCGTTCAAAGGCGTCAATTCGTTCCTCCGCCTCGCCCGACCACAGCCAATCGATCTCTTTCTTGCTCGGAGTGTCAAGGCTTCGCAAAGGTTGTTCCGCCGTCTTCGCCCGCGGACGCGGCGGCGGCGCCAACGCCACCTTTGCCACCTTTGAGGGTTGCCTAATCATCGGTCTCACTTACACATGTCAAGCGAATTACAAGTCCCGTCAAGGCTTGGCATCTTGAGTGTATCCCTACCCACGTTTGATGTCTCTCATCCTTCGAACATTCGTTTCGAAAAGTGCCACAACCTCTTCTGCCATTTCCTCTGCCTTCTTGAGAAGGTCGGAATTAGCGGCAATACTTTCAGTATGGTTAACGGTCTGCCAGGCAACAATTCGTTCCCTGCGTGCTTGATAAATCGCTTCGGGAGTAGCCTTCAGCTTCAGGAAAACTTCCCAAGGCGAATCCCTTTTTTCGCTTTCATTGCAGCCCGCACATGAAAGGACTAGGTTGGACAAATCATTTTTCCCACCCTCGGAGGAGGATAGAAGGTGATCAATGTGGGCCTCTTTAGCGCCTCTTTTAACGGATCTTCCACAATAGGCGCATTCTGACTGGAAGTGCTTCCATATCAAGTCAAGTTGGTCCTTGTGCGGTCGCGGGTCAACGATTTCGCGAAACGCCCGCCTAATAATATTCTTCGCGTAAGGAACTGTTATGCCTGGCATGTCAGTTGTTCTCCATTGTTATTGCAGACCGATTTTCTTACGCCACTCCCGATACGCAAACGGCGAAATCTCGCTCGGCTTGATCTCGCTCCGGCCGCCCCAGAACACATTCGTGTAACTGACCATGATGCCGGCTTCCTTCAAATGCGTGTCGATCGCGGACTTGTGGGCGAGGAGCACCTGTTTGTCGGTCCCATGCGCTACGCCCATGACATTGACGTTGTGGAATTCAGGGCCACCCTCCCGCCAGTAGGCGTGCGTCATAATATGATGGCGGCCCACTTCACGCCCGGCGTCAATCTCACGGCCCGGCGGCACCGCCCAGTGGAACAGCGCGTTGTAGCGCGTCACCTGTTCGCCATTGGCAACGGGCTTGACGTGCTCCAAAAATGTCGAGAAGCGCCCAATGATCTTGCGTCGATTCAATTCGGCGGCAATTTCGAGGAACTGTTCGAGCGGGACTCCGGCTTCCTTCGCGCGCGCCGCCCAGATATCCGGCGTGAGATCCTCGGGAGCAAATTCCCGCTTGAGCGCCACCAACACTCGCCATTCCAGATCGTCCAGTTCGGCCATGGAAACGTCCGTCACGTCGGCCAGCACGTCCGCACGACTACCGGGTTCGAGTCCCCGCCGTCTCACGTGGCCGACCCCGAGCGCAAACAGCTTTTTCGCCGGCAGGAGAATGAATTTCTCCGCGCCTGTTTGCCGACACAAGAACTGGCAGTGCTCGGTCATCGAGAACCCCTGCGGCACTTTCAGCGTTGTCCACAATCGGTATTTCGAGCCGACGGTGGCCGTGTCCGTCGAGCGGATAACGACGTGCCCGCTGAACGGGTCGCGCTGGAACATGTAATCGAACGCAGATTCAAGTTTGTCCTCGGGCACCTGCCACGCCACGAGCGCGCCCTGCGCGAGGTTCGTGGCCAGCAACGTCTGCCGCACGCGACGAATTGTCCCGGCGCGCAGCATCGCCTGAATCCGCTCGATGACGACCGGCAGTTCCACGCCCGCCTGCCGCGCAATCTCGCCGAGAGGATCGCGTTGAAAACCCTGCAGCCCATCCTCCGACACGGCGAGGATCTTGGCATTGATCGGATCAGTCGTTGAGATCGGAACGTCAGCCAGCTTCATAAACCTGTTCGACGAATGTCCGTCGGCTCGTTACCGCGTCCAGCATGACAAATCACGACGACGGTTGCAATGCCTTCTCGACCAGCGCGCGGCATTCGGGCGTCATCGGAATCGTCAGGGCAATCTGCTGCGCCTGCGGCGTCATTTTGCGCCACGACTTCTGCAGAATGCCGATCATCTTCTCGTCGCCCGTCTTCGCCGTTGTCTCGGCAAATTGCGTCTCCAGAAACACCAAACACAACGCATCCTCCAGCACGCGGCCATCCGGGACGCGCGGGAAATTCCGTTTGCGAATCAAATCCTGCACCCGCGACACAGTGGTCTCGTCGTAACCAAACTCACGCAGGATCTCACCCGCTTTCTGCGCGTGAAAGTGTTTCAAATCCTCGCGCCACTTAAGGTAGCCGATGCGGCCCGCCGGGTACGATTCGCGCGGGATCATCCAGCGGCAGATGTGTTGCGCGCGCGCCGCCAGCCGAAGTTCTTCGGACGCCGCCGGTGCGAGCCGCTCGACCCATCCGCTCAACCGTTTCGCATACGGCAGCTCGATGCCGCGGGGATCCTGCGCATTGGCGGCGTCGATCCGGGCAATCGCGTCTTGAAAGCGGCTCGAATTCATGCCACAAGAATAGGTGTTTCGGGAGGAGAACACAAATAAATGAGTGATTTGATCAAAGTGGCCGAAGTTGGCGACCTGCAACCCGGCGAATGCAAGACGGTGGCCGTCGGGGAACGCGAACTGGCTCTCTTCAATGTGGGCGGGAAATTCTACGCGACGGACAATGTCTGCCCGCATCGCGGCGGACCGTTGGGCGAAGGGACGCTTGACGACAACGTGGTCACCTGCCCGTGGCACGGCTGGCGGTTCGACGTGTGCACGGGGCAGAATCCAGCGATTCCTACGGCAAAGGTCGAGAAGTTCGAGTGCGTAGTGGAAGGCAACGACGTAAAGGTGAAACTCAATGGCGCTTAAATCATCCTGGGAACTGGCGCTCGAGCGCACCGGCGGCAAGTCCTCTGCGAAGCTGACAAACGAGCAGAAGGCCAAACTCGCTGAGATCGACCGCGTCTACACCGCCAAGATCGCCGAACGCGAATTGGAATTGAAGCCAAAGATCGCTGCCGCTCAGTCCGCCGGCAAGGTCGAGGACGCACAAAAGTTCGACGAAATCCTTCGCAACGAGGTCGCCAAACTGCGCGGGAAGCTCGAAGACGAGAAAGAGAAGGTCCGTCAGGGCAAGTGAAGCGCTCCGTCTGCGCGTTGGTCAGCGGTGGTCTCGACAGTTGCGTGATGCTGGCCACGCTCACGCGCCAGTACCGCGAGGTTTATCCTGTCTTCATCCGCCAGAACCTCGCCTGGGAAACCGCCGAGCTTCATTCACTGCGCCGGTATCTCCGGGCGGCCCGCATTCGCCATGAACCGTTGACCATCCTCGATTTGCCCGCGAATGATCTCTATGGTTCGCACTGGAGCACGACCGGCCGACGCGTCCCCGGCGCGAACACTTCTGACGAAGCTGTCTACCTTCCCGGCCGCAACCTGATGCTCCTCTCCAAAGCCGCCGTGTTCTGCGCGCTCCACAAAATCGACACCATCGCCGTCGGCTCGCTCGGCCACAACCCGTTCCCCGACGCCACGCTTAAATTCTTCCGCGACTTCGCCACCGCCGCCGGCGAATCCCTCGACTTCCGCATCAAAATCATCGCCCCATTGCGGACACACACCAAGGAACAGGTCGTCCGCCGCGGTCTCCGTCTCAAACTACCGCTCCACCTCAGCTTCTCCTGCATCGCCCCGAATGATGGCCTCCCCTGCGGCCGCTGCAACAAATGCGCCGAACGTCAACAAGCATTTCATGTGATTGGTGTCGCCGACCGGACGAAGTACGCAGCCCAAGGCTCGCGGCGGTAGCCCTGCTCGTCCAAACGTTCTGCGCACATTGGTGGTGCTCAGCGACAGTGCTCATTCGATTTCACACCATTGTTGCGGTCTCTATTACATGTCAATCTCGCTCGACCCTTGTGTTACCCATGGGCAATGGCACTGCTAGCTCTGCGGCACTGCTGTCTTCCAAATCGGGACACGCCGCTTCAACTCGTCGATGATGAATTGCGCGGCGGCAAACGCCTCGCCGCGATGCGCGGCTTCCACCCGCACAAGCAATGACGGCTCACCGGCGACAATGACACCGAGCCGATGGATGACACGAATTCGCTTGAGCGGCCATTTTTGGCGCGTCTCGGTGAGGAGTGCGCGGAACTGGTGGTCGGCCATTTTGCCGTAGGCCGTGTATTCCAGCGCGCGAATTGGTTTACCGCCTTCCTGATCGCGCACGACGCCCCAGAATGTCACGACGGCGCCCACGTCGCCGCTGAACCTGCCGAAAGCGGCTTCGGCCTCGTCGATTGGTTTCTCCGTGAGGAGCACTTCGTCGGTCGATGGACCCGCCCCGCCCTGCAACGGTGGCATCAACGAAAGCACATCGCCATCGTG
Source organism: uncultured Verrucomicrobiae bacterium (assembly GCA_963766065.1). GTDB lineage: Bacteria > Verrucomicrobiota > Verrucomicrobiia > Palsa-1439 > Palsa-1439 > Palsa-1439. Next base: position 19,776 of record CAVYAC010000072.1, read on the forward strand.
GAGTTTAGTGGCGCGGGTGGCGAAGTTGACGCCGATGGCGATCAAGGTTGTTTTATCGGCTTCCTGGAGTCGGGGGAATTCTGCGTACAGTTGCGTGAGTGCATCGGTGACGGTGGCGCCATCGGGCAACTCGAGAGGCAATTCGTTTTGGCCGGTGAGTTGACGGAAGAAACTGAAAAGCTGGACGGTAATTTTCACTGCGTTGCGGCAATCGCCTCGGGGCGGAGCACCCCGACGTACGGCAAATTACGATACCGTTCCCGATAGTCCAGTCCGTAGCCAACGACGAATTTATTGGGGATGTGAAACGCGACGTAGTCGGCCTGGAAGTTTTCCTGATGCGGAATGTTTTTTTCGAGGAGGGTACAGAATTTTACGCTGCGGGGCTGGAACTTCTGCAACATCTCGCGGATTTTGATGAGCGTCAGGCCCGTGTCGAGGATGTCATCCACGACCAGCACGTCGCGGTCGCGCACGTCGAGCTTCAGCGCCTTGGTCACGATCAATTCCCCCGAGGACCGCGTTTCGCCGTGATAGCTGGAGACACCAATATTATCGAGTCGCAGTTGCATGGGCAATCGTCGGAGCAGATCCGCGATGAACATCACGCTGCCGGTCAGGATGGCGACCAACGTGAGGTCCTTATCCGCATAGTCGCGCTGGATTTCGACAGCCAGTTCATCGAGCCGATGCTGAATCTGCTCTTCGGACAAAAGCACCTCTTCCAAGTCCTGGCGCATGGGATGCATGATTCCCGCAATCTATCGCAACGACCCGTGACAGGGAAGAAAAAGCGTGAGGGAAACAGGCGATCGACCACGGGCTTCGGCTAATTGGCGGCCCAGAAAAAAGTGATTTGGACACTTGACGCGGGGTGTCCGTGCGGTTATTTTTAGTTTCGTAGGCGAAGTTGTTTGGCCCCTTGGTCGTTAGGCAATCCTAAATCACTAGCACTCAATCGGTTCACCTCTCCCAATGAATCCAACTGGGGAAACTGGGTTATGAGACGGCTCACCAAGGTCGGCCTCACGGGTGGTATTGCCACGGGAAAATCCACCACGTTGAAACAGTGGCGAGAGGCCGGCGCGGCCGTCGTTGATGCCGACGGGTTGGCACATGGGGCCCTGACGCCGGACGAGCCTACGTGGGAAGAGGTTGTGCGCGCGTTTGGCAGCGAGATTTTGAATCCGGACAGGACAGTCAACCGTCCCAGGCTTGGCGAAATTGTGTTCGCCGACGATGGGAGGCGCGAGGTGTTGAACCGCATCATACACCCGGCGGTGGACAGGATGTGGAAAGAAGACATCGAGCGGCTGAAGCGCGAAGGACAGACGGAATTCGTGGTCGTTGCGATCCCGCTGTTGTACGAAGTGGCGGCGGAATCACAATTTGATTGCGTCGTTGTCGTGGGATGCAGCGAGGCGACACAGTTGGCGCGCCTGACGAAGAAGGGGTTGAGCGAAACGCAGGCGCGCTCCCGGATCCGCGCGCAGTGGCCGGTGCCAACGAAAATGGACCGGGCAGATTTTGTCATTTGGAACGACGGCGTGCCGGAGGTGTTACACCAGCAGGCCGAGATCATTTGGGCCACCATCAAGGAGATTTACCATGCCCCGAGCAAAAACCAGCAAGCACGATGAACCGAAAGCGCCCGAGTTGAGCGCCCCGGCCGAGACCGAAACGAAAGCGGAGGATGTCGAGAAGAACGGCGGCGTCGCCGTAGTCACCGCCGAAAAGGACGAGACCCCCGCCCCCCACAATCAGTTGCCGGCGGGCGAGACCTTGAACCTCGCCGAGCTTCAAGCCATGTCGATGCCGCGCCTGCAGAAAATGGCGCGCGACGGCGGCGTGGAGGCCGTGGCGGTGCTGAAGAAGCACGAGATCATTTTTGAAATCCTCAAGAAGAATGCCGAGCGCAACGGCCAGATGTTCGGCGAGGGTGTGCTGGAGATCCTGCCGGATGGTTTCGGTTTCCTGCGCTCGCCGGCGTACAACTATCTCCCCTGCCCCGAGGACATTTACGTTTCGCCCTCCCAGATCCGGCGGTTTGAATTGCAGACGGGCGATCTGGTCGCAGGCCAGGTGCGTCCCCCGAAGGACAAGGAGCGGTTCTTCGCGCTGCTGAAGGTCGAGGCGGTGAATCGGGACAATCCCGACAAGGCGAAAGAGAAGATCATGTTTGATAATCTCACGCCTTACTTCCCGACCAGCCGGTTCATCCTCGAAACGGTGTCCGACGAGATCAACAGCCGCGTCATGGACCTGTTCACGCCGATCGGCAAAGGCCAGCGCGGATTGATCGTTGCGCCGCCGCGCACGGGCAAAACGATCCTGTTGCAGAAGATTGCCAACGCGGTGCTCACCAACAATCCCGAGGCGATCCTGATCGTGTTGCTGATCGACGAGCGCCCCGAGGAAGTGACGGACTTCAAGCGGACGGTCCATGCCGAGATCATCAGTTCGACATTTGATGAAGCGCCGGAACGTCACGCACAGGTTGCGGAGATGGTGCTGGAGAAGGCGAAACGCTTGGTCGAGCACAAGAAGGACGTGGTGATCCTGCTCGACTCGATCACGCGCCTGGCGCGCGCCTACAACACCTTGCAGCCGCACTCGGGCAAGATTCTGTCGGGCGGTGTTGACGCCAATGCGCTGCACAAGCCGAAGCGTTTCTTTGGCGCGGCGCGCAACGTCGAAGAAGGCGGGTCGCTGACGATCATCGCCACGGCGTTGGTGGAAACCGGCTCACGGATGGATGAAGTCATTTTCGAAGAGTTCAAGGGCACGGGCAACATGGAACTGTGCCTCGACCGTCATCTGGTCGAGAAACGCATTTTCCCGGCGATCAACGTCGAGCGGAGCGGCACGCGCAAGGAAGAGTTGCTGTATCATCCCGATGAACTCGACCGCATCTACATCCTGCGCAAGGCGCTGGCGGGAGTGCCGCCGGTGGAGGTGATGGAACTGGTCACCGAGAAGCTCAAGAAGACCCGCTCCAACGCGGAATTCCTGTTGTCGATGAAATTCTGAGCGCGGGCAACGGTTGCCTATGCGCCGCGGACTTTCTCTCCCCTGTCTGGCGACAGTTCTGTTCTCGTGCTTTCTGTGTTTGCACTTACAGGCGCAAGACACGAATTCCTCACCCACAATCGTCGTGAAGAGCCGGGTGGTGCTCGTGCGCGACCCGAGCGCGGTGGACAATTACCGAGCGGACCCCGCGAAGGCGCAGGCGATGGTCGCCGCGGGCATCCAATCGCTCGCGGGCGAGAGCGACGAGGCAGCGGCATGGCGGCACTTCGTGTCCCGCAACGACGTGGTCGGCATCAAGATCAGCACGCAGTGCGGCCGGCTCCAGTCAACGCGGCGGGCGGTGGTGGAAGCGATTGCGCACGGGTTGCGCGCGGCGGGCGTGGCGGGCACGAACATTTATGTGTTCGACCGCGATCCGTTGCAGATGCAGGCGGCCGGATACTTTCCGGTCCGCGGGACGAATTCGATGCAGGTCGTGTCGGTGGTTGACGGGACCGGCTGGGACGCCAACGTCTATTTCCAGAACAATCTCGCTGGAAAACTGATCTGGGGCGACCTGCTGTTCGGCAAGGACGACGAGATTCTGAGCAAGCGATCCCATCTTCCGAAACTCGTGACGGGGACCATCACCAAGCTCATCAACGTCCCGGTTCTTCAGGACAACGACGCGTGCGGCCTGGCCGGTTGCCTGTACAACCTCTCGATGGGCATGGTGGACAACACGCGCCGTTTTGAAACGTTGGGCCAGCGTGGTGATCCGATGATCGCGGAGATTTGCGACATGCCGCAGATCCGCGGGAAACTGGTGCTCAACATCATGGATGGGCTGATCACCGGTTATGCCGGGGGACCGGGATTCAAACCGCAGTATTCGTGGAACAACGCCGCGCTGTATTTCAGCACGGATCCCGTGGCCATCGATTCGCTCTGCCTGGAGGCCATTGACGCGCGGCGGCGGGGAGCCAAGGTGACATTGGCCGGACTGCAGGCAAGCCACATCGCGACTGCGAGCCGTCTCGGCCTCGGTCAATCCGACCGCGCCAAGATCGATCTTGTCGAAATCAAACCGTAGTTACGGAGATTTCACGGGCGCGGGGGCCGGTTTTGCTGCTTCGTTTGTGGCCGTCTTTTCTCCCGTTACCGGTTTGTCTTCGGCCACGGGCGCTTTGGCTTCGAGGGCCTGCTTGGCGCCATCGACGATGTCGGACGCCGGTAGAATCACCGGCATCATGCCCCATTGGTTGAGGTTGCTGAAGATGAACCCGCTATCCTGATCGGTCTGGGTTTTGGCGCTCCGCAGCAACACGATCCCGACGAGTTTGCCATCAAGCGCGAACACCGGCGCGCCGAGGGAGTAGCCCCACATCGATTGGCCGAGCAGATAGAACGTGCGCGGTTTGTCGATGATGCCTTCGATGCGACCGATGGAGACGGCGGGGGCGCGATTGGCGGCCTGGCTGAGACGATTGATCACAATCACCTCGTCGAGAATCCGCGCTTTCGCATCCTTGGTCAGGTCAATGGAGGCGAGCGGTTTGGCGGGCTTGTCGGATGGACGCAGGTACGCGAGATCCAAGTCCTTGTCCCGCAGGACAACGTCCGCGGGGATCTCGGTGCCGTCGGCCAACACAATTTTCACATCGTTGAGTTCGCTGTCGAACTTGAACTGCGACATGTCACCGCCGCGGGCGGCGATGGCGTGGGCGTACGCGTCTTTGACCGTGCTACTGGGGTCGGTGGTCGCCAGGGAGACAACGGTCAAGCCCGACGGATCAACGACGGTGCCTGTGGTCTCAGTCTTGCTTTCCGACTTGTTTTCGCGCCCGCCCATCGAGACGCTCTGTTTGATCGCGAGCTTCACGGTGACAACGGCGCCCTGAGATTTGGCGAGGATGTCGCGGCCGGATTTGGCGAGGTCGTCGGCTCGCGCGGGAAGAGAGATCATTGCGCCCGCCAGGGCGAGGGTGATGGACAAAACCAATGTGCTATGTTTTTTCATCTACAGGTTTCCTTTCAGGGCCACTTTGTGTCCGTCCCAGTTCGGCTCGAATTCCAAGTACAGGGTATGGATGCCGCGGATGACGCGCAAGACCGTGGTTTTCCGTTTCTCGGCGGCGACGTGTTTCATTTTTTGCTTCAGCGAGGCCACGTCAGTCACGGGCTCGCCATCGACGGCGGTGATCAGGTCGCCGATGCCCAGGCGGCCCAGCGCGGCCCAACCGCCCTCCTTGACCTCGGTGACCAGCGCGCCGGGTTGTTCCTGCGACCAGTGTTCCTGCACCTTGTCGATGAACGTCGTGTCGCGCGCGGTAAACTCGAAATCCTCGTCGCGGTACTTCTTCATTTCGCGTTCGAGTTTCGGGGAGCGGACCAGTTCGACCGGGATGCTGAGTTTGTCCGCGCCGCGCCGGACGGCCAGCGTCGCGGTGGCGCCGATTTTGTACTGGCGCACCATCGTGTCGAGAATCTCCTCGTCGCCAGGCTGCGAGGCTTCGATGGGGTCGCCGTCGAGAGACAGAATCAGATCGCCGACTTTCAGCCCGGCTTTCTCCGCGGTGCTATCGGCGTAGACCTGGGTGAGGCGGACGCCATGCAGGCCCGGGCTGCCGAGTTGCTCGGCCAAATCGCTGGTGATGGCCTGCGCGGCGACGGGCAGCCAGGCCTTTTGGGCTTCGAGGCCGGGATCTTCGAGTTCCTTGATGCCGACCCTGACAACGGTGAGCAATTGCTCCGTCTTGCGAAGAAAGCCGAGGCGCGTCGGGACGGGTTTCGATTTGCCCGGTGGTGATCTTGTCGGTCACGTCCTGCATCTCGGCGACGTTGCGGATCGGGGTACTGTTAATTTCCGTGAGCACATCGCCGGTCTGGACGGGCGGTTTGGCGTCGTCGGAGGGGCCACCCGGGCGGATCGAGGTCACGATCACGCCGTCGAGGCTCTTGAGTTTCAGTTCGCGAGCCGCGAGGGCCGAAATGTCGCGGGCGGTGACGCCCCACTGTTTCAATTCAAATTGTTGGCGCTGGTTTTGTTCGCGCTCGGCGGTGGTCAGTTTCAGCGTCTTCTCCTGGCCGCCGCGTTGCACCACCACTTCGATTTCCTGGCCGACGGGCAAATCCGCCACCATCTGGTTCAGGAGCGGGATTTCCTCGGCGTAGCGCACGAGCACGTCCCGGCCGGCGATTTTCAGGAGGATGTCGCCCGAATGAACGCCCGCTTTGGCTGACGGCGAATCATCCAGCACGTCCGAAATCAACACGCCGCGGTTGTCCTTGTCTTCCTTGAGCAACGGCTGGATTTCGACGCCGAGCCAACAACGGCTGACCTTGCCCTTTTCGATGATTTGGCGGGCGACGCGCTGGGCGAGGTTGCCGGGGATGGCGCCGCTGAGGCCGAAGCTGATTTCGTTGATGCCGATGACCTGGCCTTTGAGGTTGACGAGCGGGCCGCCCGAGTTGCCGGGATAAATGTCGGCGTCGTGGCCGATCCAGCGGACGAGCGAACCGACGTCTTCGCCGTCGAGCGTGAACCGCGACGATGAAAACGCTTCCGGCATGACCATTTTGATGTTGCTGACGATGCCGAGCGTGACGGATTGCGACATGGCCAGCGGGCTGCCCATCGCCAGCACGGTATCGCCGACGCGCATGGCGTCGGAGTCGCCAAATTCGACGGTGGGGAACTCGCGTTTGCCGTCGGGCTTCAATTTCAGGACGGAGATGTCGGCGAGCGGGTCGGTGCCGACGAGGTCGGCGGGGATTTCCTCGTTGCTGGCGAGGATGACGACGATGCGGGTGGCGTGGCCGGCGACGTGGTGATTGGTGATGACGTGGCCTTCCTTGCTGATGATGACGCCGCTGCCGCTGGCTTCGAATTTCACCTCGCGGCCCTGATAATACTGCGTGGCGACGACCTTGATGCGAACCAACGCGGGTTTGACGCGCGCGACCGCCTCGTCGATCTGGCGGCGGACGGGGTCGACGGGTTCGATGGGGTCAGCGGCGTAGAGCCGCTGTGCGAAGGGGGAAGTGAGAAGGGCGAGCGTGACGGTGAATGCGAAAACCCGCTTCGGTGAAAAAATCATGCGGCGGAGTATGGCAGAAGATTTTGCCGGCGCAAAGAGGGAAGCGCAGAGGGAAATGGCTGGTGATTGGTGGTTCACCAGGGGATAAGTAAATTGTAACAGGCTGGTCTTTTTGACACTGTTTATGCCATGTCCTCTCAATTTTCGTCATACCACGGACGGCAGAGTGAAGCGGCAGAAGGTCGAGAGCGCCTATGAGAGAGCGATTGAAGCAACCGATTTCGGCGGCGGACATCCGGCGGATTATTAGAAAGCAGTTCGGTGACGATGTGAAGGCGGCGCGGGTGACGACAATTCGCGGGGGACTGTTCAACACGTCGTACAAGATACGATTGGAGGACGGTCGGACGGTGGTATTGCGGATTGCGCCGCCACGGGACAAGCCGCTGCTGGTTTGCGAGGCGGGACTGCTGGAGCGGGAAATCCATTTCATGCGCGGGCTGGAGAAGCATCACTTGCCAATGCCGAGGTTGTTGTGCGCGGATCTGACAAAGCGGGTTCTTAACAGGAACTACGTCATCACGGAATTCTGCGAGGGGTTTAATGCGTTTTACAGGCTGAAGAAGTTGACGGCGCGGGAGCAGGATGCGGTGTTTGGCGAGCTGGGCGGGTATGCGATGCGGATCCATGGGATTGAGAATGCGGGGGGCTGGTTTGGCGCGCCGGCCCCGCTGAAACCGTTTCGGAAGTGGAGCGAGTTCGTGCGGTGGCACGCCCTGACGCTGGAAAGCGAGTTGAAGGGTCACCCGTATTTGGCGTTGCCAGAGCGGATAACAGTGGGGTCGATCCTGGATGAGATGATGGATGTGCTCGATGAGATTCGGACGCCGCGATTGGTTCACGGAGATTTGTGGTTGCGGAACATACTTATCGCGCGGCGAGACGGGACGTATGGGATCACGGCGATTTTGGATTGGGACCGGTGCGTGTGGGGCGACCCGTATTTTGAATGGATTCTGCACGGGCTGGATTTGCGGCCGGCGTTTTGGGCGGCGTATGGGAAGTTGGAGGCCGCCCCGCAGTCGCACGAGAAGCGGAAGCTGTTGTACAAGGCGCTGGGTTGTTTGCAGGCGTGCCTGGAGGACAGCGTGCACTTCCACCTCAAAAGGCAGTCGATGCAGATGCTGGGGTATGCGGCGGGGAATTTCGAGGCGTTGGCGAAGGTGTTGTGAGCGAGGGCATGGAGGCAGAATCCAGAGCCTTCACCACGAAGTCACGAAGGGCAAGAGGCAGAATCCAGAATTCAGGAGTCAGAATCCAGGAGACGGAAGGCGCACGGGGCAGGCTGTCTCACGCAGAGACGATGATCCGCCGTCGCTGAAGCTATGGCGGGCAAGCAGGTGGGGAGATTGTTGGGAAATGTGGCGATGATTAGAGATGAGCCTGCTCCGCTGAAAAGCTTTTTGAAATGAGCTAACGGTTTATGGGCGCGTGTCCCCACCCGCCCGCAAGGAGGTGGGGAGTATGTCGCCTGCTGATCAGTGGCTGCGATTCGCGACACTGGCCCGGCAACTCAGTGAGGTCGTGTTGCCGCGGTTTAGCCACAGATTCTCGCCGCAACGCTTCACACTGCCGCAACAGGCGGCCTGTGTGCTGCTCAAAGCGTACCGACAACTGGACTGGCGGGGCATTGAGGCGCTGCTGGAGTTGTCGCCTGCGCTGCGGCACGCGCTGAAATTGACGCGGGCCCCCGATTTCTCGACGCTATGGCGTTTTGCCCAGCGATGGATGGACGCTCGGTGTTTGGGGCGAGTGCTGACCGAATGGTTGCGCCGCTTGGGACTGGCGCCGATTCAGGTGGCGGTAGACTCCACCGGCTTGGATCCGGGGCGCACCAGCCGCTACTTTGTGGCGCGTCGGCGTCAACAGGGCCATCGGAAACGCTACGTCAAACTCAGTCTCAGTGTGGTGGTGGGACGGCTGGTGGCCGCCAGCGTGGTGGCCGCCAGCGTGGTGGAACGACAAAACGGCATTACCCCAGTTGCTGGCCGAAACCGACCAACGCGTCGGGGTACAGGAACTGTACTGCCGATGCCGGCTACGACGCCGAATGGGTACATCAGTGGTGTCGGGACCAGCGGGGCATTCGCAGTTGGATTCCGTCGGCGGTGCATCGGGCCGACGGCACGGCGGGCGGCTACTGGCGCTCGCGCATGACCCCAGCCAGTTTATCATGGACAATTTCGACTTCGAGTTCATTCCCGAGCCGTCGTCTCTTCTCCTCCTCGGCCTCGGCCTGTCCGTCCTCGCCTTCTCCCACCGAGTGGCGTTGCCATATCCTCGCTCACGCCATCGCCGCCGCCGATTCTGATCCTCTCTTGCATCGGTCCAGAAACCAGCGTAACTGCTTCTGGGCCACGAACAACCGGCTCCGTCCGCGCCGCCGCTCCATTTTCACAAAAAATCCTTTTACATTCCCGCGATTTCTAGTCTAAGCTACCTTGCGCTTGGAGAAAGGTGGCCCCGAGCACCGGGGGGTATGCCTCGCGGCCGCGAGGCAGGAGGTGATGTGCTGTGAATAAGGCAGATTTATTGGCGAAAACTAAAACCGAACTGCTGAAAATCGCGCAACGACTTGGGTTGCGTGGCGTTTCCACGCTCAACAAGGAAGAGCTGGCCGACCGCATCCACGACGCTCATCAACAGCGTCCCAAGGGTGCTGCCGCCAAACAACCGATCGGTGTCGCCGCCCTTGCGCGAAAAGTTGCCGATGCCGTCAAACGCCGCGCGGTCCGCCGTCGCGCCGGAGACGATGAACCCAAGACCGCCGTCGCCAAAGTCGCGACAGCCGCCAAATCACGGTTGCAGCGCCCCGCGCGCCAACCCAAAGCCGCTCCGGCACCCGAGCCCATCGCCGCAGGCGACGACAACGGCGCAACTCAGCCGTCCACCGAACTTTCCGCGCACAAATTCGATGTCAGCCCGGCCCCGCCGCCGCCGAGTCAGGTGTTTCACGAGGAACATCTCGGAGAATTGCCCGATTCCTACGGCACGGGTCGGCTGTTTCTCACCGCACGCGATCCGCACTGGCTCTATGCCTATTGGGATTTGAGCTGGCAACAAATGGCCGACTCCCGTGGCCAGGCCTCCGATGGTCGCCTGCTGTTGCGCGTGTTCGAGAAGAACCACGGTGACCCGATCCAGGTCCTCACGCTCGGGCACGACTCGCGCAACTGGTACATCCCCGTCAACAAAGCCGCGACCACGTACCACGCCGAACTCGGCTATTGGCGTCACGATGGCCAGTTCCACGTCATCAGCCATTCGCGCGAAGCTACCACGCCGCCCGACGCGGTCTCGGCCGACACGACAGCGCGGTTCGTCACCATCCCGATCGATATTACGTTCCGCGACCTCTTTGCGATCATTCGCGGCCACATGCGGGACGGCGAAGCGCTGGCCGATGCCCTGCATCGCCTCCAACTCGCCGGCTTCCGCTTCCCGTTCAAGCTCGGCCTCGACCTCGGCCCATGGACCGCCGAACAATCGTCCGAATTGGAACGCATCCTCGGCGGCGATCTGTTCCGCCGCATCCAGATGGGTTCCTTCGAAATCTCGGAGTGGCTGCGCCGCCGGATGCAGGAGGAACTCAGCTCCGGCATGTTCAGCGCGTTCAGCCCCAGCGGCTCCAGTTGGTCGGCGGCTCCCCACAAGGGATTCTGGTTTGCCGTCAACGCCGAGTTGATCATTTACGGCGCCACCGAGCCCGACGCGACAGTCACCGTCAACGGCAAGCCCATCAAGCTGCGCACCGACGGCACGTTCTCGTTCCACTATTCGTTCCCCGACGGTCAGTACAAGCTGCCCGTCGTCGCCGTCTCGAAAGCGGGCGACGACAAACGCGAGGTGCAATTGACCTTCGAGCGCCAGAGCCGGGCCAGGGGTGAGGTCGGCGTCGTCAAAGAGCCGGCGCACCTGAAGTCGCCCGCGGCGGCGTAATGCGCGCCGGGCAACGGTGCGCCGTTCCAATTCGATTTTGCGATGACATCGGAAGATAGACCCCTCACCCCGCCTCTCCCCCAAGGGGAGAGGAGATGCATTTTGATTGGCCGGTTCCGATTTCCTCTCCCCATCGGGGGAGAGGATTAAGGTGAGGGGGAGCAGAAAATCGCAACGGCTAATGCGGGAGTCGCGGTCTGAACTGAAACGCGGAAAGGAGTTTTGCCAGTGCCACAAGGTTATGTAGCGCTCATCCTGCACGCGCATCTGCCGTTTGTGCGCCATCCCGAGTACGAGGATTTCCTCGAAGAAGACTGGTTCTACGAGGCGATCACCGAGACCTACATCCCGATGATCAAGGTGATGGAAGGCCTCGTGCGCGATAACGTCGATTTCCGCCTCACGATGTCGCTGACGCCCCCTCTGTGTTCCATGCTCCTCGACCCGTTGCTCCAGGACCGTTACATCCGCCACATCACCCGCCTCATCGAACTGACAGAAAAAGAAATCGAACGCACAAAATGGGATCGCGCGTTTAACGATCTCGCGTGGTTTTATCACAACCGCTTTCAAGAGGCCCGCGCCACGTTCTGCGACAGCTACGGGCGCAACCTCGTCGGCGCGTTCCGCAAGTTTCAGGAGATGGGCAAGCTCGAGATCATCACTTGCGGCGCCACGCACGGGTTCCTGCCGCTGATGATGGAGCATCCCGAAGCCATCCGCGCCCAGATCATGATCGCCCGCGATCATTACCGGCAATGTTTCGGCTGCGATCCGCGCGGCATCTGGTTGCCGGAGTGCGCCTACGCGCCCGGCATCGAGAAGTTTTTACAGGAAGCCGAAATCCGCTGGTTCGTCATGGATTCGCACGGCATCATGTTCGGCCATCCGCGTCCGCGCTTCGGGATTTACGCGCCCGTGTTCACCTCGTCGGCGGTCGCGGCGTTCGGACGCGATGTCGAATCCTCCAAGCAGGTCTGGAGTTCGGAGGAAGGTTACCCCGGCGACGCTGACTACCGCGATTTCTACCGCGATGTCGGGTTCGATCTCGAGTACGACTATATCAAGCCCTACATCCATCCCGACGGCATCCGCTGTTTCACGGGCGTGAAGTACTATCGCATCACCGGCAAGACGCCGAACAAGGAGCCGTACAACCGCCATTGGGCGATGGAAAAGGCCGCGTCTCACGCCGGCAATTTCATGTTCAACCGCGAGAAACAGGTCGAGCATCTCCACGGCATCATGAAACGCCCGCCGCTGATCATCTCACCCTACGACGCCGAACTCTACGGTCACTGGTGGTTCGAGGGGCCCGATTTCATCAACTATTTCACCCGCAAGGTCGCGTTCGACCAGAACGTGTTCAAGCTCACCACGCCGACCGAATACCTGCGCAACGAACCCACGCAACAAATCATCGAGCCGAGCGCCTCAAGCTGGGGCAACAAGGGTTACTGGGAAGTCTGGCTCGAAGGGTCCAACGCGTGGATTTATCCGCACCTGCACGTCGCCGCGCAACGCATGACCGAACTCGCCCGCAGCTACAAGAACGGCGATCCGATCACCCAGCGCGCGCTCAAACAGGCCACCCGCGAACTCCTGCTCGCCCAGTCCAGCGATTGGGCGTTTATCATGAAGACGGGAACGATGGTTCCCTACGCCGTGAAACGGACGAAGGATCATATCCTGCGGTTCTCACGCCTCTACGACCAGATCAAGTCCCACCACATCGACGAGCCCTGGCTCGCCTCCATCGAGTGGCGCGACAACATCTTCCCGGATGTGAATTATCACTATTACGAGTGAGCCGTTGTAGGTCGCGAGCTCTCACGCGGCGATTCCATATCCGTTCGTTCGGCGCCGGTTTCCGGACCGCGCCGCCGCTTTTTGGAGGATCGCTCTCCTGCACGACCGGCGTGTGTGCCGCTCAATTCCTTTCCCCTGTGTCTTGTCTGAACTGGACCATTTTGCTAGAGTGACGAAAGCGTAAGGGAGATTGTCTCAGCAGGAGAGAGTGATGCCAAAGTGGTATGGTGGAAGCACCTTGAATCCAGACGAGTTGGTGCCGGCGCGAGATCAGTGGCGCGACCAGTGGCACCGCACGCTTCGATGGTTTGATCGAGTGCAAAGGATCAAAGAACAGAGTCTGAAGAGGAAACTCTACCAAGATGACATTGACGTCGTAATCGCATACTTTCAAAACTGCTGCCACATCAAAGATTGGATTGGAAACTCGCGTCCAGACCTGAAGCCAAAAGTGGAGGATTTCCTTCAGAGTCATTTCGAGATGCGCGCGTGCCGAGATATCTGCCATGGCTTCAAACACAAGGACCTGAAAGGGAACGCGAAGTACAAACCTCAAGACAAGGATTTCAATCTTTACAGGGAATATGACTGGCTCGAGGCGCTGGCTGCTAGCGGCCGAAGCCCGCTTAAGTACTGTGTGGCCTTTGCTGACGGAAACGGCATCCGGAAATTTGATCTTTTTGAGCTGGTGGAGGCTTGCCTGAATCTGTGGCGACGATTCCACGTCGAGAATGCTTTGGAAAGTCTCGATCAAAATGAAGGAGAGCGATGAAATCTCGCCTGCAAATCGGTCTGCGCAGGAATTCTCCGTTCCGAGCCGAAGTCCCAAACGAGGAAACCAAGAGAACCCTGCTGAAAAGCCGTAAGGGTCAGAGCGTGGAATCGGTTAAGTCTCTCGACGAAACGTTCGCGAGCTGGAAGGATCGTAGCCGCAGGCTTTAGCCTGCGCCGGGACGGGCCACGGCACGCACCCTGAAGGGTGCGGCTACAAACCGCGATATTACCCCAGCGCGGCCAGCACCGCTTCCCGAATCTGTTTCAATCGCTTCGTATCGCAGATCTTTTTGCCGTCGGTGCCGGTGAGGAAGAACATGTCGGCGGCCTCTCCTTCTTCGGTGACGATGATGGCGTGGGCGATGTCCACGTCGCCGGCGGAAACCGCTTCCAAAATATCGTGCAACAAGCCGACCCGGTCGGCCGCCAAAATCTCCAGCACCGTGTAGTCATCCGAGCGCTCGTTGTCGATCGTCACCATGGATGTGCCGGCACTCGTGGTGATGTCCACCGCCGCCGGCTCGCTGGCGTGCTGCAGCCAGGTGCGCAGGGCTGTTTCGCCGCTGCCATTCGGGCTGAGCGCGACGGTCAGCAAATGCTCCATCTGCTTCAACCGCGAGATGTCCTGCACATGCCGGACCTGCTCGTCGCAAACCTGGAAAATATCGAGCACGACGTTGTCCGCCCGCGTGTAGATGTCCGCCCGCACGATGTTCAGTCCCACCGCCGCGAATGATCCCGCGATCTTCGCCAGTAATCCCAGACGGTCCCACGTGCAGACGACCACTTCGGAAAATCCCCGATCCGGCAAATGCCGCCAGCGGACCACGGGAGGCGCCAGCATCACGTCGCTGTCCGCGAGACCGTCTATAAATTCATGAATGATGTCCAGATGCCACCGCAACGTCGTGGCGTCCACGCGCGGCCAGTATCGCAGCGGCATCCCGACAAAATGGAGTTCGAGTTCTTCCGAGCGGAGACCCAGGTCGACGGACTCGATGCCTTCATACAACCGGTCCCGATGCGCTTCGGCGAATTGCCGAGCCGCTTTCGGGTTCCGGTTCAAATGCGGAGCGAGGGACGCGTGCGGGACCGACAGAGTACGTTTTCCCGGGGGTGAAGAAACTGACGAGAAAGATTCCGGTTCCATACGGCTAATTGTAGCACCACGCGTGCTCAATTGCCCGTGATTTGCTGGCGGCGGCGCATCACGCGGACGAAGGACGCCCACAAACCATGGTAAAATCAGGGGAATCTCGGGATAGCACACACCCGTAACACCGCCTCCGAAAAATCGCGCACGCCTGTGTTACCACCCGTCCGCTGTCGTCATTTGCCCATGCTGGTCAGGTTCTTCGCAGGTTCTCGGGGATTTCGACCTTGCGCGCTCCCGTTGTCGCCAGTAGCTTGTGCGGCTCGTATGTTGACGATCTCGGGAATGACCAAGGCGTTTGGAGCGCGCGTACTGTTCGAGGACGCGTCGCTGCAGGTCAACCGTGGCGACCGCATCGGCTTGGTCGGGCCAAACGGCGCGGGCAAGTCAACCTTGTTTTCGCTGATCCTGGGCCACGACTCGGCGGATGCCGGCGAAGTGACCATCGAACGGAACGGGACGCTCGGGCATTTGCCGCAGGAGACCGCGCCGGTCACCGAAGAGACGGTGCTGGAGTTGGCAACGGCGATCACGCCCGAGATGGCGGAGTTGCAGCGTCGCCTGAAGGCGTTTGAAGCCGGCCACGATATCGAGTCCCACGATTTTCATGAAGTCCAGGCCCGGTTCGACGCCCTCGGCGGGTATCAACTCGAGCCGAAAGCCAAGACGATCCTCCGCGGTCTGGCATTCCGCGAGCGCGACTTTGATCGGCAATTGAAAGCCATGAGCGGCGGGTGGGTGATGCGCGCCCATCTGGCGCGGTTGCTCGTCCAACAGCCCGATCTGTTGTTGCTCGACGAACCGACGAACCATCTCGACCTCGAAGCCCTGCAGTGGTTTCAGGAATACCTCCGGACGTATCCCGGCGCCGTCCTGTTGATTTCACACGACCGCGAATTCCTGAACCAGCTGGTCGGCAGCATCGTCGAGATTCGCCAGAGCCAGTTGCTCCGCTATCGCGGCAACTATGACGAGTACCTCATCCAGCGCGAGGCGATGTCGGAACAATTGCTCGCCGCCTACAAGAACCAGCAGCGCGACATTCAGCGCCTGCAGGAGTTTGCCGACCGGTTCCGCGCGAAAGCCAGCAAAGCCTCCCAGGCCCAGGCCAAGCTCAAGCAGATCGAGCGCATGGACAAGATTGAAGCGCCCGTCAACGAGGCGCGCCAGATCAAGTTCCGCTTCCCGCAACCGCAACGCAGCGGGTTGCGCGTCATCACGCTCAAGGACATCCACCACGCGTATGGCCACACCGTCGTGTACCGCGGGATGAATTTTCACGCCGAACGCGGCCAGCGCATCGTCTTGGTCGGCCCAAACGGCGCGGGCAAATCCACATTGCTCAAGCTCTTGGCTGGCGTGCTCGAAGTCCAGAAAGGCACGCGCGAGTTGGGGTTGCGCACGAAAGTCGGTTACTACGCGCAGTATCGCGTCGAGATGCTGAATCCCGAACGCACGGTATTGCAGGAAGCGCTCGATACCCCCCAGCGCATCTCGGAAGAATTCGCCCGCACTGTGCTCGGTTCCTTCCTGTTTCGCGGCGATGACGTCTTCAAGTCGGTCGGCGTGCTCAGTGGCGGCGAGAAAAGCCGGCTGGCGCTGGTCAAGCTGCTGCTCGACCCGCCCAACCTGTTGTTGATGGATGAGCCGACCACGCACCTCGACATGGCCAGCATCGATGCCTTGATCGGGGCGCTCGGGTCATTCGAAGGCACGCTGATCTTTATCAGCCATGATGTCTATTTCATTCGCCAGCTCGCGCGGCACGTCCTTCACGTGAACAACGGTCACCTCACGCATTATCACGGCGATTACCAGTATTACCTCGATAAATCTGCCGCCACGGCCGCCGCGGCGCAGGCCGTCGCTCCCGTTGCGCCGGTGGTCGCTTCTCCGCGGACAAAAGCCCGCGAACAGAAACGCTTTGAGGCCGAAGCACGTCAGGTACGGTCACGCGAAAGGCGCGCCCAGGAACAGATCGTCAATCATCTCGAAAAAGAGATTGCCCGATTGGAACAGGCACAGAGGGAACTCGCCACCGAACTGGAAAAGCCCGAAACGTACGACAAACCGGGCCGCGCGGTGGCGATTAATCGTGAACTGAGCCACATTACCGACGACCTCGCCCGCGCCGTCGCGGAATGGGAGCCAGCCGCCGCGCGCCTCAACGAGTTGAAACCGGCCTCGCCACCCGGTGTCACCGCGTCCTGAGGTCCTCAGTCAATTCGCCCCGCGCCGTGCCGGAGAGATCGGGGCCAGTCTTCTTCGTCCACCGCGAATACCGGGAAAGTCGCGACGTTACTCCCACAGTTTCTGCGGGTAATCACAACTGGCGATGAGCCCGCGAATACCGGCGGTCACGCGGGGTTTGTCCTCTTGGTAGGTGACGCCGAACCACGACGACGGCGTGCGCAACACTTTCACGCGGGCGATGCCGGCCGCGACCAACTCGTTGACCGTGGTCGGGATGAAACACTCGCTCTTCAGTTCCTGCCCGTGCCGCCGCATGAACTCGTAGAACCGCTCGCGCAGTTGCGGAAACACCAACGGCGTGAACCCCCAGAAGTTCATCGACACGAGTTCGTCGCCGGTCAGGGCGCGGCCATCGGCTTGCGCGCCGCGGCCCTGTTTTTCGACCTTGGTCAATTCCGAGATTGCCTGCAAATAATCCTGGCCATCGCATTCGCACACACCACGGGACACGCTGCCGTGTTCCGACAAGGTGTTGCGCAGGGTGTACCCGACCATCGAGTAATCGCTGCCGCCCGCGCGCAGAAATCCGCTCATGACGTGGAACGATTCGCGCCCGTAAAAGTCGTCGGCATTGATCACCGCGAACGGTTCGTTCAGCGCTTCCTCGGCCTGAAGAATGGCGTGGGTTGTGCCCCACGGTTTCGTGCGTCCCTCGGGCACGGTAAATCCTTGCGGAAGGTTGGCGAGTTCCTGAAACACGTAATCGACGGCGATCCGCGTCTCGAACCGACTGCCAATCACTTCGCGGAAGGGCGCCTCGATGTCGCGGCGAATGATGAACACCAGCCGCGCGAATCCCGCCCGCACCGCGTCGTACACTGAATAATCGATGATCGTTTCGCCGTTGGGACCAACGGGATCGATTTGCTTCAAGCCGCCGTAGCGGCTGCCCATGCCCGCGGCCATGACCAGTAGTGTTGGTTGCATTTTCGCCTCAAGAATCGTTAACGACCTGCCTTCCTTACCTGTGATGCGGTGATTTCGTCAAGGAAGACCTGCCAATGCCGCGAGATTCTTGGCGAATCGCAGAAAGTTTACCGGTAACAACAACGGCGTTGACTTTGGCCGCCAGTTCTTTCACCTTTGCGGCGGGACTTACCAGCGCACAGACCGAAACCTCATGAGATTCTGGAACCGATCAAGCGCCAGCAGCACTGCGATGGCAATCGTTTGCACGGTGCTGGCTTTCACCGGTTGTGGCACGCCCCCGCCGACCAATGGTCGTGTCGAAATCTCCTACTGGGAGAAATGGACCGGATTTGAAGACGACGCGATGCAGGCCGTCGTCGATGACTTCAATAATTCCCAGAACCGTATTTTCGTGCGGAAACTCACTGGGATCGGGGAAATCGAGCGCAAACTGATGCTGGCGACGGCCGGCGGGGACCCGCCCGATGTTGCGGGGATCTGGCCGGCCACGATTACCGGTCTTTTCCGAAAGGGAGCGCTGACGCCGCTCGACAAGATGATTCAGGAAGCGGGAATCAAGCGCGAGGATTACATTCCCGTGTTCTGGGATTTGTGTTCGCACCATGGGTTCATGTGGGCGCTGCCGAGCACGCCAACCTCGCTGGCGTTGCATTGGAACAAGAAACTGTTTCGCGAGGCGGGCCTCGATCCCGACCGACCGCCGCAAAGTCTGGACGAACTCGAAAGCATGTCCGAGCGGCTCACCATTGTCGAAATCAAGCGCGATGGCCAGATGGCGCGGGTGCGCTATCCGGACCTGACGGACGCAGAAAAGAAGGCCAGGGATTTTAAACTGGTGCAGGTCGGTCATGATCCGCAGCAGCCGGGGTGGTGGATGCCGATGTGGGTGTTTTGGTTCGGTGGGAAACTCTGGGACGGCCAGCGGCAGATCACGGCCAACAGCCCGGAGATGGTCCAGGCATTTCACTGGCTCCAATCGCAGTCGGAGAAGTACGGAGTGGATAATCGGCGCAGTTTCGGCGCGTCATTTGGGAACTTCCAATCACCGCAGAACCCGTTTTTCTCCGACCAGATCGCGATGACGCTGCAAGGTGTGTGGATGTACAATTTTATCAATAAATACGCGCCGCAGATGGAGTGGGGGGCCGCCCCGTTTCCGGTCGAAGGACCCCGCGAAATACCCGCGGGTCACGATTGTGGATGCCGACGTGCTGGCGATTCCGAAAGGCGCGCGCCATCCGCGGGAGGCGTTCGAGTTCATCCGCTACGTCAACCAGCAGGGCCCGATGGAGAAATTGTGCCTGGGTCAGCGTAAGTTCAGTCCGCTGATCAAAGTGAGCGATGAGTTTTACAAGCAACATCCCAACCCCTACATCAAGGCATTTCGGGAACTGGCGAAGAGCCCGGACGCGCAATATGCGCCGCGGTTGTCGGTCTGGGGCGCGTACAACGACGAGATGAACGTGGCCATCGACCGCATCATGGCGTTGGATGCCACTCCGGAACAGGCGCTCGAGACGGTGCAGTCGCGGGTGCAGTGGAAACTGGATCGGATGCTGACCCGTTGGGACGTGGTCAAGGACGGGCGTCTCAAAGAGTGGAGTGACTATGACGCGCGGTGAGAAACGCAATCTGTGGCTCGGGCTGGCGTTTATCAGCCCGTGGATCATTGGCTTTCTGGCGTTCACCGTGTTTCCTGTGTGCGCGTCGATCTTCTACTCATTCTGTGATTACGACGTGCTCACGAAACCGGTCTGGGTCGGCTCGCTGAACTACCGGGACATGGTCACCGACACCGTCTTTTGGAAATCGTTGTACAACACGTTGTACTACGCATTCCTGTCGTTGCCGTTCTGTCTGGTGATCGCGCTGCTGATTGCGGTGATGCTCAATCAGGAGGTGAAAGGCCGTTCCGTTTTTCGCACGATCTATTTCCTGCCGTCGCTGGTCCCCGTCGTCGCCAGTTCGATGGTCTGGCTGTGGATTCTCAACGGCAACTTCGGCCTGCTCAACCACGCGCTCGAGTTGATCCACATCAAAGGCCCGCAATGGTTGGCCGATGAGAAATGGACCAAGCCATCGTTGATCCTGATGGCAATCTGGGGCTCTGGGAATACGATGGTTATCTACCTCGCCGCGCTGCAGGACGTGCCGCGCTCGTTGTACGAGTCCGCCGAAATTGACGGCGCGAATCCGTGGGTGAAATTCCGCCACATCACCGTGCCGATGATTTCGCCCGTCATCTACTTTAACCTCATTATGGGCATCATCGGTTCGCTGCAGGTCTTTGCCCAGGCGTACATCATGCTCGGTGGCGGCGGACCGAACCGTTCGGCGCTGTTCTACACGGTGTACCTGTACCAGAACGCGTTCGACTACCAGCAAATGGGCTACGCGTGCGCGATGGCCTGGATCCTGTTTCTCATCATTCTGTTGCTGACCTGGCTGGCCACGCGCTCGACGCGACGGCTCATCTATTACGGGGGAGAGTAACTCATGCGGCTCCTGCATCGCCTGCTCATCTACATCATGCTTGTGCTCGGGGCCGTCACCTGCCTGATCCCCTTGCTGTGGATGATCTCCACGGGTCTGAAGCCGATCGAACAGACCATGTCCTCGCCGCCAACGTGGCTCCCGTATCGGTTATATGTCGAGAAGGACGGCGCGCTCACGGAAATCCAGCAGGCCGATATGGACAAGTACCCGGCCGACAGGATTGTGAAGAAGTTCGCGCCGCGCTGGGAGAATTTCCAGAACGCCATCCACGCCATGAAGATGTTTTGGACGTACCTCAAGAATACGCTGATTCTGTGCGTGCTCACGGTCGTCGGCACCGTGGCGTCGAGTTCCCTCGCGGCGTACGGTTTCTCGCGGATCGATTGGCGCGGACGCGACAAGCTGTTCATATTGTGCCTGGCGACGATGATGGTGCCGTTCCCCGTGGTGATGGTGCCTATCTATTGCCTATTCCGCTGGCTGGGCTGGATCGGCACGCTCAAGCCGCTCTGGGTCGGCTCGTTCTTTGCCGGCGCGTTCAACGTGTTCCTGCTGCGGCAGTTTTTCATGACGATTCCGAAAGACCTCTCCGAAGCCGCCCGCATCGACGGCTGCAGCGAGTTCCGCATTTTCTGGCAAATCATCCTGCCGCTGTCCGGCCCGCGCTGATGGTGGTCGCGCTGTTTCAATTCATGTACACGTGGAACGATTTCCTCGGGCCATTGATCTACCTGACCAAACAGGACGACTACACACTGGCCCTCGGCCTGCAATTGTTCCAGAGCCAGCACGGCGGCACGGAATGGCACTACCTCATGGCCGCCAGCACGCTCGTCGCGCTGCCCATCATCATCCTGTTCTTCTTCACCCAAAAGACCTTCATCGAAGGCATCTCGATGACGGGCATCAAGGGGTAGTGGAACGATAGCGAGAGGCAGTTTGGTTACGAATACAGGTTCGACCCCCGACTGCTGAAGGTGCTATGCTAGCTGTGGAGTGACGCCGGCCTATGAATATGCTGCCGACTGACTTGGAACGGATCCAGTCCGATTTCCGTCTGCGCTATTATCACTGGGCACTGGATGATGCGCATCGCGAAATCCGCGACGACTTTCCTTTTTTGCGCAAGATCAAGCGTGCGTCCATGCGAGGGTTCCTAAACTGGATGCAGGAGCTTTCCCCCGACCAGCAAACTGAGGTCTTTACGGCTCTCGTAAAGAGAAGCCACAAGCAGGCCGTACAGATGGCGGGCGAGACAATGACTTCGCGCGAAGAAATGTTGATTCGGGAGTTTCGCGCGAAATGCCTGAGAGCAGCGCAGGCTGATACGGAGGTACTGCATCAGCAGCTTGCAGGAACATGGCACCGCTGTAATCGAAGAAAATTGTCTTCGCTGGTGCGTGAATACGCGAGACCAGTGTTCCATAGCGATATCGAATCTGGCGGGACGGCTGGTTACCGATTTAGAGCTGAGGTAGGAACTTACATCATTTATACGTACTTCGATTTCGGTGGACAGTCGGCGGACATGAGTTACCTCCATCTGATTAAGACGGCTGAAGAGATCCAGCTTCAACATTCCATTTCGGTGTCTGCATGGTTGGGAATATCTCAATCAGAATGGGAGGACCTAACCAATGCGGAGCTTGAGTCAACCGCGAGGGCCGTCGTGCAATTCTGCGCGCACTTCATGAACGCCGCGACCTCGTTGCTGCGTGAGCTGAAATGAGCGGGCGGTTTCGGAAGGAGTCTTTGGGTCTGACCTATAGTCGTGCTCGGGTTCCTGCCGGAGTTCGACCGAGCGTCGAGGACTGTGGGGCTCTTTTGTGACGTCGCTTCGTTGGCGTCCGTGCTATTTCAGCCAATCGACCAATTCGCCTAACGAGGCAATCTCGCGGGTGATCTCCGGACTGGTCGGACGCGGTTTGCGACCGGGGTTATACCAGCAAGCATCGATGCCATACTGGACTGCGCCCTGGATGTCCGAGGCCCAATTATCACCGATCATCAGCACTTCTTGCCGGGACGGATTTCCCAGCCGTGTGAACGCGATGTCAAAATACTCTTTGGCGGGTTTGGAAAATCCGATCTCTTCCGAAATGATTATGTCGGCAATGTGCTGGCGGATCACAGATCGGGCCAGCCGGCCGCGTTGGACCACCTGCAAACCATTAGTCAAAATCGCCATTCGATATTTCCCCTGCAACGCCTGCACCACTTCGCTCGCGTCCTCGACCAATTCCGAGCAGGCGGCTAGGCACTCGAGATAGTTGGCGCTAAACACAGCTGGCGACGCCCCAACTCCAATGGCTTGGAGCAACAATTCGAAGCGGCGCACCTTTACGACGGCCGGCGTGACCTCCCCCCGTTCCACCGCTTGCCAGAGGGCCTGGTTGATGCGCTGGTAGGTCGCCAGATAATCCGGCTTGAACGTGGCTCCGATCAAACGAAACGCCTGTTCGAGGGCCACACTTTCTGCCCGCTCGTAGTCAAACAACGTGCCGTCGGCATCGAACAAGAGCCACTGGTAGCGTTGCATGGGTGATTGATAGGCGCATTAACGGGCGAGGTAAAGGCAAAGCGATCTTCGTATCCACGATCGAGGGCATCAGTCCGCAGGGTAAGGGGACGAAACCATCTTTCGTTGACAGAATTGTCCAGGCGCTCTCGCCTCCGCTGGCCGTCCGGCCAAAAACGTTACCCGTATTGGTTGCATCCCTGAGAGTTGGACAATAATCAGCCTTGCGCAACGTTCCAATGAGATCCGGCACGAGGGCTGCACAGCAAGATGACGGGAAGTCCTGAATATGAGTGACAAACAACAAGATTTTGGACGGCTCGGAACCGAAGAACCCCTGCACGGTTGCGCGCGCGACAGCCGCGCTAGCGGCAATAACGTCGCCGACCGCAACTCTGGCGACAGAACCTGCAATCCGACCGCAAGTCGCGCCCGCCGTGTCCCTTCACCCCGAGCCGTCCATGATTTCTTCGCGACGTCGCCCATCACGAACTTCCCGTGTGACCAGATCTTGACCAAAGGAGCCAACTGATGAGCGTGGTGGATCAACCGACCAGAAATGATGAGTTGCGGGCCGAGGTGCGCAAGAGTTCCTTGGAGGAAGCCCGTCCCGCCATGGTGCCGATTCGCCAGGCGCTGCAAGCCGTGGCAAAGAATCCAGGCGACAAGCCCAAACTGCAGGAATTGTTCGACCGGGTGCAGGCGTTGGGCAGCAATCCGATTTTGACAAGGCTTCCCACCATCGCGCGCGTGCTGGCCGCCTTCGAACAATTGCTCCGTCAGTTGGTGGACAAACCGGATTGCCTCAACCAATCCGTCCAACGCACGATGGCACAGACCGTCGATTTGCTCTGCGGGTTGTTCGATGGCGATGGTCGCGAAGTGGACCTCGTCACCGCGCGGGCGCTGGCGGTCGATGACCAGCAGATTGCCCTGCGGGCGGTCATGAACGCGCTGGAAAAAGCCAACCTGAAGTCGCAGGCATTGTCGAACCCGAGCGCGGCCTTCAGCGTTGCGCAAGAATGGCAGTTCGACCTCATCGTACTCGATATCGAAATGCCCGGCATGACGGGGGTGGAATTGTGCGCGAAGCTGCGCAGCCTGACGAACTACAAGAAGACGCCGATCCTGTTTGTGACGAGCGCCACGGACTTCGAACATCGCGCCGACGTGTGCCGCAGCGGCGGCAACGACCTGATCGCCAAGCCGTTTCTGGCGACGGAACTCTGCCTGAAGGCCCTCACCCTCATTGTGAAGTCGAAGGCCGTCTGACCCGGCCGGCACCCGCCTTGGTCGTTGCCCTGTCGCGGCTAGTGTTAGAGAATTGTCAGTTGGGCAGGAGTTGGTAAAGAACAAGGGCTCAACCCAAACCGAGCAAGGAATGGAGTCGAGCCCATGTCAGAGACCTATGCGGTCTCCATATCGGTCAGCCTGACGGTACGGGGACGGTTCACCAACGTCAAGCATTTGGAGGAAGCGGTGCAGCAGCAAGTTCAACAAGCCGCGCAACAGTTCTATGCCCAAGCCGTGGCGGCCTACCAGCGGCAGTGGCTGGCGGCGCATCGGGAGCGCTATCAATCGGTGCGCTGGCGCCAGCGGCAATTACTAAGCCCGTGGGGCGAGCTGGCGCTGCCGGTGCTGATGGTGCGGGAGCGCGGTCGGTCTCGAGGCGGCTATCACAGCTTGGGCAAGGTGCTCTGGCGCGGCAAAGCCACGCGGTTGTTAAGCCCGCAGGTGGAACGGCAGGCCTTGGAAGCCGCCACGGGGCAGAATTACCGACCGGCGGCGCGCCAGTTGAGCCAGCGCTGCGGGGCGCGGGTGTCGCACTGGGCGGTGTGGCGATGCGTCCAGTATTACGGGGCCAAACTCCAGGACCAACTGCAGCGGGACTGGTGGCCGGACCCGCCGCGTAAGGTGGCGGCGGAGGTGGTGGTGACCGAGGTGGACTCGACGTGGTTGAAGTGGCAGCGGCGGGGGTGCGGCCACGAGGGGCCGCAGCATTTCCTCATGCATTTGGGGCTGCATTACACGGGCCGCAGCCGCCGCCTGGATCAGCGGGGTCGTACCGACGTGAGCCTGGACCAGAAGACCTGGTTGGTGGGCACGGGCAGCCTCGGTGAGTTCGGCACGCGCCTGCGCCGCCACCGTGACCGACACTATCCGGCCGGGCCGGGGTCCCGCTCCCTGACGGTGCTGCTGAGCGATGGCGACGAGGGACTGAAGTGGGTGCGGGAACGCGAATTCCCCGAGACACTGTGGCTGCTGGATCGCTGGCACATCGGCCAGAAGGTGCGCGAGTTTGTCGGCCCGGATCAGGCCGCGTGGCGCTCGATCATGGCGGCGGTGTATGCCCACGACAGCGAAGCGGCCTTGGAGGCGCTGCGGTCCATGGAACCGGCCTCCGACGACCCGCGCCGCGAGGGCTTCCACGAACTCTTCGGCTATCTGCTGGGCCATCGGGACGGCATCGATGCCTTCGGTCAGATCCCCAAGCGCTACCGTCAGCGCCACGGGTGCCTCGGCCCGGTGGTGCGGGCGGGCAGCGGCGCGGTCGAGAAGAACGTCGAGGTGCACATCAACCGTCGCTTCAAACGCCAAGGGCGCGGCTGGAATCCGGTGCGCGCCGACCGCCTGGCCCAATTACGCTGGCTGCAGCAGGACCACAGAAACTGGAATCACTGGTGGAACAACGTCTGCCTCACCACCACGAAAATAAACCCGGGTTGGCCCACCACTGACAATTGACAAACAGTACCCCTGTCGCGCGGTTCAGGGATTTTCATCTTGCAAATCCAAGGGACACTCTTAACAATTCCGCCGCTTTCCTGCAAGGGCGGGCTCGATGTGATGAAACGGGCGCGATCGTGCGGGAAATTGATGAGGCGGTGTCACTTGCTGTCCTCGGGCGTCAATCGTTCGATACAAAATCACACATGCCAACCAAAGTAGAAACGACACCGATTCCGGGCGTCCTGCTGGTCATTCCCGATATTCTTGCGGACGCGCGAGGTTTCTTCACCGAAGTGTACCGCGCCGACCGATTCAAGCAACTGGGACTTCCGGAAACATTCCTGCAATGGAACCAGTCCCACTCTGTCAAAAACGTCGTGCGCGGGCTGCACTTCCAGTGGGACCCGCCGATGGCCAAGCTCATGCGCGTTACGCTCGGGGAAGCATATCTCGTGGCGGTGGATATCCGGAAGGGATCGCCCACATTGGGCAAACATTTCGGCGCGATTGTCTCGGCGGAAAACAAGAAGATGGTTTACGCGCCCGCCGGGTTCGCCCGAGGATTCTGTGTCCTGTCCGAAAGGGCGGACATTCAATACCTGTGCACGGGCATTTATAACCCCAAAACCGAGTCAGGAATCCTGTGGAGCGACGCGGCCCTGGGCATCCAGTGGCCGGTGACGAACCCGATTCTATCGCCAAAGGACGAGAAGGCGCAGACGCTGGCGGAGTGGCTCGCGCGGCCGGAATCCGATTTTTTCAAGTGCTAGATCGGGTGAGACGACGAAGGCAAGGTCAACGGTGATACTGTAAGTCCTCGTCAGACTGAATGGCCCGCGATGGTCGCGGGGTCTGAGTCACGTGGGAAATGTCGGTGCAATACAAACCGTGGCGGGGTGACCGGACCACCGATAGATTGGTTGTCACGCACGAAACACGAAATAGACCGCGCCGATCAGGCACAACCCGGCCCAGACGAAATCGAGTTTGATGGGCTGGCGCATGTAGAGGATGGCAAAGGGGACAAATACCGCCAGCGTGACGACCTCCTGGATGATCTTCAATTGCGACAGATTCAGGGCTGTGTAACCGATGCGATTGGCCGGCACCTGGAGCATGTACTCGAAGAAGGCGATTCCCCAACTCAACAGCGCGGCGACATACCATTTCTTGTCGTGCCAGTTTCGCAGGTGCGCGTACCAGGCAAACGTCATGAATGTGTTCGAGCAAATCAGAAGGAAGACAGTCTTGAGTGCGATGGACGATTTCATTCAAAAAGCATAGCAAACAGCCGGATGACCGCAAGATGGGGCGTGGCCGGCCAGATCTACGGGCAACAGGCCCGTGCTTTCGGTTTTGCCATTGGGCGGGGGGCGGTGGCGGGGTGCGGCCGCCGCTAGAAGCTCGCGCTAAATGCGATGTTGCCGGCGGTGTCTTCTGCGGCAATCGTCGTGAGGCCCAACAGGTCGGTACCTTTCGGAAGTTTGTTGACGGTCAACCGGCCATGGCGATCGCTCTCCACGGTGCCGACCTGGACGCCATTAACAAAGAGATTGAGCGTGGCTTTTGCCGGTGCGCCCGAGGCAATGAGTGAAAAGCTTCCGCGCGTGTTGCCTTTCACGGCTTCGACGTGTAACCAGGCGGTTCCGAGAAGGTTGGTGCAAAGCGGGCCCGGGACGAGTGAAATCAGCGTGTCGAAGACGCAGGGAATCGGTTGGCGCGTGTTGGCGAAGTCGCCGGTCAGGTCAACCAATCCGTTGGTGTCGGTGATGGCGATGGTGGTCACATTTGTCGGATCCAAACCCGCGGGCAACGGGAAGCTGGCCCCGCCAACCGTGTTGGACACGAATGAGATAGTGGCCGCACTGGTCCCATGGACCAGATTCGACCACACGTGAACGTCGAAGGTGCCGAGCGTGTAGGTGTTGGTGCCCGTCGTGTCGCTGATACTCGCCGTGTAGGTGCCCACCAGCAGTCCAAGGGTTTCGACCTTGACCGTCACCGTGTTGGTGCTGCCGTCAATCTCGCCCTCCATGGCGGCGCGCCCCATCGCTCGGGCCGGGGCATTCGTGGTGTCGGCAAGGACAATGAATTTCTGGATCACGCGCGGCGGCGGCGGCGGAACATGGAAGGTTCCCGTGAGATCCACCACGTCGTTGGTGTCGGAAACCGAGATGCCGACGACGTTGGTCGGATCCAAGCCGGACGGCAAGGCGAAGATCTCGCTCCCGACCACAATGACCATCGGTGGCGGTGGATCCGTGACAATCACTGCGGTGGAAACGACAATCGGGTTTGTGAAGGTTATGACATCGAAAGTCCCGAGAACGTAGGTGTTGGTGGCCACGTCGGTGATGCTGACCGTGTAGGTGCCGCCGAGTAATCCGTCCGTGGTGACGCGGATGGTCGGGGCGAAGATGGTGAGGGCATCCGCCGTGGTGCCGAGTGGCTCGAAGCACGGTCCGGAACGCAATTGGGCAATACCCGTAGCCACCGCCGGGGCGTTCGTGGTGGCCGTCAGTGTCGCATCCTCCAGCAGCCCGCACGGCGGTGGGGGAGGCGGCCCTTGGAATGTCCCGGTGAGATCCACCAGGTCGTTCGTGTCGGAAATGGAAACGCCAACCACGTTGGTCGGGTCCAATCCTGCCGGCAAGGTGAAAGTACCGCCGCCGATGGTGACGATCCGTAACCATAACGGGATCGGGCCCCCCGGGGTGGTGATCGGTGGTCCGATCGTCACCGTTGTGACGTCGAAAGTGCCCAAGGTGTGACTGTTGGTTTCGGTGTCGGTCACGACGACCGTGTAGGTGCCGGTCGAAAGCCCCTCGGTCGTAATGTGGAGAAGCGGTGCGTTCGTGGGGGGAACCACGACGTTGTTCGGGGTGGCCCAAATGGCCGGGTACAACGTGGCCAAACCCGTGGCTCCCGCGGGCGCATTGGTCGTGGCGGACAGGAGAGCAACCTGGCCGATAATGGCGGGTTCATCAGCGACGGCGCGACCAGCGGCAATGGCTGCAACAACCCCGGCGAACAATAAAACCCTGAGCTTCATGTTAACGCACGCGCTTGCCCACTATACTCTTGGATGCGACCCTGTCAACTGTGATTACCTCGCTGGCGGTTGAGAGACCGAGTAATACCGAGCCGTTCGTGCCAGACGTTCCCCTGATAACAGCAAGTTGACTTCCGCCAGCGAGGGACTACATTCTTTCAGAGGTGCGGGATGAAGATGCGTAACGTCCAACACGCGTTTCTGGCGGAAGATCGCCCGCTTACACGATTCCTGTGGTTGTTGTTCTGTATTTCCGTCTGGGTATTGGGATTTGCGCTGGCGGAGTTGATCATCGAGAACCTGTACTTCCGTTGACCCTGTGTGGTCTGAAACAACCGTCCGCAGTGGCGAGAGTTGTCCGCACATTGCGAAGTGACCCTCCCATTGAGACATCGCTGTTACCCCGGACGACTTGACTGGGGGGCGGCGTTCCTTTAGCCTCGCCAGAACTTAAAGGGTGAATCTGGCAGTGTTTTCCCGCAAATCCAAACCCATCATCGACCGGTGCGAGTCTGACGTGAATACGCGGTTGCGGCTGAAGTATGCGCCGTATTACCGGGTCGTCGATTCGGCGGATGGCGTCAACATCGTGGTTGAAGGCCGGCCGATGGTGATGATGTCGACCAATGAATACCTCGGGCTGGCGCGTCATCCGAAGGTCGTGGCGGCGGCCAAACGAGCGCTGGATCAATGGGGATCGAGCGCCTGCGGTTCGCGTTTGGCCAACGGCAGCCGCGCGTATCACGTCGAACTGGAAGAAGCGCTGGCGGCATTTCTGGGCAAGGAGGCGTGCCATGTCACCGCGGCGGGTTATCTGGCGTGCATGTGCAGCCTGAGTTCGCTGGTCCAACGCGGGGATGTCCTGCTCGTGGACCCGAGCATTCATTCGTCGCTGTGGGATGGCGCGCTGTTGAGCGGCGCGAAGATCGAGCGGTTTGCGCATGAGGACATGGACTCGCTGGCGAAAACACTCGACCACCTCGACCCGAAACAAGCGAAAGCGATCGCGGTGGATGGCGTGTACTCGATGGAGGGACATATCGCGTCGCTACCGCGGTTGTGCGAGTTGGCGGAGCAGCATCGCGCGGCGCTGGTGGTGGACGACGCGCACGGGTTTGGGATCCTCGGCCGCGACGGGCGCGGCGTGTGCGACCAGTTGGGGGTGACGGAGCGCGTGGACCTGATCGCGGGCAGTTTTTCAAAATCGTTGGCGAGCACGGGCGGATTTGTGGCGGGAAGCAAGTCGCTGATCGAGTACCTGCGCAGCAGTTCGCGCCAGATTATTTTCAGCGCGGCGATTAGTCCGGCGGCGGCAGCCAGCGCGTTGGCCGCGCTCCAAGTGATTCAGGAAGAACCGCAGCACCGCGAACGGCTCTGGGCGAACCACCGCCATCTGTGCGGCATCCTGGACAATCTCGGTCTGGACTACTGGCAGAGCCAAACGCCGGCGTTGCCGATTGTCGTGGGCGACAAGGAAAAGTGTTATTGGATGTGGAAAGCGCTGTGGGACGAAGGCTTTTTCACGGTCATGTCGATTGCCCCGGGTGTGCCGCCCGGCAAGGATATGATTCGCTCCGCGGTCACCTCGCTGCACACCAGGGAACAGCTTGATCGTTTTGGTGAAGCGCTGAAAATCGCGATGAAGAAGGCCGGGCTCAAACCGAAGTCCGCGTAGACCGGCGGTTCGGCTCCGGGTAACGGAGCACGCGTGGTTTCTCAGTTGGGGGCCGGCAGTGCGGCCACGCACTGCCGGCCATCGGCTCGCCGTTCAGCTGCGACCACTCGAAATGGATGCGGGACGGGTTCGATGTCCGCCCGCCAGGGAGAGCCTGAGAAATGGGAGTGGGGGCAACGATTGCGGGGTAAGGTACGCCGTTGCCCCCGATACAGGATAATCGTACGCCCAGCGACCGGAACCGGGATTTGGAAGAAATGAAAGAGACCGACGCCCGCCGTCGCGGGGAACTTCGCCTCGCGTCACGGAGCGGAAAACCAGTAAAAGTCCAAATTCGTTTCATCGGCGTCATGTCTCTTGCTACGCCGATTACTTAAGCATGTTGGGGGATGGTCTGCTACGCCCGGTTTGGCAATTCCTTCGCTCGGATTGACTCCGCCTGCCGCGCCCGAAATTCCGACGGCGAGCAACCGACATGGCGGCGGAACGCCCGATTGAAATACGGAATGGAATCGAACCCGGACTCGTAGGCGGCTTCGCTCACGCGCCGGGTCGGGTCAAGCAGGAGCCGTTTCGCGGTTTCGATGCGCAGTTGCGTGCGATACGCGGTGAACGTCAGACCCGTCTGCTTGCGAAACAGTTTGCAGAAATAACACGGACTGAGATGCAGCCGCTCGGCGAGTTCGCGCACGGTCAACGCCTGATCGGAGGGTTTGGCCAACTGGGCCTCGATCTTTTGCAACAGGGGCGATTGCTGGCCGGCCTCCTGCAGTAATAGACGCTGGCCGCACTCCGCCAGGTATTGCGCGAACATCTCCAACAGCGTCTCGACCGCCCGCAGTTTTTCGCGTGTGATCGTGGGGCTGCTGTTCCAACTCGTCCTCACGACGTCCACCCGCGATCCGAGCCCGTTCGCTTTCAATTGACCGGTCAGCCGACGATGTCGCGACTCTTTCAGCGGGCCCACGTGAAACGGCCCCGCTAACAAGCTCCCCACGTGCCGTCCGCCAATCATCACTGGCATCAGCACCTTGGTCAATCCGGTGGGGCAGTCGAATTGGGTCGAGCAGCCCGCGTGGGAGGCGTTGTGTTCCGCGGCCAGCAGCGAGCGCTGACAGATTTGGCTGCCGCGGGCACCCAGACAGCCGTCCACGCAAAATGCGGACGGCACGGGTGAGGCCACTTCGGTCGCGGGCAACAAGGCCAGCGGCAGCCCGGTCGCGCAACCAAACGCGACCTGCTGCCGGCGCACCGCGTCCGATTCAGCGAGTTGCTGCCAGATGTCCATTCAGCCGTATGTCCCGGTTTTGTTTGTCGCGACACCCTTCCGTTCAACGACAACTGCCCTCAAATTCAGCAGTGGCAGTGCCACGTATCGGACAACAAGCGCAACCCGTTGTCCCGCAACGAAAAGCTAACCAGAGTCGGTAAAACCTCGAGTGCCAGTCGGCTGACGTTTTGACGGAACAGCCAGCTCCCGCTCGACAAGTTGGCTGTATGCGGCAATCAGCGATTGACGCGGCTGTTGGCAGGGATGGACGGTTTCGAAGTGATGGCGATTCTCTTCAACTTCCGCGTCTCGACATCATGTTGGTTGACGAGAACCAGTTCCCGGGTTTGACAATCAAAGCGCCACTGTTGATGGACGGTCTTCACGAAGCCGCCCAAACGATAGGCCGGCAGGTGGCGTACGATGGAAAACTCCACCCCGACCGGGGTCTTCTTCCACGATGTGCCCCGTTCTTGGATCTTGGCTTGGACCAGTTTCCCGGGCATCCCGCCAGCCGGATAAAGACTTTCGACATGACGACTGAACAGGTTCTTGAATTGGTCGGTCGGCTCGCCGACGCCCTCCCACGTTGCGTACGCTTTGCGGAAGGCCTGTTCAACTCCGGGGAAATAGTGCAGCCCGCAATAGAATTTTCCTTGCACGTCCCAACCGGGGCCTGCGTCTCGGCCACAGTCTGGCCACTCACAAAGTCTGTTGCTCATCGCCATGCCTTGGTCTGACGTGCGAGAATAGTAGTCGTGGCCGTCTTCGAATTCAACGGGAAACCGGATGCGGGAGGCAGACTCGACTTCGCTCGCGCCCGCTCGGTTGGGAAGGCAGCCGGGGACGGTTGTGTGGCAGTGTAAAGCGGTGACTCTTTCAACGGACAACCAACTTAGTTCCTGTCCCAGATGATCCAGGTCAAGGAGAATGGCGGAATGGCGGTTGGCCCCGCCGGACGTTGCGTCTCCATGTTTGCGGCTGTTCTATCGAGACTGACAAGATCGGACATGGCGAAGGTTTCGACCCGGCGTGGATGCTGTCCTTTGATCAACGTGGACGGGGCAAAGGAAAAGCTGGTGGAAGAAACATTCTCCACGAAAAGCGTTGTGCGTGTCGGCAGGAGCGGAAAAGACATTCGCGAGGACAGAAAGGATCACCGCCGCCCTGAACAAGAGAAATGATCTCCTCATGGGTTAACCCCCTTTCCGGCTTCGATGCGTTGCATTCTCTCAACGGTTGGCTGGTCGAGGGTGTACAGGCAGTCAAACAACGCGTTTTTAAACGACGCGGGACCACGCGATTGTTTCGCGGCCAGTTCCGCTGCAATCCCAAAACACGCCAGAGCGCAAGCCGCCGCCTGAGGGTGATCCGGATCCACGGCGGCGAAGGTGCCGATGACAGAAGCGGCCATGCAACCCGTACCCACGACGTGTGTCATCAGGGCATCCCCGTTCTTGACGCGGTAGATTCCCTGGTGGCCAGCCACAATGTCCACTTTGCCCGTGATGACTACCGTCGCTTGGCGGCGAACTGCCAGCGTTTGCGCCAGCGCCTCCAAATCCGTTGCGACTTCGGTGGCATCAACGCCTTTGGTTCGGATGTTGGCTCCGCTGACGCGGGCGATTTCGGACGCGTTTCCCTTGATGATATTGATTGTGACCTGGTCGAGCAGCTCGAACGCTTTGCGGTCGCGCAATTCCGTGGCGCCGGTGCCGCACACGTCCAGAATGACCGGGATGCCTTTCTGATTCGCGCTGGCCGCGGCGGTCTTCATCGCCTCGACAAAATCCACGGTCAGGGTGCCGATGTTGAGCACCAAGGCGGAAGCAATCCGCGTCATGTCGGCCACTTCTTCCGGCGCATGAGCCATGACAGGCGACGCGCCGAGGGTTTTGACGATTTGGGCGCAATCGCCAATCGTCACCCAGTTTGTCAAGTGATGCACGACCGGGCTTTGCCGGTGCACTTTCTGCAGTAAATCGTATGCCCGCAATTTTGTGTTCATAAGCTGTCTTGAGCGCGGCCACTATCATTCGCAGAGGGCAATAGAATTGTCGAGCGACCGGGAGCAGGTCAGGGGAGGATTCGATGTTGCGTCGGCACGATGAGACACCCGGAAGGCGATGGCGAGGATGGCGGCGTTGCGGGAGATGAGCCGAGAGGTTTGGGCCAGTTCAATTCTCCGATTTCAAGTGGATGGTTCACCTAGTCGTGGTCGCGGCTTGTATTGTTGGTGTTTGGTTGCGATTTCGTTCTCACAACTGCGCTCCTGCGATGGTGACTTATCGGCCGGTGACCTGCAGCGAGTTGAATCAGCCATCGTGATCCGATCCGCTTCCAGTGCTGTCACAGTTAAGTGCCCTAGTTCTTCAAGTCCCGGTAGCCAATCAACTGGATGCCTTTCGTTTTGATCACCTCGCAAACGCGTGTGCTGGTAAGGGCATCGGTGACACCTTGGCGGTCGGTGGCGACGTTTTCATAGCCGATGTGATGGATGGCGCGCAATTCAGATGTGTCGAGACCGGGATGATCTATGAAGAGGTACGTTTTCCCTGCTTCCAGGCTTTCGAGCATTTTAATGAAGCCCTCAATCTTTTCCTCTGACGTGCTGTGAGGTCCAACGTAGCTCACTCTCTTTACATCCCGCCCGCCGGCCTCGACTTCGAGGCCGTATTCTCTCCCGAGCCTTTCGACGACGGCCTTCACGTCAACGTTCATCCCGGAACAATTCATGTGGCCCGAACATGGCTGATCTGCGGGATTTTGTTTCGAGCCAACTCAATCTGGGCCCGAAACTCTTTCTCGATGTCTTCGATGTTCCAGTGGTTCTCCACGAGCGAGCGTCCGGCGTAGTTGAAGTTCCGGAAAATCTTGGGGAAGAAATACCCGTCAGCATCACGCAGGCTGGGGCAGTCCGATACGGGCCGCCACTTGACGTTGTCCCATTCGCTGCTCAGGGCGAGGTGAATGCCAACGTCCACGTCGGGATGTTCCGTCACGATTCTCACCGCTTCGGGAAACCACGGCGAAGGCACCAGGAGTTCTACGGAGGTCGCGACGCCTTCTGTATAGCATTTCAGGATCGCTTCATTGCACGCGTGCGAACAGCCCATGTCGTCCGCGCGGACGATCAACCGAGGAGGCGGATTTTGGGCCAGGGCGCACGTGGCGAGGAGCGACACCAGCAATTGAATCATGGGTCTCATCCGGTTTTCGTTGGGGCATGGGTTACGGGTGCTGGTTCGTTTCGTCAGCCTCAACGGGATGGCACGGCACGGCGGAATGCCTGTAGCGCTTGCGGCACGTTGTCGTAGAACTCCATCACGTCACCCCGTGCGATAAGCCTGGCCAGTCCCTGGATGGCCGGAGAGAGGCCGACGTACTTGAGGTCGCCACCGCGGGCCTGCGCGAGATGGGTGAAATTGAGCAACTCTTTCAGTTGCGCACTGCCGATGTATGTGACACCCGAGCATTCGAGGACGATGCAGGGCGTCAACTCCTCCATCGTACGCATCAACGTGGTCCCGAATTGCGTGAAGGCCACTGCGTCGAGCGCCCCAGTCATCTCGATGACTTCCACACTGCTGACGCGATTCAACTTGATTTGCAGTCCTCTCATGCTCGATGCTCAGCCAGTTAAACGGGATGGCACGGCAACCCAAATGACTATCAAAGAGCCCGTTCGATGATTTGCAGGGTCGCAACGACCGAATACAGCAATTGTTGAACAGTTTTAATAGACGCCCCAATCAATCCCCACGCCCGCCAATGCGGATTTGGTGCTCGTCGCTATCGAGATCTGGCCTGTTCCAACGGTGTTGAGTACGTAGGCGTGGCCAAGCACGTCGTTCGATTTCCATGCCGTTTTCAAGTAGGTCGCAGCACCGACTGTGTCGATGGTATCGCCATCCTTCTTGCAGAACTCCATCGCCCACTGGTCAACGGCTGCATCCATCTGCCCGGGTGTCATTCATGATGCGACGCCCTTGGGACTGTTTGCGGGACTTCAGGAATGAGGGCAACGCCAGCACCGTCAGCAACCCGATGATAGCGACTACAATCATTATTTCAACCAAGGTAAAGCCCTGGCCGTCCCGTTTGAGACTACGGCGATTGATACGGGACGCAATTGTGCCTTTTCTCCACCTCACGGCAGGTTCGCGTTGATCGACGACAAGGTGTTGTTGATGTGCTTGCCGAGGCCCTTCAAAACTGTGATCGCCACGATGGCAATCAGAGCCAGAATCAGCGAGTACTCGACCAGACTTTGGCCCTTTCGCGATCGGAATGCTCTGCGACATTTCTGAATTGTCCTCTTCATACTTTTACACATCCTCTTCAAGGCATATTCGCAACCAAATACCACGGTATATGAATAGCGCAGGCGGCGCGGGTTGTCTGTGGGGGGAAACCCTGTTTTTTCTCCCGGGGAAACCCCCTACACGCGGTGGGGGGCCAACCGGCAGGAAATAGGGGAAATCGCCGACGCTCGGCTTCCAATGCCGAATCCGTCGCGAGTGGAACGAGAAGTAAGATCTGAAGACCGGCGGGAGGAATTGAACACTCCACCTGCTGATTACTGCTCAGCCGCTCTACCGTTAAGCTAAGCCAGCGCACAAAGTGATCAATCGACATTTCCCCTGTGACCTGAGCCCACGACCATCTCGTTGCCTCAGCCTGATGGTCGGGATAGGCGACGTGACCCGATCCCGACTCTCGTCTGCCCCACGGCAGGCTCGCGTTGATCGATGACGCAAGTCAGAGGCACACGTTGATTGGCGGTGGCTTTCCGGCGGACCGGCCTTGCTGGATGGCGTACTGCCCGGAGCGTCCTCGCGTCACCGATGCTCAGTTTCTTCTTGATGCGGGCCAGATAGCCTTCCACCGTTTTGACGCTGACCTGTAGTTCCTCAGCAGTCTGGCTCGGGCCATACCCGCAGCCGAGAAGCTGGAAGACCTCCCCTTCGCGCTGGCTGAGACTGGTGAAGCGAACCGTCGTTGCGGCAGTGCTCTCGCGGATGGCAGCTTTCTGCAGAACCTTCTGCATGCGTGTACTTCTAGCTCGAACGAGGAGTTATGTCTGTGAGGGGAACCCCTGTTTCTTCCGAGAGGGAAAGCCCTGACACGACGGGTGGCGTCGTCAATCCGGAAACGGACAGGATTAAGAAGCGTCGGGCGGCTGTTTTCGCGTGCGACGGCTGGATGGAACAGGGGGCGGTTGTCGCGAAGACTCCGCGGGCGCACCGGTCCCGCTGAGCCTGTTCCACTGAATCGCTTGCTGGAGCAGTTCCCGCGCGTCTTTCAGGAACAGCTTCGCCTTGATGCGCGCCATATAACCTTCCACCGTTTTCACGCTCAGATGCAACTCGTCCGCGATCTGGCTCGGGCCGTAACCGCTTCCGAGAAGTTGGAAGACGACCAATTCGCGGTCGCTGAGATTGTCCACGGACAGCCCCGCTGGGATGGGACGGCCGGTGCTGGCTTCCTTGAGGATCCGTGCGTCAACCGTCTCGCTCACGTGGATCTCACCGCCGAGCACGCGGAGGATGGCCTGACGGATCTTTTCTGCTCCTTCGCGTTTGGTGACGTACCCGCGTGCGCCCGCGCGGAGAGCCCGCTCGGCGTACAGAGGCTCATTATGCATGGACAGAACCAGCACGGGCAGGCCTTCGTAACGAGTCGTGATGTCCTTGATCAGGTCCGTGCCGTGAGTGCCTTCCATGGAAAGATCGACAACGACCATGTCGGGGTGCGCGGTCTGGATAAGCTCCAAGGTCTGGGCCGCATCGGCCGCTTCCCCGCAGACGGTGAGATTTGGCTCACGGTTGATCAGTTGCGCCAGCCATTCGCGCACCATCGGGTGATCGTCCGCAATGAGAAGGCGTGTCTTGGGAGTTTGTTCGTTCATGAGTTATTCCTCATTCGGGCATGAGAGTCCTTGGGGAGGGACAGGACGACAGAGGTGCCTCCATTCGGGTCGCGGCCCACGGCGAAAGTCGCCCCAATCATGCACGCACGATAGTTCATGGAGCTGATCCCCATGCCTTTGTTCTGCCGGAGTTGTTTGGGAAACCCGAGGCCATTATCGTTCACAGTCAGCATGATTCGCTCACCCGCAGCGTTGAGTTCGATCTGGATTCGTGAGGGCTTGCCGTGCTTGATCGCGTTCGCGACCGCCTCTTGGACGATCCGGTAGATCTGGGTCGCTTCCTTGTCATCAAAGTCATCAAACAGGTCGGCCGCCCCGTTTGCCTTTACGACAAAGGCGATGTGGTACAGGTTTTGCACCGAGGCGGACAAGTCGGTCAATGCGGCCATCAGACCCGCCCGGGCCCGATCTCGACGGGGTGAAGCCCGTGAGCGACTTCATGGGCCTGAGTCATGGCTCGCTGGATGAATCCCCCAATTTGACGGGCCTCGGTGGCTTGCGGCAGTGATTGTTGCGCCAGTTTATCCGTCAATAGCTGGGTGGCGAACTCGGTGGCGGCCAGGTGCTGGCAGAGCCCGTCATGCAGGTCCTGTGCGATTCGCCGTCGTTCGTGATCGGAGAATATCGAGGACTTGCTTCTCCAGTTGCCTGCGCTCGGTGATGTCGCGGACGGTGACGCTAAACAGCCGCCGGCCATCCAGCTGGACTTCACCGACGGCGAGTTCCATCGGGAAGAGCGAGCCGTCCTTGCGCCGTCCGACGATTTCACGACTGACTCCGATGGCACCCTGTTGGGCAGCCAACAAGTAGTCGTGGATGTAGTGGTCGTGTTCGTCTCCCGTGGGCAGAGGCATCAGCATGCGCAAGCCTTGACCAATGACATCGCGGCCGCTGTATCCGAAGATGCGCTCGGCGGCCAGGGTTGAAGGAATTAATAATGGCTTGATCGTTGATCGCAATGATACCGTCCAGCGCCGTGTCAACGTAGGCGCCGAGCAGCGTCTGGCTGGTCTGCGCCGCGTCCTCTGCCCGCCCGGCGCTCCATGCTCGCCTTCTTCATCGCCAGCACCAAAAAAGAGACGGCCAGAAGCACCGCAAAGTCCACCGCCGAGTTCCAACAGGCAACCACAATCTCAGAAGTGGTAATGGGGGAGTACAGGTTGGCTACGAAACCCACGACGGCGGCCGCCGTAGCGACGAAAACCCCGCAGGACGCGCCCGCAAGCCAGGTGACGAAAATAACCACGAGCACGTAGAGGATGGAAACTCGAACCCAAGGCCCCGTCAGGTAATCGATCAGACCCACCAGCACGGTGCCGAACAGACCCGCTCCAACCACCCAGAGTTTGGATCGGCTGTTGAGCCAGAGAATCAACCTTTGCATGACTGTGGTCCTGCCAGCAACCCCAGACAGTTTGGCGCTTGCTGGCTGTCAAATCGGAGCTTCTGACATTTTGAAATCTATCCCTGAGTCGATTCTCCTGTCCATTAAATTCGAGGTTTCCAAGGCTGGCTCAGGACGGAACGGTTTCGTAAACCGTGTTCGGTGACGTTACGGCTTTACAAGAAGAGCGGCGGCAATGACGGCAACGGCAACACGCGGTTGGGGTGAGGCGGTTATTGTCGGCGGGCTTCGCGGAAGGCGATGGCGGCGATGTGGAGAGTTGAGCCTGAAATTTGGGCCAGTTCACCCTTCCGGATTCAACTCCTGCGCGATGACGGCTGCGGGGTTTCCTCTCGACCGGATACCAAGGAACAACGACACCTATGGGACCAGCCGCACCCGGTAGTAGCGGCCGGGGAAATTGGTCGCGCCGCCGTAGTCGGTCACGGAAATGGGGCTGCCGGTCCGGCGACATTCTGGGTCACTGTCAACCAGTTCGGTGATGGCAGGCTGGCGGTGCTTTCGAGAAGGTAGTTTTTGTCCAGGACCGAGGTGAAGCTGACTTGTACATCGTTTCCCGTGATGACCGACGACGTGATGTGGAGGCAACTGGCCGGGTTGGCGGGGTCGGTGCCGGCGAGGTAGTCCTGCAAGTTGGTGAAGCCGGAGCCGTCATCGTCGCGATTGGCATCGGACAGGATCGTTGGGGTTCAATCCGTGCGCAACCTCCCACCAATCGGGCATCCCATCGCCGTCGGTATCGACTCCTTGAAACGTGAATTGGTCGAGGACGACTTCGGCCGGCTGTCCATTCACGGGCGGGTCACCATAGATGAGCCAGAGATTGAAATGCACATTCTCATCGCAACTTGGCAGGATGGCAGCGGTGTTGGTAAACGTCCATTGGGCAACAGTGCTCGGGTCAGGATTCAGCGTGGCCAACAAGTCGTCCCACCAGATGGAGCCGGCGATGCCGGCTTGTCCGAAGTGCGATACTCGCGCCTGCACGGCGGCCGTTCCGGTGGGTGCCGTTCCCGTTACCTGAAAGTACTGCCACTCATCCAGCGGAGTGGTCGAGTCGAAGTGTTGTGACTGGTTGGTCTGCAGGATGTTGTTGGCCGCATCCAGAAAGATCAGTTGCGCCATGCCGTACGCGGTGGTGTTCGTCATGGCATCGCCGGACCAGTTCAAGCCGAACCCGGAAAGTTGCCAGGTTTGTCCCGGGCTCGCGGCGGAAATGGTCTGGTAGGCCCCGGACTCGGCAAGAGTCGGATTGAACGGGCCAAACACCTTCATGGACCAGGCGCCACTGAGCGCTGTGACGGCCGAGGTTGTGTTTGTCTCCGTGCGGTAGGCATCGCCAAACAGCGCCCAGTTACTCGCGCTCGAACCCGATCCGGAT
This sequence comes from uncultured Verrucomicrobiae bacterium, assembly GCA_963766065.1. Taxonomy (GTDB): domain Bacteria; phylum Verrucomicrobiota; class Verrucomicrobiia; order Palsa-1439; family Palsa-1439; genus Palsa-1439. The sequence continues at coordinate 60,202 of CAVYAC010000072.1, forward strand.
TCGAAGCCCGGATTCACCAGCGCGTTGGTGGCGGTGGTGGCCGCGGCGGTGGTTCCCGTGGTGCATGCGAACGCGATGGCGTTGGTTTCCCAGTTGAACGACGGTGTGGCGTTGGTCGCGAACGTCGGGATCCGGTACCGCACGAGGTGGCTCGGGATGGTGTACGGTTGGACGACAAACTGCGCGTTGGCGTAATCGGACGGACTAACCCATCGCCCACACTCCACATCCATCTCGCGATTGGCGAAATCGTCTTCGTTGCTCCAGGTGAACAAGCCGAGAACGACATTCGGATCGAGCCCGTCCACCGGCGTGGCGAGATGGAACAGGTACGTGCCGTAGCCGAGAGTCAACTCGGAGACGATCTCGGCGCACTGCCATGCGCCGTTGACGTTGGTGATGCGCAGATGCAGGCGGCCCTGGGTATCGATGAAAACGTTGTTGGTGCTGTCGGAAAAAATATTCGGTCCCGGACCGACCGGGTATGTGCTGCTCTTGACCCGCCAATCGTACCCCGACCAGTGAAACGAGCGCACCATTGGCGCCACGCGGGTGGTCATGGCATTGGCGACAGACTGCTGCAGCAGTGCCGCGGGAAAGCAGAACACATTCGTCACGCAGGGTTGGTTGTAGGTGGCGGGCACCACGAACGCCGCGATCCGCGTGGCGTCCGTATCGACCCCGCCCGTGGTGATGTCGGCGGTCCACGTGCCGTCGGGCTGGATCGTGGTCAGGGGATTCGCGCAGGTGGGTTTGGTGAACCAGCCGATGCCATCAACATAGATGAACACGGCGACGGCATAGTTGGTCGGATTCAGCCCGTAGACCTTGCCCTGAAGGAAGCTTTGCGAACCGTAAGGCGGGATGGAGGTGAATTCCACACTGTCGGCGGCCGGCGCCTGGATCGCGCCAAGAGTCCCGATCAGGAGCATGACAGCGTAAACAAAGATCCGAGGCATCATCTTCGGGCACCGGAGAAGAAGACTGTCGAGTCTGTCAAAAGCAGCGTTGGCAACCATTCATTACCCTCAACTTCCCCGATGACTTATGCCCCGCGACCATTGCGGAGTATTCCGTTGGACGATCCCTCATTATATCACCTCCGACAATGCGAACAAGCCGATTCCGGGCCGGCTTTGGCGCGACAGGGAGGCGGAGAACAGAGGGGTCGGGTTACATTGCGTCGGCACGAGGAGATAGGCGGAAGACGATGGGTGGGGGAGGGGATGACCGTAAGTACGTTCGTCATGATTACGGGTCAGACCGCGCGATGGGGAAGGAAAGGATTTCTCAACTGCTATTGCTTGGGAAAGACTTGCTGGCCGTTTTCAATGGCTTTCCGCGAAGCGTCTTTTGCAGTTTGAAATCTGCCGTGCAGGAGCAACAGCCGATCAAACGGCGCGACTCGTTTGTCACGGAGTGAGGTCCATAAATGTTTGCGGCTTGATACACCCCGATCTGATCCGCCATGGCCGTCATCCATTCCACCGAATCACAAAAGCCAGTATCGGCGCGAGCGACATGTCCGTTGGCGAGTAACCTGCTCAACACGAGCGCGAGGGCGAGGAGGGGTTTATTCTTATCGTTCAATCAATGACACCCCAGTCCAAATACGGCTTGGAAATGTTGCTAATGATGTCCATCGGGTGCTCTTCAAGCACATTCTGCTTCGGGTCCGAAAGAGTGAAATCAACATCAATCTCGATGTATGGACAACCACGATAAACAAACGTGCGATGCTTTGCGGTCGAAAGGCCACCCTCAGAGGTAAAAACCTTGGAAAGCTCTGCGCGTGTCATTCCGGGCTTAATTTTCTGACACTCGGTGAGAATGTTGGACATCTGCTTCGTGAGATATTCGTCAACGCCGTTGCCAGTGAATTCAAACGAGTTTGTAGTAGTGGAGCAGCCGAACAAACCGCTACTCAAAATGTGCATCACGGAAGGCCATTGTTGCGTGGAAGCAGGCGTTCCGTCCGTATAAACCACAACAACCGTTTGATTCCAACGTCCGGTTAAATGGGTATCCCATGTTTCGAGTTCATCCGCACCATAATCCTTGGACATTTTCCCCGAAACCTGAACCTCTCTAGAGGAACGCTGCCATATCGCTTGGGCATCGGCGGCGGAATCAGCAAAAATAAAAGTCGTATAAAATGCCAAGCCTGCTCCAACGGGGACAAATACGTATCGGCGAACGGACAACGGTCGCACCGCGGGATGAAGCCACGATTCATCCCTGATGGGCTTTTCAATTGGGAAGATACGGAAGGAATCAAGGTGCCATTCCGGCAACTTCTCGACTTCCCCTTGAATCTGCGTTTGGGCGGCAAGAGTTGTGGTATGCGGAGCAACGGATGAACGGCCGAGCAAACCGCCGCTCAAAACGAGCGCGAGGCAAAAGATGATTTTGGGGTTCACAGCAGTCCTATTTCTTTCGCGGCTCAAATGCCTTTTGCGACTCGCGTCCTTCCTGTGAGTCGAGTTCCCTGATATACACCCCGTCTTCGATGTAGACAAACCGCAGCGTCTCGGTATCAAGAACAGAATCCGTCCACGCCATGCGTCCCCATGGCACTCCGATAAATAACATTTTTTCATTGAGCCAGGCGTGGCGAATCTCGTAACCCGCCTGATCAAGCAACTCCACGCGGACACACCGATTCGTGTCGGCGGAATCAAAGATATAAAGCCGCGTATCCCAAGGCCCGGCGCGCATGGTATCCGGCTTTTCTTCGACCAGCCACCGTGAATTAAATTCTGTTTTATCTTTCGGCAAGGAAGCCAATTCAGCCACTTGTTCGCCCGTCAGGGAAATGCGCTTGATTTTGATTTTCTGCAAACTGGCCGAAGAAGGTGTGGAATACAACACGGCATCCTGTCGCGGCGATTGAACCGTCGTGCATCCGAGCAAACCGCTGCTCAAAACGAGCGCGAGGGCGAGGAGGAGTTTGGGGTTCATGGTTGGTTCTGGCTTCATTTGACACCCGGGTTGGGCGTTCGTTCGCTTACGCGGGCCAAAGAGGATGACTGATTTGCCGTTCGCACACTTTGGGCCTCGCCGCGCGGCGGACTTTGGATAGGATTCCGGCGCGGAAGTAACCGGATGGCAGCATACCGAATCTGGCACGGGTGGGCAGCACTTTTTTGGCGGGATACTTTGCGCTGGGATTCTCGACGCTCGCGTTGCCGCGCGGGGAAGTGTTTCCGTGCTTCTCGTGGTTCCTGTTTGCGCTGGTGCCGGCACGGGAATCCCAATATGCCGTCCGGCTCCAGGAAGTGCGCGGACAGAAACTCGCGGAGCCTGTACTGTTTCAGATCCGCCAGCCCTGTCGCGACTCACTCTTCCGGGTCCAACGGTTCGTTGTCACGCGCGTAGTTCCCCCCGATGACCGGCTCGAAGGCCGACCGCTCTCGTGCAATCGACCACTGCTCGATCTGCGGGTTGAGGTGCTCGATTTTCAAATCGGGATTGCATGCCAGCGCCGGCTCGATGCACTTCTGCAGACGGATGGTTTTGGTCAACACACGTTCCTCGGCGCCAGCCGAACGTGTGACCACAGCAGCGACCTCGATCACCATCATTATTATTATCTTCGCAAGGAAGCGTTGACCCGTAGAAATCCGCGTCACCATGTTCAAACGCCGCGCGTTGTCGATGGCAAGCCTCGGGGGCGCGCCAGCGAATGGATGCAGCTTTCCGGTCACGGGCAAAGCGGGAGAGCACGTGGACCCAATCATCCCGGCCCGCACCAGAAGTTCTCTGGTTTGTAAACAGAACCGTGCCGTCACATATTTTCATCCCGGAATCATTACGATCAGTTTTCCGGCCTCGTCCAGGGCTGTTGGCATCGACCAGCCCCGCTGCCGGATGCTCAAACTGATTCACCAAAACCGACCGCTCCCACCCACGATCCTAAAAAATCCGAGTAATAATACATGTTGACAGATTTGCTGTGAATCCAGTAGATGTCGGTGCGTGAGATTTTGCCGATTGCAGGAGCGTTCCGAATTGGTGGAAATCGGTGTTGACAAGTTTGCCGTGTATTCAGTATTTGTTGGGGCGAACGTCGTGCAGGTTGTGAGGGGCGTTCAGGAGGACTGAAAATACTTTGTTGACAAGTTTGTCGTGTATTCAGTATTTGTTGGGGCGAACGTTGTACAGGTTGTGAGGGGCGTTCAGGAGGACTGAAAATACTTTGTTGACAAGTTTGTCGTGTATTCAGTATTTGTTGGGGCAGAAGGTAGCACAGGGGAGGTTGTACTGCGGCAAGGCCACGATGCATTGTCTACAGCAGGGACAAAGTGTTTTTACAAACGTGTGTTTGAGTCGAACAATTTAACGTGAGGATTCGAGCCTGAGTCAGCACCGGCCCAAATCAAACTAAGGAGAAATGAGCGATGAAAGTGGTGACAAAAGCCAGCCGCCGAAATGAGAAAGTGCAGATTATGAAAACAAAAGCCCACAAAGCTGTCGGCGTATGCCGCGCAATCAGGACCCTGTTGCTCATCGGAGGGGTCGCGCTGGCATATTGCACATCTACGAACGCGGCCATCAGTAGCGGGACCATTACGCTGAATGGAGCAGCCACATCCTCGCTTGTTATTACAGAGGGTGTCTCGATTGCGCTGAGCGCGACATTCACCGACACTGTTCCGACGAATAACGACGGCGCCGTTGTTATCTGGGGCGATAACACGACGAATGCTGGCACCGTGGTTACCTCCAGCTTGGGTTCAAATATTACCGTCACCGCGTCGCATCAATATGCGAACACGACCGCTTCCCCTGTGACGGTTACGGTTACGGTTACAAACGTCCTCGGTGTCAGCGGCGCCAACACAATATCGAGTTCGGGGGATATCGCGGATGCGCCGCTGACATTTGTTCCTACGGCTCCGGCGTCCGTGACTGAAGGAATTCTGGCGTCAAACGTGACGCTCCTCACCTTTATTGATAGCAATTCGTCTGCCACGACAAACCAGTACGGTCCTGTCGTCCATAGCGAGCTCATAACACCCACTGGCGGCGTTTACAGCCAGGCCTATTCTATCGTGAGCCTTGGGTCAACGAACGGCGGAGCGCTGTTCGCCGTACAGGGCACCTTGGAGTACTATTTAAGCGGAAGCAATACGATCTCGATTACCGTTAATGACTTGGGTGGTTCATCCCTCACGGGGACGGGCGTTGTTAATATCGCTGACGCGCCACTGACTCTTGTCAGCACAGGCGTACTTGTGTACACGGAAGGCACTGTCGGTCCCTCGAATGAAACGTTGCTGACGTTTATCGATGGGAATACTCTGGCGAACAGCAATCAGACGGGCAGCGTCTCCCAATTCGTCGCATCCGTCAGTTGGGGTGATATGAGTACACCGAATACCCTCACCAACAACACCTCGAACATTTCCAGCAACGACACTCTTGCCGTCGGCAGGATTGCAATTGTGAATGTGGCAAGCAATGTATTCGCACTGGTGGGAGAACATGCCTACCCTACAGACGGCACGTACTATGTTACGATCCAACTTAATGACATAGAAGGCGCTGCGCTGCAACCTGTCAGCGGCATACCGGATAGCGTGAACGTGAGCGATGCGGGTCTGACGGTCGTTTACGTTAATCCGAATCTTACCACCCTGCCAGGCTTTGAATCGCTTGCACAAGCTAGCGGCAATTCGTTGGGTGACGAGTTGATAGCGTTTATTGACACAAATGAGTTCTCCGCAGTTTCTCCAATCTCCGTTCAACCATACACCTACTATCTGTCTACAATCAGCTGGGGCGATGGCACTGCCAGTACTGGGATCGTGCAACATGTGTCGGGGAATGAGTTTGCCGTGTATGGAAACCACACGTACGACGTCACCTGCACAAACTACCCGTTGATTGTGAAGGTCGTGGATCTAGCGGGTGGCGCGTTCTGTGTCTCGACGAACTTCGCCATTATTCAGGATGCGCCGATCATCTCGTATGGTTACAGCATCAACGCGGCTGCTAACAGCACATTCAGTGGTACTGTGGCCTCCTTTACGGATCCAGATACGGCCTTGAGTGCGAGTTCATTCACAGCCACGATCGACTGGGGCGACAACACACCGTACACCAGTGGCACGATTGTGGCGTATGGCAACGATGTCTATCTGGTACAGGGTACTCACAGCTATGTGGCGGCACCACTCACGAGTGAAACCGTAAAAGTTACGGTTACCGATGCGAACGTGTGCGCTGTTCCTCAGCTGCTCAATGCGAGTACAATCACGTTTACCGGTACCAGCCCGGGGATTAGCTTCCTGTATGGGCTGCTCTCGAACTATATCGCGGTTGGCACGGGTAGCAGCTTCACCACCAACCTGGCGACGTTCACCGACAGCTCTCTGCCGCCTGGTGATGCGTTTGATCTGTCAGCTCTCATCAGTTGGGGTGACGGCACCGCTTCGGATGGCGGTATCACAACAAATGCTGCCGGTCAGTATGTGGTTGAAGGCACCCACACCTATTTGGATGATGGTGCATACGCAGTTACCGTCGAGGTCGAGGATATTGACGGGAACCATAATACCCTATCAAACATCACGATCGTCGCAGAGTCGCAGTATACGGATCTGACATCGAGCATGGAGGTGCTCTTTGGCGACGTGAAGATCACTTCAAGCAAGGTCGGCAGCGCGTACGAGTATGGCTTTAATGACTATTACTCGGAGGTAGTAACGCTTGTGAACATCAGCGGGACGACGCTCGCTGGTCCGTTTGGCCTTGTGGTCAAAACGTCCGGTGAAGGAAGTAATAATATCGACCTGTTGAATATTACAGGACGACTGGCGGATGGGCGCGAGTATATTCCATTGAGCGTGGACACACTCAAGCCGAAAGCGAAGCTGAAAGTGACCGTCCACTGGGCAGAGGCCGAGGCAGGCGCTACGGGTCCCGTGATCCTGCCGGTTCGGCTGATTGCTGGCCCAGGCTTGTAAGCTAGATCGTAGTTGGTAACTCGTTGAGCGCCTTGGATGAAAGTCCAAGGCGCTCAATTTTTATACCGGCCTTGGGGTCAGTCGGACGCCTTCAGCCTGCGGGGTGTAATAGACTATGGATGGGCTTTGTGGGGATTCTAGCCCCAGGAGCGTATCACGGTGAAGTTCTGTCGCGACCACGGTGTGGCGCAACTCGTGCGCAGCCCCGAAGAGTTGGCGGGGATTCTCACCGAATGGCGGAAGCGCCCCGAGTTGCCGGCGGCGATCCGTTGGGCGATGCTGCGTGCCTGTCCGGCGTCGCACCCGAGCGATATTGTGAGGACGATCGCCGGTCTCGATGTCAGAGCCGATAGTATTTCCGAAGGACGAATTCCAGTACTCGAAGCGGCAAGAGCCGCGCACCCAGCGGCGCCAGCCGCGCCTGGAATACGCCTCCCACGACCGCAACCGGTGGCGGATTCGGTCTCGTAATCGCGCGCAGCATGGCCTGCGCGACCCGGTCAGGGCGCGGCGCAGCCGCCATGTTCCGCAACTGGGTTTCCCAGGCTGATTTCATCCGACGTTGCTCTTCGGGGTTCCTTGTCGCTTCCACGCGCTTTGTCCGGTCGTGAAACGAGGTCTGGATGTCCCCCGGGCGAATCTCGACGACACGAATCGGCGTATTTGAAAGCTCCACCCGCAATCCCGTCGTGAACACACTGAGGGCGGATTTCGCCGCATTGTACGGAGCCATGAACGGAATGGGAAACTGCGCGGCGAGCGAGGTGACATTGATGATTGTCCCACGGTTGTGCTGGCGCATCGCGGGAAGCGCCAGTCGAATCAATTCCAGCGGCGCGTCCAGCAGGACTTGAAACTGCTCGCGCACGATCTCGGCGGGCATGGCTTCCATGGCTCCGAATGCGCCCGCGCCGGCGTTGTTGATCAGCACGTCGAACGTGCCCGCTTCCTGTGACGCGGCGGCAAAACCCCGACGAATTGAATCCATTTGCATCAGATCCATCGGCACGCCATGGAACCGCGGCAATTTCGGCAGACGGGCCGGGTCACGGGATGTTCCCCACACGTCGAGTCCCCGCGCGGTAAGCAGTTTGGCCGTTTCCAGTCCGATGCCGGAACTGGCGCCGGTCAGAAAGACCTTACGGATGTCGCTAGGCGCCATTTTCCCAACGGCGGAAGGCGAGACAAACGTTGGTGCCGCCGAAGCCGCTGGAGTTGCTGAGGGCGACGCGGGGCTTGTCAGGGACCGGTTTCATGACGACGGGCACGATGGCGCATTGCGGATCGAGTTGCGTGATGTGCGCGGAAACAGGAATGAAGCCCTCCTGCAGTGCGAGCACACAGAAGGCAGCCTCCATCGCGCCCGCGAGGGAGAGGCCGTGGCCGGTCAGGCTCTTGGTGCTGCTGACGTGAGGCGTCTTGCCGTTGCCGAACACCGCGCGGATCGCGCGGCACTCGCGACATCGCCCACGGTTGTCGATGTGGCGTGGGCGTTGATGTAATCGACTTCCTCCTTCGCCAAATGGGCGTCGTGAAACGCGTTTTCCATCGCGCGTTTCAATCCGTCGCCGTCCGGGATCGGGCGCGAGCACGTTGTACCCGTCGGCTGACTGGCCCCAACCAAGGACCTCCGCGGCGATGGGTGCACCGCGGCGCTTGGCGTGTTCCAGTTCCTCCAGCACCAGGACGGCCGCGCCGCCCGTGCCGACGAATCCGTCGCGGTTCACGTCGAATGCGCACGGCGTTTTGGCGGGGTCAGTCTGCAGGCTCAGCGCGCGGATCCCCGCAAAGGGAAGGATGTTGAACTTGTTGCAGTCCTCGGCGCCGACGACAAAGACGGTGTCCTGACGGCCGAGACGGATCAGGTCGCACGCGGCGCCAAGGGCGTGGGCCGAGGACGAACACGCGCTGGAGAAACCGAGTGCTCCGCCCTTAATCTTGTAACAGGCAACCAAATTGATATACAACGAGCCGGGGATGCTGTTGACAATGGCCATGGGTTGGCAGCGGGCAACGCCGCGTGTGACCATTGTGTGCAGGTTGTCATACGCCAGCCACATCGAACCACCCGAGGCACACATGACGCCGGTGCGCGGGTTGGAAACCAGGTCGGGCGTTAGTTTCGCTTCGGCGATGGCCTGCTGCATCGCCCCGTAGGCGTACAGGGAGTTCGGCGCCATCGGACGCAATTGCTCGCGAGTGAGTTTGTACTCCGCCGGGAACTGCCAATCCTCAAAGTAGGCCGAGGGAAACTGAAAGCCCTTGACGGTGCCCGCCAGTTTCACCGGTGCATCGGGACCGGCAAACTCCGCAAACGGTTCGACGCCCGTGAGGCATTGCTGAAGGCTGCGAACAACCTGCTGACGGCTGTTGCCGATGCTGGTGATGAACCCCAGGCCCGTGACGGCGACGCGCTTCATTGACGAATTAGGTCGATCCGAACTCAGGAACGGACGCTGTCCAAGCCGTTGGGCGCCACCGGCACTGCGGGCGTCGCGGCGTCAGACGCGGACGATTCCGACGATGGAATATTTTCGGGAAGAAGTTGTTCGCCAAACGCGAGCACGAGGCGTTCGATCTTGGCCACGCGCCGCCCCTGGGATGTGACCGTGCCCTCAAAAATCGCCAGCGGCTCGCGAAGTCGGGTCAGTTTCAGCTCGAAATCGAGTTTCTCTCCCGGCTTGGTCTTTTGGTAGAAGTGTGCGCCATCGAGCGACGCGAAGAACACGCGATTGGATTTGATCTCCTTGCCGATTTGGGACGGTGCTTTCTCCAAGACCCACAGGCACGCGGCCTGGCCCATGGCCTCAAACACAATCGAGGCGGGAAAGATCGGCTCGTCCTTGAAATGGCCTTCGAGAAAAAACTCGTTGCCCTTGACGGTGTAAGTGGCCTTGAGGGTTTCGGCATTCAGCGACGCCTCGTCAAGGAACAGGAACGGCGGCTGTTGGGGGAGCACAAGCGCGATTTGTTCGCGCGTATAGACCTTCGACGGCGTCCCGGTGTCGGCGCCCGTAATCTTGGCATGGAGAAACTTGTTCAGGCTCCCCATCGTGCGGATTTCGCGCAGATCCTCATTTTCGATGTGCAGCTTGAGGACTTCCTCAATCGAGAGCACGATTTCCAGCAACGTCAGCGAGTCGAGCCCGAGGTCCTCGATGAGCCGCGCGTTTTCATCCGCTTGGGAAAGTTTCACAGGCGCGGTGGAGGGTTGGTAGCGTTCGAGGATCCCGAACACGATGGTCGGGATTGTGTCGAGATCGCCTGTTTCGCGATACCGAACCGCCGCTTCGATTGTTTCGGGACTGCACCGGCGCAATCCATCCTTCAGGTCGGCTACTTCATTGTCAGTCAACGTTACATTCATGTGAAACTGCGCCTGTGCGCTGGTCCTTACTCGCGGGGGACTGATACCAAACCCGGCGGCAAAGGGAAAGCGATTTCTTTGTTTGGCATCGCGGCATGGGTTTGTTGAGATTAAAATCAGCGATCCATGACGCCCGTGCCGCAGCCCAAATCGAAGATCGTGATCTGCACGCACGAATTCTCTCCGTTCCGTGGCGGCGTGGCACGAGCTGCGACGGGTGTTTCGTGTGGAACATGAGCCGTGGCCGCAGACTCCCATTACGGTGATGATCGAGCGTGACAGTTTGTTGAGAGAGCGGTTTGCCTGGTGGCGGGATGCGCATCCGGTGGGCGCCAACTTTTCGCCTGGCGTGAACGCCGTGACAATTGGCTGGCCGAAACGCACGAGGCGGGACTGAGGGTGAATTCCCGGTCGAAATAGGGAATGTAGTGATTTCGTCTTTCCGCGAGACGCCGCTAGGGTTCTGGTGTTATGAAAAACAGGCGTACGATTATCGCATTCCGGCTTGACGCCGCATGGGAAACTCCGTCACCAAGAATTTTGATGAACATTCTGGTTGCAATCGCAAAACCCCTTTTGATAGCTTTGTCGGTACCAGCAAATCTTTCCGAATGACATGTCGGTTGGAGGACAGCGAGTAATGAAATTCTCCGAAATCAGGTCGTGTGTACTGGTTGGCCTCACGGGCTTTATGGTCTTGTGGGCGCAGACTTCTGCACGAGCCACAATCACGACGACGGGCCAACCGGGTCATGATCCAACCCGCAAAGGGCGAGACCATCGATCAATTGCGGCAACAGGGGATCACCCGTGTTGACAACTACGGGTCGTACTGGCTTGCCGAGGTGGACGCCAAGCAACTTGCCGATCTGAAGGCAACGCATGGCGACCGCGTCGTGGACGCGGACTACCTCAACCTCATCGAGTTGCGAGGCGCCACCATTGATGTGCGGGCGGGCGAGCCACCCGTTACCCCGGACATGCAAGAGGTCGAGACCACAGGCAGGCGGCTGCGCATTGTCCAATTTAAAGGACCGATTCGGCCACAATGGCTGGCGGAGTTGAAGGGTCTGAAGGGCCTCCAGATTATCACCTACGTGCCCAATAATGGGTATTTGGTGTTCATGGACGCGCCAACCGAGAAAAAGGTGCAGGCGATGCGGGTCCCGGACGGCCCGGTCCAGTGGATCTGGCGCATTTCATCCCGATTACAAGATGACCGAGGGGCTTAAGAACACATTCGGGGTGGTTGACGTTAAAGTGGCGGTGGTCGATTCGCCCGAGGGGCGATTGGACCTCCATGAGATCGAGACCTACACGGAGCGCTCTTCACCAAAACCGCTGGAGATCCTCAACCAGTTGGAGATATCGGCCCGAGTCAATGCCGCCGCCCTGACGACGTTTGCCCGGATGCCCTCCGTGCTCTGGATCGACCCGGTCATCCCGATCAAGAAGATGGACGAGATCCAGGGCCTGATCCTCGCAGGCCACACCAACGGGCCGGGCCATGGGCCTGTAATTCCGATTCCGGCTGGGCAGCACTATTTTGACTTTCTCACCAATTCGGTTGCCGGCCCGATGACCAACGCTTTCTTTACCCCGACGACGTATCCGATTGTTGGCATTGACGACTCCGGATTCTCGGATGCTCCCGCTGGGGTTGCGTATGTCCCTAATGGGACGAATTACCCCCCGATAAGGGTGGCCGGGCAAGACTATGATTTCTACACGTTTGGGAACAACTACCCCTACCGCGTGGCCTACGAAACCGAAGATTTGAGTTGCGGAGATTTTTACATCGCCCAGGTAATGGCCGGCAGCAACGTGTGCATCTCGTCCGGCACGGTGACGTGGGAGGATATGGCGGGGTTTCCTCACGGCACCGCCATCGCGTCGGTCATTGTCGGTTTCAACACGAATGTGGTTGACCGGGATTACAACGGGTTCCAGTACGGTATGGGCATTTCGCCCTTTGGTCTCATTGGTACAAGACGCTGTTTCTCACAGAACATTCAGGTCAACGAAGCGAGCACATGCGACTACGATGTGTACGACGTATTCTGCGTCAACAACATGCCCCAGCTGATGCTGGACGATTACGAAGATGGCGCACGAATCGTCAACAACAGTTGGGGCCAGGCCTTGGTTGTCGGTCAGAATGACGGGCTGTACAGTGGCGACTGCCAGAACTATGACTACGGGGTGCGAGATTCGGTGGGAACGGGAGCGACGAACCAACCGTCGCCATTTCCGCTGAATCAGGAACAGATTATCGTGTTCGCCAACGGGAACGCGGGCAGCGTGGGGAACGTCGGCGGGTTTTCGGACATCACGGTAACGCCGCCCGGCACCGCCAAGAACGTGATTTCCGTGGGGGCAACCGAGAGCGTACGGGAGTATACCAACGCCAACTTGGTGTTAACTAGCACGGAGTGTGACGACGCCTATGATTCCTACCTGATGGCTTCCTACTCGGCGTTCGGTCCCACACGGGACGGGCGCTTCAAGCCCGAGATCGTGGCGCCGGGCAATTCCATTTATGGCGTTGTGGCATCGTTTTGGACGAATTTTGCCGCGGCGGCCTTTGGCGAGACGTATAGCTATGGCGAGTGGTATGTTCAGGAACCGCCTCGGGACCTTGAATTCCCAACCGACGGCCCCAACTTCCCCGGCCTTTACGCGTGCGGTGATGGCGGAGCCGTGGATTACTATCTCGTCAGCACCGGCCCCCTCACCAATGTCGTCGGCACAAGTTTTGCCGCGCCGGCGGTTTCGGGCGGGATACAACTATTGTGGTGGTATTTCCAGAATCGGCTCGGCATGTTGCAGCCCAGCCCGGCGATGGCCAAGGCCTACCTGCTCAACTCGGCGCGCTATCTCCCCATTATCTATACGAACCCTGTGACGCAAGCCTACGCCCCGGACACATTGCCAGCGATCGACCAGGGCATGGGCGAGATGGATTTGGGGCGGATGTTCGATGGGATTCCCCGGGCGTTGCGCGACGAGTCGTCGGAACGCGCGCTTTACACTCCCTTGATCACGACGAATCCGGTGCCACAACAGACGTATTTTACCGCCAGCGGCCAGAGCTACCAGCAATTTGGCCAGATCTACGCCAGCAACGTGCCGTTCCGCGTCACGGTGGCCTGGTCGGACACGCCCGGTTCCTCCGTGAACAGCAATCAACTGGTCAATAATTTGGATTTGGATGTGGTCATGAACAATGACCAGAATCAGACCTATCACGGCAACGTGTTTCAAGGGCCGAATTCCGTGACGGGCGGTACACCGGACACGTTGAATCCCGTGGAAAGCGTGTTCCTTCCCCCGGGCGGAGCCATTACCGCAGGAGCGCCGTATGAGGTGATTGTGAAGGCGACCGATATTACGGGCATTGGCGTGCCACACGCGGGCACGAATGTCCAGGTCAACCAGGACTTTGCCTTGGTGGTGTACAATGTAAACACCAACCGGGCCGTCCTGAGCGATGCGCCCTACATGAACACCAACGACACCTGTCAGACGGCAGCGATCCTTTCCCAATTCCCGTACAGCTGGTCGAACGCTCTGGCATTCCCCGCGTACCATCAGGTGCAGCCGAGTTCCACCGCCGGGACGGGTGGGGACCAGGAGTTTTTCGTGCTCATCGATCCCGGCGTCGGCACGGCGTTTACCGCGGACACGTTTGGCAGCGATTTCGCCACGGTTCTGTCCGTGTGGGGCGGGAATTGTGGTGAACTCCAGGAGATTGTTTCCGACGCTGAAGCCGGCGGAAGCGTCCAATCGGCGGTCAGTTGGGTCGCCAGCGGGTCAAACTCGTATTATATCGTGGCCGAGGGCAAGGACGGGGCAACGGGCAACCTGAAGCTGGATGTCAACCGGCAGTGCGCGCTCGTGTTGAACCCACCCGGAACTGCCGTCGAGCCTCCCGGACGCGTCGTACGAGGCCCTGTTCACCGTCTCGGCAGGGGGTATACCGCCGTACACGTATGCGGTGACATCCGGCAGTCTGCCTCCGGGGCTGACATTGCAGCCGATCAACGGGGAGTTGAGCGGATCTCCGACGGCCACCGGCGTATTCAAGTTTACCATTACCGTGACGGATGGCGTGGGGTGCACCGCCAGTCAGGCCTACACCATTACAGTCGCCTGCCCGTCTCTGACCTTGTCGCCTCCGTCGTTGCCCTCGGCGGGGTCGGGCAACCGTACGGTCAGGCCATTACCGCCAGTGGCGGCCAACCCCCCGTGACTTTCTCGCTGGCGGTCGGCCCAATGCCGCCAGGGCTGGTGCTTACATCCTCGGGCTCGGTGACGGGCACGCCGACTGCCGTCGGTGTCTACGCCTTCAAAGTCTCGGCGTCCGATAGCAATGGCTGTAGCGGGACGGCGTACTACTCACTTAACGAGACGTGTCCGACCATCACGATTTCGCCGACGGTGCTCCCTGTGGGGCAGGAGTTCACCAGCTACGGCCCGACGAATTTCACAGCGTCCGGTGGCACCGCTCCGTACACCTTCAGCCAGACGGGTGGAAGTTTGCCCGCAGGGATGACGTTGTCCAGCAGGGGTACGTTGTCCGGCACGCCGACGTCGGTGAGCAGCACATTCACCGTGACAGCCACCGACCAATACGGATGCACGGGCAGCGCCACGTATACGCTGACCCTTATCGACCCGAATCCCCCCGTGACCGTGATCGTGTTGGCCGGCACGCTGTCATCGGGCGTGGTCGGTCAGTACTACAACCAGACGATCACCGCTACTGGGGACGTCGGGTCGTGCACCTTTGCGGTCTCCTCCGGATCATTGCCGCCGGGATTGCAGGCCA
>CAVYAC010000073.1:0-10994 GCA_963766065.1 uncultured Verrucomicrobiae bacterium
AACAGTACCGGCTCGCCCTTCGCCAGCGCTTTTTCCTTGTCGCGAACCGAAACCCGCCCTAGTTCTTTCCCAATATGAACTCGCTTTCCTGGGGCATCCTCGGCACCGGTCGTATCGCGGGCGTTTTCGCCAGGAACCTTCCCCAATCCAACACCGGCACACTCGCCGCCGTCGGCAGCCGCACCCAACTCAGCGCGGACCGATTTGGCGCCGAGTTCGGCGTGCCGCGATGTCACGGCTCCTACGAGGCGGTGCTCGCCGATCCGACCGTGCAAGCCGTCTACATCGCCACCCCGCACCCCATGCACGCCGAGTGGTGCATCCAGGCCGCCACAGCCGGCAAGCACATCCTCTGCGAAAAACCGCTCACACTCAATCACGCCGAGGCCCTGACCGTTATCGGCGCGGCGCGCCGACACAACGTGTTTCTTCTCGAAGCGTTCATGTATCGGTGCCACCCGCAAACGCTCAAGCTCGTCGAACTCATTCGGGAGAAATCCATCGGCGAGGTGCGTATCATCCAGGCGTCCTTCGGCTTTCATCGGGAGTTCGATCCCAACCAACGTCTTTTCAGCAACGAACTCGGCGGCGGCGGCATCCTCAACGTCGGTTGTTACACCGTTTCCATGTCGCGTCTCATCGCCGGCGTTGCCACGGGTAAACCGTTCGCCGAGCCGACCGAGGTCAACGGCTGCGCCCATCTCGCCACCACGGGTGTCAACCTGTGGACCGTCGCCTCGATGAAATTCCCCGGTAACATCCTCGCCGCGCTCGCCACCAGCACCCAGGTGCAACAGGAGAACGCCCTGCGCATCTTCGGCTCCGAAGGCAGCATCTTCGTCTCGCAGCCGTGGGGACCCGCCCGTGAAGGCGGCAAAGCCACGATCCAGTTGGAGCGCAAGGGAAAATCACCAGAAGTAATTGTCATCGAATCGCCCCAGCCCATCTACGCCATCGAAGCCGATCATGTCGCCGCGCACATCGAGAAACGCCAGTCGCCCTCCATGACCTGGGACGATTCGCTCGGCAACATGAAAGCCCTCGACCGCTGGCGTGCAGCCATCGGCGTCGTCTACCAGTCCGAGAAATCCCGGAAGTAGCTCCAACCCCGGCGATTCCGCTTCGGCCGGATTTGAGTTACCGCGCGGGCGTACCGGCGGGTTCGCTGGCTGCGAATCGCGAGCTCGTCCGCCGAAGGAGAGCTTGCCCCGACCAGCTCGTGTTGGCATACTCCGCACCAATATCCCGGTGAATTCCGATAAGCCGAACCTCTGGAAGGATGACATCGTCAAGTCGGTCGATCTTTACAATGACTGGTTCATCCGGTTTGCTCCGAAGGCTTACCGGGACACGCGGGTAGAGACGACGGAGCAAGTCGAGACAGCGCTGCAGCAAACAGACAATCTCGCCAACATCTCCCCGGAGGTTCTGAGGACGCACCCGACTGTTTTGCCCATGCTTCGAATGGCGACAGCCCCACCAATCGCGCGTGACCGGCTCATCGGGCTTTCGGGCGTGTCGCCAAATCTTGTGCGAAGCATGGAGTTAGACAAGCGCATTCCCCAGCGAATGAATGCTTCGCAGCTAATCAAAGATTTGCGGAAAATTGGGACCGTGATTTCCAAACTGGCAGACAAGGACATTCTTCTGTGGCTCGATGGCCGACGGAAACCGAGTCGCCAAGAACTTCACCGGGCGGCAACGATCATGGCAGACCGGTTGTGCGGTGCGGTTGCCGATCCAATCATCCGCAATGCACAAGAACGCCGCCAGCTTGCTAAGATCAAGGAGTGGCTACAAAGGCGCGACTATTCTCCGGCGCTAGCAGGCTCGAAAATGAGGGGTATGAAGCCGGGCTCATTCACTGTTCACCTCAACGTGCCGATCCAGTTGACCAGTGGGACAGAGATAGCGATACCGGTCGAACATCGCGATTGCGCCGCTTCGTTTGAAAGCGGGCCAATTACCGTTGTTGATAGAAGCCAAATCTGCAGGTGATTTCACGAATGTAAACAAGCGGCGCAAGGAGGAGGCGACCAAGATGTCGCAGTTGCGGGCGACCTACGGGCAATCCGTGCGGTATGTGCTATTTTTGTGCGGCTACTTTGATACCGGATATCTGGGCTATGAAGCGGCTGAAGGGATTGATTGGATCTGGGAACATCGCATTGATGATTTTGCCAAGTTCGGACTTTAAGGCATGAGCGTAATCGACACTATTGAGGCAAGGCGGCTGGAGATTCAAACGCAGCTTGATTCCTCCAAAAGCCAGGGCGAGCGCAACAAGCTCGGACAGTTTTCCACGCCGACGGCGTTGGCGATTCAGTTGCTCGAATGCGGCCGCCGACTTCATCCCGATGGGACACGCGTTCGTTTTTGGACCCGGCTATCGGCACCGGCTCGTTCTACTCGGCATTGCTTCGCGTATTTCCGGCCGCCCAGCTAGAAAACGCCGTCGGTTTTGAAACTGATCCAGCATGTGCCGACAGTGCCCTCGCGCTTTGGCGGAACACGCCACTAAAACTGCGCGTCGAAGATTTCACTAAAGCCGCGCCCCCCTCTTTGGAATGGACGAAGCCAAATCTGGTGATTTGCAATCCGCCGTATGTCCGGCACCACCATTTGCGCGCGGGGAAAAGCTGCGGATGCATCGCTTGGTCGAACGAACTGCTGGCGTTAAGTTGAGCGGATTGGCCGGGCTGTATTGCTATTTCTTGTGTCTCTCTCAAGCGTGGATGGCTAAAGGCGGGCTTGCCGGCTGGCTCATTCCGAGTGAGTTCATGGACGTCAATTACGGGCGGCAGATTAAGGACTACCTTTTGAGCCGAGTTACACTCCTCCGCATCCACCGCTTTGATCCAAACGACGTACAGTTTTCCGACGCGCTCGTCTCATCCGCGGTCGTTTGGATTCGGAACGCGTTGCCCCCGACCGATCACACGGTTGAGTTCACTTATGGCGGCGACCTGCTTACGCCGGGGATTTCCAAGACCGTCTCGGCCAGGGTGCTTCGAAGTGAATCCAAATGGACACGATTTCCGCACCGCACCGAAGAAACGGTGAGCGGCTCGTTGCAAACTGTCCTATCTGATTTGTTCAAAATCCAACGCGGCTTGGCAACCGGTGACAACCGGTTCTTCATCCTGAACTGCGAACAGGTAGTGGCACATCAGATTCCCGAAAAATTCCTGATACCGATCCTTCCGAGTCCGCGATACTTGGAGGTCGATGAAGTGGCGGCTGACAGCAAGGGCAATCCGATCTTGGATCGTAAGTTGTTTCTGCTGGCGTGTGATCTCCCCGAGCCAGAAGTGAGGAAAAAACATCCGACCGTTTGGAAATATCTCCAGCTTGGCATCGAAAGCGGAGTGCAGAAGGGCTATCTGTGCACGCATCGTTCACCATGGTACGCACAGGAGAATCGATCGCCTTCGCCATTCCTCAGCACCTACATGGGCCGGGAAGATACCGGCAGCGGTAAGCCATTCCGTTTCATCCTCAATCACTCAAAGGCCACCGCGCCGAATGTTTACCTCATGCTGTATCCCAAGCCGTTCCTGAAAATGGCGCTGAAGGAGACGCCCGCGCTGGCAAAGACAATCTGGCAAGCTCTCAATCAGATTTCCACTCGTACCCTAACGGATGAGGGTCGAGTTTATGGTGGCGGGCTCCATAAATTAGAACCAAAGGAATTGGGCAACGTCCCGGCAGAAACTATCTTGACCGCCCTTGAAGCCGAGCCTCTTAGAAGAACGAAACAGTTGTCGCTGGCCATGGAGCGCAGGAAGCTCTGGCAAACACGAAAGTAGCTCCAACCCCGGCGATTGTCTCTGCGCGTGAAATCCCTTTGACCCCGCTCATGCGCCGTCGCCAGTATGGCGCACCGACCGGATATTAAAGGAATCGTCCTCATGAAACACATAAACGTCTCCGCTCTCTTGTTTGCCATCTTCTGCGTCGCATTCAACGGACGGGCCCACGCACAAAACCCGCCCCTGCCCGGTCATTCCCACCAACACATTTCTCGTGACGAAATTCGGCGCCGTTGGCGATGGCAAGACCATGAATACCGCAGCCATCCAGAAAACCGTCGATGCCGCCAGCGCCGCCGGCGGCGGCATCGTCCTCGTCCCCGAAGGCAACTTCCTGACCGGCCCGTTCACGCTCGCCAGCCAGATCAATCTCCAGCTCGCCAAGGGTGCCACAATCCTCATCACCGACGACATCAAGAATTATCCGAGCGCGGACGAACGATACCAGGATTGCATCTCAGTCGTCGGTGCGCACGACATCGAAATCAGCGGGGAAGGCGCCATCGACGGCCAGGGCAAGGCCTGGTGGGACGCGTTCCGCGCCGATAAAGCCATGACCCACCGCCCGTACATGATCAAATTCAACAAATGCAGCCGCGTTTACGTCCATGGGGTCACCCTCACGAATTCACCGATGTTTCATCTGGTCCCCCAGAATTGCACGGATGTGACCATCCAGGGGATCACCATCCAGTCGCCGGCCAATGCCCCCAACACCGACGGGATCGATCCGTCGGGGTGGAATTATCTCATCACCAACTGCACGATCGACGACGGCGACGACAACATTGCGGTGAAACCCGGCGGCAACTCCCGCTCGCCCGGCGACAAAAACTTTACGATCACGAATTGCACGTTCCGCCACGGTCACGGCATGTCCATCGGCTCGGGTACGGACAACGGCATCGAGGACCTGCGCGTGAGTAATTGCACGTTCGATTCGACCGATGCCGGGATTCGCATCAAGACTTCGCGCGGGCGCGGCGGCCTGTTGCAAAACCTCACCTACGAAAACCTCACCATGACCGCGGTGAAAAACCCGATCTATATCATCGACTGGTATCCGGAACGCGATGCGCCCAAGGATCCCTCGACGGAGAAAGCTCAACCCGTCACCGACCGCACCCCCATCAACAAAAACATCGTCATCCGCAACGTGACCGCAACCGCCTGTGCCACGGCAGGCATCATTCGCGGGTTGCCCGAGGCTCCCGTTTCCAACGTCACCCTCTCGAACGTGACCATCTCGGCGAAGTCCCCGATGAAAATCTACCACGCCCGGGGCATCAAGTTCACCGCTTCGAAGATCGCGGTCGAGAGCGGAAAGCCGCTGACCCTCTTCGACGCCGAGGTCACCGGGCTCGAATAATCCTCGCCCGAACGTGTCATGCACCCCCCTTCCATCGGGGCGGCGCATCCTTGGCCCGCCCTTCACACGAGGGCTCGACAAGCTTGTCTGCCGCGTGATAGACACGGGCCAACCGGGCGATGGATCTGACCTATTTACTCCGCAGTTGCCATTTGTTCTCCGACCTCGACGAGCACGAGTTGCACGCCCTTCAGCAGTTGGCGCTCCGTAAGGAGTACCGGAAAGGTCAGATTGTCTTCACCGAGGGCGACCCCTCGCGAGGTTTTTTCCTCGTCGCCAGTGGTGCCGTGAAGATTTTCCGCGTCGGCCCTGATGGGCGTGAGCGGGTGCTGCATGTCGTCGAAACCGGTGAGTCGTTTGCCGAGGCCGCCATGTTCATGGGCGCCTACCCGGCCACCGCCGAGACCCTCGCTCCGAGCACGGTCGTGTCTGTCGAGAAAAATGGCTTCAAACAACTCCTCCTCCGCGACCCGCACCTGAGTTTCAAAATCATGGGGACGCTCGTCAAATCGCTCTCGCAGATGCGTAATGCGCTGACCGATCTCACGCTCAAGGAAGTCCCCGCGCGCTTCGCCAGCTACGTCCTCAGCCTCCCGGTGGCACCAGGCAACCCCATCCAGGTGACCATCAGCAAGACGACCGTCGCACAAATGCTTGGCACCACGAAGGAGACCTTCTCGCGCCTCCTCGCCCGCCTGGCCCAGCACCGTATCCTCACTTATCGCGGTCGCCTCATCCGCGTCCAGAATCGCAAACGCCTCGAAGCCATCGCCCGCGGCGACGAGAAGATCTAGGGCCGCCTCTCAAGCAAACACGCGCCTTTGTTGACCTGCGTCAACACGCCCCGACGGCATCGACTGTAGGTTGGGAGCATGAAACAGAGATTCACTACCCGGCGAATCGCGGCCGTCGCTGTCGCCTCGCTCGTCGCCACCCAGCTTTCCCTCGCCGCCGCCCCTTTGCGCGTGAAGGCGCAACTCACCTACGCGCCCGAAGTGCCGCCGCCGATTGGCCGCCGCCCGCCCGCGATCGTGGAGGTCCACCTGACCAGTGGTGTTTTCACGAACCAGCTCAAAGGCGACGTAAAGTATGCCTTCTGGTGTTTCAACGGGCACACGCCCGGCCCGTTCATCCGCGCCCGCGTCGGCGACACACTCGAACTCCACGTTGACAACACCGACCCCAGCGGCAAGCCGCACAACTGCGATTTGCACGCCGTGACCGGCCCCGGCGGCGGCGCGCCAGTCACGACGACCGTGAAAGGCGAGGTGGCCGTCTCGTGGTTCAAGCTGCTGCAACCCGGCTTGTTTTTGTATCATTGCGCCGCCCCGCCCGTGATGGACCACATTGCCAACGGCATGTACGGCCTGATCCTCGTCGAGCCCAAGAACGGCCTGCCGAAGGTTGACCGCGAGTTTTACGTCATGCAAAGCGAGATCTACACAAAGGACGCACCCGAGGATGCCGAGTTTCTCGAGTACTCGCACGAGAAGGGCCTCGAAGAACGTCCGACCTTCGTAATCTTCAATGGCCGCGTCGGTTCACTGATGGGGAAAAACTCGCTCCACGCCACCGTCGGCCAACGCGTGCGCATCTACTTCGGCGATGCAGGGCCGAACCTCATCTCTTCATTCCATGTCATCGGCGAGATCTTCGACAAAGTCTACCGCGAGGGCGGTCTCATCGACCCCCCATCGCACGGTATCCAGACGACTCTGGTTCCCGCCGGTGGCGCGACCGTGGTCGAGTTCGACACGAAGGTGCCCGGCACCTACACACTCGTCGACCACGCCATCTTCCGCGTCGAGCAGGGCGCGGTCGGCTACCTCGAGGTCGCCGGCCATCCGCAATGCGAAATCTATCACTCCGACAAAGACCCCGTCCGCTGCAAAGGCTGCCTGGTGCATCCATGAACAACACGGTCCCCATAACACCGACCTCATCAACACCCGCCGAACCGATCCATCACTCGATGCTGGTCTCGGACATCAGCCGGCAGTACCCGCAGTGCCGGCCCGTGTTTGAGAAGTACGGAATCGCCGGGTGCGGCGGCGAGTATGGTCCTCCGGAACCACTGTTCATCTTTGCCGCGGCCCACCGCGTGCCACTTCGCGAATTGGTGGACGAACTGAACCGTGCCTTGCGCGGGAAATGGAAGGACGTGAGCGCGAAGCCTACAGCGACAGCCGCGACGGAGTTGGCGAGCGAGAATCTCTACAAACGGTTTGTCTTCGGCGCGTTGTTCGTGGCCCTGACGGTTGGATTCGGCCTCGGCGTCGTCAATCTCACTCGGATTTCGCTGGCCCAGTCGTATTACGAGATTAGCGGCGTGCTGAAACAGATTCACGGGCATGCCCAGATCTTCGGTTGGGTCGGGTTGTTCATCATGGGAGTGGCATTTCACGCCGTGCCGCGGATAAGAATGCAACCCCTGCGGCCCGTGGGCGCGGCCAAATGGTGCTTCGTGTTGATGCTGGTCGGCGTGCTCGTCCGCGTCATCGCGCAGCCGCTGGCGCAGCACTCGGTCGGCGCGACGGCGCTGCTGATCTCCGGGGCCATGGAGTTGGCGGCCATTGGGTTGTTTGTGTGGTTGCTCGGCGGGTCGATGGCGCGCTCGCAACAGAAACGTGAATTCCACGAGAAATTCATTTGGGCAAGTGTCGCCTGGTTCGCCGTGCTCGGCGTGTGGAATTTCTGGATCGTCCTGCAGATGTCCCTGAAACAGTCGGTGGGCATTCCCGCTTTGGCGGACGCCTTGTGGATTCATGTCGCGTTCTTCGGGTTTATCGCCAACATGATCTTTGGCTTCTCGCTCCGCGTGTTGCCGCATTTCCTCGGATTGCGCGACTCGAAAACGTGGGCCGCAAACGTCGCGTTCGTGTCGTGGAACGCGGCCATCTTCTTCCGTTATCCGGTGGAACAACTCGCGTGGATCGCTTCCGTCCTGGAAGCCGTGGCCATCGTGCTCTTCGTGTGGGCCCTCGGCGTGTTTGCCCCCCGACGCACGAAAATCGAAATCCAGGGCGTTGACAACACGTTCGCGTGGTTTGTCAAACTCGGCTACGCATGGCTGCTTATCGCCGCCGTGACCCCGTTTCATGCTGACCTGTTCCGCCTCAGCGCGTCCGCCCGCCACACGATGGCCATCGGGTTCGTCACGCCGCTGATTTTCGGCGTAAGCTACCGCGTGTTGCCGATCTTCAACGGCGTGAATCTCTGGAGCAATCGACTCATGCGCGCATCGTTTTGGTGCCTTGCCGCAGGCAGCACGCTGGCCTTCTCGATGGCCTTGAACCGCGTCTTCGAAACCACGTGGAGCTACGTTTGGTCGGGCATCGCGGGTTTTCTCGTGTTCACCGCACTGGTGATGTTCGCGGTGAACATCGTGGTGACGCTATGCACACGGGCCGAGAAATTCAAACGGGAATCCACCGTCAAGCTCACCACACGCGTCGCCGAACTGCTGGAAATCCATCCCGAGATTCGGCCGGTCCTCGTTCATGGCGGGCTGGGCGGCCTGGCGGCCATGCAACACAACCCGCCCCGCTTCGTCACCATCGAGTTCGCGGCGCGCCGCCACGGGATCGATCCCCAACCGCTCATCAACCTTCTAAACGAAGAAATCCAAAGGAGAAACCAACATGAGTCTCATCCAAACGATCAAAGAGAAATTCACCGCCCATCGTGAAGGCGGTTGTGGTTGCGGTCATCGTGAACCGCCTGCCGAAGCCGCGACGACGATCACCAAGGACATGATCGTCCGCGAAGTCGCCGACCGTTGGCCGCAAACAGTCGCGGTGTTCGGCAATCACAAAGTGGACTTCTGTTGCGGTGGGGCGCACTCCATCGAACAGACCGCCCGCGCCTGCGGTTGTCGGGACATCGACGCGCTGGTCGCCGACCTGAATCGGGCCATCCAGTAAATACCCGTTTTCAAATGGAGGCGGTTCGGTCCTGCATTGCCGACGCTCTTAGGCGGTGCGGCTCAGCCAGCCCGGCTCGCGCACGTGTTCTTCCTCGTGCCGCCGCGTACGCGCCGCCATCACTTCGGCCCGGCCCAGGTAGCCGACAACAAAGTGCGGTACCTCCCGGCGGACCACCGGCAAACGCCCGATATTGTTGACCAACAGTTTCGTCATCGCCTCATGCACGCTCTCGTCGGGATACGTCACAATCAGGATGGTGGAGCACGCCTCTCCCACGGTGGCAGCACCCGCCGGGTCATCCTTCAACAATCGGAGCACATCCCCCCGCGTGATGATTCCGACCAGTCGATTCATACTGTCGAGAACCAGCGCCGCCTGCCGCCGATGGGATTGTGACTTGCTCTGCACAATGCGGTCGGCCAACTCCGCCACCGTCATCTCGGAGGTCACCGTCGGCGGCTGCTTATCCATGATTTCACCGACCGTTACCTGCTGAAACACATCCGTCTCAAATTCTTGATCGACCCGCAGACCGCGCCGCGCCAGCTTTTCGGTCATGATCGATGCCCGCATGTACCGTCGCGCAATCCCGCTCGCAACGACGCACACCAGCATCAGCGGCAGCACCGCGTTGTAGTCACGAGTGATCTCGAACGCAAAAATAATGAACGTAAAGGTCGCATTGGCTGCCGCGCCAAACACCGCCCCCATGGCCACCAGCGCAAACGCCCCCGGCAGGTGCGCGCCCGGAATCAAATCATTCATTCCCATGGCAAACGCGGCCCCCATGGCCGCGCTGCTCATGAACATCGGCGCCAGCAATCCACCTGAAGTCCCCGACCCAAGCGAGATCAGCAACGCCAACGCCTTGAATACCATGATGCCGAGCAACAAATTCAGCGCGAGCCGCTCGTTCAAAACATCCGAGATGGTGTCATACCCGACCCCCAGCACGCGCGGCATGAAAAAGCCGATGACCCCCAGCCCCAAACCGCCAAGCGCCGGCCACCAGAGGTCATCGACCGGCAGACGTTCGAACTGGTCTTCCACCCAGTACAACGCCCGGCCGAATCCCACGGCAGCAAAGCCGCACACCACGCCGAGCAGGATGTAGTACAATAGATTCGACGGGATCCAAAATCCACGCCGCCCATCTCGAACATCGCCTGACGCCCCATCACCACAAACCGCGTCGCCGTTGCCAGCGTGCTCGCGACCACAAGGGGAATGAACGAACGCGGTCGAAATTCGAACAGCAACAGCTCAATCGCCAGAATGACTCCGCGATCGGCGTGTTGAATGTCGCCGACATTCCCGCCCCCGCGCCGCACGCCAGCAACACCTTGCGCTCGACCGCCGTCATATTAACCAATTGCCCGACCAGCGACCCGACCGCCCCGGCGGGTCTGAATGATCGGGCCTTCCGCGCCAAACGGCCCGCCTGTGCCGATGGCCACCGCCACCGAAAGCGGCTTGAGAATGGCGACCTTGGGGTGAATCCGGCTGCGGTTGGTCAACACCGCTTCCATCGCCTCGGGAATCCCGTGTCCCTTGATCTTCGACGTGCCGTACTTGGCCATGAGCCCCACCACAATCCCGCCCGCCGCCGGAACAAAATCACCCACAAACCGAGATGGTTCCCCCGGGCTGTAAACGCGGCCGAGACCGGCCAAAGAAAAACAAGTTGGTAAACAGGCCGATCAGCTTGAGCAACAGATACGCGATCAGCCCCGCGCCAACGCCGATGCCGCGGCCAATACTGAAATCAGTCCGAGCCGAAAATTCCGCGGCCTGTGTGCCGGTGCCTCGACGTGCCGATTCAAATCCAACGATCCTTCATAGAGTGACCCCATTAAAGGAAAAGGCGACACGATTTGTCCTCGTACC
>CAVYAC010000074.1:0-57554 GCA_963766065.1 uncultured Verrucomicrobiae bacterium
AGTAACATGCGTGGTTCAGCTTGCGGTGGTGATTATGGCGTAGGTTTGGGTGACTCATAGCGGTCGAAAGCGAGGATGGACCATGGAGTTTCCCGTGGCGGCAGCACGAGGCCACTGACCGGTGTAACCCGCTCCACCAATGATCATTTGAGGGAGGATAACTGCTCTGGTCAATCAGCCGTCCCTTGTAGAACAACTGCACCGCGACCGCCTCGATCTGGCCATTGCCATAGCGTTGCAGGGTGTTGGGATGCACGAACATGGCGGAATGGTGTTCGGCACCCTTGGCGACGTTGACAAAGGTTATTTCGCCGACAAGGCAATGCGCGTTCTCGCCCTGTCCCAGCAGCACGAAATATTTCAACTGAACGTCGTCGGCCCAATCTGGCGAGCTTTCGAATTCTGTCTCAATTCGCAGCCAGTTCTGGCCGGCGCTCACAGAACGGCTGCCGGCGTCCATGATAATCGACCGGTAATCGGGCGGACTGAGGAGTCGTTGTCGGATGGCCGTGATCTGGAATGGGTGGGAAGCTGGCGCCTGCTGTTCCTGGGCAAAGCTTAGGACCACGGGTATCAGAAGCGCGACTGACACCGAGAAAGTTAATATTGAATATCGATCATTCATGTATGGGGATTGTTTAGACTGCGTGCGTCACCAGCTTGTCCAAGGCCTCTTCGACACGCCTTTGGAATTCCTCACAGCAGGTAATGACTTCCATGCTGAAATCGTCGAAGGTTTCACCTGTCATTTCCACCGTAGCGTCCTTGCAATGGTGGGGACACTGCATCTGCGAACCGGGTCCGCACAACTTCGTTTGACCCGGTCGAATTCGGTGTCGAACTGTCCACTTAATCCGACCTCTTTTCTCGCATGCCGATTCCCGAACATCTCATTGCCTTCTTATGGTTATGTCAATGAGGCCGAGATCAAGATCGGCGAGTTTTGCGAATGCGGCGCGGCTCAGGTCGATCTTTCGACCCTCCTTGAGCAAGAATTTGGCTGGGCCGCGATCCGTGATCTCGACAATCACGCTCCGGTTCTCGTGTGTCACCACGACCTTGGTGCCGAGATCGTAAAACCACGATGCCGCCGTGAGTTTGTCGGGATCAAACGGCTGGCCATTGGCCATCCGTAAGCCGCGATGCTCTTCCCCATACCATGATGCCAAGTCAGCCGCTTGACAGGCCATGCACGAAATCAGAATGAGTGCGGCGATTGCCACCCCTCCCGATGTGAATAGACTTCGCGACCTCCGCTTCCCATGGCGGGCGCATTGCCGGATTCGATCGTCTGTCGGGCAACTCATATTCATCAGGCACCTCCTTGATCCAGCTGTTTACTGTTACACCGCCTGATACGACATCTTTCCGAATCGGAAACGGGCCCTTGATTGCCGACCGTGTTGCCGGTCAGCCGCCCACCGTGTTTCAAGGCGCACACAATCATTGGAAGTACAGCTTTTCGATGATCAGTGCAGACAGCGCAATTCCCAATCCCCACATGGAAACACTGAACAATAGCCATGGCAGTTGTGTCAGCGGGCGACGTTCCATCAGAAGCGAGTGTTGGAGATTATGCACCATCATCCCGGGACCTCTACATGAATTCAGTCTCTCGCTGGCTGAGGTGTTGTCATGTAACGTCAGGCTCCAATGGCTCGGTGTCATCCGCCTCATCGGCCGCGGGCGAATTGACTTCCCATACGACGGGTAGATCTGCATCTCATTGGGCGGATAACTCCTTGTTGATCAAGTTGTCCCTGGGTCCCTGAAGACACAACAAGTGTGGGTGACGCGATCCGCGCGATTGCGTCGCGATGCATCCGGACTTTTCACAGAATGAAATCCAGTCTCCATCGGCCACGTCCCATGGCCGAAATCGACCCTCGCGTTTTTCCATCCAGCGGTTCATCTCTTTCCCTCGATGGTGCGTACGCCGCCCATGGCAGCTTGGGCGAGTCCTTCGATCTCTCGTAATTCGGGCGACAAGTTCGCCGCTGATGTTGGATCGCCGACAAGCCGCACCTTCAACAACTGAAGATTCTCAGGTCTAACGGAAAGATTCGTCACCGAGGGCTGCCCGACAACGTCGTACTTGCCAACTGGCGCGAATCGCGTGCCTTCCGCAGCGTGAAACGTAACGAGGCAGTTGTCTTTTACGATGTGGTTCGGCAAGATCGGCGGGTAAGCAGAAATATTACCGGGGAGATGCGGTTGAGTATAGGAAATGTGCGCCTTTATCCTGTTCTCTTTGGCGTTACCGCATTCCCCACCACTGAAAAACACCAACGTCCATCCTTCAGGTAATTGCGCTTTGTCTATTTGGGCCGGACGCCAGAACGTCTTCGAATCGCCAGCTGTCCTCGAAAGCGTCCGGTTGGGGGGTAAAGTCATGCCCATCGATTGTCCCCGCTGGCTTTGCCAAATCCAAGCGCTGCTTTATCGATTGTTCCTCCAACTGTTCCTTTTGGTCCAACACTGCGCTGAACCACCTTCTGAACGTCAGCCCATTTCTAGGCAAGATCACGGGGAACCTGACGCCTACAGTATAGTCGATCCGTTCAGATTGCCGTTGTATGGCTCTAAAGGTATAGTCACCTGTGATCCTGGACTCGGATCGATAAACGTTAATAGTAACATTCTCCCCGCTTAACTCATAAGCGTGCGTGACGAAAATGGGGTTTCCCCTTGCCGCAGTGGCGCCTGCTGCAATAACCACGCTGACCCAAAGGGTGCGTACGACAAGCAGCCCAACCGAAGTTCCCAATGCCTGTCGCATGCTCACTTTCCCCATCTTGCCTTTGGCGCGCGGGCGTCTCATGATGGCACCAACGCGTGTTGCTCGCTGTCGGTGGACACGTCCCCGCCTGTTATTGCAGCCAGAACCCGACATCTATTGTGTTTATCGCCCAAGCCACTCGTCCTCCATTAGTCAGATACTCAGTATTTCCTGTCGACCTTTCAGACCGACCGTGCATCGTGTTTAGCGATGCGGGTTCGTCGTGTTAATCATGTAGTCGATGACGTTTTCGCTCACGCCGCCATGCTTTAGATCGATGATCTCCGCCGTCGTTAAGTGATAGACTGCTTGCGAATTGCGAATCTGGCTGAGAATAACTTCGTCACTGAGCCCCGCCTTGACCAACGCTTTCACATCCTCCAAACTGAGCGTTCGGAGCGTTTGGCTACCATAGCTCTGCGCCGTTGCGCCCGGCGCTGGCGAATTGCGATCCGCCACGATCGCCGCAGACGGAGGATCAACATCCGGTACCGTCCCTCCCGGCGGCACACTGTAGACGGTTTGTGGAGGGGGATTGTAAACGGGCGTTGGGTCGTCATAATAGTCGTAGTAATCGTATGGGTAGTAATAGCCTCCGTAGTATGGCCACCCGTAGACGTACGGATAGCCGCTCCAACCCCAGCCCCAGCCGCCGTACCCATAATGTCCGTATCCGCCATGGTACCCACCATGAAAACCGCCACCGAATCCCCCGTGTCCGCCGAATCCCCCGTGTCCGCCACCACCGAACCCGCCATGTCCGCCGAATCCACCGTGTCCGCCGCCACCGCCTCCGCCGTGACCACCCCCGCCGCCGAAGGCCAACGCCGTTGCGGAAACCAAAACGCTGAGGCAGACGGCGACCACTGCCACACCGAAAAGTTTGGCTGCTTGCCTCATAGGTCACTCCTTTCTGTTGTCAATTCCCTCACGCAGACATTTCTTAGCCTGCCCCAGCGCTTGATTCCCTTGAGTTGTTCCTCCCGACCTGTCACCTCACGCAAGTCCAATTCATCCCAGTCGATTCCACCACGTAGAAAGGGTTGCAGCCCAGAGGCTAACTTCGTGCATGTGTGTGATACGATTTGCTCGACATCGACGGCAGGTATCCCCCTCGTGCTCATAAGGGTTTCCTTTGTTGACCCATCTTTGCGGAAGAACTTATTCGCGATGTGCATGTCAAACAATGCCGTCGCATCCCGCCACACGATGAAGATGACAAACACCATCGTCGTACCATTGCTTAACCCAATCTCACCGCTGTGTCGTATCAAGTAAAAGCGGTCGGCAACTTTGAGAACCAAAAAGTCAGGCCTGTCAAAGTCATCAGTCTTGAAATACCTGGCACCAGACGCTGACCGAGTGCGGCGGAAATCCGCCGTTTCCAGCGTTTTCGTCACTGCCTCAGCCCGCAAGGAAGTACCGTACCTGGTGACTTCGGTTTCTTTATCTCTCATAACATCACTTCCATCGTTACTGGTGAACAACCGTCCTTTGTATTCGCACAGCCAATGCCAATCACGCCGAGCGTGATGTAACCGGTTGCGACACAACCGGAAAAGATGACTCCACCGGAAAGCGGATTCCTCTCGCGAAGCCAGTCTGGCAGCTTCACTGTCAGCGGCGTGTGCCACCGTGGCAGCATGCGGGGAAGATCGTGAACCGGGGCGTGATGCCACCGTCTGCCAGGAAAGCGGTCGCTCTGTGTCAGCCCTTGAGGATTCTCGGCACCGCGACTTGAAGTATGATGGGAACCGGGCGACCCTTATGAGTGTGCGACAGGTAACGACCACACCAGGAGGTCAGAGTATGAACCGTCAAACACTTTGCGTTGTGATCGGGATTGGCGTTGGCGCTCTCGTAGTGTCGTGTGCGGAAACCACAACGCTAACCAAGCCAGCGGATGTCGGGATCATGGCCTCGGAGAACGGGAATCCGGAGCCCGCGGGTCTCGAGTTTGATGGGTCCATCGTTAAGATCAATGCCAACAACGGAGCGATTACGGTGCAACATTGGCCGCTGTCGAAAACATTCCTAGTCCCGCCGGAATGCGAGATCGAAGGTTCTTCGAACGGGAACGCCACCCTCGTGCAATTGAAAGTCAATGACCCGGTATCGGTCGCGTATTCGGAGGTCGGCAAAGCCCTTGTCGCCGACCGCATCCGACGTCGCGGACACGCCTACGACGAAGAGCAGCGGGAGAAGTTTGAGCGTCTCAACGACATGTTGTACCCCAGCCCGAACCAATAGGGTCCGTCGGCGAGACTGGCTGGCGGCAGTGATTCTGTTTGCCGTGAGCCTGACAATCCACGAGTCGCTTCGCAGCCATTTCACTTGGGGCAGCGCCCCATCTTGGATGCAAAAGGAGAACAAGTGAAACGCTCAAAGATTGAAACTAAACACTTGGGTGCCCTTCGGAGGAGAAAATTCCCCGATTTCGGTGACCAAGCCGTGCTTAAGCGCATCGTCCGCCGTAAACCAAAACTCTTTGTTTCTGAAGTCCGACCATTGAGCTTCAGAAAAATCGAGGTGCGACCGCAAAATATTGTCCAGTCTTTGTTCGTCGATTTTGAGCGAGGTCAAAACCGATTCTAGTTCGTCTGTTGTCATGAGTTGTGGGACACATGTCGGGCGATGAAGCATGAACATGGCATGACGGCTGGCGACGCGCCGTTTGCCGGCAAGAAAACAGATGACCGCCGCGGATTGCACACTGCCTGAATTGTAAACAGAAACGTCCAGCGGTGCGAATCTTAACAGATTAAACAACCCGATTCCGTCACTGATCGAGCCGCCGTTTGACTGAATTAGTAAATGAAGATGCTTATTCTGCCCCTTTTGTTGCGTAATCAGGGCGAAGTTCTTGAAGAATTTCTGTGCGCTATTCTGATCGATTACTCCCGAAAACAGCGCAAAAAAGTCTTGAGAAGGAGGCAGGTTGGGATCGGAAATCACTTCCGCTCTTTGCTGGAAATTGCGGACCGCTGCCGACCTGTGGATCTCGGTCGAACCTTCCAGTACTCGGGCTGCTCTATGCAATAGCGCTGTCATAATAAACCCCTTCCTTATGCTAAGTCCGTCCCTTGTTGCAGCCCGCTCATTGCGACGGAATCAATTCAGAGCCCGCTGCAGAGGGAGGAATTGCGGGCGAAACATCAACGGCGTCCCGTATTTGTTGTCCGAATCATCGCGTGGCAAATAGTTTCCGCAGGGAATGCCACCATTCTCCAAGTGGCGACTTATCGATCTTCTCCATCGAAAACAACAGCTCAACTCTGGCAGCTATCAGGCTGGAAACGCTGTTCATCATTAAGCGGACGTACGAATCGCCGTTCTTACCCCGTTTCAAAATGGCGTAGTTCCAGCCCTCCGCACTTTCGTCTTTGGCAATCGTACCAAGCAAGTTTCCCGACCGATTGGAAAACCATTCGACCTCTTCCCCCATCTCGTTCTCCAAGGTGGGATTACGAGGCACCAACCGGTCAAACTCGGGACGATGGATGGTTCTAATGCTCATTTTGTTGCAAAGAAAGCGACGATCTGACGTTGATCCGTTACGACGACGGGAGTTCGGCACGTAGCACGTTGTTCACATTCGGCGAGTCGTTCGTGCCACACGTAAATGGCAGAGAATTCTCCCACGAGACGTGTCCGTCATTGAACAGCACATTTCCGCCCTGATCCTTGTGGGGCGCGATCGGCGCCATGCCCGGAAGCCGACCAACGTGCTCCGATGGTGTATTGGTTGGCTGCCACATTATTGCCCATCCGATCCAGGGCAATGATCGAATCGGGCTGATCCTCCCAGAAAAGACCGGCGCAGTACGTGTAGCTGCATGCCAACGTGGCTCCGTTTGTCAGTCCGTAACCCACTTGTGCTTTCGCCGCGCTGTCGCTGGGGCAGGCGAAAATCTTCGCCGACGTAATCACATTGCTCAGCAGGTTGAATGAGGCGCAAAGCGAGGGCGGGTTGCCCGAAGCTAACGGCATCGCGCCGTTGTAATTATCCGAGTACATGGCGATGCCCAGGCCAATCTGTTTGAGGTTACTCAGGCACATTGCCCGACGCGCCTTTTCACGAGCTTGATTCAACGCGGGGAGTAACATCGCCGCCAGAATCCCGATAATCGCGATGACCACCAGCAACTCAATCAGCGTAAAACCGCCGATCCTATGTTTCAATAAGCGTCTCATGTCTTGGTAATGCCTCCTTGCTGTCGATCCTTATCTCTCATGGCGTCGCTTGTTTCCCTTGGTGAATAAACGCCATGCGTAATCGCACAGGTGATGCCAATCGCGCCGAGCGTGATGTAACGTGTTGCGGGACAAACAGAAAAAATGATGCCGCCAGAAAGTGGATTCGTGTTACTAAGCCAGTCTGGCAGCTTCACGGCCAGCACCCTGTGCCGCCGAGGCAGAATAGAATATGGAGGAAATCTTCGGAATGGAGTGTGAACAACAACGGGTCTGATTAACAAGGTGCTGGCGCGAGTACGCGCTCCATCGTAGCGATTAATTGCTCGGTATCCACTGGTTTCTCCAAAAACGCGGTCGCACCCAGTTGATAAGATTCCGTCTTCGCGTCGGAACTTCCAAAGGCCGTGATGATGATCACCGGCACCTCGGGATCGGCCTGCTTGACCCCGCGCAGGAGGCCCATTCCATCGATAGGCGGTGCCCGCAGGCGATCGTCTCGACGCAGACGGTGCACCTGTCGGTTGCCCACCGGCCACCCATCCTGGCGCAGCAACACCGCGATCCGCCGGTCGTGACTTATCAGATTGTTGTTGCCGGAGGCCTGACAACACGAAAGCATCAAACCAGGTCACTACGGAACGGGGGTGCTGTCATCAAATGGCCAGAGAGGAGGACTGGTGCGTTCGTTATAAGCGACTCTCGCCGAGTTGTTCTGCGGACTGTTGTTGCTGAGCGTAAAATCTGCGCAGCCAGTAATCAGCAGCAGGCCCGTGACAAGAATCACCACGGCTGTGAATCGACTCACACCGAAAAGCTTGGCTGCTAGTTCCATAGAGAATTCCTTTCTGTTATCAATCGGCTGTTTCCGACCTCTTCATCACCGCTCTGGCCTGCGAGGAAGTACAGTAACTGGCGACATCGGCAGTTTATCTCTCATAACGTCACTTCCATCTTCATGGTGAACAACCGCCATGTTCATGCGCACAGCCGATGCCAATCGCGCCAGACTTAATGTGACGGGTTGCGGGACAGAGAGAAAAACAGCAGCGACGAAAAGCGCATTCATGTCACAGGGCCAGTCTGGCAGTTTCACGCGCAGCAGCCTGTGCCTCAGTGGCAGTATGTGGAAGGAACCTCGGAGCCGATGTGAACGATGGCGGGTTTTGATCAAGAAGGTGGTGGCGCGAGTACACGGTCGATCGTGGCGAGCAGTCGTTGCGTGTCCACCGGTTTCTCCAAGAACGCGGTCGCGCCCAGTTGATCCGACTCCCTCTTCGCCTCGGGGCTCCCAAAGGCCGTGATGATGATCACCGGCACATCGGGATAGGCCTGCTTGACACCGCGCAGGATGCCCATTCCGTCGATAACTGGCATCCGCAGGTCGGTGATAATCAAGTCGAAGCACTGTTGCCCGTTGGTCAAGAACTTCACCGCCGCCTCGGAGCTTGACGCGCTGGCCACCATACAACCTTCGCCGCTCAATACCTTGTTGAGTGCCCGCAACATTCCCACATCATCGTCAATGATCAACACAGACCTATTGCTAATCTTTCCCATACTCGTTTCCGTCAGCACCGCCGGTGCCACACTTCTGAATTGGCGTGCAATTGTCTGCGAGAGAATTGCTTCCACCATTCCGCACCACCGTCTCTTGTTGTCCAGTTCAAGGATGTTATGCCACAACGGCAGCCTAGATACTGCCACTTCGGCGGACCCTACCTCGCTGAGTCGGAGAAGTGACGGTACATGGTGCGCGATGGGATTCCGAGGACGCGGGCGGCTTTGAGCTTGTTGCCGCCGCACTGTCGAATCGTGGCTTCCACCAAACGCCTGGTGGCCTCGTCCACGGTCGTGCCGATGGGAATGGAAATGGCCGGCCCATCCGCCGTGTTCGATACCGCCCCAATGCCGCCACCGTCCGCGGGACTGAACGAGAACCGGGTGATCGTGTCGCCGGTCGCCAATGCCACAGCACGCTGGATGACGTGTTCGAGTTCGCGGACGTTGCCCGGCCACAAGTACCCCCGCAGCTGATCGAGCGCGGCGGGCGCAATGGAGCGCACGCCTTTGCCCATCTTCGCCGCACAGTCTATGAGGAAATGCTCCGCCAGTAGCAGGATGTCCTCGCCGCGTTCCCGCAGCGGCGGCAGCGAAATCTCGATGGTGTTGATCCGATAGTAAAGGTCGGACCGGAACTTGCCAGCGGCGATCGCCTTCGGAATGTCGGTGTGTGTCGCGCTCAGCAATCGCACGTCCGCATGGAGTCCCTTCGTGCTGCCCAGCCGCTGGAAGCTCCCGTCCTGCAGCACACGCAGCAGTTTGGCTTGCAGTTGGGGGCTCATCTCGGCGATCTCATCCAGCAGCAACGTCCCGCCGTTGGCCAGCTCGAACTTCCCGGGCTTGGCGGCGGTCGCGCCTGTGAATGCACCGCGTTCGTGACCGAACAGTTCGCTTTCCAAGAGCGTATCGGGAATCGCCGCGCAACTGATCTTCAGCAGCGGTTTGTCGTGGCGGTCGCTGAGAAGGTGGATCGCGTCGGCAACGATTTCCTTCCGGTGCCACTCTCACCGGTGATCAGCACGCCGACGTTGGTCGGCGCAACCTGGCGGATGATCTGTTTGACGGCCGCCAGGGCGGGGCTGTCGCCGATCAGCGCGACGATCCCGCGTTGCCGCTGGAGTTGCCGTCGCAGATGAACGTTCTCGGCGGCTAAGCGCTGTTTGGCCAACGCGTTGGCGATAGTTTTCAACAGCGCCACGCTGTCGAGCGGTTTCTCGATGAAATCGTACGCGCCGAGTTTCATCGCTTCGACCGCTTTCTCGACATTGCCGTGCCCTGTAATCATTACCACTTCCACTTCAGGGCGTCGCTCCCGAATCTGCTGCAACAACGCGTTTCCATCAAGGTCGGGCAGGAACAAATCGGAAATCACGAGGGCCACGCCAGGCTCCTGCAACATCTCCAGCGCTTCCCGGCCCGACCCTGCGCGGGTCACCCGGTAGCCCTCGGCGGAAAGCACTTTGCCCGCGGCAGTGCGCAGACGCTCGTCGTCGTCCACCAACAGGATGTTTGCTC
Organism: uncultured Verrucomicrobiae bacterium; assembly: GCA_963766065.1. GTDB lineage: Bacteria > Verrucomicrobiota > Verrucomicrobiia > Palsa-1439 > Palsa-1439 > Palsa-1439. Next base: position 10,052 of record CAVYAC010000074.1, read on the forward strand.
GGTCAGCCATCTCAGGATCGCTCCTCAAGCGGAAGGTAGATTGTGAACGTGCTGCCTCTCCCGACAGCACTGGAGCATTCGATGTGGCCACCATGTTCGGTTACGATTTGCTGCACGAGTGTCAACCCCAGGCCCGTTCCTTTGGCTTTGGTGCTGAGAAACGGCTTGAAGACCTGTCGCACCTGTTTTTCGCTCATTCCCGCGCCGGTGTCTGTGACCTGCAAGAGCACCTGATCACCTTCACGCTGGGTGCTGACAGTCATCACGCCGCCATTTGGCATCGCTTCCAAGCCGTTGCGGATCAGGTTGAGCATGGCTTGCCACAACTGGTCGGCGTCAACGTTGACACTGCACAGTGATCCGTCGAACTCTGTCCGTACTGCCACCTTGGCCTCATCAAACGCCGCTTGCATGAAGGCGAGTTTCTGATCGAGAAACTCATTTAACACCAGGGGTTTTCGTTGCGCCTTCGGAAGTCGCGCAAACTGTAGGTACTCTTCAATCACATGTTGGATGCGATGAACCTCCTCACGCATTTCGTTGACAAGTACACGGCCTTCCTCTGAAGATCGGCTGGCCGATTCGGCCAGCTTGTCAATCTCCTTGCGAATCAGGTCAAGATTCAACGTGATCGAGCCCAGCGGGTTGCGGACCTCATGTGCAACCTCTGCGGCCATTGTGCCCGCCGTGGCGAGGCGCTCGGCTTGGAGCTTGGCTGCTTCGGCGCGCTTGCGCTGCGCGATTTCTGCTTGGAGTGCCACAGTCCGTTGCTGGACGGTTTCCTCTAGGTAATCGTGGGCTGTTTGGAAGGCCGACAACAGATAGACAACGATAACAAAAAATGCGAACAGCATCAGGCTGTTCCAATACAGAATGACAGGATGCCCGGGGGTGTAGGCGCTCATCCGGTAGGCGATCAACCAAAGAGCTGTGGCGACCGCCGCCACGAACAAGCCCGTCTTGCGTCCCACCGTCCAGCATGCCCAGCTAATCGGTATCAAGTAGAATGCGGTGACGTGAACTTCCGACCCCATACGGTAATCCACCGCACCGATCAACGCGACCAACACCAAGGCCAAACCCATGACGATCTGCTTTGGCAGTGACAACGGACGCTGGATCAACCTTCTCATCGCTGTTATGTCGGGCCATCGGATTCGATTCGCTGGTGTGCTGCCGCCCGCTCCACGGGCCCGGTCGCCGTTTCTCCCACCAACGCAGTCGAATGCATGACTTGTTGCATTTCCGCCATCACATCAAAAATTAGGTCTAGGGACTCTGCGAAGCCGTAGCCCTCGCCCGCCAGCCGACGATCTGACCGTTGGGCAATCGCACCCAATCAGCGGCGTTTCCAGCCAGCGTCCGTTGTTTCCAATCACTCCCCAAATCCACCTTGGTCAGTTGTCCCGGTTGGATGACCACCGCGACTTTCACCATGCCCCCGTTCTCCACTTCCCCAAGGACGACGTATTTGCCCGCCGGCAATTGGACAAGGGACGGATCCTCATCGTGAATACCGATGGCGTTACGAACCTTCGTCACGACCGTCTTGCCGTCCTCGGAATAGACCGTGTAACCCGTGTGGGGGTAATAATGGATATGCCCGTCATTGTGGTCTTCCGTCGCGGTGTACACCTTGAGATACCCGGTCGGAGCCGACGTATCCACCCTCACCGGCTCGGGACCAACGGGGCCAAGCACCACCGAATCTCTCGAAGCCGCGCAAGAAGCCATCAGGGGCAATATTCCAACAACCATCCAAACAGTCAGGCGTTTGTTCATAATCTTCCTTCTGCAAAATGTGGCGGCTGGATTAAGAACTACTGTGTAGTAGGTCTTCATAACACTGCGAACGTGCCACACATTTGCTCCTGCGCAAAGTTTCTGAATGAATTTTAATGTTCCATTAATGCAATCTTAATGTTGGTGTGTCATGGTATGGCGGTGTCAAACGTGACATGCGCTTACTACTTATAGAAGACGAACGGAAAGTGGCCGACGTTGTCGCCCGCGGGTTGCGGGCCGAGCGGTTTGCCGTCGATGTCGCTTATGATGGCGACAGTGGTTGGGAAATGGCGTCGAATATTGAGTACGACCTGCTTATCCTCGACCTGATGCTGCCAGGACTCAATGGTACAGAATTGCTCCGCCGTCTTCGCCGTAAAGGGGGTAAAGCGCCGGTGCTCGTGCTGACCGCGCGCGACGCCACCAAGGACAAGGTGGAGAATTTCGAGGCGGGCGCCGATGACTACCTGACAAAGCCATTCGCATTTGCGGAATTGCTGGTCCGCGTCAAGGCATTATTGCGCCGCCCCCCGGTCAGCCACGACCACGTGCTGCGGGTTGCCGACCTGGAAATTGACTGCCTGTCTCAACAGGTAAAGCGCGGAGGCAGGCGCATCGAGCTGACGTCGAAAGAGTACGTCCTATTGGAGTACCTTGCTTCTCACGCTAACCGGGTGCTCTCCCGCACGATGATCATCGAGCACGTCTGGGACGAGAGTTTCGAGGGACTCACCAATATTGTGGATGTATACGTGCGCCACTTGCGAGAGAAAGTGGATGACGGACGCGAGCCCAAGCTGATCCGCACCGTGCGCGGCGTCGGCTACTGCCTCACGGATGGGACCGAGTCATGAGCACGCGTTCCCTGAGATTTCGGTTGATCGCCTGGTACGCCGGCCTGCTGACCGTTGTGTTTCTTCTGCTGGCTGTGCTCATGTTCGCGGGCCTGAAACATTATCTGGAGTCCAACCTTGGCGAAACCCAGAAGCGCCGTGCGCAGCAGATCGCCGATACCCTTCTCGCCAACGTCAACCAAACTGGCGAAGCCGCCATCGGCAAGGAAATCAATTCCCTGTATGCCCCGGAGATCAACGACCGCTTCATCCGTGTATCGCGTCCGGATGGAAGCGTTCTCTATGGATCAAATCCTCCCACGGACCAGAGCTTCGACCCGACTGGATTACCGTCCCTCTCGGCCCTGCCGACGGAGGAATCCGTGCGGAAACAGAGGCTTGCCGACAAGAAAACCCTGCTTATCGCGGCGCTGAATTCTCCGTCGGCCAATGGTGTGCGTTACGTTGTGGAAGTCGGGGCGCCAATGGCGCCGGTCGAGGCGATGCTTCACCAGTTTCTGGTGCTGTTGGCCATCGGGCTGCCGGTGGCCGTACTCGTGGCGATCGGCGGGGGGTACCTGCTGGTCGGGCGCGCGCTCGCGCCCGTCGATCGAATTGCCCGCAAAGCCGAGCAGATCACCCAACACAACTTGAGCGAGCGCCTGCCGGTGGCGCGCACCGCCGAGGAACTCGAGCGGCTCTCGCTGTCACTAAACCTGATGATTGGGCGCTTGGAAGATGCCCTCCTGAATTCGAAACGGTTTGTCGCCGACGCCTCCCACGAACTGCGCACGCCGCTGACGGCCATGCGCGCCGAACTCGAAAGCCTCGCTTCCGACGTTCGCCAAAAGCCCGAGTTGCGCGAGACGCTGGGCAGCCTGCTCGAAGAAGTCGAACGGCTGGCGAGAATCGTCGAACAGTTATTCGCCCTGTCGCGGCTCGATGCCGGCGAGGCGCAATCGGAATGGGTCCAGTTCGATTTGGCGGAATTGGCGGTGACGACCGCCGAGCAGATGAGCCTGCTCGCCGAAGATAAAGGGATCACCGTCACCTGCGACGCGACGCAGCGTGTCATGATTGACGGGGACCGGGCCCGGCTCAAACAGGTCGTGGTGAACCTGCTCGACAACGCCATCAAATACACGCCGGCCAACGGCGAGATTCATCTGCGCGTCACCGCCACCAACAGTCACGCGGTGTTGGAGGTGTCGGACAATGGCATCGGCATCCCCCCCGATGCGCTGCCCCATGTGTTTGATCGCTTCTTCCGCGTGGACAAGGCGCGGACCCGCGACCCAGGCGGCGCGGGATTGGGTCTGGCGATTGTCAAATCGATTTCCACCGCTCACGGGGCCCAGGTGGAAGTGGACAGCGGCAATGGCCGCGGAAGTCGCTTCCGCGTAAAATTCCCTATCGCTCGCGCCAATAAATTGCCCTGAGACCCCGATGAAGTCAGATTTTGCCCATTACTTGCGGCAGGCGGCAACGCACCCCAAACTGCGGCTGGTCTTTGTCTCGGCGGTGGTGGTGGTCGCAGCGGGATTGCTGTGGCTGGTGCGCCGCGTGGAGGCAAGCCACGAATACGCCACCCGCTCGGAACCCACGGTCGCCGTGGCGAAGGTGGCTCGCGAAGATCTGTACCGGGAGGTAACCATCCCGGCCGAGTTCCGCCCGTATGAAGAGGTGGAATTGCACGCGAAGGTCTCCGGCTACGTGGACAAGATGAACGTGGACTTCGGCGACCAGGTGAAGGCTGGCCAACTCCTGGCCACACTCGAAGTTCCGGAACTATTGGATGAACTCCACAACGCCATGGCGGCCGTGCAGAAAGCCGAAGCCGACCATGCTGACGCTCATCTCATCCACACCCGCCTTGTTGGGGTGAACCAGCAGCAACCCAATCTCGTTGCCCAGCAGGACCTCGATACCGCCGAGGCAAAGGATCACGCGACGGCGGCCGCCATCGATGCCTCCAAGGCGGACGTCGCGAGATATCAGACGCTGTTGGCCTATACAAAAATCACCGCTCCGTTCGATGGCGTGATCACATGGCGCTACGCCGACCCCGGCGCGCTCATCGAGGCGGGCACGGCGGCCGCGACCCAGGCCAAGTCGCTGCTGCGGATTTCCGACAACTACCACCTGCGACTCGATTTCCCCGTGTCCGTGGAGTACGTCAAAGACATCCACCTCGGGGACAAGGTGGACGTGCGCGTGGAGTCTCTGGGGGGCAAGACGTTCACTGGCACGATTTCTCGTTTCACGAGAAAAGTCGCCGAGGACACGCGAACGATGATCACCGAACTGGAGGTGCTCAACCCGAATCTCGAAATCGACCCGGGCATGTATGCGACGGTGGTGTTCAAAGCGGAAGAGCGCCCACAATCTCTGGCGATTCCCATCCAGGCCTCGGCTTCGGGCGGCGCTACGAAGGTACTCATCGTCAATGCCAACCATGAAATCGAAGAGCGCCCCGTGACGCTGGGACTCGAAACATCCTCCAAATACGAGGTTGTCTCCGGCTTGCGAGAAGGGGACCTGGTGGTGCTGGGCAATCCAGCTCAACTCAGACCGGGCCAGAAGGTCGAAACCAAAACAATTGATCCCGAGGTTGTAAAATGAAAACACCCCTGACTACCGAGCAACTGGAAGCCTTGCGCCGCCTCGACGCTTCCACGTTGGCCAACGCCATCGAGAGTTTTCAACACCGTCTCCGCAATGAAGGATTCACGGACGGCAGTGTGCGCTGCCTGTTCCCGCATCTTCCCCACGTAGCCGGCTACGCAGTCACCGTGAAGATTCGTGGATCAGCGCCACCGTTTGCCGGTGACGCTTACCTGGAACGGACCGATTGGTGGGACTACGTCGTCTCGATGCCGGCGCCGCGAATGGTGGTGGTACAGGATGTAGCCACCAAAACCGGACTCGGTTCATTGCTCGGTGTGGTGCACTTCAACATCTTGCGTGCGCTTGGTTGCGTTGGCGCGGTGACCAACGGCGCGGTACGAGACATACCGGCGGCCGAAGAGCTTGGCTTCCAACTTTTCACCGGCGGCACGTCGGTATCCCACGCCTATGTTCACATTGTCGAATTCGGCACGTCAGTGGAGATCGGTGGACTGAAAATCCAGTCCGGGGATTTGCTGCACGGTGACCGGCACGGGATCCAATCCGTCCCCGAAGACATTGCCACCCAGATTCCCCCAGTGGCGGCGAAGATCGTCGCCGAGGAGCAGGCGCTTATCAAACTGTGCCAGTCACCGGACTTTTCCATCGAAAAGCTCCGGGCCGCCGTCAAACAAAGTCTTCTGTAAAGACCCCTTCTACCATGTCACGGTTTGCTCTCCGCTACCCGTATCTGATTGTGGTGCTGTGCCTGATCACCTGTGTGGTGGGGGTGACAAGCCTGATGCGGATGCCGGTGGATTTGTTTCCGCCGATCAAGATCCCTGTGGTGGTTGTAGCCACCTTCTATTCCGGGATGGCTCCGGAGCAGATCGAGAATGACATCACCGGCCAGTTCGAACGCATGTTCACGCTGGCGCCCGGCCTCGACCATATGGAGTCGCGCTCGCTTACGGGCGTGAGCCTCATCAAGGTTTACTTCCAGCCGGGCACCGATCCGGACATCGACGCCGCCAGCATCGCCAATCTGGCCATGGCCAGCCTCCGCTATCTGCCGCCGGGCACGCTGCCGCCGATTGTGATGCCGTTCGACGCGTCCAGCTTGCCAGTCTGCCTGGTGACGCTGAAAGGCGAGGGACTGACCGAAGCGCAACTGCGTGACCTTGGACAGTTCACGATCCGCAACCAAATGGCGGGCGTGCCGGGCGCGTCGCTGCCGCCCGCCTTGGCGGCCGGTACCGCCAGATCATGGTCTACGTGGATCCGCTCAAGCTGGAGGCGCATCAGTTGAGCGTGATGGACGTGGTGCGCAACGTGAACGACGCCAACCTGATCCTGCCGGCGGGCGACGTGAAGATCGGGCCCTACGATTACAACGTCTATGCCGACAGCCAGATCAACAGCATGCGCGATCTCAACCTGGTTCCGCTCGAAAACGGTCGGGGAAGCGTCCGTGCTGGTCGCCGATGTCGGCAAAGCCGTGGACGCCTCACAAATCCAATACAACATCGTCCGCGTCAACGGTCAGCACTCGGTGTATCTGCCGGTCATGAAACTGGGAGGTAACGCCAACACGATCGCGGTGGTCAACGGCGTCAAGCGGGTTGTTTCCAGACTGCTGGATGTGCCCAAGCAACTGGTCACCCAGGTGGTGTTTGACCAGTCGGTGTTCGTAAAGTCGGCCATTGAGACGCTGGTTCACGAAGGCGCCATCGGCTTGGTGATGACCGGGTTGATGATCCTGCTTTTCCTGGGTAGCATGCGGGCCACCGCGGCCGTGTTCCTTTCCATTCCGCTCTCGGTGCTGGCCGCGTTCATCGCACTCGCGCTGGGCGGCAGCACCATCAACACCATGATCTTGAGCGGTCTGGCGCTGGCGTTTTCCCGTCTGATCGACAATTCGGTCGTCGTCCTGGAGAACATCTACCGCCATCTCGAAATGGGGGAACCGCCCGAGGTCGCTGCCGAACGCGGCGGGGAGGAAGTCTCGCTGCCGGTGCTGGCGGCGACCCTCACCCTGGTGGTGGTGCTGTTTCCAGTGACCCTGCTGTACGGCGTCAGCAAGTTTCTGTTCGGTGCGCTCGGGCTTTCGTTGGTGTTATCGCTGTTTGCTTCCTACTTCGTGGCGATGACGGTGGTGCCGCTGTTCTGCGCGAAGTTGATCAAGGGCCATCAACCCCATGATGCGGACCCTCATTCGGAAGGCGATCATCCCGGACCGTGGGGGTTGGTCACAGGTTCAACTCGTGGTTCAACGAACACTTTGCCAGGATGCTCGACGGCTACGAAAAACACCTGGGTGTTGCCTTGCTGCGCCCGTTGGCGACCGTCCTCGGCATCAGCGGCATTTTCGTGCTGAGCCTGGGGCTGTATCCGATGATCGGCAAGGCCTACTTTCCGCGGACCGATCCCGGCCAGTTTGTGATCAATCTGAAGGCGCCCTCCGGCACGCGGATCGAGTTGACGGACAAACTGGTCGGTCAGGTAGAGGACATCGTGCGGGACGCGGTGCCAAAGGAGGACCTCAAAATCATCGTCTCCAACATCGGCACCACGCCCGGCTTCAACGCCATCTTGAATCCAAATTCCGCGCCGCACACCGCGCTCGTGCAGGTCGGTCTCAACGAAGGCCACCGCCTCAGCAGCTTCGCCTACATGAACGTGATGCGTGCCCGGCTCAAGCGCGATCTGCCGCAGGTGAGCGCCTATTTCCAGACGGGCGGCCTAGTGGATGCCATCGTGAATCAAGGAATGCCCGCGCCGTTCGACATTCAGGTCAGCAGCATGGACATGAAGGGTGCCCACGACGTCGCCAACAAGATCGCGCAACAGGTTCGCGTTTTGCCCGGAGTCAGCGACGTGCTCGTGCCGCAGGACGTTGATTATCCAGCCCTGAAATTGAGCATCGATCGCGAGCGCGCTAGCGAACTGGGCCTGAGCGCCAAAGACGTCGTGGACAGCGTAATCACCGCCCTAACGTCGGACCAGATGATTGCGCCGAGCTATTGGATCGATCCGCAAACCGGCAACAACTACTTCCTGACCGTCCAATACCCGGAGAACAGCGTGAAGAATCTTGCCGACTTCGGCTCGATGCCGCTGCGGGCGCCCAACCTCAAAGTGCCGACCCGGCTGGATTCCGTGGTTCACATCTCCCATATCCAGTCGCCCACCGAGGTGGATCACTACCAGATCCGACGGACGGTGGACGCGTATGTGGCGCCTACGGGCGAGGACCTGAGCAAACTGTACGCCGGGGTGCAAAAGATCATCGGCCACACGCACGTGCCGGAAAACATGACCATTGCGGTGCGCGGCTCGGTGCAGGCAATGCGCGACTCGTTCCAGAGCTTCGCCATCGGTCTGACACTGTCGGTCGTCTTGGTTTATCTGATTTTGGTCGCCCAATTCCGCTCCTTCGTGGACCCATTTCTGATTTTGCTGGCTGTGCCGCCAGGGCTGACGGGGGTGCTTCTGGTTTTGTACCTGACCAGTACGCCGATTAGTGTGATGTCGCTGATGGGCGTCCTGCTGATGGTCGGGATTTCGGTGACGGACAGCATTCTCATTGTGGAGTTCATTAATCGGCTGCGCGAAGAGGGTCGGCCCTTGCGTGAGGCGGTGGTGCTCGGCCCGCGAGTCAGGTTGCGCCCGGTGATGATGACGACCTTGGCGACGGCCATCGGGCTGATTCCGATGGCGGCGAAGATGGGTACCGGCAGCGAGGCTTACGCTCCCCTAGCTCGCGCCTTGATTGGAGGCTTGTCCGTCTCCGCCGTACAGGCAGTGTTTCTTGTGCCCGCTGCCTATTACTTGATTTATCGGCGGAAGGAAGCCCGTGCCGTAGCGGGGAAAGGAGTCGCATGATTTCGAAACGAACTTTCGCTGTCTCGGTTTGCTGTCTCGCGCTGGGATTCGCCGCTGCGCAGGCGCAGGAAGCGCTGTCCATTCCATTGACACTCCGCGAAGCGCGGAACATCGCGCTGCGCAACCATCCGAAGATCTCCGAAGCCGACTTGCAGGCGCTCGCGTCAAAGCAGGTGATTACACAGGTGCGGGCCGGGCTCCTGCCGAATGTGATGTTTGACGCCACGGCGGTCGGCAACGGGAGCAGCAACACCCGCATAGCGGCGGGCAGCCTGGCGAATTCGTCCATCTACGAGCGCGAAGCGGACGGGGTCATGGTCACCCAATTGCTGACCGATTTCGGGCGCACCCCGCACCTGCTGAATAGTTCGCGATTGTCCTCACGCGCGGCGGCCGCCAACACCGAGGCCACACGGGAGGAAATCGTGCTGCAGGTGGACGTGGCATTCTTCACCGCGCTGAAAGCGCAATCGGTGTTGGACGTGGCCCGCCAGACCTTGCAAACGCGCAAGGTGTTGCTGGACCAGATAACCGCCCTGACCACCAACATGCTTCGGTCGGAACTCGATCTGAGATTTGCGGCGGTAACCTACGAACAGGGCCAACTGTTGGTCGCCCAGGCGCAAAACGATCTGGATCAGGCGTTCAATGCCCTGTCCACGGTCTTGGGAGATCGCGACCGCCGTATCTACCGCTTGATGGAAGAGCCCAGACCAGCGCCCCAGACCGTCGATCCCACCGGGCTGGTCGATACCGCGCTGTCGCAGCGCCCGGATTTGGCCCGTTTGCGGTTGGAACGTGACTCCGCCTCGCAATTCGCCCGAGCTCAAAAGGCGTTGAACTACCCAACCATCATGGCGTTTGGTGCCGGTGGACTGATCCCGATTCGTGATACGGCCCATTTCGAGGATCGCTACGCCGCGGCCAGCGTCAATCTGAGTCTCTCCCGGTCTTCGATGCCGGGCTGAACGCCGCCAAGGCATCCGAAGCGGAACTGCGCGCGCAAGCCGCCGCCGAATCCCTTCGCGACGCCGAGAACACAGCCATCCAGAATGTGCGGGACGCCGGCCTGAACGTCAATTACGCCTACGAAAAACTCGATCTGACTCAGAAGCTCTTCGAGAACGCCAGTCTGGCCTTTGATCTGGCCCAAGCCCGCTACACGATGGGCAGCAGCTCCATCGTCGAGGTCAGTCAATCCCAGCTCGACATGACCTCCGCCCAGATCGCCAACACCAGTGCCAAGTACGACTATGAGATCCAGCGGGCTATTCTGAACTTCCAGATTGGTGCGGTTCAGTAAGCGACCTGTTAGGACAAGCGCCTCGGAAAGTGAGGCCGCATCAGTTGACAGCGGGACGAAACAATTTAGATTGCTCTTGTTACAGAGTCAGAGTGGAAGCGTTCCGACTCGGAAAGGAGCATCAGTATGATCGCTCATTTACGGACTCTCATGGGTGTCGGATTCGTCTCCTGACAGCCGCGCGTGCGATACAGCAACCCGTCGTATTGCACAACTCAGTCGGCCCTGATCCAATGGGTCGGGTCCAGTTCTACATCGGAGGGATTTCTGACGGTTTGCACTGCCATGAAGACCTACCCGGTGGACGACGAGACGTATTACCGTGTTCATACCGATTACGGCATTTATGACATGACCGGCCATCGAGTGATGAGCGTTCGCAATGCAGCGTCCTATCATGACCCGGCACCGAAAATGGTCGCGTTGCACGAAGGCAACTACATGATTGAAGGCTGGACCGACGAGTATCAGCTGCTCAAGGTGCCCGTTGTGATTAGAGCCGGTCGCGCGACCATTGTTAACTTGGAGGCCAATGGAAACAATCTCTTCTCGGGAGCCAAGGGCGATGACGTGGTACGAGCACCTGATGGCCGAATCATTGGTTGGTCGACCAACTTGTTGTAAAGATCACGCGCGCATGCTAACGGTGTCAAACGGAGCGCCTTTATCCATCGCTCCGGGTTTAACGCCAACGGAGCGGATGCGTTGGCTTACCAACCTGCACTCGATGGGAGCGGCGTTGTTCGGGCGGCTGGGACCGCCCTCTAAATTGCCTACATGGTCGCGTTTTTGGCGAGCGACGCGGCGAATTGGACCACCGATCAGAATATTCGTGCGAATGGTGAGGTAGTGTAAGCCGAACAAGTTGAGCAAGCTGGTGGCAAAGCGCACGAAATTGGGTGATACTGCACATGTCTCGGACCATGGAACCTGCGCCACCAACCGCCGTCACGAGTGAACCGGCTGGGCCGCCGTGTACCGCTGCGCCCGGCTTGACCACTGCCGAAGCCCGCGCGCGCTTGGCACAATTCGGCCCCAACGCCGTGCGCGAGGACAGACCCCATCCATTCCGCCAATTCCTGCGCCGGTTTTGGACACCGATTCCGTGGTTACTGGAGGCGACCATCCTCATCCAGCTCTTTCTTGGCGAACGGGTCGAGGCGAGCGTGATCGCGGGGCTGTTGGTGTTGAATGCGGTGCTCGGCTTCCTGCAGGAGGGTCGCGCTCAAAAGGCGCTGGCGCTGCTGCGGCAGCAACTCCACGTCGAGGCCCGCGTCCGGCGCGACGGCCAATGGAACACCATCAGCGCGGAGGACCTGGTGCCCGACGACCTGATTCATCTGCGCCAGGGCGGGATTGTGCCCGCCGACGTGCGGGTGTGCGACGGCTCAGTGCTGGTGGATCAGTCGGCGCTCACCGGCGAATCCGCCGCCGTCCAAATCTCCGAGGGTAAAACCACCTATGCCGGCGCGTTGGTACGGGGCGGTGAAGCCACGGGCATCGTCACGGCGACCGGCCCGCACACCTTCTTCGGCAAAACGGCGGAATTGGTGCGCACTGCCCATGCCGCCAATCGGCAGGAGCACGAGATCGTCCGCGTTGTGCGTGACCTGTTCGTGCTGAACGCGGGCTTGATGGTCATCATCTTCGGCGTCGCGCATGTCCGAGGCCTGACTTTGGCGTACACGCTGCCGCTGGTGCTGACGATCCTGCTGGCATCCATTCCTGTTGCGTTGCCGGCGACGTTCACGCTCGCCGCCGCGCTCGGCTCGCTGGAGTTGTCGAAGTTCGGCATATTGGTGACGCGCCTGAGCGCGCTGCACGACATCGCCTCGATGACCGTGTTGTGCACCGACAAAACCGGCACGCTCACCCGCAACGAGGCAACTCTTGCCACGTTACGTCCCGCAAACGGTTTCAGCGAGGAGCAATTATTGCGCGCCGCGTGGCTCGCCAGCGATCCGGCGGGGCACGACCCCGTGGACGGCGCGATGGTGCGCGCGGCGACCGCACGGGGTCTGGTGGGCAACGGCTCGACGCGCGTCGAGTTCAAGCCGTTTGACCCCGCAACGAAGCGCGCCGAAGCCGCGTATCGCGAGGCGGCCGGCGTGCGGCGTTACACGAAGGGCGCGCCTGCCGTCATCGCCGAACTCTGCGGCGTGCCGGAATCCGCGTGGCTGCCGCGAGAACAAGAACTAGCCGCGCGCGGCCAGCGCGTGCTGGCTGTGGCGACCGGCGAAGACGGGAAATTGCAGTTCGCCGGCCTAGTCGGCCTCGAAGACGCGGTACGTGATGATTCCCGCGCGGTTGTCCAGGCGATCCATGACGCCGGCGTGCGTGTGGTGATGGTGACGGGCGACAACACGCTGACCGCGCTCGCCGTCGCCGTGCAGGTGGGCATTCCACCGCAGGTGTGTCCGCCCGCCGACCTGCATGGCGACCTCAGCGATGGCGCGTTGGAAAACAGTGTGTTCGCCGGTGTGTTTCCCGAAGACAAATTCAAGTTGGTGCGCGCTTTTCAGCGGCAGGGGGCAGTCGTAGGCATGAGCGGCGACGGGGTGAATGACGCCCCCGCGTTGCGCCAAGCCGAGGCGGGCGTGGCTGTGGCCAACGCGACCGACGTAGCCAAGGCAGCCGCTGCCATCGTGCTGACCCGGCCGGGCCTGGCCGATATGGTGCCGGCCATCGAGGCGAGCCGGCGAGTCTTCCAGCGCATCATCGCTTACACCCTCAACATGATTGCCAAGAAGATCGAGATGATGCTCCTGCTGGTGATCGGCTTCCTGCTGACCGGTCACAGACCACTGACGCCGCTGCTGATGGTGCTGATCATCTTCCTCAACGACTTCCTCACGATGTCCCTTACCACGGATCGCATGAGCGTGTCGGCGCGGCCCAATCAATGGCAGACCCGCGGCGTTGTGACGGCCAGCACCGTGATCGCCTTGTGCAAACTGATTTTCAGCCTAGGAGTTTTTCTGCTGGCAAACTACATCTTGGTCCTGGACCCGGCGCATCTGCAAACACTGACCTTTGCGACGTTGATTCTGACGTTCTCAGGCGGGCGTGTATCTATTGCGCGAGCGCCACCACTGCTGGACCTCGCTCCCCAGCCGCGAAATGCTCGGGAGCACGCTCTTTGGCTTGGGCGTGACGGCGGTGATCGCGCTGTCGGGCTGGCACGTGCCCGCCATCCGCCCGGCGCTGCTGGCCGGCGTTGCCACCGCCGCGGTGCTGTATTTCCTGGCGCTGGATTGGTTCAAGGTCTGGCTGTTCGCGCGGCTGCGCCTGCGCTGACGGGGCCTATCAGCCACATCGGATGTTGGGCTCATGCGAGACGTGGTTTTCACGAGACATTGACTGAAAGCAAATTGGCCACATGGTTTGTGCGGCAGATCGGACTGCTGTATGCGGTGGAGAAGGAGTTGCGGGAGAAGAACGCTGGCCCGCAATTACGTGCGGCCATCCGCACATGGCAGAGTCGTCCCGACTTGGCACGGCTGCGGCGGGTGATGGAGTTGGTACGGGGACGCACCTTACCGCAAGGTCTGCTGGGCCAAGCCATTGACTATACGCTGAAACGCTGGGAAGCGTTGATGCGGTTTGTGGAGGACGGGGCTTTGGAAATAGACAACAACTTGATCGAGAATACGATTCGGCCTAGCGCGTTTAAAAAAAGAGCGTTCTATTTTTTCGGGCATCCCGATGCTGGAGAGCGGAGTGCGGTGATCTACACCCTGCTGGGTAATTGTAGGCGGCATGGCCTCAATCCGTTTGATTACCTCAAAGATTTGTTCACGCGCCTCCCCTCTGCGAAGATCACCGAGATCAGGCAGTTCACGCCGTCAGGGTGGGCCGGGTCATGTCAGATGCGGCCAGCGCAAGCCGCGTAACGAGTTTGATCCCAGAGAGTGGGACTTCAGACCGGGCACCCTCCAGGCTGTTTAGCGGACAGACTCTCTACCCGTCGAGTTGGGCATGCATGAGTTCGCACAGCTTCACGGCCAGTTTGTCTTTCACGGCGTAGTACACACACTGACCGTTTTTACGACGGGCCAGAACGCCGGCGGCGCGCAGTAACGCGAGATGCTTGGAGACATTGGCCTGAGTGGACCCGACAGCCACCACGATCTCGTTCACGCTGCGGGGTTCCTTGCAAACAGCCTGCAGAATCCTCAGTCGCATCGGCTCCCCCAGTATTTTGAACCGGCCGGCAATCCGTTCCAACTCCTCCGCGGTGAGAAGACGCGTTTTCTTTTCCGTTGACATATAACTATATGGTTATATAATTATACCATGAACGCACCGATTGTCCACTCCAAAACGGCCATAACCCCGCGGGAACTTCATCGGCGGATAACCGAAGGCCTCCCCGTCGAACTGCTCGATGTGCGTACCCCTGCCGAACACGGCGCGGTCCACGTGTCGGGGGCCCGTCTGCTGCCGCTCGACAAGCTCGACGCGACGGCGTTCCTGAGGAATCGGGAGACATGCGACGCACCGCTGTATGTCATTTGCCAGTCGGGATCCCGGGCGGCGAAAGCCATTGAGAAACTCCGTCGAGCGGGTTTTGAGGGCTCCGTACCTGTCCAAGGTGGAATCGAGGCATGGATCGAAGCCGGGCTGCCGGTGGAACGCGGCGAGAGCAAGGTGTTGCCGCTGATGCGTCAAGTGCAGATTACCGTGGGCCTTTTGTCAGCTGTGGGTGCGGCGCTGGCACTCGGGGTGAATGTGCGGTTTGCCATCATCCCGCTCATTACGGGTTGCGGTCTGTTGTTCGCCGGGCTCACCGGCACCTGCGGGCTGGCGTTGCTCCTCGCCAAGATGCCGTGGAATCATCAAGCCAGCTGTTCTTCAAACTGCGGTTGTGAAGTGAAGTAATGATTTTTGGGTTTGAACCATGAATACTCCCCGTCGAATCATCATCATCGGTGGCGTTGCCGGAGGCGCTTCTGCCGCCGCCAAGGCCCGTCGTGTGGATGAAACCGCGAAAATCCAGGTCTTTGAACGCGGCCCGTATATTTCCTTCGCGAATTGCGGTCTGCCGTATTACATCGCCGGCGAGATTGACGGTCGGGAGAAGCTGATCGTCATGACGCCCGAAACGTTTTGGGCACGGTCGCGCGTGCAGGCGCATGTGAACCATGAAGTCTTGTCGATCAACCGCGTGGCGAGGACGGTGCGGGTCAAGGCCCCGGATGCCAGCGAGCGCGATGTGCCCTATGACAAGTTGATTCTCAGCCAGGGCGCGAAACCGATTGTCCCACCCATCCCCGGTGTCGAGTTACCCCACGTATTTACGTTGCGCGACATTCCGGACATGGACCGCATTGCGGCATTCGTGAACGAGAGCAAGCCGCAGCGCGCGGTGGTGATCGGCGGGGGGTTTATCGGGCTGGAGATGGCCGAGGCGTTCCACCGTCGCGGCCTGCACGTAAACATCGTGGAACTGAATCCGCAAATCCTACCGTTGTTGGATCGTGACATGGCCCGCTATTTGCAGGACAACATCCGGAAACCGGATTTCGATTTCAAACTCGGGGCAGCGGCAGCGGCATTCACCCCGGAAGGCGTGGAATTTGCCGATGGGAGCAAGCTGCCGGCTGACTTGATCCTACTCAGCGTGGGCGTGAAAGCCGAAGTGGAACTGGCGCGGGCGGCCGGGCTGGAAATCGGCGTGACGGGTGGCGTCAAGACCAACGGCCGCATGGAGTCGTCCGACCCGAACATTTACGCTGTGGGAGACGCGGCGGAGACGATGCACGCTCTCACTGGTGCGCGAGCACGGATTGCGTTGGCGGGCCCGGCCAATCGGCAGGGACGCATCGCCGGAGCGAATGCGGCCGGTCGCGAACGACCTATCCGGGTGCGCTTGGCACGTCCATTGTGCGCGTGCTGAACATGACGGTCGGTTTCACGGGTATCAACAGTGCGCAGGCTGCCAAGGCCGGATTCAGTGTCTTCACCAGTCTCACGCGCGACAATAGCCACGCGCATTATTACCCGGGGGCGACGACGGTGCTAATCAAGTTGATTGCGGAGGAGGGCACCGGACGGCTCCTCGGAGCGCAGGTGCTTGGCGAGAACGGCATCGACAAACGGGTGGACGTACTGGCGACGGCCATCGCCGGCAAAATGAGCGTGTTCGATTTGGAGAACCTCGACCTCGCGTATTCACCGCCGTTCGGCGCGGCCAACGATCCGGTAAACATTGCGGGGTTTGTGGCGGGACACATCGCGCGTGGTGATGTTGCGACGGTCGCGCCGGAGACGTGGCATCCGAACGGCGATTTCCTGCTTGATGTTCGCGACCCAGATGAATTGACGGATTTTGGCCGGCTGGCAAATGCGGTGAACATTCCCTTAACGCAACTGCGCGACCGCTTGGACGAACTGCCACGCGATCAACGTATCGTGACGTATTGCCAGAAAGGCCAACGAGGCTATCTCGCCGCTTGTTTGTTACATGGGCGCGGCTTTGAAAACGTGGCTAATCTGCGCGGTGGATTCCTGCAAGCGGCGCTTTGGGACCACGCGATTCTCAGGAACCGTCCATAGACACCCACCAATATCGGCGAGAGCGGTCGAATCAAGTCCAACCAAACCACGACGCGGCGCAAACCGAAGTTCACCAAAGGGGGGCCGGCGCGCATCGCCGCGGCGCAACGGGCGCGGTGGGCAAAGTTGAAGGCGGGGAAGAAGAAGCGCTGTGAATTAGTGGGTCACCAGCGAGATCGGAGGGAAGGGGAGCCGCATCCGTGCAAACACGGTGCAAACAAAAGCCCGCCTTATGGCGCCACTTCCCGCCGTATGCCGCCATCAGGATCTGGGAATTTGCTCAATCATTCAGCAAATCTCAAATTGGTGACGGCTTCCGAAGACCGATGCTCCACTCGGACATGGATCTGGCAGGTGCCAGTGAAATTACCAGTATCGCTTGACCAAACGCCAAAACAAGGACACGACGGATTTCGGTGTCATCGCCTGTGACGCGCTCAGTTCGTAGGCTGTTCGCGAAGACACCATTGCTTTTCGCAGCTTACAAGCGTCTCGTTTTACACGCAAGGCCGCTGTGGGCGCGGCGTAAACACGCTCGCGGAGCATATTACGTGTCTTCCTCAACCCCAACCAGGGCACTGCTTCGCGCTCCTGACCGAGCACTGGCGGCTCCCGGGTAAGCATTTGTCATCGTGCATGGCCGCTCGAAAGCGTTGGACGTTGTCAACCCGCCATCAAACTTCTGGGTCACTCTCCTCTTTTGAAAAAGGGCCTAAAAAACCTCTTGCCTCCGTCTGATAGGGGGTATCAGCGGAGACCCCAGCGCTGTCTCGAATAACTTGTCCTGTCCCAAACTGGTGTAGCGGCACCCGTCTCGGGCGCATAACACAACACCGCCGAGGCGGCGGCCTCTACACCAAGCAAACTACAAATTCAATCGCTTCACGTTTTCCAGCACGTGGTCGGCGGACGCTTTCAACTGCGCGAGTTCGTCGTTGCTCAGCTTCAACTCGACGATCTTCTCGACGCCGTTCTTGCCGAGCACGCATGGTACGCCGACGAACATATCCTTCACGCCGTACTGGCCGGTGCACCACGCGGCACAAGGTAGCACGCGTTTCTCATCATTCAAGATGGAGGCGACCATTTCGACAACCGACGCCGACGGCGCGTAGTACGCCGAACCTGTTTTCAGCAGCGCCACGATTTCCGCGCCGCCGTTGCGGGTGCGGGTGACGAACGCATCGAGTTTGTCTTTCGCGATGAGGTCTTCGACCTTGATGCCTGCAACCGTCGCGTACCGGACGAGGGGAACCATGTCGTCACCGTGCCCGCCGAGGACCATCGCGTCCACGTCGCGCATCGAGACGCCCAGTTCCATCGCAATGAAACAGCGGAACCGCGCGCTATCGAGCACGCCCGCCATGCCAATGACCTTGTTCTTCGGGAAACCGAGTTTCACGCCGGCGAGATAGGTCATCACATCGAGGGGATTGCTGACGATGATCACTGTCGCGTTCGGGGCGTTCTTCTTGATGGCGTCGCACACACTGCCGACGATCCCCGCATTGGTCTTGAGCAAATCATCGCGGCTCATGCCGGGTTTGCGGGCAATGCCGCTGGTGACGACGATGAGATCGCTGCCGGTGCACGCGCCGGGATCGTTCGCGCCCGTGATCTTGGCGTCGAATCCTTCGAGGCAGGCCGACTCCATCATGTCCAATGCCTTGCCTTGGGGCATGCCTTCGATGATGTCGACCATCATGACGTCGGCGAGTTGTTTTTCCGCGATACGTTGCGCGGTGGTCGAGCCGACAAATCCCGCGCCGAAGACAGTCACCTTGCGATTCATAAATGTCCTGAAGTTTGAGTTGGGTTCCCGCCCGTTATTGAGAAAAGCTCGGGCGATGTCGAGCAGAAAGACACGGGAACAGATGAGAGGCGGGCGATGTTCCCATTCCACTGGCTTGGCAAAGCTGTGGTCTGGACATGGAAGGAGGCCCCGAGCGAAATCCTTATGACGAATCCTTCGCGACAATAACGATACCGTTTCCCGCAAAAACCGCGTTGGTGGTTATCGTCGATCCGCTTTCGAACGGCAGGACCTGGTACACTTTCACTGGTTGCCGTGGCGATACGTCCGCGGTGTGTTCGTTCAACAACCGGAGATACTTATCGAATGTGTGCACGCCGAATGCCGTGGACTCAGCGGTGGAGCGGGGGAACGCCGAGACATCGAGTTGCAGGCGATGGTTGATTCCGCCGTCAGTTTCGAGGAGTCGGCGAACGGACTCCATTTTGCGGAAACTGGGAACGAACGTGTCCCCCGCTTCGATCCGCCGACCCTGACAGTAGTAGAAGAGCAGGGTGAGGATAATGTTGAGCACAATCGTGGCGACAATCGCCGCGTACAATGGTTTCCGCCAGCGGCCTCGGGGCCGGACTGAAAACCAACCACGCGGGCGGCAGGAGCAACAGGGGCGATAGCACGGCGAGGTACCGACTGCTGAAATCATGACTGGTGAAAAGAAACAGAAACAGCGGCCCGCCCAACAGAAGGGCGAGGAAAATCTTCGCCGGCGACTCATGGAACGCCACCCTGGCCAAAAAAGATTGGCGGCGAAGCGCGCGGAATACGGTGATCGCAAACGCGACGACGGAGAAAACTCCCAAGCCAATTGAAATCAGATTGAAGATTATCAGGACGATAAACGAACCAAAAACGGCGTCACCGAAGGCCTTGTAGTCCGCGAGGTTTTTGCCGAACCAACTGCTGATGAAATTGGACAGAATCGTGAAGGGCATGGTCAAGACCTTCCACGCGCCCGGACTGGGGCCGCGGCTGTCGCCGTGGAGCAGGTTGCGGGTATTGCTCCAATGATTGTGCGCTTCGCCGAGAAGATAGGGCAGGTACATGGCCGCGCCAACCAACAGGCCGGCGGTCAGCCAACCGCGATGGAGTCGGGGCGCGGCCAGAAGCAACACGACAATCACCCCTGGTAGAAGAAAAACCGACACCATGTGGAATTGCGGCATCATGGCCAGGATCGCGCACACCCAGAAGATGTGAGGAGATGTTTCGTGAGTCGTCACGTGCCACAGCGCGAGGTACAACACCGCGCCGAAGAACGCCATCATCAGGGGATTTGTCGCCCCTAGCGAGAAGTGGA
This sequence comes from uncultured Verrucomicrobiae bacterium, assembly GCA_963766065.1. Lineage (GTDB taxonomy): Bacteria > Verrucomicrobiota > Verrucomicrobiia > Palsa-1439 > Palsa-1439 > Palsa-1439. The sequence continues at coordinate 30,133 of CAVYAC010000074.1, forward strand.
CCGCCCACGGTGAAGTGGCAAAAAACAGCGCCCCCCAAGCGGCTGCGGTCTCACCAATCAGTTGTCGCGCGAGGAGGTACACGAGAGGGATGGCGGCCGTATTGAGCAACAGAATCAAGATCATGACACCGTAGGGATTGCCCGTGAGCTTCAAGCCCGCCTGCCAGAGCATCGCCCACAGGGGCCCCGGCACCTTGCCGCCCCGGAAATTCGGTTGGCCGAGGTACTGTGCTTGCGGTTGGCCGTCCCGGTAATCCAGCGCGAAACGGTAGGCTTGGATCTCGTCGCCAATGGCGGCGTATCGATACCCCTGGCCCCACTGTAAACACACGTACCGCAGCGCGAGCCCGCTGGCGGTGATCAGGAACAGTATGACAAACCGGCTTTGCCTGGACATGGCGCCATTCTAATTACGACCGGTGCCGACCGCCAGTCCCGACTGTGAGGCAAATTGCCCCACAACCGGCACGGTCCGATTGATCTGAGCCAACGCCGAGCTTATGCGCGCAACTTGGCCGCCGTTGCTTCCAATGTCGCCCCGTCGCTGACGGAGAGCATTTCAACGTCCTTGCTGATGCGCTTCATCAAGCCGCTGAGGACGTTACCGAGGCCGAGTTCGATGAAGCGGGTGAACCCCTGGGAGACGAGCCATTGCATGGATTCGCTCCAGCGAACCGGCGACGTTACCTGACGCACCAGCAGGTCTTTGATCTCGGCGACGCCGCCCGCCGGGCGCGCGGTGACATTGGAAACAACGGGAACCCTCGGGAGTTGCATCGGGAGCCTTGCGAGGGCATTGGCCACCTTGACCTTGGCACCTTCCATCAATCGCGAGTGGTACGCGCCCGCGACGACCAGCGGGATGGCCCGTTTTGCGCCGCGCGCTTTGGCAAGTTCGACCGCTTTGGTAATCTTGTCCTTGTCGCCGGAAATGACGGTCTGGCCGGGACAATTGATATTGGCAATATCGACATCCACATCGCGGCAGACTTCGGCCAGTATGGCATCGTCCAGATTCAGGATGGACGCCATGCCCCCGTTGGTCGAATCGCAGGCTTCCTGCATGAAACGTCCCCGCATCTGCACCATCCGCAAACCGTCATCGAAGCTTACGGCCCCCGCCGCGGTCAGCGCGGTGAATTCGCCGAGGGACAAACCGGCGGTGGCGTCGAATGGAAGCTCCGGGACGAGGGATTTCAATGCTTCGAGACAGGCGAGGCTTGTGAGAAAAATCGCCGGTTGCGCGGTGTCGGTCTTCGTCAGCACATCCTCGGGCCCCTCGAAACAGATCGTCTGGAGGTCGCGGCCGAGAACGGTATTGGCGCGCGCGAACAGTTGACGGCAAACGTCCTGCTTGTCGCAAAGGTCGCGCCCCATCCCGACGCTCTGGCTGCCCTGCCCGGCAAAAAGGAGAGCGGTCTTCATCATTGGCTATTTTTGGGGGGATTACGTGCTTCGAACGACTTCGGCACGCGCTTCCGCGGCGAGTGGGGTGCTGAGGTAGCGTTCGCCCGTGGACGCCGCCACGGTGACAATGAGTTTGCCTCTGTTTTCCGGTCGCCGGGCATATTGAATGGCCGACCACACGTTGGCGCCGGACGAAATCCCACAGAGGATTCCCTCTTCTTTCGCGAGCCGACGCGCCACCGCGAACGCGTCGTCGTTGGAGACGGTGATGACTTCGTCGAGAATCGAGGTGTTGAGGTTTTTGGGAATAAAGCCCGCACCAATGCCCTGGATTTTATGCGGCCCGGGCTTGCCACCGCCGATCACGGGAGAATCCGCCGGCTCGACCGCGATGGCCTTGAACGCCCGGCTTCTTGGACTTGATTGCTTCGCCGACGCCCGTGATCGTGCCGCCCGTGCCCACTCCCGCCACAAAGGCGTCAACGCGACCATTGGTGTCGTCCCAGATTTCGACGGCGGTCGTGCGACGGTGGACTTCCGGGTTGGCCGGGTTGTTGAATTGTTGTGGCATGAACGAGCCCTTGATCTCCTTGAGCAATTGTTCCGCCTTGCGAATCGCCCCGGGCATTCCTTCCGCGCCGGGCGTGAGAACCAGATCGGCTCCGAGCATCCGCAAGAGCACGCGGCGCTCGACGCTCATGGTGTCCGGCATCGTCAGGATCAATCGATACCCCTTCGCGGCGCAAACAAATGCCAGCGCGATGCCCGTATTGCCCGAGGTTGGCTCAATGATGGTGGATTCTTTGCCGATCTGTCTGTCCCGCTCGGCCGCTTCAATCATCGCCACGCCGATTCGGTCTTTGACCGAACTGAGCGGGTTGAAGAACTCACACTTGACGGCGATCTCAGCGTCGAGACCCGCCGTGACGCGGTTGAGTCGCACCAGCGGGGTGCGCCCAATCGTTTTGGTGATGTCGCCGAAAATCTGGCCCATACAGTTTGTCCTCCGGGATAGAATTCGCAGTTGAGAATCGGCTGCTTTTCACTACTCTGGGTCAAGCTTGTAGGTGAACGGGATGGCAAACGCAAGCTTGAAAGCGGGACGGAAACGGCGGAGCAAATTCAGCCGTCGAGGAGTAGTCGTACGCGTCGCAAACTCTTCGGCGACTCCCCATGGGCACGCGGGACGTTGCGAGCCTGCGGAACCCGGGACGGCCAGTGCTCGCTGTACCTCTGCAAAAAGAGAATCGGCAGAACCAAGCCGAGACCGCCTCGTGCAAATGTCTCGTCACCCAGGCTCCGAAGTACAAGAATGTACCTGACGTACCACGACAGCGCGGTGATCGGCTGCCGTGGATTACTCACGGGTTTCTCTGAAGTGTGAGCGTGTGCATTTTTGTCCCTGGCGATAAATGATCGCGGTCCCTCGACGTGTCTGGTAGGGAAAACCTATGAGCGAAACGCATAAAAATGAGATTCAGGAGTTGCACGCCAAGGAGGTGGGGGTGGGGAACCCCTCTGAAGAACGTGCAAGCTCCTGAATCTTCAAAATACTGTTTATACTATCTCGGCCATAGATTATAGTTTGTCCGATTAGATTGCAACTAGTTTTTTGCATGACCATGACCAACACCCCGAACACAACCGAAAAGCCAGAAGACAGATACACGGGAAGTGCCTACGAACCAGAACTTGTGGAAAAAGTGAACGCGGCATTGCTAAACTATTCAGACAAGGACTGGAATTATAGCCGTATCTCTCTGATTATTAAGCCATTGAATACGGCGAAAGACCTCTATGTCTTAAAGGTCGAGATACTGGATCAAAGCACGAGAGAGGGTCGGAACGAGTTGAAGACTCTTACCGATGAGGTCAAATGGGGAGATCGTCATTCTTCGGAACTTGGCATGCTGGAAGTAGTTAGCCTGCGAATTAATAAGGCATTGCTTGAGGTCACCAGTAACGATTATTGGAATCAGAAGCGTCCCGTTGTCCGGGTCGTAAAGAAGCAAGCCGTTGATAGAGAGAATACTACAGACGCAATTTGGTATCACGTCACCGAGGTGGCTGGGGAGGAATTTGATAACCGTTAGCGCGGATCACGGAAATCAAATCCAAAAACTCTAACCGCCTGCCACTGGCACGATCACTTCGAGGCTGTCGCCATCTGTCAGCAGCTGCGCGTGTAAGTTGTTGCGGGCCACAATATTTCCATTTCGTTCGACAACAACCTGTGTCGTCTTCCACCCATGCGCCTCAATAAATTCCGCCACGGAACAGGCGGAATCCAGATGTTCCAGCTTCCCATTCGCGGTTATCGTGATGGGATCAGGCTTCATTCAAGGCACCCTCCCAATCCTTCCAAACCGGCTCATATTTCAGTTGTTGCAACCGCGCCGCCACCTCGGCTGGTGAACGCTCGTCGGCAATCTGGAATTGCACGGTGGCGTGTTCCCCCTCCGATTGGATCATCGGCAAGTCTGGCTTCACTATCCGCCCACCCTTGGTCAGGTGCAGCGTCTCCCGGCCCTGCCCTGTGTACCCGCCTGGTTCCGTGTGGCTGCCGGCGCTCATCATGGTGATCCCGAGTGGGATCAGGTGATCGCGCAACTTCGCCGACTCGCGTGTGCTCAACACCAAACCGACCTCGGGAAACGCGATCCGCAGCGCACAGACAAACTGCACCAACTCGCGGTCGCGCATGTTTACCAATGGCTCAAATTCGCCGCCGCCGGCCTCAGCCGCGGCGCACTGATGGTCAATTGCGCCATCCAACATTTCTTCAGCAAGTACTTCGCATGCGCGGCCAATGCGATGGCCTCGTTGCGCCACGGAGCCAAACCGAGGAGCGCCCCGATACCGAGTCGCTTGAAACCAGCCGCATATGCGCGCTCGGCAGTTTCCACCCGCCAATTGAAATCCCTTTTCGGCCCGCTGACGTGCATGGCGTCATACACCCCTCGGTCATACGTTTCCTGATACACCACGAGGCCTTCGCCGCCCGCCTGCACAATCGGCCTATACTGCTCGGTCTCCAGCGGACCGACCTCCAGCGAAATGCTCGGCCATTCGGAATGCAACCGCGCCACGCAATCGCGCAGATAATTGTCCGAGACAAAATGCGGATGCTCCCCGGCCACGAGCAGAATGTGACGAAAGCCCTGCTCGCGCAAATACCGCGCTTCCGTCACCACCTGGTCCAGCGAAAGCGTCACCCGCAGAATCGGGTTGTCGCGCGAGAAACCGCAGTACTTGCAGACATTGATGCATTCATTGCTGAGATACAGCGGCGCAAAAAACCGCATCACCCGCCCGAAATGTTTCACAGTCAACTCGTGCGATCGCCGCGCCATCGCTTCGAGGTACGCCGGTTGGGACGCGACCGGCGAAATCAAGGCGGCAAAATCGGCCAGCGAAAGCTGTTTCCCGCCGGACTCGTTCCGCGCCAGCGCCGCTTCCACGTCAGTCAACGTCGCAGTCTGGGCAAAGGACGACAGCTCGGCCAGCGCAAGGCTGTTACACTCAGAGGCGAAACTCATGGCTCATTCAGAAACCCCGTCAACGGACTCGTGGCGTCTGCTTCCTTGCGCTTCACGGCGAGGCCAATCTCGTAGGCGGCGCGGCCCGCCGCTACGGCGGACTTGAACGCTTCCGCCATCCGTTCGGGATCGCTGGCGACCGCAATCGCCGTATTTACCAGGACAGCATCAGCGCCCATTTCCATGGCTTCGGCGGCATGCGACGGAGCCCCCAGCCCCGCATCGACCACGACGGGCACCATCGCTTGCTCGATAATGATCTCGATGCTCGCCCGCGTTTCGATGCCACGGGCGCTGCCGATGGGCGAACCGAGCGGCATCACTGTTGCGCAACCCGCGTCTTCGAGTCGCTTGGCGAGGACGGGGTCGGCATTGATGTAGGGCAGCACCGTGAAGCCTTCGTTCACCAGGACCCCCGCCGCCTTCAACGTCTCCACCCCGTCCGGCAACAAGTAGTGTGGATCGGGGTGGATTTCGAGTTTCAGCCAGGCCGAACCTGTCGCCTCCCGGCCCAAGCGCGCGAGCCGGCAGGCTTCCTCGGCGTTGCGCGCGCCGCTGGTGTTCGGCAACAACACGTATTTCTTCGCATCGAGGAACGTCAGGATATTCGCGAACTTGTCGTGCTGGCCGGACAAGTCCGCGCGCCGCAACGCCACGGTCACCAGTTCCGCGCCGCTCGCTTCGAGGGCCAACGCCATGATCTCCCCCGAAGCGAACTTGCCCGTGCCCAGAATCAGGCGCGAGTTGAAATCGCGGTTGGCGATACGCAGCTTTTGCGGTTTGTCGGTCATTGCACGCGGTACAGATCCTGATTCAGCGGATAATTGCCCGGCGTGCGTGCGACGGACCACGAACCTTCTTTCAGCAAATACCCGTGGTTGCCCATGGCGAACTCCGCGCGATCGAGGCGCTGAAGTTCCTCAACCTTTTTCCGATGCAGTTCCAGCTTTACCACGCTGATCTGTTCCTTCAGCGCCCGCAAATCATGCAACCTGGCTTCGAGTACGGCCTTTTCCGTTGTCAGCTTGACGTATTCCTCGCGCATCGCCTGTAGATGCGAGACTGTCTGCGCGTGCGTCTTCGTCAAGTCCGCCAGCTTCTGATTGACGTCCGCAATCTGGTTGTTCAGGGACTCCAACTCCGTCGTCAGGTTCGCCTTGTCCGTTTCGAGGGAGTGGACCTTCGACCGTTGCTCCGTCAGTTTGTGCTCCAGGTCGGCCTTCAGCGAGTCCATCTGCTTTTCGGTATCGGCCTTCTCCTGGGTCAACTTCGAAATATCCTGCTGCAGTTCATCGACTTTCACCTGCATCTGCGTCTTGACCTCGACGGCTTCAGCCCGCGCGGCCGCGAGCTCGTTGGTCGCGGTCGTCAACTGTTGCTGTGTCTCCTGCAATTTCTCGTCCCGACCGCAACCCGCCAGCAACATGACCGCGCCGGCGACCCCGATCCCCATGGCGACAACGTTGATTCTCATCACTCAGTCCTCCTTTGGTTTGGCGACGACTTCGTTCGCGCTGCCACGCCGATAGCCTTGCAGATCCAACGTGACATACGCATAGCCGATTTTCTTCAGGGCGCGGGTCACGGGCTCGCGCACTTCCCCTTCCAGAAACCGCGGAAATTCGTCCGCACCCACTTCGATACGCGCCACGTTCTTGTGGTGGCGAACGCGCACTTCATAAAACCCCGCATCGCGCAAAATGTTCTCCGCCGCCTCGATCATTTGGAGCGCCTCGTCCGTCACCGGCTCTCCGTACGGGATCCGCGACGACAGACAGGCCATTTGCGGTTTGCCAGCTGTCGGCAGGCCTAACTGCGTCGATAGATCCCGAATCTCCTGCTTCGTCATCCCCACTTCCTTCAATGGCGCGCGCACCCGGTATTCCCCGGCCGCCACGGCGCCCGGCCGAAAATCGCCCGCGTCACTGGCGTTCTCGCCATAGACAATCGTCTGCCAACACTCACCCCGCGCCGTCTCCGACAGTTTCTCAAACAACTCGCTCTTGCAAAAATAGCAGCGGTTCGACGGATTGCTGGTGTAATTCGCGTCGGCCATCTCGTTGGTCTTGATCACGCGCACGGGGAAACCGAACTGCTTCCCGATTTCCAGCGCTTCTTCCAACTCGCGCCGGGGCAGGCTCGGCGAATCCGCAATTACGGCCAGCGCGTCGCCGCCCAGCGCGTCATGCGCCACCTTCGCCAGCAATACGCTGTCCACCCCACCCGAGTACGCCACCAGCGTGCGTCCACCCGAGCGCAGCACCGCCTTGAGTTGATCCAGCTTCGAAGCCACGAGTGAAATACTATCCCCGAACCGCAAAGGTGTCAAAGCGCAACACCGCTAACGATGAAGCGCCCCTACCCCGCGAAGCAAGGCTTTCCCGCTTTCGTACGCCTAGCGGTACGTCTTGTCATCGACCCGGCTCAAATCAATCCCATCCTTCAATACGCCGACCGTCACTACGGCGAACGTGAACACTTCGGTGCCGCGTTCCAAATGACCTCCGAACGCCTTGTCGGGATTCGACAACGTGAGATGCGCGTGGACCCGGCCATCAATGATGTACCCGTTCATGCTCACGAGGTCCGCGGGAGCCGTCGGGTCCTTTACATACGTGTCTTTGGTGGGAAACGTCCGATTGCTGACCGAGTGAACATGATACCCGCGTACGGAACCGATCGCGGACAGGATCACGGCATTCTTGATCTTTTGCTGCTTCACCATGCTTTCCAGTCCCGTCAACAGGTCGGTCTGATACTTGAACCGCAAAATCAGGATATGGTCGAACTGCCCGCTGATCGCATAAACGTCCGGCACCGCATCGCTGTTCGGCTTGGAATCGTCAGCGGGCGTGGTTGCCTTGGTCACTTCCGTTCGGGTTTCCTGGGCGCCCGCCACACGGGCCGCTGCCATCACCGCGAGAATGAGAACCAGCTTCTTCATTTCAATTCCTCCTGTCCGTTGAGCACTGCATCCGCCTGTTTCTGATCAAACGCATTTTCCCAGCGCGCCACCACAATGGTCGCAACCCCGTTGCCGATGAGGTTCGTCACGGCCCGGGCCTGATTGATGAATCGATCGACCCCCAGCAGCAGGGCCATGCCGGCCACGGGAATCTTGTCCATCGACGCCAGTGTCGCGGCCAACGTCACAAAACCAGCCCCGGCAACGCCGGCCGAGCCTTTGGATGTGAGCACGAGCACTCCCAGAACCAAGAGTTGATCCCCAAGCGACAAGTGCGTGTTGGTTGCCTGTGCTACGAAAACGGCCGCCATCGTCAGGTAAATCGATGTGCCGTCGGCATTGAACGTGTAGCCGGTCGGGAGGACCATGCCGACCACCGGCTTCGCGCAGCCGAGGTCTTCGAGCTTGGTCATCATCTGTGGTAACACTGCCTCGGTCGAGGACGTAGCGAACACAATCACCAACTCGTCCTTGATGTAGCGGAGAAACTTCCACAAGGAGACCCGGTTGGCGCGGGCAATCGGGCCCAGGACGAAGACGATAAAAATCAGGCTCGTGAGATACACGCCCGCGATCAGCCAACCGAGCGGTGCCAATGATCCGAGGCCGTATCTTCCTACCGTGAAGGCCATCGCACCCAGCGCCGCCAACGGCGCGAGATACATGATCATCCGCACAATGCCGAACAACCCGTGCAACACCGAATCGATCACCGCGACGATCACTTTCCCACGGTCGGGAAGCTGCGCGAGCGCCAATCCAAACAACACGGAAAACAAAATCACCGGCAGCATGTTCCCTCGGATAAAGACGTCGCCCACGCTCGACGGGATGATGTCGAGCAGAAAGCCGACGATGCTTTGCGATTTGGCGGTGGAGGTGTAGGTGGCCACGGAACCGGCATCGAGAGTGGCCGCGTCGATATTCATCCCTACGCCGGGCTTGAGCATATTTACAACGACGAGCCCGATGATGAGCGCCAAGGTCGATACGATCTCGAAGTATACCAGCGCTTTGACGCCAACGCGGCCCACTTCCTTCAGGCTGCCCATCTTGGCGATGCCGGTGACGATCGTGCCGAAGATGATCGGCGCGAGCAGCATTTTAATGAGATTGATGAAGCCGTCGCCGAGTGGCTTGAGCGATTCGCCCCACGCCGGCTTCAAGACGCCGATGAGGACTCCAATCAGCACACCGAGGACGACCTGGAAAAACAGATTCTTGAATAACGCGACGGCTCGGCTGTTGGTGTTCTGCATGCGCGCCATTCGCAGTCGCTTCAGTCGCTCAGGGATTTCATGAATGCAAACAGATTCGATTTCGTCTCAAAACCCACGCCCGGCGCGTCCGGCAGACCCACATACCCGTCTTCGACTGCGATGCTGTCGGCAAACCCGCCAAACGGCTGAAACACGCCTGGATATGACTCATTGCCGCCGAGATGCAGGCCCGCGGCAATGTTGAGTGACATCTGATGTCCACCGTGCGGTACCACTCGGCGAGTTGACCAGCCGTGCGCCTTCAACATATCCAGCGTGCGCAGGTATTCGACCAGGCCATACGACAGCGCGCAATCGAACTGCAGCCAGTCGCGTTCGGGATTCATCCCGCCGTAGCGGAGCAGATTGCGGGCGTCCTGGTGCGAAAACAAATTCTCTCCCGTCGCCATCGGCAACGGGTAATGCTTCGAGAGTTCGGCCTGCAATGCGTAGTCCAGCGGGTCGCCTGCTTCTTCGTACCAAAACAAGCCGTACGGTTTCATGGCCTCGCCGTAGGCGATCGCCGTGTCCAGATCGAACCGGCCATTCGCGTTGACCGCCAGGAACTTCCCCTCACCGACCACTTCGAGCACGGCTTCGATACGCCGGATGTCTTCCTCGAGCGGCACGCCGCCGATCTTCATCTTCACGACCTGATAGCCAAGGTCGCGATAGCCCTGCATTTCCTTCTTCAGCGCGGTCATGTCTTTGCCGGGATAATAATAACCGCCTGCGGCGTAGACGAAGACCTTCGAGTCGGCCTTGCCACCGCGATAACGATCGGCCAGCAGCCGGTACAACGGTTTGCCGGCGATTTTCGCCACAGCGTCCCACACCGCCATGTCGATCGTGCCGACCGCGACGGACCGTTCGCCGTGACCGCCTGGCTTCTCATTCTTCATGAGCGTGGCCCAGATGCGGAACGGATCGAGGTTCGCGCCGGTTTCATCCGCCAGTGAATTCGGATCAGCCGCCTGCAACCGGGGGAAGAAGCGATTCCGCATCAACTGTCCCTGCCCATACCGCCCGTTCGAGTTGAAGCCGTATCCGATCACTCGTTTCCCATCGCGCTCGACGTCGGTGATCAACGCGACCACCGAACAGGTCATCTTGGAGAAATCGATGTACGCATTCGTGATCGCCGAGGCGATCGAGACCGTCTTCTCGCGGATTTCTACAATGCGCATGGCTTACTTCTCCATCTGAATGTTCACGACAGCTGGGAATGCGGGAAAGCGGGTGTGAGTGGGCTGCATAACGGCAACGCTATCCCCGCGTCGCACAAGTGTCAAAATGCAAAGCAGAGCGTCAAATATCAAGCGCGTGATCGGCTATAGCAAGGCGACCGCGATCACGTTCACTGCTCAAGAAACTCAGCCACCGCCGCATTGACGATTTGCGCTTCACAGCCATTGGAGATGTGCCCGCAGTCGCTTTCCAATTCCAACGTCTTCGCATGGAGCAGATGCCCGAAGTCCAGCGCCGGTCGCGGAACCACCGCGCGATCTTTCGTGGCGACGACGACGAATGCCCGTGCTTTTACCGCGTCCGCCGCGCGTTCGATCGATCCGTCAAACGGCGCAGCCACATTCAGCGCCATGATCGCCTGGAGCTGTCGGATCTTGTCATTCGAATCGAATCCCCTGGCGTGTATCGCCCGATCCAGTTCCGCGGCCACCTGTTCACGCGTGTGATTACGATTGAACTCATCCGGCGTGGTCAGAATCAGGGCGAGGAATTCCGCCTCGGCGACGCGCGCGGGATTATTGGTGTAATTGCCACCCTCCCAATCGGGATCGGTCGTGATCGCCCGCAGTTGCGCGCGCAAAAAGACAATGTCGTACGGGCTGGCCCGCGGCGACCCCATCAGCGGGATCGCCTTGTCCATGAAATCGGGATACGACACCATCCACTGGAAAGTCTGCATCCCGCCCATGGAAATCCCCAGCACCGCCTTCACGTGATTGATGTGCAGCACCTTCGTCAGAAGTTCGTGTTGGGTGTTGACCATGTCGCGGATGGTAAATCTCGGAAAAGTCATGCGCGGCTGCACCTTGCTGTTCGAGGGCGACGACGAGACACCATTGCCGAGCGCGTCAACCAGGATGACGTAGTACTTCGTGCTGTCAGCCAGTTTGTTCGAGCCGACGTTGGAGAGAAGTTGTTCGGTCGTCCCCAACGCCCACGTGGGAAAGAGAAGGACGTTGGATCTATCGGCGTTGAGCGTTCCCAATGTCCGGTAGCCAATCCGACAATCACGGATCACCTCTCCATTGTCCAACTTGAAGTCGCCAAGATCCGCGAATTGCAGGGTCTGCGACTGCGCCAGCCCCGTCAGACAAAAAACACACGCGGAAAGATAAATGGCGAATCGGATCAAGTTCTTCACAAGAGTCTCCCGTTGACCAACACACGTCGATGCTAGCGCTTGTCCCACGGAGTGTCAAAAAGGAAGACCTAACACCTCTGCTACCCCGCATCCTCGCCCAGTTCGACATTCCAGTAGGCGAGGTCGAGGAAGTGCTTCCAGCTATCGTGCGCGACGGTGGCGATGGTGACGTTGACGAACGGACGCCACTTCGGACGCTTCGGCTTCTTGATGAGGTGCATGCCCGCCTCGGTCGGCGTGCGGTTGGCTTTGTGCGTGTTGCAGGGAATACAGGCGCACACAATATTCTCCCACGTGGTTGTCCCACCGCGGTCGCGGGGGATGACGTGGTCGAGGTTCAACTCGCGGCGGTCGAAATGTTTGCCGCAATACTGGCACATATTATGGTCGCGCTCGAAAATGTTGTGGCGCGTGAACTTCACTTCCTTGTGCGGCAGCCGGTCGAAAAACAGCAGCAGAATCACGCGCGGCACGCGAATCTTGAAGGACACCGTGTGGACAACGTCCTCGCCGTGGTGTCCCTGGCTGAATTCGCGCCATTCCTGGAAATCGAAGGTCTGGAAGTCGCCCTGATCCTCGATGACAACCTCGGCGTGGCCCATGTACAGGAGCATAAAGGCCCGCTCCACCGTGCAGACGTTGATCGCCTGCCACAGGCGGTTGAGCACCAACACATTCTCGTTTAACACGTTCCTCATGGCCGATTCCCAGAGGGCCGCACCGTTCGCAGCGGTGTGCTTGAAAAAGAGTACCATAGTTGCGCCCGCATCGTCAATGACATCGCTGGGCCGGTAGTGCCTTAATTTGAAATATGCTTCGGCTTGGGTGCTGGCGGGGGAAGCAATTTGGGAAGATGTATGAGTGCCTTTGTATCCCGCTCCTCGAAATACTTGTATGCCTTTTGGGGAAGCCAGGTGGAGTGGAAATATGCGCGGAAGTCTGCCAAAACTTCGTTGGGATACAACTTCGCTTGTACTACCCGTCCATCGGCATATGCGTGGAAATACGTTGGGAGCGCATCAGTATCGATCCCCTTCTCGTCACGTAGCCACTTGCAGAACATCCTATCCGATCATCGAAACGACCGAGCTTGGCATGGAGATCGAGTTGAAAGAAAAGTGAACCCAAAGACTGGAATAGAAGCGACCAATTGTGGAATATGAGCTTGTGAAAACCGGGTGCCGTCACGTGGGCGCGTAGACTAACCGGACAAGTCGCTGCGGCTCTACACCCCAGAAATGCGAGTCCGAATCTCGCCGCGTCCACGTGACGGCATCAGTGTACCACAAGTAATGGTGGAGGAAAACAATGCAAATGCCGAATGTCGTGCATCCGAGAAACGTCGTGGTCAATGGGTTCACATTCCAAGTGGTGTCCTATTCTGTTCTCACAGATCAGCAGGCGTTGAGCGTGGCGGTGCATTTTGTGAGGAATCACAAACTGTTAAAGAAGCACAAGAAAATGGTCATTCAGATCGTCACCACACTTGACCAGGAATCCGCTGGCATGTTTGGCTAACCGCCCAAGAATTTCAAATTAAGGCACTACCGCTGGGCCAGTGTCGTGACACCGTGAGAATGTCCCCTTGTGGACTCGATAGAAATGTCCCCATGAAACCCTCCGCGAGGAGGGTCTATGGGAGAGGATAATCGTCTTGCGTTGCAATCAAGCTCTATTGAACGCTGACGACGCCGCTCTTGGTGACCGGGCGGGGCGGTGACGGGCGTCGGTTAGGGTGGCTATTTTAAATCGATAGTTCGTTCTGGACTCCACCGCGAAACCGTGCTACCGTCCGCGCGGTTGGTTCGTTCTTTGATATAGGGCCGACTTTGCGGCACACGAACGGCTGGATACACCCGTCGGACGGGGCATCCAGCCCTACAATCCGGAGGCAACCGGTTCGCTTTTAGTGAGATTCGGCCGAAGGGGATCCCATAGGGTGTAAAGTGGCTTCGTTTGGGGCTGTTTTCGACCGAACCCCGAGATCGGACAGGGGGAAGGCCCCAAAAAAGTAAAAATTGTAAAACGAACCCAATTCTGTGCACGCCGGCTTGTGTTTCTAAAAAACGAAGCCAAAAACGAACCCAAGATTTCGGCAAACGAGCTCAAGATTTGGCGAAACGAACCCTGTTTGGCGGAAAACGAACTCAAGCATTACCCCCCTCACCCGTCCCCGCACACGACGGCGGGCCGGCCTCTCCCCCGGCGGGGAGAGGCGAACGAATAGAACGGCCACGCCACTGGGGGCCGGGTGCGGCGTGGAGTTGCGTGGTTGACATTCTCACTCACCCGCAGTTAAGAAGGACGGCATCATGCAGAGACTGCTCGAAAACAAAGTGGCGGTGGTGACGGGGGCGGGGCGGGGGATTGGCAAGGCGATCGCGTTGCGGTTGGCGGGCGAAGGCGCGACGATTGCCGCGTGCGGCAGGACGCTGGCCAACGTCGAGGCCACGGCGTCCGAGGTGGCCAAGGCCGGCGGCAAGGCGACCGCCTACACGGTGGACGTGGCCAACGGCGCCCAGGTAGCCGAGACGTGCGAGAAGATTCTGAGGGAATTCGGGCGCGTGGACGTGCTCGTCAACAATGCGGGCGTCACCCGCGACCAGTTGCTCCTGCGCATGACTGACGAGGAGTGGGACACGGTGCTGGACACGAACCTCAAAGGCGCATTCCATTTCACCAAAAGCCTCAGCCGCGCGATGCTGAAGCAGCGCAGCGGCCGCATCATCAATATCACATCAATTATAGGCTTGACGGGTAATGCGGGCCAATCTAACTATGCCGCGTCCAAAGCGGGTCTCATCGGATTCACGAAATCGGTGGCCCGCGAACTGGCGTCGCGCAACATCACCGCCAACGCCGTGGCGCCGGGTTTCATTGTGACCGAAATGACGGAGGCGCTGGGAGAGCCGGCGCGGGAGATGTTGAAGACGCGGATTGCGCTGGGACGTTTGGGCGCGGCCGAGGACGTGGCCAACGTGGTGCTGTTTCTGGCGAGCGACCTGGCGGCGTACGTGACGGGCCAGGTCATCACGGTGGATGGCGGCCTGGCGATGTGATTGCGGGCCGTGCGAGAGCGGCCGAAACAAAACTTTGACAAGCGAGCGAGTTTTCGCATAAAGAAACGAAGGTTTTTGAAGGAGGAGAGGCAAATGGCAGATAAATCCGTAGCAGACCGTGTGAAGGAGATCATTGTCGAACAGCTCGGCGTGAATCCCGATCAAGTGACACCCGAGGCAAAGTTCATCGAGGATTTGGGCGCAGACTCCCTTGATACGGTGGAATTGGTCATGGCATTTGAAGAGGAGTTTGGCGCGGAAATCCCCGATGAAGACGCCGAGAAGCTCCAGACCGTCGGCGACGTGGTCAAGTACATCGAGGATCGCGGCGACAAGTAACCAGAAAATTATCTCCCGGCCCGGCCCGATGCTCAGGGCCAACACCGGGGCCGAAAAATTGCGGGGCATAAAGTGAGTTGCAATTTCACGCTTTATGCCCCAATTTTTCCCCGCTTTCGGAATCGATGAGCGAACGACGCGTTGTCATCACAGGGATTGGAGTCCTCACGCCACTTGGCAGTGAGCTGGAGGTGTTTTGGCAGAATCTCCTCGCGGGCAAGAGCGGGATCGCGCCCGTCACCCGATTCGACACCACAGCCTACGACTGCAAGATCGGCGGTGAAGTCAAGGATTTCAAGCCCGAGGAGTTCATGCCGATCAAGGAAACCCGCCGCACGGATCGGTTCACGCAATATGCGATTGGGGCCGCCAAGAAGGCGATCGCGGATTCCGGAATCGACGTGGCGAAGGGAGACCCCAACCGCGTTGGCGTGCTGATCGGCTCTGGCATCGGCGGCATGGAGACTATCGAAGACCAGGTGGGAACCCTCATCCGAAAGGGTCCGGGTCGCGTCTCGCCGTTCATGATTCCCATGCTCATTGTCAACATGGCCAGCGGCTACGTGTCGATGTTGGTGGGGGCGAAAGGCCCGAACCTGGCGGTCGTCTCCGCCTGTGCGACCGCGACCCATGCGCTCGGGGAAGCGGCGCGGGCGATTGTGCACAACGATGCTGACATCATGATCGCCGGGGGCACCGAGGCGGCGATCACCCAGATGGGCTATGCCGGTTTTTGCGCCATGAAAGCGATGAGCACGCGCAATGACGAGCCCGAACGCGCCAGCCGTCCGTTTGACGCGCAGCGCGATGGCTTCGTCATGGGCGAGGGCGCCGGCGTCTGCATTCTCGAAGCGCTCGAACACGCGCGCAAGCGACACGCGAAGATTTATGCCGAGGTGGCCGGCTACGGGATCACCGGCGACGCCTACCACATGAGCGCGCCCGCGCCCGAAGGCGAAGGCGCCGCGCGGTCCATGGCAATGGCCTTGCGTCACGCCGCGCTCAACCCGGAAGACATCGATTACATCAACGCCCACGGCACCTCGACCCCGGTGGGCGACAAGTGTGAAACCCAGGCGATCAAGACGGTATTCGGCGCTCATGCGAAAAAACTCGCCGTCAGTTCCACCAAATCCATGACCGGCCATCTCCTTGGCGCCGCCGGTGCGGTGGAAACTGCCGTTTGCGCGCTGGCGATCCGCGATGGGATGATTCCGCCGACCATCAATTACGAGAATCCCGATCCCGAATGTGATCTCGACTACGTGCCCAACAAGGCCCGCCAGACGACCGTCCGCGCTTGCATGAATAACTCGCTTGGCTTCGGCGGCCACAACGCCACCCTCATCGTCAAA
Organism: uncultured Verrucomicrobiae bacterium; assembly: GCA_963766065.1. GTDB lineage: Bacteria > Verrucomicrobiota > Verrucomicrobiia > Palsa-1439 > Palsa-1439 > Palsa-1439. Next base: position 46,445 of record CAVYAC010000074.1, read on the forward strand.
CGCCACGAGTAATAGTAGCGGGATCGTGTACTCGCAGAGTGACCCGCACACCATAAATCTCTCGCGTCGCAACGGTGGTTTTGTTATGAGCGACCCATCATGAGTGCAAAGATCAACGTCACGATTTGGAACGAATTTCGCCACGAACGCAAGAACGAGGCGATCAAGAAGATTTATCCCGATGGCATGCACACCGCGATAGCCAAGGGGTTGTCCGCGTCGAAAGACTTCGTCTGCAAGACGGCGACGCTGGAGGAGCCGGAGCACGGACTGACCGAGAGCGTGTTGAAGGGAACGGATGTCCTGATTTGGTGGGGCCACGTCGCCCACGGCGATGTGAAAGACGAAATCGTAAAGCGCGTTCATCAAGAAGTGCTTTCCGGCATGGGTCTGATCGTGCTGCATTCGGCACATTACTCGAAGATTTTTCGCGCGCTGATGGGGACGAACTGTTCCCTGAAATGGCGCGAAGCCGACGAGACGGAGCGCCTGTGGAACATCGCACCGGGTCACCCGATTACCGAAGGATTTGGTGAGTATTTTGAATTGCCGTATGAAGAGATGTACGGTGAGCGTTTCGACATTCCCGAGCCGGACAAACTCGTATTCATTTCGTGGTTCGAAGGCGGCGAAGTTTTTCGCAGCGGCTGCTGCTGGGAACGCGGCAATGGCCGCGTGTTCTACTTCCGCCCTGGCCACGAGGCCTATCCGACCTATCACGATGCGAATGTCATCCGCGTGATCGGCAACGCCTGCCGTTGGGCCCGCCGCAACGTGACACTGCCGACCGACAAAGCGCCGAATGCCCCGGCCATCGAGTCGATCAAGAAGAAGAACGTGCATTTCGGTCGTGCCGGGGTTCAACAGTGACCAGACTTCGCTGCGGCGTCATCGGTTTGGGCATCGGACGGTCGCACATCCGCGGCTATCAGTCGCATCCGGGCGCCGAGGTCGTGGCCATCACCGACCTCGATGAGACGCGGCTGAAAGTGTCGGGCGACGAGTTCAAAGTGCCCCATCGGTACCGCGACGCGCAGGAGATGCTCGCGAAAGAGAAGCTCGATATCGTGAGCGTGTGCACCCCGAACAAGTTCCACAAACCGCTCACGCTGGCGGCCCTGAAGGCCGGTTGCCATGTGCTCTGTGAGAAACCGATGGCGATGAACGCCGCGGAAGCCCGCGAGATGTTGGCCGCGGCGAAGAGCGCCAAAAGGCGGTTGATGATCAATTTCTCCTATCGCTTTCACCTGCAATCGTGGGCGCTCAAGGCGCAGGTCGATGCGGGCGCGCTCGGGGACATCTATTTCGCGCGGACGATCTGGCTCCGCCGGCGGTTCCTACCGGGATTCGGCGGTTGGTTCGGGCAGAAGGAACTTTCCGGTGGCGGACCGATCATCGATCTCGGTGTGCATCGACTCGACCTTGCGTTGTGGTTGATGGGGTATCCGAAACCGGTCTGGGTGCTGGCGAGCACCTACAACGCCATCGGGTCGCGCGTCGCGGAAGAACAGGGCGCGAAATTCGATGTCGAGGATTTCGGTGTGGCGCTGATCAAATTCCAAAACGGCGCGACGCTGGAACTCGAAGCATCGTGGACGTCACATATTGCCGAGCAGGAGTTGATGGAGACGCGGTTGTTCGGCACGCTCGGCGGCGCCGTGCAGCGCAACGTGGGTGAAGGTTACAAGTTTGAATCGGAACTCTTCGTCGAGCGCAACGGCGTCCACTACGACATGAAACTGCATCATCCGCCGGGGCCGGATGTGCCGAACCAGTTCCAGCATTTCATCGACAGCATCGTGCACGACAAACCGCATATCGCCACTGGCGAGGAGGGACTGGTCGTGATGGAATTGCTCGACGCGATCTACGAAAGCGCGGCCAGCGGCAAGCCGGTAGAAATTAAAGAGTAGCGGTCACACGCCGCCGGGTCCACACCACCATCATTTGCAGCCCGACGAGCGCGACCTGCATGACCGCACAGAAGAAATAGGGAACGCGCAGGCCGTGGCCGTTCCCGACCCAGCCGGCCAGCATCGGCCCGAAGAACATTCCGCTGCCGACGACGGCCTCATGGAACCCGCTGCCTTTGCCCTTCTCGGTCATTTCTTCCAGTGTGAAATAAATGCTCGCCTGGTACGTATACCCGGATACCGCGCCGCCGATGATCCACGCCGCGGCAAACATCCACGTCGCGTGGGCGAAACCAATCCAGACGATGCTGGCTGCGCAACCCAGCTGCGCAATCCACAGCGGCCAGAGCCGAGTCCGCCAAAATATGAGGAACTGCAATCCAACGAAAGCCACCAACGCCGCCGCGCGTCCCGCTGCGAGCAAGCCGCCGTGGATGTCCGGGCTGATCCCGAGATGCGTCGCGAGTTGCGGGAACAGTGCCGCGGTGCCGGCAAGCGCAAAGTTTGTCGCGAAATTCGCCAGCCACGCCGTCTTGCGAAATCCGCGGCCCTTGGGAATTTCCAAGCGCTCGTCCGGTGACGTGGTGCGTGCCGGGGTGGCTGACGCTTGGTGTGCCGGTACCAGCAACAACAGCCCAACCAGCAGAATCGCGCCGGTCAACGCGTAGAAGACAAGGCGGGGCGAATACTCGAAAACAACACCCGAAAGACAGTAACCGAGTAACAAGCCGATGTTCCATGCGACACCGAAGGTCGTCAACCTCGCGGCAAGGGCGTGGCCGCTGAGGCCTTCCCCAAGCCACGCAATAATCGACGGCCAGAAACACGACAGGCCGGCGCCGAACATGGCGCTGAACACCAGGAGTAAACCGATCCGCGTGGTTAGCGCACACGCCAGCGCCATGAGCGCCGCGATGACACATCCGGCGAAAGCGAGCTTCCGACGGCCGACCCGATCGGACACACGCCCCGTCACCAGCGCCAGCGCCGCGTACAGGCCGATCCACACCGCCCCCAACCAACCGAGGTCCGACGCGCTCGCCCCCAGCTCGGCCGCCCGACGGCTGATCGCGAAGATCACCGCCGCCACGCTCATGTCCATAAAGAGCGAGACGAGATACAGAATCGGAAGCTGGCTTGGCATATCGTGCGGCGGACTATACCCGTCCCTAGCCCAGATTGTCGATGAGCGAGGTCATACTCGGGGACAACGATTGCTGTGTCTCCAGGGTGGCGAGCCCGTGCCATACACTCTGTCCTTCATTTTTTCGCGGCGGTCGGTATAATGCGCGGCCATGCAATTACTTCTCGCGTCGCGCAACCGGGACAAGCTCAAGGAACTGACCGCCATGCTGCACGATTTGCAGCTCGACGTACTCTCGTTGGCGGACGTGCCCAATCTGCCCGGAGTCGTCGAGGACGGCGCGACAATTCGCGACAACGCGGTCAAGAAAGCAGTGCAGATGGCGCGGATGGCCAAAAAATTGACCCTCGCCGACGACACGGGGCTGGAAGTGGACGTGTTGAAGGGCGAGCCGGGGGTACTGTCGGCGCGGTTCGCCGGCGACGATGCGACGTATCACGAGAACAACAAGAAGCTGCTCAAGATGCTTGAAGGCGTGGCCTACGAGAAGCGCACCGCGCGGTTTCGCTGTGTGGTGGCGATCGCGGACGAGAACGGGTTGTACGATTGCGCCGAGGGAATCTGCAACGGGACGATCCTCGAAGCCGAGCGCGGCGGCGGCGGGTTCGGATATGATCCGCTCTTCCTTGCGGACGGCCAGACAAAAACGTTTGCGGAACTTTCGCTCGAGGTGAAAAACCGCATCAGCCATCGTGCCAAGGCGATGCAGAAAGCGTGGGCGTTGTTGTCGCGGTACCTGAGGGAGAAGGGCGGGGGAACGGGTGATTCGCCGGTTCCGCCGCGGCGCGAGCGGGCATGAAGGCATTCATCCTTGCCGCGGGCCTCGGCACGCGGCTGCGCTCGCTGGGACTGGATGTGCCGAAGGTAATGGTGCCGATTGGCGGCAAACCATTGTTGGAGCACCATCTGGAGTTGTTCAAGCGGCAGGGGATCCGTGAGTTCATCGTCAATCTGCACTACCTTCCCGAGAGAATTACTGATTACTTTGGCGACGGCGGCAAGTTCGGCGTATCCATTACCTATTCGCTCGAACCGGAATTGCTGGGCACCGCCGGCGCGGTGAAGAAAATGGAGCCGGAACTGCGCGGCGGGTCATTCATTGTGTTTTACGGCGACAATCTCGTGCGGGTGGACTTCGGACCATTGCTGGAGTTTCATCGTACACATCAGGCCTTGGCGACGGTAGCCTTGTTCGCCTCACCCGAACCGTGGACAGGCGGGGTGGTGGAAACGGATTCGAACGGCCGGGTGCTTGGATTTGTCGAAAAACCCGACCGAAAACAGATTTCGACAAATCTAATCAGTGCTGGTATCTTGGTGCTTGAGCCGCAAGTTTTGGATGTGATTCCAGCCGGTCAGTTCTGTGATTTCGGACGGGACGTATTTCCGAAGTTGCTGGCCGAACATCGTCCGGTGTACGCGATGGAGCCCAAGGCGTACATCCAGGACGTGGGAACGCCGGAACGATTGGCCAAAGCACAGCGTGATTTCGAAGAGGGAGCGTTGAAGTGATCATTACCCAGACACCGTTGCGCATCTCGCTTGCCGGCGGGGGGACGGATTTTGCCGATTTCTATGAAAAGAACGGTGGATGCGTGGTCAGCACGGCCATCGACAAGTACGTGTACTGCATTGCCAAGGAACGGTTTGACGACAAGATTTACGTCAACTGGACGAAGAAAGAGATTGTCGAGTCCATTGATCAGATCGAGCACGAACTGGTGCGGGAGGCCCTGCGCAAGGTCGGCGTGACCAAGGGCATCGAGATTTCCTTCCTTTCGGACATCCCGGCGGAAGGGTCGGGTTTGGGGTCATCCAGCAGCGTGACCGTTGGTGTCCTCAACGCCCTGTACCACTATGTCGGGGCCGTTCCGACGCCGGAACGGCTGGCGCGCGAGGCGTGTGACATCGAAATTCGGATTCTCGGCAAGCCCATTGGCGTGCAGGACCAGTATATCGCCGCCTATGGCGGATTGCGCTGCTTCGAATTTGGGCCGGGGCCGGCGGTGACCGTCTCATCGGTTGAGACGACGCGGACGGCGCTGGAGGATCTGGACAACATGCTCATGTTGTTCTACACGGGTAAGACCCGGCAGGCGTCCTCCATTCTGTCGCAACAGAAGTCCAACATTGCCGGGAAGATTGAGGTCCTGAAGCAGATGACCCGTCAGGCCCATCAGGTGCGGCGTCTGGTGGAGTTGGCCGACATCGACGGCCTCGGCGCCATTCTTCATCAGGGGTGGGAGGCGAAGCGGAAGCTGGCGCAGGGGGTTAGCAGTGACGAATTGGACGAGATTTACGAGCGTGCGGTAAGGGCCGGGGCCATTGGCGGTAAGATTTCCGGGGCCGGCGGGGGCGGTTTTTTTCTCCTGTGTGTCCCCAGCGACAAACGCCAATCGGTCCGGCAGGCGTTGGCCAACCTGCGCGAAATGCCGTTCCGACTGGAGCGGGGAGGGAGCCGGATCGTGTTGAATTTGCAACGATACTAATCCATGAAAACAGCCAGCGACTTTGCGAAAGATTACCTCAGCGGATTGAAAGACGTGCTGGATCGTCTTCCACTCAAACCCATCGACGAGATCATCCGTGCTATCGAACAGTCGCGGGACGAGGGACGGCAGATCTTTGTCATCGGCAACGGCGGCAGCGCGGCGACCGCATCGCATATGATGAACGATTTGTGCAAAGGCACGCTTGGCCACAAGGGCGGCGCCCCCTGGCCGCGGTTGCGCGTAATCGCGTTGACCGACAATGTGTCATTGATGACCGCCTGGGCGAACGATACCGACTTCAACCACATATTCAGCGAGCCACTCAAGAATCTGGCGCAACGCGGGGACGTTCTCGTGGCGATATCGGCGTCGGGTAACTCGCCGAATATCATCGCAGCCGTCGAAGCGGCGAAGCAAATCGGTATGACGGTGATCGGTTTGACGGGATTCACCGGTGGCAAACTTTCCAAGATGGCGGATGTGTCGCTGGTCGTTCCCTCCGATGCCTATGGCCCGGTGGAAGACGTCCACATGATCCTTGACCATATCATCACGAGCTATCTTTACGAGAAGTTGAAGGCCACGCACTCCCGGTGAGCGCATGAGCAAAGGTCGAGCGCTGATTACGGGCGGAGCGGGGTTCATCGGATCGCATACTGCGGTGGAGCTGTTGCGCACTGGCTATGACGTGCGCGCGCTCGACAACTTGACCCCGCCGGTGCATATCGGCGACGGGACGTGGCCCGACTGGCTGTCCGAGGACGTTCGAACGCGTCACGGGGGACGTTCGCAACCGCGACGATTGGTCGAAAGCACTGCGCGGGATTGATGTCGTGATCCATCTGGCGGCCTATCAGGATTTATTGCCGAATTTTTCGCAGTTCTTCCACGTGAACTCGGTCGGGACGGCCTTGCTCTATGAACTGATCGTCGCGGAGAAGCTGCCGGTGCGCAAGGTGGTCGTGGCCAGCAGCCAGTTCGTCTACGGGGAAGGCCGATACCAGTGCCCGAAGGACGGCGAAGTGTTTCCGGATGGTCGCGAACCGCAACGGTTGTCCAAAGGGCTCTGGGAGCCGATTTGTCCGAAGTGCGGCGGCCCTATCAAGCCGTTGCCACTGCTGGAGACGCACGCCAACCCGAAGAACCAGTATTCCATCGCGAAATACTCCCAGGAATTGATGGCCATCGCGCTGGGTCGCAACTATGGCATCCCCAGCACGGCGGTCCGGTACTCGATCGTGCAGGGACCGCATCAGTCGTTCCGCAACGCCTACTCGGGTGTGCTGCGCATTTTCACCCTCCAGATGATGAAGGGACAGCCACCGTCGGTGTTTGAGGATGGCCAGCAGTTGCGGGACTACGTCAACGTGGGCGATGTGGCGCGGGCCAATCGGCTCGTGCTGGAAAGTGACGAGGCGAACTATCAGATATTCAACGTCGGTGGCGGACGCGGCTACACGGTTGTCGGATTTGCCGGCATCGTGGCGGAAGCGCTGGGCGCGAAAATCGAGCCGAACGTGAGCGGCGAATATCGCGTCGGCGACACGCGCCACAGCGTTTCAGACATCACGAAGCTCCAGCGACTCGGCTGGCAGCCGACCCGGACGCCACGCGACAGCGTGCGCAATTATATCGAGTGGATCCGACGCCAGAACTTGGAGAAGGATTACGCCGCCGAAGCGCTCGCCAAGCTCCGCGAAATGGGGGCGTTGCGGAAGGCCGGTTGAACCGACGATGGAAGTCCGCCCGTACCTCTCGGTCGTCATACCCGCGTACAACGAGGAGGAGCGACTCAAACGGTACGTGCCGGGAATGGTCGAATTTTTGCAATCGAAGGCACGTCCATTCGAGATTGTCGTGGTCAATGATGGCAGCCGGGACCACACGGCGCAGGCCGCGCGCGAGCTGTCCCAGACCTTTCCGATGTTGCGGTTGATCGACCTGAATCCGAATCGCGGCAAAGGCGGCGCCGTGAAAGCCGGTATGCTCGACGCGCGGGGCGAGTACGTTCTGTTCACTGACGCCGACCAGAGCACGCCCATATCCGAAGTGGACAAACTGCTCCAGAAAATGGAAGTAGATGGATACGACATGGCGATTGGCTCCCGGTCGATGCCGGGCGCCCGCGTCGAACAACCGCAGGCATGGCACCGCGCGCTGGCCGGTAAATTGTTTGGGGTGGGGACCCGGTTGTTGTGCGTTCATGGAATCCACGACACCCAGTGCGGCTTCAAGGCGATGAAGCACGTGGTGGCGCAGAAAGTGTTCCCGCAGGTCACATCGGACACCGCCATCTTCGACATTGAAATGGTGGTGGTCGCGACCCGCGAGGGATACCGCATTGCCGAGGTCGCAGTACAGTGGGTGCACGATCCCGATACGCGCATCCCCTACAACTTGCGCCGTGCGGTAAGAATCTGGATGGAACTGTTGCGAATCCATCGTGCCCAGAAGGTCGTCTGGTCACTGAAAGCGAAGACCCAATGAACGACGCGCCACGCGACAAGTCCGCCGTTCCGCTCCCGTTAACCATCGAATGGCTGGTACTGGCGACTATCGTTGCGGTGGGTGCTTGGTTGCGATTTCAGCACCCGGAATTGCTGGAGTTCAAAAGCGACGAGGCGTTCGCGGCCAATCAGGCCTTGGAATTTGTCCGAGGTGGCAAATTGCCCACATCCGGTCTGATGTCGAGTGTGGGGGTATCGAATCCACCGTTGTTCGTCTGGCTGCTGATCCCCATGTTTTTCCTGACGTCGAACATCGCCATCGTGTGCGGCATGATTTCCGTGCTGGGACTGGGCGCGGTGGTCGCGACCTGGTGGATTGGGCGAAAGTACTACGGTTCTGTGAGCGGTCTGGTGGCGGCGGCGCTGTTCGCGTCGGGTCCGTGGGCCGTGGTATATTCGCGAAAAATCTGGGCCCAGGATTTCGTGCCGGTGCTTGCCACCGGGACGATGTGGGCGGCGCACTCGCTGATCCTTGGCAAGAACCCGAAGGCGATTTTCTGGCTGCTGTGCCTGCCGCTGTGTGTGATCCAGATTCACTACAGTGGGTTTGCGCTGGCGGCGAGTGCCATCGCCGTTGTGGTACTACTCCGCCCCAAGGTCGATTGGCGATTTGCGGTGGCCGGCGTCGCGCTGGCGGTCGTGCTGGCGCTGCCGTATGTGATCGCGCAGCAGAAGACCGGTTGGGCCGAGTGGAAGCGCATGTCCGAAGAAGGCAGCAGTCGCCATTGGGAGCAACTCCCGCGAGGGATGACGATCAACCCGCAAAGCGGGTACCCATTTCCGCGTCGGCCGACCGAGGCGTGGCGTCACGCGCTGGCCATCATGAACGCCGGCGAAATCGAGGACATACTGGGCTTGAGCACGAGCGAGGCATTTGACTTAAATCGAATCTGGACCAGCAAAGGCTCGGGACAGAACCGGTATTTCGATGCCACGCTCACATTGGGAGACTGGTTGCCAGGGCTGCAACAGCTGGCGTTTTCCATCGCGTTGGTGTGGTTTGGCGTGAGGGCTTTGAAATCCGTGAAAACCCTGTTTCGTCGTCAGGTGACAGCGGACGAAGAGTCGAAGAGGGCGTGGATACTGATCCTGTGGGTTGTGGTCCCACTCGCCGTATATCTTGTGGCCGGCCTCTGGACATATCTATCGTACTACGTCATTCTGTATCCCGTCTATTTCGTGGCTCTCGGGGCGCTCGCGCAACGAGCTATCCCGCCAAAGATCCTGCTGGTGGGAATCGCGGCCTTCATCGTCGGTAACATTGTGTTCATGCTCGATGTGAACCGGTATTTGGTTCAGTACGGCGGGGCTCAGGGGACGTATGGATCGGGACTCGGGTTCAAGCAGGCAGCGGCGGAGTATGTCGCGGCGCGCGGAGACGCCCGGGAATTTGTCAAGGAGAACCGATTGCTACAAATGGACCGGTGGCAGCGCGTGGAACCAGCACAGTTGGACCTGCCATTCCTTGCCACGATGCTCGGACAGGGGCCGGGGAACCAATTGGCGACGAATTCGATCCTGCTCGTGGTGGATGACAATCGGACCAGCTACGACGCCAGCCGGGTGGGTTTTGGCGGAACGGGGACGAACTTCGGACCGGTGCGCGTTTATATTATCAACCGACAATGAAATTACCGTTAGAAACGAAGTGGGAACGTGTCTTTGCCATCGCATTGGTGGTGGCGTGGGCCACGCTCTTCCTGCCGAATCTGCGGACAAACCCGAACTGGTACGGCGATGAAGGCGAGTGGATGGAGAAAAGTTGGACCTTCATTCATGGGACGCCGCGGGTCGGCCCGATCGTTGACGACTTTGTATTTCCGTATCCGTATCCACCGCTCTATATGGTGGTGACCGGCACGCTGCTGCGGGTATTTGGCAACGATATCGTCGTGGCGCGTGCGGTAGGGGCGGTGACGGCGCTGGCGGCGGGGGCCATCCTGTTTTGGATCGGGACGCGACTGCGCGACAAGCGCTTTGGACTCCTTTGTGCCGCGGCGTTCCTGGCGTATTCGGAGGCCAACACTAATTTTCGTTGGGTGCGTTCTCATCCGATGGCCGGAACGTTGGCGCTGGCGTCGGTCGGATTTCTCATTCGCTACGTGCAGGAGAAGCGCCTCCGCGACGCCATTGGGGCGGGGCTGTTTTGTTCGTTGGCGACGGCCACGAATTATTTCACCTATCCGTTGATTGGGGCCGTCGTCGTGACGGTGGCGGTAGTGAATGGACGTGACTGGAAGCTGGCGCGCGCCTGGCGGGACGTTGCCGTAGCGGCAATCGCGGCCGGGGCGTACGGCGGGTTGTTCGTGTTGTGGTACAGCGTGGCGCATGGTTGGGGACAGTTGATGATACAGGTCGGGCGACTGACCAGCGTGGCCAGCAACGAGGTCCGCCCGACGTTTGGCGGCGAGGTGGAACGCTTCGTTGAGAACGTGTGGAATCTGGGATTTCATACGCCGACGCAAGGCCCGCCGTTGCCATGGTCGGGGCATGATTGGTGGCTCACGGTGGCGACCATCGGGTTTGTGTTCCTGCCAACACGGGATTGGCGTTTGCGATTGTGGATGCCCATTTGGTTGCTGGTGTTGATGTATGGCGTGTTCCAGAAGCTGAACAATGTGCCGCTGTTTTTTTATCCCTGTGTCTATTTTTCTCCCGCTGATGGCCGTCGGCTTTGCCTGGTGGTGCCCCGCATGGGCCGGTGAGTTGACAAAACGACTGGCGGTCAAATCCGGTGAAGAGGCGGCGGGCACCATTGCCGTGCTCGTGTTGGCGGGGTTTGCCTGGTTGTCGGCAACGGGGGCTTGGGGCCATTCCCACACCCGAATTGACCTGTGGACACAACAATCCGCCCCGGACGCCGAGGCGGCGATGGCCTTTGTCAACTCGCACACGACGAAGGACGACTTTGTGATTGTGCCGAAGCAAATTTATTGGCTGGCGCATTGCGACCGGCGCAGCATGCTGACGTTCTGCGCGCGATACGAGGGCGTGGACAACGATATGCCCGTGCCTGCCCACATTCCCCGCGAGTTGTTTTGGTTCGACTGCCGC
>CAVYAC010000075.1:0-8833 GCA_963766065.1 uncultured Verrucomicrobiae bacterium
GCATCAAGGCCCTCAGCCAGTACACCGTCGAAGAGATCCTCGAAATGGGGATCGACGGGTTCTGGATCGGCTACGAAGGCACGCGGTCGGGGTACGCCAAACAACAGGGCCGACCCGTGGAGGACATTTTCAACGAGTTCCGCGCGCATGGCATCACGATCCTGAGTTCGATGATCCTCGGGTTTGATTACCAGACACCCGAAGTGATTGCGCAGGAACTGGACGGGCTGATGAAACTCAAGCCGTCGCTCGGGCAATACCTGATTTACGGTCCCGTGCCCGGCACGCCGTTCAATGCCCGGGTCGTGCGCGACAACCTCATGCTCCAGGAGTACGTTAACCATCCCGACCGGCTCTACCACCAGGCGGACGGGTTTACCACCACGATGAAGCATCCGACGCTCTCGCCGACCGAGATCGAGCGCTTGCAGCAGTGGTGCTTTGACGAGGATTTCCAACGGCTTGGCCCGAGCATCTTCCGCGTCCTCGAATCGCGGTTCCTCGGCTACCAGACGCTCAAGAACTCGCCGAACCCGATCCTGCGCCGGAAGGCCGCGCACTACGCCGCCGATTTGCGCGTCGCGCTCCCGATCTTCCTCGCCGGCCGGTTACTCGGTCCCAACGCCGCGGTGCGGCGCTGGATTGGGGACCTGAGGCGGCAGATTTGCGCCGAACTCGGTCGTCCCACGCTGAGCCAGCGATTTCAGTCCGTGCTCGCGGTCGGGGCGGCGCTGTGGACGTGGGTGACATTGAAATTCGACCTGTTCCAGCATCCCAAGATGATCCGCACGGCGTATCGCATGCCGGCGAAACGCTGGAGCGAATTCCGTCTCTGGGAAGAAATCCCGGACAAGATCGCGATGCCCGACCTGTCGATCCAGGTCGAACTGCAACACGCCAAGAAACAGGTCTGGCTGCGGTTGAGCGGTGGCCTGTCGGGCGCCCAGGCGGAAACGTTGGGGCAACGCATCCATGATTCGCTGGCGCGGAGCAAGAGCAAGCTGGTGCTGGACCTGAACAAGCTCCACTGGGACAAGGTGGACAATCTGAAGCCGCTGGCCGAAAAACTGGCGGTCTACCGCTCCCAGATTCGCCTGGTGCTGCCGAAACTGCAGGCGGCGCATCCCGAACTGATCCTGCTCGCCAGCGCCTTCCAGCATTACAAGGGCTAGGATTTCCGGCGATGGCTCTCGGGCTGCGAAGGTCTGATTCGCCCGACCGGCTTCGTTAGGGGTGGGAGATTGTTATCGTAAAGCCGGAAGCGCCAATCATGAAACCGAAGTCGTAGAGTCAACCGCAATTGTGCGTCTCGTAAATGCGCACGTTGGGGGTGAACAAGCTCACGATAAATGCGATGGGGCATATCATGCCGTGCCACAAGCCCGCCCAGAAACCCGCCCAATGTGCGCCTGGAGCTTGATATTTCGAGCCCGGTCCAGCAATCGCTAAGATGTTCATGTAGAATCTCCTCCACACCCGCCGGTGTACAAATCCTGATTAAACCCTTACTGGAATCGCGAGGAAAGCACAAAGGTTAGTCCACAGCGCAGTCACTGGTCCCGGCTCCTCACGGTGTTTGAACCCATTGGTTGAACAGCGGACTGGCGGGGATCCAGCGGACTTGCAGCGCTTTGTTTGTGAAGTCATTCAACGTTACGAAGCTATCCACCAAATACGCCAGTCCCGACGGCTCCTTGTAGACATTTGGGCAAAAAGCCAGACCCGGCAACTGGTCGCAGATCAGCCAGACCCCATTGAGATTGCTGATGATGCCCGAAATGGCGGCGAGCGGTGGCGAGGTGACCGAGGTTCCATCCCGCAGGGTATGGATGACGTCCTCGATCAGCGCCGGATCGGTCGTGCGTTTGTGCGCACTCGGGCCGATTTGCGCGGTATACTCCATCGACCGGAACGTGGCGTGGCGCCAGTCGAACGGCGGCCGTTGGCTGTTGCGGAACACCGCGAACGCCGGGCATCTCGGAGCCCTCATCCACGGCGATATACGCCGTCGGTGGCTGTCCAGGGATCGAGCAAATCTTTCCTCCGCCAAATGGGCTGCGGCCGATGACGTGGTTGGGATCGTAGTTTTGCAACTGCAACATCTGTTCCTCAAAGTCGCTGACGTAGACGTTTGTCCCCGACGTGGCCGTGGTGCGCCGGTAACCGGGATGTGCCGACGCACCCTGGTCAATGGTATACACCGGCAGCAAGGGGTTGATCGGCGGCGCGCCCACTACCAGGAAAACGCTGACAAGAAAGGCGATCGACACGAGCGCCACCACACACAGCGCCACTCCCAGGCCAATCAGGATTAACCACTTCTTCTTGGACATGCTCAATTCCTTTCTCGACCACCGATTCCAGAGTCACAAACGTCCACGGTCACACATTCCTATAGCTTACAAGATGCCTGGCATCTTTGGCCGAGGGGAGAACATCGGACGGCGAGAAGTTCGTTTCACGGCGACGCGTTGATCCATTCCGTTTCCCGAATGCAATCGCCCACGTGGATGACGCCTTCCGAAAGGATTTGGGCTCGTAACCCACCCTTATTGACGAGTCCTTTCAAGGTTTCGGGAAAGGAAGCTTTGGCCAGATGATGGCAGGGTTCACAAAGGCGAATGCCTCGGATGCGGACTTCCCCAACATGGAACTCCTTGCCCGCCAGTTCATTCAGGTCGACCCCTTCCGTCACAATGTTCCGTCTCGCGAGCGATGCTGTGAACGCGAGGCCTGCGTCGCGCGCGAACGCCTCGATCTTTTCGCGTTCGATGAAGGTGATTTCGTAGTCGGGCTTCTGCGGATGCGGGGAAAAGGTCCCGTCACCGGAACAATACCGATCTCCCACCAGCCCCTTGCCGGGAATGGCGCGCACCTCTGGCGTCGGCTGCATGGCAGACTCGGGAGAGGGTGCGATAAGAATTTGCGCGACTCGTTTCATTCCGGCATCGAACCGTGTTGACTACAGCCCCGCGTTAGGCGACGTGCTCATGTCTCAACTCGGGATGTTGTCACGAATGCTTCATCTCACGGCGAGCAAGGTCCGAAACAACGATCTTCGCAACAGCGCCAACGAAAATGAATGCCCATGCGGCCAGGATGGCGTAGTGAAAACCTCGCAACCATGTATAGCCCAGTCCTGCCGCAATCAAAAGGCTTCCGACTCTTTCGATGAAGGCCAAACGCTTGTGTTGAGTCCTATCCATCACCGCACCTTCCTTTCCATTCCCTCCACATCGGTCAAGGGTGCGAGCCCCATTAAACCGCTGATGGAACCGCGAGGAAAGCAGAAAGAGGAATTCCCGCTTTGGACGATTGGCGAACGTTGTGCTTTGAACCTCCGCCTACCGTCTCAAAGTGAGCGACTGCCCGGTCTCACCAGCGGCTGGCAGTTTACTCAACGGGGTGGTTAGCACTTTTCTCATCTGCTGGCCTCGTCCGAAAGAGCCGTCCGGATCCCACGTTTGAAGTTCGTAACCACATTTGGCGTAAAATCCGACGGCGTCATCTGCTGAAAACACGACCGCGGCCGTACGTCCATTTTGGAGGGCATATTTTTCTGCGAGCGAGAGCATGATTTGGCCATATCCCCGGCGCTGTTTATCCGTTGCTACGGCCACGGTCCGCATAATGGCAAAACCCTGTTCGGGCACAATGTCAATCCTCATGGCCGCAACTGGCAAGCCGTCGCACGTAAGAATCACCGGATGGTTCTGCGCCTTGCGGTCATCTGGATGGTTCTGGTCGTACACCCCGAAAAGACCGCGGTCTTCAAACAAGATCTTTCGGCGAATGGCATGGAAGGCCGTCCACCGGTCGCTCGTAACAACTGGGACCAACAAACATGTGTGCTCAGCCACTCTCCTCCTGAAGCAGCCCACCCATGGTCCCAACCTAAGCCATGACAATTCGAAATGCGAGCCTTTCGAATTGCATCCATCAATCGATCTTGCTATAAGTTGCCCAGCAAGATCGGTCGTTGCGAAGGTTTGGGGTCAAGTGAAAGACTACTACAAGGTCTTGGGAGTTTCTCGCACCGCTTCATCGAACCAGATCAAGCAGGCGTACCGGGGTCTCTGCAAAACCTATCATCCCGACAAGAACCCATCGCCCGAAGCCACCCGAATCATCCAGGAGGTCAACGCGGCTTACGAGGTATTGTCGGATACGACCGGAAAAGCCATTTACGATTCCGACTTGCGCTCCCCGAAGGGGTCGGCAACTTCCTGGGCGGAGTCGAGCCCGTCACCGGATCAAGCGGAGGAAGAGATTCGGGAAGTCTTCTGCGATCGGTGCCACATTCAGGATCCGAGTCTTCGTCTCTCGGTGTTTTATGATGTGTCGAGCTTCGTGCTGGCATCCCGAAGAACTCCGCATGTGCACGTCCTGTGTGCGGCCTGTCGGTCAAAGGGAAGCCTCTGGTACAACCTGCGAACGTTGATTCGAGGATGGTGGCATCCGGTCGGGTTCTTCTGGACGCTGCAGGCGGTGTGGTACAATACGATCGGCGGCCAGCAACCGAACCCGTACAATGCCGCGTTGCTCGCGTCACTTGGCCGCGACTTGTACCGAAAGGGGAACATGGAGGATGCCTACGTTGTTCTGAAGCGCAGCCTGGCTCTCCGACCGAATGCGAGTATTCAGGCGATGCTGGATTCCCTCCGTGTGCGCGTGAAGCCACCGCGGCCCCGTTCGTGGAGGGTAGGCCTGTTTTCATGGAAGGCGCATCCCGCTATCTACAATGCCCCGTTCGTAGCACTGGCGGTTGCCGGTATGGTGGCTCTCCTTTCTACTGTGGGAAGCCAGTCAACGATTCTCATCAAGAGCAAACTGCAAAGCAGTACCACCAACCGGAGTAAGAGGATTCTGATCTATCGCGGGACACAGAGTGAAACCGTCAAGACGCCCTGACCTGACAGTGTTGTTTCGAGCCGCCGGTGTTACGCTGCGCGCTCGTACACGACCCGCTACGGATTTTCTTGGCGGGCAACGTTGTGGTCCGGCCCTGGGTGGTTCGACTGTTGCTTGAGAGTGCGGACGGTGTCGATGAAGTCGGGAATCCGTGGGTTGTACCGGTCGTGTTTCGCAACGTCCTCCAGGACAGCGAGCGCGTCGTCGTATCGGCCCAATTCTACATAGAGTTGGGCGAGACGGAAGTTGGCATCAGGACTTTCCGGACAAAGCGCGATCGCCTGCCGAAACGCGTACTCCGCCTCGGGAACCATGTGACGGAAGGCATACAGTCCGCCGAAAGCCGAACGCAGTTTGGCGAACGTCCTCTTCGCGGCTTCGTCGCGTTGAAACCGAGGATCGTTGTGAAGATCCTCGAACAACGCGTCCCACCAGGCACGATCGCGGGCGATCATATTTGGTGTAAGTTGCGGAATGGGATCCTTGTTGATTCGTAAAATGAGGCCGAACGGCTCCAGGTACGGATACATCCAGGGGATCGTGTAACTTTCTTCCACATAGAATGTGTGCCGGTCTTTATTGTGGTCGAAGAGCGATTTCGCCAGGTAACTGTTGACCGCCATCACGCTCGCGACACCTTGGAGGTTGACGCGGCCACCTTCGATTTTCACCTCCTCGCCGGGCAGAGGGTGGCGCGTTCGGAGTTCGTCGAGGTACTGACGAATGGCGGCCTGAACATCGTCGTCATTGGGCAACCAAATCGGATCCTGTGGATAGGTTGTGTCGCGCCCCAGATGGCGCCATCCGAACTCGAACACTGCGCGTTCCCAGGCGGAAAGGTCGCCCAAGGTTTTCGGATTCCGTGGATCGGGACGACCGGCCCCGATAATGATCGCGGACGTTTCTGAGGTAGCGCCCGTCGGCCAGTGCGTTTTGGGTGATGATGGATACATCTTGGCGGTCGAACACATCGCTCCCGGGATACTTCGCCATTCGAGTTTTTGCGGATGGCGAGACCTGACTCTCGACAAAGATCATGTACGTCGGCAGGAATCGGCCCTGGTCCGTGCCCCCGAGCAGGATCGCTCCTTTGTCCATGTCGGGATAACCACCGCCGGGCTCGAACACTCGATAGCCGAACTCGTATCCGAAATCGTGGGCGTGTTGGTCGGACCCGGCCCAGTTGAGGGCGACCGGTGCCAGTGGCAACGCCGCGACGAGGGCCGCCAGTGGCAACGTCATTCCGCGCAGTGAGGGCCTCTCCGACACGAGGTTTCCGCATCCGAGAATCAACCCGTAGCCGATCCACAGCGCGTACAAACAGTGGCACGGCAGAAAACTGACAAGCTCGGGATATGGCTTTCGTCGTTCGAAGCTCGGGTTCGAGAAAAAGATGAAATCCAGTGCCAGAAACAGAAAGGCGATCAGCAGAAAGAGCAACCAGCGGCGGTCTTCACGGGCCAAATCCCGGTAGAACAACATCGCCAGCAACGCGATCAACGCGTAGACGATGGTGAACTGCGATTTCAGATCGTCAAAGAATATGTTGATCTGACCCCAGAATTGGAGCGGGCTGCGTTCGGCATGAACTTTTTCGCACTGACCGATCGTGGCCTGATGAACCACGGCGATCAGGCCGTGCCCGTAACCCCCGCTGATCGGCGGGTTGGTCGCGGATGACAGGGGGACATAGGCGTACAGAGCCATCCCGAGAATTACAGCGGCATAGATCGCGAGCGCCCATCGCCACATTCCCATCAGCCCGGGACCCTGTTTCCACAAGTAGCGCAGCCACACGGCGGCACCGACTCCATGCCCCAAGACCAAGGCCGCTGCGAACGCCCCCTGCCAGAACAAGCTGCCGGGTGACACGATCATTTTCACCACGGCCAATACAATGACCGCCAAAATCGGCGCCAATACATCCCGACCCAACTTACGGTTGACGAACCACAGGAATGTCGGGAACGCCACTGTCAGCAGCACCAGTGTCTGGTGATCTGTGAGGCTGACACCCCACAAGAACCCCGCCAGATAAATCCGCCACCGGCGTTCCGGCTCGAAACTCCAGCGGTAAAGGAGAGCGAGGATCGCCACGAGAAAGAACACGTTCAGCGTCCCCACCTCCGTGACCACCGATTGGGACCACATCGCCGGGGAAAATGCGAGCATCCATGCCGCCGAGACCGAGCTTGCCAGGATGATCCAGTTCCGCCCCGCACCGGTTTCCCTCCCTTGCAAGAATCCGCACCGGGACGCGATGACGCGTCCGCTCTTCGAGATGAGCAATGCCATCAAGCCGACAGCCAGAGCCCCCACGAGGGCGCACATCAGGTTGACACGCCACGCGATGTTGTTGAAGGGAATTATCCCGTTGCCAAATCGCGGCGAGAATTATCACACCGGGTATCCCTGCGGATGCGGTACGCCAAGGCTATGCGAGGCGGTCAGCAGCTCGCCCGAGTTCTCCAAGGTCACACCCGAGGCCAGCGTGCACAGATACACGGCAAAGCTTACGACGCTCGCCAGCAAGAACGCGATCGTGTCGCGGGCACTGAAGAACCGCTGGTGCGCCTGTCGAATGGATCGCGCGGATTCCGTCGTCCCGATCGGCGCAGGGGAATCGCTCATGGTTACGGAGATTGTCGTATGCGTGTGCGGGAACGTCCCGGTTCATCCAGCAGACTTCCGTGAAACACGGGGCGTGCGTTGACATCCATGTTTGACCGCCAAGGCCCAGACCATCCATAGGGCTTCTCGAACAATGTGTCCTGACATTTTGGACTGGCCGGCGTACCGGTCCGTAAACGTAATCGGTATCTCACGAACGCGGAAACCTTTCATCCACGTCTCGTAGGTCATTTCGATTTGGAAAGCGTAGCCGTTGCTGCGGACCGCGTCGAGGTCGATCGCTTCCAGTACGCTACGACGGAAGCACTTGAAGCCGCCTGTGGGATCGTGCACGGGCAAGCCCGTGATGATTCGCACGTAGTAAGAAGCGCCCTTGCTCAGGAACAAACGGGACAGTGGCCAGTTCACCACGCGCACGCCGTCAATGTACCGCGAACCCAGCACGAGATCGGCATTCTCCATCGCCGTTTGCATGTTGGGGATCTCGCGCGGGTCGTGCGAGAAATCGGCGTCCATCTCGACCAGGTAGGCATAGCCCCGCGACAGGCCCCATTTGAACCCCGCGATATAGGCCGTGCCCAATCCGAACTTGCCGGCGCGGCTCAGCAACTGCACCCGCGGATTGGCCCGGGCGATCTCCGTGACAATGCCCGCCGTGCCATCCGGAGAGTTATCATCCACCACCAGCACATCGAGGCTGGGAGCCTGTGCCAACACCAATTCGATCACCGAACGGATGTTCTCCTTCTCGTTGTATGTCGGAATAATGACCAGCGTTCGTTCGTTTTGCACCATGTTACGGAGTCTCCTTCACCAACTGCGGGTTGGCCAAAACCAGATACGCGCCCTGATGAAACACGACGGGCCACTTCTCGTCTTGTGTGCGCTGGACAATCTCCCGTACACCGCGCAGACCCAACGTATACACCGCATCAATGCCGATTGGCAACTGTGCTTGCCGTCCGTCCGGAAGAATCCGCTGCTCCACCCCATATTCCATCACCAAGTATTTCGCCTGCTCCAGGCGGCAGTCGAAACCAAAACAACTCGCGGGGAATGTGGGCCGGCACGGGCATATCGTTGTCCACGCCCTCGTATCGCGCGCAGAACGTCAGCATGCTGCGCCGGTCGCAATGCGCCAGCCAATAAATTTGCTTCGGCACAATCACAAAGTCGTCCTTCGTCGTGTGCGAGTTGACAAAGGCCATCGCCGCCTCGGCGTCCGGGGCGGATTGTTGTGTCCACAGGTCAATTCGGGTGTGGAAATGGCCCCAAGCCCCCGTTGCCGACA